>DATJZF010000028.1:0-216131 GCA_035499255.1 Dongiaceae bacterium | reverse complement strand
CCATCTCTACGCTGCACACGTGATCAACGACCTCTGGAAGGTCACGAAGGGTGGCGCGATCGTAGTTACTGATGTGGGGCAGCACCAGATGTGGGAAGCGCAGTATTACCACCACAATTCGCCGCGGACCCTGGTCACCTCGGGCGGCCTCGGTACCATGGGTTTTGCGCTGCCTGCCGCGATCGGCGCGAAGTTTGCCCGCCCGGATGCGGAAGTCTGGGTCGTGGTAGGCGACGGGGGGTTTCAGATGACTTCTTGCGAACTCGCCACCATCGTTCAGGAAAAGATCAAGATCAACATTGCGATCATCAACAACGGCTACTTGGGGATGGTGCGGCAGTGGCAGGAGTTCTTCTACGACAAACGGTACGTGGCCACGCCGCTGGTCGCGCCGGACTTTGCGGCTCTTGCGAATGCATACGGAATTCGCGGCGAACGCGTCACAGGGCGCAAAGAAGTGGTACCGATGATTGAGTCGGCGCGCAGCAGCGACCAAGCGGTTTTGTTGGATTTTCGAGTAGAGCAGGAAGATTCGGTTTATCCCATGGTTCCGGCGGGCGCGGCGCTCCACGACATGATTCGCCGGCCGAACCCGTTGGTGGAAACCGCGTCGGAGCCATAATTAAGTGGCATAGGCTTTAGCCTGTGCTGAACCGAGGTTGTGTTTAAGGCCGTAAAATTCTGAGGGACTTATGCAAACGATCGTCGCTTACGTTGAAAACAAACCTGGGGTGCTGAATCGCGTCGCGTCCCTCACCCGGAGGCTCGCGATCAACATCGACTCGCTGACTGTCGGGCCGACGGAGAACGAAGAAATCGCGCGCATGACCATCTGTGCGCACACGGACGAGAAAGGCGCGCTTCGCCTCGAAGCCAGCCTGGAAAAGCTTGTCGATGTTTTGCTCGCCGAAAATATCACTGCCCGACCTATGCTCGAGCGCGACCTCGCTCTCATCAAAGTCGCCGCCGACCAGCAGAATCGGCCTCATCTCATGGAACTGATCAAGGTCTTCCGGGGGCGCGTCGTGGATGTGGCCCCTGAATCGCTTATCGTTGAGGTTTCGGGCACCGTCGACAAAATCGACGGGTTACTTGAGGTGCTTCGCCCCTTCGGGGTTCTGGAAATGGCGCGCACCGGACGCATCGCCATGACTCGGGGAGGGGACTTGCTGCGCCCGCCAGCGGAAGCGTCAAACAAATCAACAACAACAGACGCGCCGGCATCCTCCGAATGACCTCACATTTTGCTGGTTGCTGATTGGGTCCAGCCATGCCGGCCCCCGACAAAGAACGATTCAAGCGATAAGGATTTTCTGGCCGCGACGCGGCTTACGAAAGGAACAGCAATGGCTAATCTCTACTACGACAAGGACGCGGACCTGTCTCTCGTGCAAGGCAAAAAGGTCGCGATTATCGGCTACGGCTCTCAGGGGCACGCTCACGCTTTGAACCTTCGTGACTCCGGCGTATCCGTGGTGGTCGGTCTTCCCGAAAGCAGCGCTTCTCGCGCAAAAGCCCAACAGGACGGTGTTACGGTCAAGACACCGGCAGAAGCCGCCGCCTGGGCCGATGTCATCATGATCCTCGCGCCGGACACTCGTCAGCCAAAGCTCTACAAGGAAGCCATCGAGCCCAACCTCACGACCGGCAAGACCCTGATGTTCGCGCACGGCTTCAATATTCGTTTTGGAGCGATCACCCCGCCGAAGAACGTTGACGTCAGCATGATCGCTCCCAAGGCCCCTGGCCATCGGGTGCGCGAGGTGTTCACGGAAGGTGGCGGCACCCCGGCGCTCTTGGCCGTCCACCAGGATGCTTCCGGAAAGGCGAAGGCGTTCGCGCTCTCTTATGCCAAAGGCCTCGGCACCACGCGCGCCGGCGTCCTGGAAACCACCTTCACGGAAGAAACGGAAACGGATTTGTTCGGCGAGCAAGCGGTCCTTTGCGGTGGAGTCAGCGCACTCATCAAGGCCGGGTTCGAAACGCTGGTGAACGCCGGATACCAACCGGAGGTCGCATACTTTGAGTGCTTGCACGAACTGAAGCTCATCGTAGACCTCATTTACCGCGGCGGCCTAAGCTACATGCGCTATTCGGTGAGCGATACCGCAGAGCACGGCGATTATCACGCTGGCCCGCGCATTGTCACCGAGCAGACCCGCGAAGCCATGAAAAAGCTGCTTGCGGAAATCCGCGACGGCAGCTTCGCAAAGGCCTGGATCGAGGAAAACGAAAAGGGCTGCCCGAACTTCCTCGCCAAGCGCAAGGCGGAACAGACCGCGCAAATCGAACAAATGGGTCCGAAGCTTCGCGCCATGATGCCGTTCCTCAACCCTATCGTTGCGCCCGGCGTAAACGAAGCCGCGGCTACTGCCAAGAAGTAACGTTCGCAACAGAGTTTCGTTGACCGTCGCGGCGGCGTTGAGGTCGTTACGTACTCCGCTCAGCTTATTCCGGCGCGCCTACAGCGCACAGTTCGATCGGCGATTTCGAGCCGAGTTGCAGAATCACACCTGCAACCCTCTGGCATCGTAGTCAGGGAGTGATATAGATTATTCTGCTATGCGGAAATCCGTCCCCGTAAGCAAGCCCAACGACACCTTGCCCGAGCGTATCGAGCGGCTCAGCACGAAGCGTCAGGAGATCATTCGCCCCATCCTCGAGCACCCGCGCGAATACGTCCTGCTGAGCGTGCGCGCGCTCGCCAAGCGGCTGTATACCGATCCCGCTACCATCGTTCGGATTGTTCATGGTCTCGGGTTTGAAAGCTACCGGCAGTTCCAGCATCATCTCCACGAGCTTTCGCTGGCTTTTGCCACGTCGCTCGACACGATGCAGCAACAGACCGCGACGGGCGACGGTCCCGAATCCATCTCCCGCAATTCGCTGTTCCGAGACCTGAAGAATCTACAGGGGCTGAAAAATTCGCTCGATCCGCAGCGATTCCTGCCGATTGCCAAGCGCCTCTATGCGGCGAGGCGTATCGCTGTGCTTGGCTCGGATCTTGCCGCAGTGCTTGCTGAGTATCTCGGATATCACCTGAATCTACTGGGGCTGCCGGTGGTTGTCGCATCTTCCGCGGGTCAGGTCACACACACCGTTCGCGCGCTTACGGAGAAGGACCTGGTTATTGCAGTCAGTTTTCGCCGCGGGATCCGTCAAACGATTGAGGGAGTGCAGGACGCCCGGTCCAAAGGCGCGTATTGCATCGGCATTACCGACACTTACGTCTCGCCGCTGGCGCGCCATTGCCAGGAACTCTTTCTCGCATCCATCGAATCGGTTTACTTCGGTGCGTCTTACACAGCACCAATCGCTCTTGGCAACGCGATGCTCACCGCAGTCGGTGAATTTCGACGGGCGCGCACGCTGCAGATTGTTCGCGAACTCGACGAAGAGCAACGTCGCGGCTCCCGCTGGTTCAGCCCATGAGGTTGCGAATCCGCCACTCTCTGAGCGGGATCGCTCTCTTAGCCGTTCTCTCTGTTCCTCCTCACTTCCGCGCACAGACTACCGATACACATCGGGCGAGCTCGCCCAGTGCAAGCGCCCACTCGATCGAGCCTGGACCCAAACCTCCAGACACCCCCGCGGAATGGAAACGCCACCTCGGTATTTATGAGTACTCCAGCTATCAACCGCCAAAGAGCACCGTAATTTTATTAGAGCGGAATCAGCGCCTCTATCTTCGGCACAGCTCTGGCACAGAAGAGGAAGTCAGCCTGGAGAACGGGAGTTTGGGAGTGCCCGGATCCGGCGGAAGAATATGGCTCTACAGCTTGGATGAAGAGCCGGGTGAGCCCGAAGTGTTCTCCTATCTTAACGAGGGCTTCGCGCGCGTCGACCCCGGATGGGATCCGTCTCACTTCTTCCACGTCAAACCTCTGAAACCTGTCAATCAACTGCGCGGCCAAGCCTTGGCTGCCAAGCCACGGCACGAACAAAGCAATTTCCGCCACGCGGACCTCGTCGAACTCACTACCCTTGATCCGTCGATCCACCTGGACATCCGCTACGCCCAATCGAACAACTTCCTCTCGACGCCTGTCTACACGCAAGCGCGGGCTTTTATGCAGCGACCCGCGGCGGAAGCGCTCGTCCGCGCATTGCACAAACTCCAACCGCTTGGCTATGGCCTTCTGATTCACGACGCTTATCGCCCGTGGTATGTCACGAAAATCTTCTGGGATGCGACTCCGCCGAAAGACCATCAATTTGTTGCGAATCCCAAGGAGGGCTCGAAACACAATCGCGGCTGCGCCGTCGACCTGTCGCTCTACGACCTCGCCACCGGCAAGGCCGTCGAAATGCCCGGCCTTTATGACGAAATGTCGCCTCGATCTTTTCCCACGTTTCCGGGAGGCACTTCGCTGCAACGCTGGCACCGCGAACTGCTGCGGCGAGCTATGGAATCCGAGGGTTTTGCAGTAAACGAAAGCGAGTGGTGGCACTTCGACTACAAGGATTGGAAGCTCTACCAACTGATGAACCTGCGGTTCGAAGATCTAGCGCAGCCCACTTCCCACAAAGTGTCTGATCCGCACTAGTGCGCCAGATGTTCGCGCCCGGGGGGGCTAGGCCGCTTCGCGTTCTGCTTGTTCGAGAAATTGTATTCTTCGTTCGCTCGACCGGCATGTGGTTGGCGAGGCGCCAGAAAAAACGTGTCGCAGTTGGAGCACCAGTGAGGCCGCAGATTCGTAACATTGCACACAAATTTCAGCGCAAAGCCCGTACGTTTCAGACGAAACACTTCCCCGCTTTTGCATTGCGGACAATTGCGCCCTTTGCTGATGTGCTTGAATAACATCGAGCTTCTCCCCGCAACTCCCACATGCTCCGCTGTCAATGCGGGTAAACTTGCGTATCGCGTTCACGAACAGCCGGTTACCCGGCTAGGGTAACGTACCCTTTGGACGGACCGGGCGCACCAAAAGGTACACTATTGTGCTCCAGAGGCGCGCTTTTTCAAACCCGAAACTTTTCGTGTCATGCATCAGCGGACCGAATAGCCGTCCTCGGCCGGTGCAGCGATTCTCGAGAGCTGCGTTGAAACAGTCGGCACGCCGAGCCGTCTAATCCGGCACCATATGCCTCGAAGTTCACGTTCGCCGTGGGGAGGGGATGTGAGAAGAGTTAACTGCATCTCTTTTGTTTTCATTGCGCTGGGTGCATTTCTCTCAGCCGCCCCAGCGGCGAGAGCAACCCAATCCCGCGATACCGCAGAAGTGGCCAATGTCGCTTACGAGGCCAAGGACTGGCTAAGGTCCGCAGCACTTTACAAGGAGGTCGTTGACGCCAAGCCCCAAAATGGTCGGGCGTGGTTCCGTCTGGGGGTCTCCCTGCGCAACCTGGGTCAGCCGGAAAAAGCCCTTCAGGCTTTTGACAAAGCGGCCGCGGCCGGAGCGCCCAACTTTCTAGTGCAATACCAATCAGCGCTGGCACTCGCCACTCTCCACGAGGACGAGAAAGCGCTCTCGATGCTGAAAGAAGCTGTGACCAACGGATTCTCGCAGGTCGACGACCTCCAGTCCGCTCCAGAGTTTGCCTCGTTTCGTTCGGATGCGCGCTTTTCAAAACTGATCGATCAAGCCAATCGCAATTTGAACCCTTGCGCCTACGCTGCCGAAAATCGCCAGTTTGACTTCTGGGTCGGAGAATGGAAGGTCGTCAACTCACAAGACGGGATGACCGCCGGGTCGAGTCGAATCGAGAAAATCTTGAACGACTGTGTGATCCTCGAGAATTGGACAAGCGCCAACGCGCCCTACCAGGGCAAGAGCTACAACACTTTCAACACCAGCCTCAAACGCTGGGAACAGTTCTGGGTCGACAATTCGCAGGGAATGATCCACTTCAAAGGTGAGTTGAAAGACGGGGTGATGGATTATTGGACAGACGAAATGCCCCAGCCCGATGGCAAAAAGCTCAAGCGCCATCTGCAGTTTATTCCTCAAGGACCAGACAAAGTCCGCCAGTTCAGCCAGGGTACCTATGACAAGGGCGCAAATTGGTTTGTCGAATACGATCTAACATATCTTCGCCAGAAGTAGGGCCACACATGCGGAGCCTGTCCGAGATCGATTCGAGTTGTCGGCAACTGTTCAACTTAGCTGCGTTTTGCCTAATTCCACCACTCGGCGTTCGTAAATGATCTCGCAGAGACCCTTATTGTTGTGAAATCGGAATACAATTTTGTGATCTTTCTCGATCTTCGCGCGGGACTTCAGAATTCCGTCTAGCTCCACCCAATTCCCGTTTACGAGATACTCCCCCTCCCGGCCCTCCACTTCGAATTTCCCATCCGATTTCAGGCTCAATGTTGCGGCCTTACACGGCACTGATTTTCCCGCGACGCGCGCTTCAACACACGCATACTCACCTGCTACCTGCTTATCGTGGGCTGGGGTGTCCGCCACCACCACCAGGAAGCACGCCCCCGCACTCAGCCAGCGAAGTACCTTGCCAGCAATTCCAGGCCAATGCATCGCATGCCTCCGAATCCGGGGACCACCAAACCTTCATCGTTTAAGAGCAAACTCCAGCCCATTTCACTTTAGGCTATCTGCTTTTTTTGCAGTTACTTACACGGACGAAATACCGCAGGGCTGAAAGGCGGGTTGGCAGGACATTTACTTTTTTGCGCCGGAAAGGAACTGTTTTGCCGCTTACCCCGGCGACCGCCCAGGATTAGCAGTCGTTTATTTACTCTTGCCCATGGGCAATTCCGCTACTGCGGCCCCGTCCTTGCGCGGGTCAGACCCACCATAGTTCACACCTGTTGCGAAATCCCGCATCACTGCCTGCCCGCCGCCCATCGCCGCAGAGTATGTGCCCATCACCAGGATTTTGTGACCCTTTGCAGCAAGTTCGTCGCGGGTCCTCTGCGGAATACGGTTCTCCATCTGCACGTCGCAACCGGAGAAAGTGCGCTTTGTAAATCGCGGAGCCTCGACAGCAGCTTGAATGTTCATCTTGTAATCCACGACATTCGCGATGAACTGCGCATGCGCTTGCGACTGATTCCATCCGCCCATGATGCCGAAGGCAATTCGCGTTTCGCCCTTTTCCGCGAACGCAGGAATAATCGTGTGCAGCGGGCGTTTCCTCCCAGCCAACGCATTCGGAGATGCGGGATCCAGCGTAAACAAGGCGCCACGGTTGTGGAGCGCGAAACCGGTTCCTTCCGCCACGATGCCCGATCCGAACTCGCTGTAATTGCTCTGAATCAGCGAGACCATGTTGCCTTCGCTGTCCACCGCGGTGAGGTATGTAGTGTCTCCCCTACCCGGCAGCGATCCCGCCGCCACATCACAATTCGCGTGCTCCGGGTCGATCAACTTCGCGCGGTCCGCCGCCCTTTCCTTGGAAAGCAGTTCATTGACGGGCAATTGCTGGCCGCGCGGATCGCCGATATATTTCACCAAGTCCGCGTATGCCAGTTTTTTTGCCTCGATCATCGTATGCAGCGCTTTGGTGCTGGCGAATCCGTAGTCCTTCTGGCCCAACGGGAAATTCTCCATGATGTTCAGCATCATCAACGCGGCAAGCCCCTGTCCGTTCGGTGGCAGTTCGTAGACTCTCCAATCGCGATAGGTTGTCGAAATCGGCTCAACCCACTCTGCAGAGAACTCGGCGAGGTCTTGCGTGGTCATCACGCCGCCGTGGCGTTTAATGGCCTCCAGCACCCGCTTCGAGATTTCTCCCTTGTAAAACCCATCGCGCCCGTGTTCGGCGATTTGACCCAGCGACCAAGCCAGGTCGGGATTCCGAAACACCTCTCCGAATTTTGGAGTACGGTCGTTGACGAGATAGATCTTTGCCGCCTCGGCGTCTCCCCGCAGATAGTCCGCATTCGCGGCCCAGTACGCCGACACCCATTCCGTCACCGGATAACCACTCTTCGCCAGCTCAATTGCGACTTCGAGATCGTCGCCGAGTTTCCTGCGGCCAAATTTGTCGGCTAATTTCTGCCAGCCGTCAACAACCCCAGGCACCGTGATGGCATTGACTCCGGATTGCGGCATCTCCCGCAATCCTTGCTTGTGCAGCAGTTCGATCGTCAATTCTTTCGGTGCCCATCCACTGGCATTCAGTCCGTACAATTTCTTCGCCTTGGCGTCATAAACGATGGCGAACAGGTCTCCGCCGATCCCGTTCATCATCGGGGACACTACGCCCATCACCGCATTTGTCGCGATTATGGCATCTACCGCATTACCGCCTTGTTCCAGAATTCGCGCGCCCGCCTGCGCGGCAAGCGGAGATTCCGCGGCTACGATCCCGTACCGCGAAATAACCATAGACCGTGTCTGCGACCGGTCTTGCGCCGGAGCTATCTCTCCACCGGAGATCCAGGTACTCACGACAAAGACACCAACCCACATTCGACAGAAGCGTCCCACCACGTGACTCTCCCTTCGGGCCCCATGTTTTTCTTTCGCGCACCGACCAACTCGCTTCCCCGCACTCTAGCTCCGGAATTTGCGTCATGCAAGGGTGGGCCCACTTGCGGCGCGGGGCACGCCTGGGACTGTCGTTTTCCACTCACTCAATTTTTTCTGCAAGTCTTTCCTGGCAGTCAAACAACTTGCATTTCAGACGCTCTCGCATCTTGCGGCGTGCCAATACGAATGCGACCCTACGGAGGTTCGCTTCCCCTGACGGAACGAACTGGCTCCGCGAAAGCGAGAGCCTCCAACGGCGGTGAAGGGACGAACTCGGGCGCGGAATCCCTCCACCGCCGCTTCGGATTACTTCCATCAACTCTGGTCGAAGTATTCTCCCCATTGGTTCCCTCCCCCCATTTTGGATAGAATGCTGCGGTGCCTGAGAAAAATCCGTCTTCCCCGAAGACTCCGGTAGATACACAACGCACGCGAATCGATTCTCTTCTCGTCGGTCGCAACGCCGATCCGTTCGGCATCCTGGGGCCGCATCCGGTCGAATCGCCGGAGGGCCGCCGTTGGGCAGTGCGGTTTTTCCAACCGCGTGCCGTGGAAGCCCAGATCATCCGGCATGGCGCGGAGCCTCTTCCCATGCAAAAGCAGCGGCCGGACGGATTATTCGAGGTGGTGCTCCCCGGGACCAGCGAACTGGCCCCGGCTCCTTCCAGCTACCGAATCCGGTTTCACACCGGCTATGGAGAAGTCTTCGAAGACTACGACACCTACGCCTTTCCATTTCTTCTGACCGAGTTCGATCTCTACCTGATGGGGGAAGGGCGTCACTACGACGCTTACGAGAAACTCGGCGCGCACATTAAGACAATCGACGGCGTTACCGGTGCTCACTTCGCAGTATGGGCCCCGAGCGCCCGCCGCGTGAGTATCGTCGGCGATTTCAATCGCTGGGATGGCCGTGTGGATCCCATGCGCTATCGTGGGTCCTCAGGAATCTGGGAATTATTCATTCCGGAACTCGGGCCCGGCACGATTTACAAATACGAAATTGTGGGCCCCAACGATGTGGTTCTGCCGCTGAAGGCCGATCCCTACGCGTTCGCCTCAGAGTTGCGGCCAAACAACGGATCAGTGGTCGCGCAAATCGATACGCATCACTGGAACGACTCGGACTGGATTCAGCAGCGCGGGCACAAGAACTGGTTGGACTCTCCAGTCACAGTTTACGAAGTGCACCTCGGCTCATGGCGGCGGATTCCCGAGGACAACAATCGCTGGCTCACATACCGCGAACTCGCGGATCAGCTCATTCCCTATGTGAAGGACCTGGGCTACACCCATATCGAGCTGTTGCCGGTTATGGAGCATCCCTACGACGGCTCATGGGGTTATCAGACGCTGGGCTATTTCGCCGCGACCAGCCGTTACGGCTCGCCCTCGGATTTCATGGAATTCATCGATCGTTGCCACCAAGCTGGGCTCGGCGTTTTTCTCGACTGGACCCCTGCTCACTTCCCCCGCGACGCCCACGGGTTGGCGAATTTCGACGGCACGCATCTCTATGAGCACGCCGATCCGCGGCAAGGCTCCCATCCCGATTGGGGTACGCTGGTTTACAACTACGGTCGGAATGAAGTGCAGAACTACCTCATTTCGAATGCGCTTTTCTGGCTCGACAAGTTCCATATCGACGGCTTGCGGGTCGATGCCGTCGCTTCGATGCTATACCTCGACTATTCACGCCAGCGCGGTGAATGGATCCCGAACCGCTACGGCGGGCGAGAAAATCTGGAAGCCATCGACTTCTTCAAGCGGCTGAATGAGGTGACGCACCTGCGCTTTCCCGGCGTGCTCACGATCGCCGAAGAATCCACATCCTGGCCTAGCGTGTCCCGCCCCACCTATCTGGGGGGATTGGGCTTCAGCCTGAAGTGGAATATGGGCTGGATGAATGACACGCTGCACTACTTCTCGAAGAACCCGGTCTATCGCCGCTACGAGCACAACAAGCTCACTTTTTCGCTTCTTTATGCCTTCAGCGAAAACTTCATGTTGCCGTTCTCTCACGACGAAGTCGTCCATGGCAAAAATTCGCTGCTGCATAAAATGCCCGGTGATATGTGGCAACAATTCGCGAATCTGCGCCTGCTCTTTGCCTACCAGTACGCACATCCCGGCAAGAAGCTCCTCTTCATGGGGCAGGAGTTCGGCCAGCGCAACGAATGGAGTGAGGCGCGCTCGTTGGATTGGCACCTGCTGCAATACGCATCGCATCAGGGTGTGCAGCGTCTTGTACGTGATCTCAACTCGCTTCTCAATGCAGAGCCCGCGCTCCATCAGGTCGACTTCGACTGGCAAGGTTTCGAATGGATTGACGCCAATGACTCCGACAACAGCGTTTACTCGTTTATTCGTCGCGGAAAAGATCCCGACGACCTGATTGTCGTGGTATTAAATGCCACGCCAGTGGTTCGATACGGTTATCGCATTGGAGTTCCCCGGCCCGGCCACTACACTGAGATTCTCAACACGGATGCAGCGGCATACGGCGGTTCGAATGTAGGCAATCTCGGTGGAATGAACGCCGACGAGCACGCCTGGATGGGTCGTCGCCATTCGCTCCCGATCACTCTGCCTCCGCTCGCTGCGATTTTCCTGAAGTGGCACCGCGCTTGAAGACGTGCAGCGGAACCGAACGCCGAGTTCCGTGGCGGCGTAGAACCGCTCTTACAAAGCGGGTAGTAACCTCTTACTTCAAATAAATTGCGGCGACGTCCTCCACGATCTTCTCCGGCTTCGAATGATCCGAATCCAAATTGGTCATTACGATGACCGTCAATCCTTCGGTGAGGTAGCGCGCAATACCCATGGTGAAACCTTGCCATGCGCCGTCGTGCGAGACAGACTTGCGTCCGTTCTTCTCGGATAGGAACCATCCGAACCCATACGGATAGGTCTTTCCGTCATTTAACTTCACCGGCGACCACATCAGCTCGTAACTGGCTGCCGGCACGAATTTCTTCTCCCGTAAAGCCGCGTCCCACTTCGCCAGGTCCATCACATTCGTATACAGTGCGCCGTCCGCGGTCGTGTTCAGAGTGGGCGAAACCCACTCCTGATTTTTCAGTTCGCCCTTGACCAGCCGATACCCGGCACTCCTCTGCGGCACGATGTCCGCCTCGCTGATAATGCGTGTCGCATGCATGCCGAGCGGCCCGAAAATGCGCTCCTGGAGCAGATCTCCATAGAACTTTCCGGTTACCCGGTGAATGACGATGCCGAGAAGCACGTACCCCGTATTGCTGTAGCTCCATTTCTCACCCGGAGCGAAGTCCATTTTCAATTTCGAAAACGCACCCAGCAATTCCTCTTCGGTATAATCCCTGCGAAGATCGATCACCTGATTTCCCATCGGGCCTACATCTCCAGCGTAATCAGCGATTCCCGAAGTATGGGTTAACAGTTTGCGAATGGTCACCTGTTTCCAGATTTCCGGCGACTCTGGAACGTATCTGCTGAGCTTGTCGTCGAGCCCGATCTTTCCTTCTTCCACCAACATCATGACGGCCATTGCTGTGAACTGCTTGCCAACCGAACCAGTCTGGAAAATGGTTTCTGGCGTTACCGAGGCATTCCATTCCACATTGCCCAAGCCGTATCCGGTGGCCTTCACGACTTTGCCATCGCGGCAAACTGCCAGGCTCACTCCAGGTATCTTCTGCGCCAGGCGTTGCGCTTCTACCGCTGCATCCACCTTCGCCGGTAAGTCACCGCCGCTCTGTGCACGCGCGACTCCGCCAAAGCTCAAGCACAACACAACGAGTGACCGGACGATTTTCACGTAGGATTTCCTTCCCTCACCTAGGTTGAACTGCCAAATCTTACTACGGAGTTCGAGCTATCCGACCGTCCCCCCCTCGTACAACCCATCGCGGTGCGTTAAACTCTATATTGCTGAGACCAAGGATGTTCTTTGCCATGAGGTTTGCCGTGAAGTCACCGAAAGACCGGGGATTGCTCCGCATCACTTTTGCTGTGTTTTTGGGAACGGCAGGAGCGTCACTCTCCATTGCCCAAGATCCGGGCCCCCTCCCCACTCCCCCCGCCGGCCGCACTCAGCCCGTCCATCCCAAACCCGCGCCGCAGGAACAATCCAGCCAAGCTGACCCTGGTTACCATACCTCACCACCGCCTGAGAAAATTCACTCGCCCGGCGACAACCCGATCACGAAAGATCCGCCGTCCATGCCGGTCGAGGACATCGTCAAGCGCTTTGCCGAAAAAGAAGCGGAGTTCAAGGCCGAACGAGATAATTACACCTACTCGCAGACTTATTCGATCCAGACCCTCGATGAGGACAATAGGCCCGATGGCGAATATCGAATGGCGAGCGACATCATCTTCACTCCCGAAGGCAAGCGCTACGAACACATCACTTTTGCCCCCCAAAATACGCTGCAGCGCATCTTGCTGTCACAGCAGGACCTCGACGACGTTCGAAATGTTCAGCCCTTTGTATTGACCACGACGGAACTCCCGAAGTACACGGTGAACTATGTCGGTCGCCAGCAAGTCGATGAACTTTCCTGCTACGTCTTCGAGGTAGGACCCAAAGTCATCGAGAAGAATCAGCGCTACTTCAAAGGTCGCGTATGGGTGGATGACAAAGACCTGCAAATCGTCATGACCGACGGCAAAGCCGTGCCGGATATTGTGACGAAAAACAACGAAAACGTCTTTCCGCGCTTCCGCACCTACCGCGAGAACATCGCGCAGGGCTATTGGTTCCCCGTCTATACGCGTGCGGACGACTACCTGCACTTCCGTACCGGCGACGTGCATATCCGCATGACGATTCGCTATTCGAACTACAAGCGGTATGGCAGCACGGTAAAAATGGGTACGCCGGTCGAAGTCAAGAAGTGATTAGGCGCAAAGGCTTTACGACAAATTCATAGTTTTCATATCGGAATTGCCGCCCACTCCGGTATCCTTGAGGTAGTTCAGGTTAGTTTTCTTTCGCGGATACCCGCCCATTCAGGTTGTTGCTCGCCGAATATCCGCCTGTCCGTGTTGCCAGTTGCGTTTTCGCTATGGCTAAGGAGTTCGAGGGCCATATGGCTCAGGGTTCAGGGCACACTGAAGGTGTCCGGCTGGCCAAAGCTTAGACGTGGGAGCGTATGGGTCTGGGGGAAGGTTCCAATCTGCGGGCTGTCTCCGCGCCTCGAAGCAGGCGTCGTCCGGTTTGTCGCGCCCTTGCACCGCTATTTGCTCTTCCCTTATGCCTCCTCTTTGCGGCGTCTCCCGCCAGGGCGAATTGTGACTATATTCCTGCGGGCAAGTCGTTCTGGGTACGCCTTCTCGATCCACTGGCGTCGTACAGTTCCAAGCCCGGCGCTTCGATTCGCGCCGTTTTGATTCAATCTCCGGAGTGTGGGTCAACCCCGGTTTTCCCGGCCGGTCTCGAAGTGGATGGCGAACTGGTTGCCGTGCATAAGGTTGGCCTCGGATTTCGTCGAGACTCGGCATCGCTGGAAGTTCGATTTGATCGTATCGTCACAGCCAATGGCGACGTTCTCGCTATCGGCTCTCAAGTCGTAGAGATTGACAACGCGCGCGAAACCGCCCGTCACGGGGTTATTCATGGCATTCGGGCTACCGACACTCCCCAGGGTCGCATCACGAGCCGTCTCGTGCATTTGCCGACGCTCAACCCGTACAGTGACGTGGGCCTCATGGTCTATCGGGCAGTTTCGGTGCTGCCCGAGCCGGAAATTTATTTGCCGCCCGGCGCCGATCTCCGCCTGCAACTGACCGTGCCTTTGTATGTTGGCGACCAGCCGGACCTGCCTCACCCCTCCCTGGAACTCGACGAATATGAGCGCGGCGATATCGAAATGCTGCTCCAAGACGTTCCCGACCGTACGGCTACTTCCTCCGGAAAAGATGCTGATCTCGTCAACCTGCTGTTTGTTGGGTCACAGGAGCAGTTGGAGTCCGCCTTTACCGCCGCAGGCTGGCTGCCGGGCGACCGCACCTCCGCGCACTCTGTTTTCAAAGAATTCTCGGCTCTGCTGACGTTCTCGAATTATCCCACCATGCCGATCTCGAAGCAGTACCTGAACGGCCAGGTTCAAGGGTCTACCTGGCAGAAGAGCCTGGACAGCTACAACAAACGCGAGCATTTGCGGATTTGGGGAGAGCCGCTGACGGTTCTGGATCAGGAGGCATGGTTGGGCGCCTATACCCGCGAGACGGGCGCCGCGCTTTCCATCCGCTATCACCAGTTCATTCATCATATTGACCGCAATGTGGACGAGGGCGTCAACATGCTGGTCCGCGACTTGACGCTCTCGGGCTGCGTGGACTCGGTTCGGCTCATGCCCCGCCCCACCGTTCATCACTTGATGGCTAATGCCACCGGTGATGAGATGCGCACGGACGGGGCCCTCACGGTGGTGCACCTCAAAAATTGCAATCGGCCAACAACGGCTTATACCCGGGCAAATCCGCTGATTCCCATTCGCCCCCACTCGCGGATCGTGCGGTATTTCCGAGATGAAGTCCTGCTATACAAAAGCGACGTAGTTCGAGGAAATATCTTGTACGGTGCCTTCGACTTATGTCGGATGTCCATCCGCTCTTTCCGGCGACGGCACAACCCCCATGCTGATCAAGACGATGAAAACCTGCCCCTGTCCCCCGTCTCCCCTGAGACTCTGTTCCCACAACTCGCCCTAAATTCAAGTCCCCTGGAGCCCTGACGGCTCCGAAGTCAGACGCAGGGTGTCCCCGAGCGCTCCAGCGGGTACCCTGGAACTTTTTCCCACCTCTGTCCGTACACATCACCAAGGAGTCGCACATGAACTTATCTTCTCGGGGTTTGCTCCGTCTTACCACGGTCCTGGCTGTTGCCGCTGTCGCTTTGCTTCCCAACGTCCTGCAAGCCCAAAACACGTCTAAGTCCGACCAATGGATACACGTCCGCGTCGAGAACAAGGATGAGGGTGGAGAGACCGTTCGAGTCAACGTTCCCATCGACATGGCAGTCAAAGTTCTTCCCGCCATCAGGCACAATCAGCTTCATGACGGCAAGGTTCGTCTCGACTGCGCGCATTTTGATGACGTGGACCTGAAGGCGATGCTGGACGCCATCCGCACCTCGAAGGATGGCGAATACGTCACGGTGCAAGGCAATGAGGACGATGTGCGAGTCGCCAAGAACGCGGGTTACTTGTATATCCATGTGACCGAGAAGAAGCATGGTGTTCATTCCAAGAAGAACGGGGACGCGAAAGAATCTGCTGCCTCAAGCCCAACTCGGGAATCCAAAGTCGAGGTGAAAGTACCGATGAAGGTGGTCGATGCGCTGTTCTCTACCGGCACGGACGAGCTCGATATCGTGGCGGCTCTGCGAGCGCTTTCCAGCACAGGCGACACCGAACTGGTAAGCGTCAAGGATTCCGAGAACACCGTCCGGGTTTGGATCGATTCCAAGAACGTGACCGATTAGCGCGGTCTTCAGGAGAGCTGACGATGCTATTGATTGCAAAAGCTGCGCTTGGAGTTGGGGCGACTCTAGCGCTATCGACTGCTTATGTCTTCCACGAGGGCGTAATTCGCGTTGACGTCGATGAAAATCGCGACGGCGGCTCGCACGTGCACGTTTGGGTGCCGGCTACCGCGATCTCGGGTGGTCTGCGCGTCGTGCCGCGGCACTATCTTGAGCACGCGGCCGCGCAATCGCGTCCGTATCTTCCGCTAATTCGCGAGGTCGCCAAAGAACTCGAAAAATATCCCAACGTGGAACTGATCGATGTCCGGAACGCGGACCATGAACATGTGCGGATTACTATTCGAAACGGCAGAATCTATGTCGACGCGGTGGACCATGAAAACGACATTCATGTATCCGTACCGGCACAGACGATTGCGGAGGTCGCGGACCGCCTGGAAGACGCCAGCACAGGCATATAGCCGCCCGGGAACTAGAGCTGCTGCACGTCTCGACCTGGAACGAAATAGACTTCGTCCTGCACCGCGTCTTTCTTCCAACCTGCCCGGAACAAGATCCCCCGGCCGCTTTCAACCATGCCGGGATGGCCGCAGAGATACGCGGTGGTATCTTCGGGCTTTAATTTCCACATACGCGCGTAACCACGAATCAAGTCATCGACCCGGCCCGTCTCACCCTGCCATTCCGGAGACTCCCAAGGCCGGCTGACCGTCGGGGCGTATTTTAGCCATGGCACTTCGGACGCGATTCGTTCCAATTCGTCCCGATAGCCAAACTCAGCGGCACGACTGGCCCCCTGCACGCAAAACAGGTGGTGCTCTCCCGGCATCGGGGCGTCCCCGGTTTTCCAATCATGGTAAATCGTGCGGATGTAGCTGACGTAAGGTGCAATGCCTGTCACTGTTCCCAACAAAAAATGATTCTTACGGCCGCTGCGCAGATCCAGGGTGAAACGGCCCTTCGCGAACCGGCGCACCAACAAAGGGGCGCCCTTGTCCATGGCATAGAGAAGCGGCGTTAATTCCCCGTTTTGCACGCGCTCTACGAAAAATTCCAAGGTCTGGTCATAGGGGGACGAACAGAGCGAGTAGGGTCTCTCGATTCTCTTGCCATCCAGTTCGACACCTAATGTCGCATATTGTCCGGCTACAAACGGCAACTCGCCAGCGAGTTCGACCTTCAACACGAACAGATCGGTGGCCACGTCTCGCCGATCCACAATCTGTGCTGCCAGATGTTTTTCCGCCACTCGCGTTTTCCTTTCTCGTGACGTTGCCGAGCACGGTTTCGGTAGGATGCCGGGGGCCCCGAAAAAGATGCGAGCGGGAGCCGTTTGCCTACCCGCCCGCTATGGATCGATATTTGATGGAGGCTACGGCTTTTGCTGCCGTTGCTGTTGCATCTGTTGCATCATTTGCTGCATGTCGAATTTTTGGACAGGACCTGTGATTTTGTCGGGATAGTTGTCGATGATCTTGACCAGCACCATAGAACGCTTGTTCGAGAGCTCCTTCACCACGCCGTAGGAGGGAACTTTGTCGCTCGTCCAGATCTCCGAACCGTTTTTCTCGTTCTTCCAGTGCTCACAGGTAAACGTGCCCGCAGGGACGGTGACGCTTTCCGTTCCAACCGAATGCCAATCGTTCAGGTTCACTTCCCCGGTACTCTTATGTTGCCCAGTCATGTTCATGGGCATTTCCATCGCCGGCTGCCCGGCCTGCTGAAAGATCACGCGGTGGATGGTAACTTCGCCCTGAAGGGACATTAGCGTTTTACCGACCACGGGCTGTCCTTTCGGATCCGTCATGCTGGTTTCGACCCAGTAGGCGTCCTTACCATCGACCGACTCTTTACCCACGATGCCGATCTCCGTCGTGGAAGTCTTGCCGTCGCCACCGGATGTGTTCGTAGTCTGGTAGACGCTGCCTTTGCCAACGGTGGGATGAAAGACCTTGGTGATTGCAGGCCTTGTGAAATAGTCCATTCCCATTTGCGCCTGGGCGATACTCGCAATTCCTAAAATGACGAGTGCCACACCGCAATTCGTCCACTTCATTTGCTGTCTCCTTGGAATTCGCACAACTTTGGGCCGGCCGGGTGCCCGATCAGCTATCTTCGTCTTATCAGGTCCGATAACAGCACGCAACGATACCGTTGACCAGCACGAGCAATCAGTAACACGGCCAGAAATGAGCAGATAAGCGGATTTTGGGAAAGAAAGCGGTAGTGGAAACGGCCGCGATCTACTGCTCGTAGTTCTCCACGATATTCTTCGGGCGCACTTTGGCCTTATCTGGATCTTCACCAAACTCCCGCAAAGCTCTTCTTTGGCGCAGCAGGTCCCAACACTGATCCAGCTCTAGCTTAAGGGTATTCAGTTTCTGTTGATCGTCGACCGATAGCCGGTCCTGCCCGTACAGGCGCTCCTCTTCCTTCACCAAGTTGTTGATGTGGTCCAGGATCGACTTGTCTTTATTCTCGTTCATGTAGCTTCTCCTCGTGTTGTCCGCGGCAATCGGTATAGCGGCGGTGGGTTAGATGCATGAGGCGGCGGGAGGGGAGATTTTTTCGCGTACAAACTAATCGTTATTCGTAGGCGAGTGCTTCAACGGGATCATAGGTCGACGCCCGAATTGCCGGGACTGTTGCGCCCAAGGCAGCGCCAATCAGCGCCAATCCGATGGAACTGAGCACCCATGCGGGCGTCAACAACATGGACAAAGAAGGGTTGGTCTTCTTCAGAATGGCCTCAATGAGGAATGTAGCGCCAATCCCCACGAGACTGCCTGCAAACGTCAACAAGGCGGTCTCACCCAGCAACATGGTCACGACGTCGAACCTCGTGAATCCCAGAGCTTTCAGTATTCCGATTTCTCGGGTTCGTTCCATCACCATGGTATGCATGTTCATCAGAACAACAAGGAAGCTGATAGCGATTCCCAAGGCCACCATGGTCCTGATGAAAGGCTTCAGCTCGGGGAGGTTCGACGAACTCATCAGTGATACATATTCAGCCATCGATCGCACGCGATTCTGGGAATTGAGCTGCAGGATTTGCGCGCGCGCGGCTTCCGTATTTCCTTTGCTCCGGACGTAGAACATAGACACCCGCTTCTCCGCGCCTACCAGATCTTGACCCGTCTTGAGCGGAATGAAGAAGCGCGCACCTTTGCCATGTGCCACGATCCCACACACCTGGAATGGATGATTTATAAGCGTCACCGTGTCACCGATTTTCAAGTGGCGCGTCTGAGCGACAATATCATCGGCGATCGCTTCGTCTGGCTGTTGAAATGGACGTCCGGCACGGAAAATAAATCCATGGCTGAGCGCGTTGAACCGTTTGTAATCGATCCCGTACACGATCATCAGCGTTTTCGGATCACTCACGATGAGCGTCGGGGACGCCTCATCCACTCCCGGCAACTTGCTGATTTCGTCGCCCAATGATTCGGGCATCACCGCGCTGGAAAAGGCAAAGAAAATAGAAGAATTCGGCGGCTGCACGAGGATGTCCGCGCCCACACCTTCAACGCGCTTGCCCCACTCGGAGACCACGCCAGAGGTGAGCCCCACGATCATCAACACCAAAACAACCTGGATAGCAATCGCCACGATGCTGAGCAAACCGCGCAGAGGACGAGCCGCGAGGTTCCCCCAGAACATGTGTACGAGTGAAAATGCTCCGCTTTCGCTATCAGTCATGAATCCGCACGCTCAATTTCACTCTAACATCCGCGAAATCGGCCGGTCAAAGTCAGGTGGAGTTGGAAGTTGTGACGAAACTTTTAACACGAATTGTTTCTCTTCGCGATAGAAATTATTTCTGCGCTGTTAAGTTTTGCACACAATCGTGGAAAACTTTGTGGAAAGAAGCCGTCGTTTGGAAACTAACTCCGCAAATTTCAATATGATGATGCGGTTTGCACTGTTTTTGTGCAAACCTCGGAGCGCACAACGTTTCTTCTTCCGCTTTTTCTTTCCAATCTCCGGACGGCCTTGTCGCAATCATCTGTGCACAAATATTTTCCGGGTCGCCGAGCCACGATTTGCCTGTTTGGCACTTCTAATACCACTTCGGCGGCTTTTCCAAATGAATCTTGATGGGCTCCTTTAGATCCGTCACATCGTACCAATGTCCGTAGGTCTTCCAACCGTCAGCCACAACTTGAATCAGCAACCTGCCCGTGGGAGCGTCGGGTACGTGCGCGACGCCTCTCATATTCGTTTTGACGTTCACTTCGAACTTCTTATCCTTGATCAAATGCCGTTCGACGGTTTTGACGTATACGCTTGCGTTTTCGATCGGCTTATTCTCATCGCCACCAGTCACTTCGATGGTCAACTTATTTGTGGGTGGGGGCGGCTGGTCCTGCTTCCCTTTGGAATCTTGAGAGCACAGCGGCGCCGGAATCGCCAGGAACCCTGCTAGTACCGTAAGGCAAAGCAAATGCAAGACACGGTGCATGAATTCCATCGTCGCCGCAATGCCGAGTTCCGTCAAGTTTTCGGTGGAGATTTGACTCGCCCGCCCCGCCTCTTGTAACTTCTTCTTGCCTCTAGAGTTTCGCGGCTTAGCAATTTGCCCGTGCTCGTTCACTCGATGGCACGCTCTCGCGGCACGATCCAACATCTTCTGGAGAGCCTCGCCGGCTTTCCGTTTCTCGGCACGAATTGGACAAGGAGAACCTCGCATGGGTTTTGCCACAAACGCGATTCATATCGGTCAGGAACCAGACCCGTCCACTGGTGCCGTGGTTCTTCCCATCTATCAAACCTCGACTTACGTTTACGAAGAACTCGGTAAATCCCGGAGTGGTTACGATTACGCGCGCACCAATCATCCGAATCGGAAAGCGCTGGAACGAACCCTCGCTAAACTCGAAGGCGGTGTCGCCGCGTATGTGTTCACTTCAGGTATGGCTGCCATCGACTCCGTTTTTCGCCTGCTTCGTCCGGGTGATCACGTGGTGCTGTCGGAAGCGGTCTACGGAGGCGTGTACCGGCTGAGCACGCAATTGCTTGTCCATTTCGGCCTGGAATTCTCATTTGTTGACACCACCGATCCGGCCGTGGTCCTTGGCGCCCTTCGACCGAACACCAAGATGCTCTATATAGAGACCCCGACGAATCCGACTCTTCGGATAACCGACATCCCTGCAATGGCCAAACTGGCAAACGAGCGCCGCGCAACGCTGGTGGTCGACAATACCTTTCTGACCCCATATCTTCAGCGGCCGGTTGATCTTGGGGCGCATATCGTCGTTCATTCGCTGACGAAATACCTGAATGGCCACTCAGACGCGACAGGCGGGGCGGTCATTCTCACGCGTCCCGACGACGCTGATAAGATTTACTTCATCCAACGGTCCGCGGGAGCAGGCCTTGCTCCGATGGATTGTTTCCTGACTTCGCGCGGCTTGAAAACTCTGGCCGTACGCATGCTTCAACACAACGCCAACGGGCTCGCCGTGGCGCGCCACCTCGACGCGCATCCGAAAATTCGGAAGGTCTTTTATCCCGGCCTGGCTACGCATCCGCAGCATGAATTGGCGCGCCGCCAGCAAAAAGGGCCAGGTGCGATGCTGGCGTTTGATCTTGGCTCCGAAGAAGCCGCTCGCCGATTCCTCAATCAAGTCAAAGTGTGTTCTCTGGCGGAAAGCCTGGGCGGGGTGGAGTCTTTGATTTCCTTGCCAGCGCAGATGACCCATGCCTCGATGCCGAAAGAGATTCGCGATCGCGTAGGCATCACCGACTCGTTGGTGCGACTGTCCGTGGGCATTGAAGATGTCGAAGACATCGTCGCCGACATTGACCAAGCGCTCCTGTACATCTAATCCATCATCTAAACGTTCTTGACTGATTCGCCGAGCCAGTTCAGATAGGCTTGGGCTCCGGCGACAATGGGCAGAGCCACGAACTCCGGCGTGTCGTAAGAGTGCATCTCCAGAACTTCCCGCTGGAGCGCGTCGAGCCTGTCCTCGCCGGTCTTCATCACCAGCAGATACTCGCTTGCATTTTCCAGCTTTCCTTCCCACATATAGAACGACTCCACGGCATGAGTCACGATGTTCACGCAGGCCGCCAAACGCTTTTCCACGAGGGCCTTGGCGATCTTGCGTGACTCCTCCAGCGTTCCGCACGTCACCAGCACGACGCGATATTGGGTCTCCTTCATTCGCGATTCTCCGTCACCGATTCTATATGACTGAGGTCACTCCTCAAATCGCGCGACGGCGTTCTTGTTGACCTTGTAGTTGTGCCGATGTACCCTCGAGAACTCATTTGACGGAGCGGATACCGTCCACTGCTGCTCCGCGCTTCCTAACTCGCTCCAGGAGGCTTTCATGACGCTCCTCTCGGCCTTTACCTTGTTTCACGTAATCCTCAGCCTGATCGGGATTTTTTCTGGTCTTATTGTCGTTTATGGCTTCATCACTTCCCGGAGGCTGGAGGGCTGGACGTCGATTTTCTTGTGGTCCACCGTCCTCACCAGCGTGACTGGATACTTTTTCCCATTCCACAAGCTATTGCCTTCTCACATTCTCGGCGCCATGTCTCTCGTCGTCCTGGCGATCGCAATATATGCACGGAACTCTCGGAAGCTGGCAGGTGGCTGGCGGCGCACTTACGTCATCGCCTCGGAGCTGGCGCTGTACTTCAACGTGTTCGTTCTGATCGTCCAACTTTTCGCCAAGATTCCAGCGCTTCATGCGCTAGCGCCTACGCAATCGGAGACGCCGTTCAAAGCGGCGCAACTGGTCGCCCTACTGGCATTTCTGCTGCTTGGCTTTGTGGCTGCACGGAATTTCCGTGCCGAGCAGCTCAGCGCCGCCTAATTGCGGCAGCGGCGCAGCTCCGTTGGGGTATCACTCACGTTTTCCGTCTAATCGGCGGATTCAAAACGCGGGATGCTGCGGTCTCCGCCACCTGATTCCATTTCTTCACGAAGTGGCAGAACCGCAAGAACCGAGGTGCCATGTTCGTTGGAGATGATATCCAACGTGCCACCGATCTGGCGAATCCTTTCCCTCATTCCTCGCAATCCGACGCCAGAACTGCGGCCGGCCATGAACTTTTCCTGCGTGACGCGATCGATGCCCTTGCCCTGATCGATAATCTCCAGGCTTATCTGACCCGGCCGATAGGTCAGGCGAACCAACGCGGTAGCGCTCCCGGAGTGACGATGGATATTCGTCAACGATTCCTGCACAATCCGAAAGAGCGACAACTCGTAATCGCGAGGCAGCCGCTCGTACTTCTGCGGCAACTCCAACTTCACGTCGATCTTGCTTCGCTCCGCAAAACCTCCCACGTATTCGCTCAAGGCTGATTTCAGGCCCACTTCATCGAGCAGAGGCGGGTGCAGCAGATGCGACAGCGTTCGAATTTCTGCCGACACTTGCTGTACCAGCTTCACGCTCTCGTCCGCCAGGCGCGCCACGCGATCGCCAAGGCACTCACGTTCTCTCAAGATCGCGCCGAGATTCATACTGAGCGCCGCCAATGACTGGCCAGCCCCATCGTGCAATTCGCGCGCGATGTGTCTGCGCTCCTCATCCTGCAATTGCAGCAGCCGCCCCGATAGTTCGGCTTCCCTTTCGGCTTGCTCGGCAAGCTTTCGCCCGGTAACATCTCTCGCGATTTTGGAAGCGCCGACAATCCGGCCGCTCGCATCTCTAACCGGCGAGATGGTTAACGACACGTGCCGCCTGGCACCGTCCTTCCTCTGCCTTACGGTGTCGTAGTGGGCAATGCGTTCTCCGCGGCGAAGTCGCGCCAGAATGCTGTCTTCCTCGTCCTGCAGTTCCGGTGGGATGATGAGCCGGATCGACTGGCCAACGGCTTCTTCAGCGCTGTATCCGAAAATGTTCTCTGCCGCCGAATTCCAGCTGGTGATGACCCCGTCGAGGTCCTTGGAAATGATGGCGTCTTCCGACGACTCGACGATCGCTGCCAGCCTTCCCTGCGCAATCTCCTGTTGTGCACGCTCGGTGATGTCGCGCGTGACCGAGAGTTCAACCATCGATCCGTCCGACGCCCGCAAAGGCACGGCGTGCGTTTCCATGTGCCGAACGGTTCCTCGCATCCCAACGACATCAAATCGAGAGGTACCTTTGTTCCCGGCGCAGACGGTCTCGTGAAATTGCCGAAAACGCTCGCGGTCCTTATCCGCAATGAGGTCGAACACGCTCTTTCCCACAACGTCTTCGGCGGAGTCGGCCTCCAGCATCCGCAAACCTGAGGAGTTCATATGGTGAAGTGTGCCGTCTTGAGCGACCAGCTTCACGCAATCCGGGGTCGCTTCCACGATGGCTCGGAAGTATGCTTCGGCTTCCGTCAACCCTTCTTCCGTTTTTTTTCGCGCCGATATGTCTTCGACCACCGAGAGGAAATACTTGACCTTTCCCGCAGAATCCCGCACGGCCGCAACGGTAAGGTTCACCCACACGCTTATGCCATCTTTGCGGAGATACCTTTCTTCGATGGTAAACTCGCTCATTTCCGCGCGAGCGAGTCGAGCCTTCAGCTCGAGGTCCCTTGCAAGGTCCGCCGGGTGGGTGATTTCCTGGAACGTCTTCTGCTTAAGTTCATCTTCGGTGTATCCGAGGATTTGGCAGAATTTTCGGTTCACCCGCAACCAGCGCCCATCCTCTGCGACGTGAGCCATTCCCACGGCTACTTGTTCGAATGTGAGACGGAATAACTCTTCGCTCTCGCGCAAAGCGGTCTCGAAAGCCGCACTGCGGTGCAAGATCTCTTCAATATTCACACTCCGCTGTACCGCACCGAGCTTGCCGTTGAAGAACGTCTTGCCGTTCTGGATTTTCTGAAGGGCGGCTATTAATTCGGTTGATATCGCAGACTTGACGACAAAACCGCTCGCGCCAGCCTTTAAGGCCTGACGTGTCATTTCCGGAACGTCGTGTTGGCTCAAAATCAACACGTGAATGTCGGGCAAAATCCGTCGAATTTCCCGAGTCGCGTCCAAACCGTTCATGCGGGGCATGGTAATGTCCATCGCTACGACATCGGGCTTTAGTTGTTGCGCTTTTTCTATCGCATCGCGACCATCGACGGCTTCGCCGCACACTTCAACACCCGCACTGGCTGAAAGGAGCGACCGGACCCCACGACGGACGACTTCATGGTCGTCCACGACGAGAATACGCATTTTGGCCATCAGAAGACGGCGGCTGGAGCCGCGCTCGTGCCAGCCGCAGTGACCTGGAAGGATACCTCGCCTGGAGCCTCTATCGCCTACGGGTTTCCATGTAGATTCAGACCTAGGGTCAGTTTTCGCAATTTTTGCGGCGTCGGAAGGAGGTGGGCTGAACCCAGCAATGTCCAGGTCGTCCGTTTCACTAGGCTTCACTCCGCGTGGTATCCGTCTTGAGTCTGGAGTTTCTCAGCCAGACGAAAAGAAGGCAAACACACATCACAAAGGACCGTGGACGCTTCGACACTCAGGGAGCGAAAAATCGTTTCAGCGCGCGCATGAAAGGCGCACAATTTCTTACTGGGAACGGCTTCTTGTGCAAGCGACTGCTCACAGACTTCTAAGCCACTACGGACGACACCTGCTGGTCATCTTCGTCGTCGTTTTACTCGTCCATGACGTGTTCGGTCCCCACGGGTATCTGGTCATGCGCCGCAAGCAGCAGGAAATCCAAAAGGTGAATGCGGCCCTTGACAAGTTGAACAAGGAAAACGGTGCGCTGGAGCAGCAGATCAAAGACCTGAAGACTGATCCTCAGACGATCCGTAAAATCGCACGCGAAGAACTCGGGCTCGCTCAGCCGGGTGAAATTATTATCAAATTGCCGGCGCCGCCGCCGGAGAATTCCGTCGCAAAGCCGTAGCTCTCTTCCTGTAGGTTGTCCTCCAGGTCGAAAGCGCCAGCATGGCTAGGAAAATAATTATCAGACCAAGAGTAGCTCTCGTAATGGAACATCCGTGTTTCGGCAGGATTGAAAACCTCCCATAAACGAACTCGATGTGCACCCAGTACACCAGCAGCGACGTTTGCCCCAGTTGAATCACTGGGCTGAATCCCTTCTGCGCCAATCCCCAGCGGCACCACGCATAGACCAAGCTCAGGAGGATCAGTAGCACTCCACACCGAAGCAAGAGAAAGTTTGGATTCGAATGCCAATAATCGTACACGGCGTAAAGATGTACTGGAGACGCATCGAACACCAGGGAGAGACCGACCGCCGCTACTCCGGTGACGCCAATCAGACCAAATAGCATGGCCTCCTTGCAGCGAGCAAATTCTCTGAAGATCACGAACCCGACTGCCAAGCCGGCGAACGCAAATGCGCTCCACGGAAAGAGCGGAAACAGCCAGTGCTGAGGCTCAGCAAAGGTGTGTACTCCGTTGATGTACGATTCCAGCGGCCATGGCAGGAATCTTGGACGCCAAGTAGTCCAAAGCGGAGGCGTCAACATCGCCACGGCGGTGGCGGCGCCGAGTGCAGCGATGGTGCTGCGAGTTCGCGCAACATCGACATTCGCTGAAGACGCGAAACGGCAAAGCACTCCCATCAGCATCATGGATAGTCCCAGGATGTTCAGCACGTCGACGCGGAGTAGATCGGTCCATGGGACCCACTTGTAGCCGAGCGCGTATTCCTGAATCCGAAATGCGATTCCCAAGCCAAAGACTTCCGCGCCACGCAGGATCGTTTGCCGGGCAATCGCATCCGCCGCAATTCCCTTTTCGCGTAATTTTTCCGTCACCAACGCAAAGGAAACGCCCGAGAGAAAAATGAACAACGGCGCGGGAAGCGTTCCTCCCAACTGAGACCATCCATACAGTCGCGTTTTGTGCAGATCGGGCCTGAGCCACGAATCGTAGCAGTGTGTCTGAAACATGAGCAGGCAAGCCAACCCGCGCATCCAATCGATGTACGCCAATCGTTTCAAGAACAGTCCCTTCCGTCAGTTTAGGCTCTTCTGCTCGCAACTTCCTACAGGCCGAACGGAATGTGCAAAGATTGTTACCGTGAAAATTGCACGGAGACAAAAACCAGATGAAACAGATTAGCCCATGGACTGCTGTGGGTATTTGGGCTGCCTTGTGCGTAGTGGGGGTGCTCTACGGATCCTGGCAAGGCTACGGCGGCAGGGCGTTCGCCGCGACCGCCACCGCGATGGCCTTCTTATTGCTGGTTACGTTGCTATTCGCGGCGCGCGGCGTAACAGACCAGTTGGCGTCCCGCTTCGGTCCGGCTTCCGGCGTGATGCTGGGGGCGCTGGTTTTTCTGTTCGCCATGCTTTATCTGGTGGGCAATGGGACATTCGATTTTCGCCGCGCCGCGCTAATCTTAGGGCTTATTTTCGTGCCGATCGCTCTTGCGGTTACCGCGGGCAAAGCCGCTGCTGGGTCGTGGCAGGACTTCCTCACAATTGTCGGCATCTGGCTGTTTGTGAAGTTCAGTCCCTCGCATTGGATCTGGCCTTATCCGGGCGGCCGGCTCGCCTACGCAATGACAGTGTTCGTGGCCGTGAATGTGGCCCTCGCCTCGTTTCTCCTGGTGCGACGAGCAAAGGGAATTGGCTATGTCCTCGGATGGGGAAGAGAATGGACCTTCTATATACTGGGCAGTTTTTTGATTTTTGCGTGCATTGCGATTCCGCTGGGCATTAGCATGCATTTCATTCAGTTTGCTCCACAGTGGCAGAAGTGGAGTGCGTATCTCGGGCTATCGTTAGCGATTCTGGTTTTCACGGCTTGGCCGGAAGAGCTGTTGTTTCGCGGCTTGTTGCAGAATTTTCTCGCGCGCGCCTCAAAAAGCGACCTCGCGGGTTGGTGGACCGCCTCCATTTTGTTCGGATTCTCCCATATCCCCAATATGGGTTTCCCGAACTGGCGATACGTGATTTTGGCAGCGATCGCGGGAATCTTCTACGGACTGACGTGGCGAAAGACCGGCTCTATTTTTGCGTCGGCCTTGGTTCACGCGGCCGTCGATGCGACGTGGCACTTTCTCTTCCGAACCGTTCCTCACTGAGCGTCAACACCTGACGTTTTCCGCGAGAAAGCGGCGAACC
The DNA here is from genome assembly GCA_035499255.1 of Dongiaceae bacterium. Lineage (GTDB taxonomy): Bacteria > Acidobacteriota > Terriglobia > Acidiferrales > UBA7541 > Acidiferrum. Next base: position 188,159 of record DATJZF010000028.1, on the reverse strand, counting down.
CAGCTCAGTCGAACCAACCGCTGCGAAACGCGAACCACCAACTGATCAACAGGATTGGTACTGTCGCTCCGGCCGCCCACCAGAACGGGAGCGCCAAGTCCGCTAGCAAGCCCAACCCAATAAAGCTCAACCAGAAAATCTTCTTTTGCATCCCTGGAGTGTAACTCGATTGCTTACATTGCTGCCGGAACCTATAGCAAATGGTTGCCAAGTGCGATAGAACGTGGAGGCGAGACTGACTGAGGGGAGACTCTATGAGCGCCGACCGTCCAGGCAGTTCCTCCCGGGGATTTCGAGTGCACTGTTACGAACAAGACGGTGTCTTGATTGCCGAATGCCACGGCAAACTTACCTTTGAAAACACTCCGGTTCTGAAAGACGAAGTGCGCGACAAGATTCCGGGACACAAACGAATTTTGATCGATCTGAAAGACGTCCCTCAAGTGGATAGTTCCGGGCTCGGCGCCGTAGTTGGGCTATACGTTTCCGCACGTACCCGAGGATGCAGGCTGGAGATCACCAATGCGAGCCAGCAGATCCGGGAGCTCTTCAGCATGACGAACTTGCTGTCTTTGTTCGAGGCGGCCGGACGTCACCACGGCAAGACGATCTGAATGAAAACACCCGGGGTTTAGCGGACAACGCCGGCTAAAGGTGAAGAAGCAGAGGCGTACAGACGCCTTGGCATACGGCCGGCCAGATAGGCCTTCCGGCCTGCGACGACCGCATCGCGCATCGCTTCGGCCATGAGTTCGGCCTGTGCCGCTTCGGCGATGGCCGTATTCATCAGGACACCGTCCGCACCCAGTTCCATCGCAACCGAGGCATCGGAGGCGGTCCCGACACCGGCATCCACGATCATCGGCACTTCCGTAATGCGCTCACGCAGAATTCGCAGGTTGGCCGGATTCTGAATGCCTAGCCCTGAGCCGATCGGCGCTGCCAGTGGCATAACCGCAGAAGCACCGGCGTCAATCAACTTCCGCGCAGCGATCAAATCGTCATTGGTGTAAGGAAGAACGACGAAACCTTCCTTCACCAGCACTTTGGTCGCTTCGATCAATTGCTCTGTGTCGGGAAACAGCGTCTGCTGGTCGCCAATGACTTCGAGCTTAATCCAGTTTGAGAGTCCGACTTCGCGTGCCAGCCGAGCGGTGCGGATGGCTTCGTCCGCCGAATAGCACGCTGCGGTGTTCGGAAGGATAAAGATCTGCTCACGATCGATGTAATCGAGGAGCGATTCCTTGGATTTGTCTGTCAGGTTCACCCGGCGCACCGCGACGGTAACCATGTCGGCGCCGGAGGCGGCGTGAGCGCGCGCCATTTCTTGAAAGCTGCGGTATTTCCCGGTGCCGACAATCAGGCGAGATTTGAACGCGCGGCCGGCAATGACAAGTTGGTCAGACATGGTGGGCTCCTGGGGCTGAAACAGAATTGTAAGCCTGGAGAAGCACAAGGACAAATGCAGTGCGCACACGTCCGCGTCCGGCCGATAAGCGGGATCAAGTGAGGCGAGTTAGTTGCGAACGAGATGCCGCGGTTCGAACGCGTCGGCGTAGAGCTTGTCGATCAGCGCGTGATATTGGTGCTCGACGACACGGCGTTTCAGTTTCAGAGTGAAAGTGAGGGCCCCATTGTCAAAGGTAAAGTCCTCCGGCAAGAGTGCAAAACGCTTAATAGTCTCGTACTGGGCCAAATGGGTGGTAAGGCGGTTTACTTCCTCCTGAAGAAGGGCATACGTTCGCGGATGCGCCGCCATCTCGGCAGCAGTACGAAATTCCAGGCCTTCCTCAGCCAGTTTACTTCCGATCGTGACCGGATTAATCACGATGAGAGCGACAACAAATTTGCGTTGGTCCCCTACAACCATTGCGTTCAACACGTAGGGGCTGGTCTTCAGTGTGTTCTCAATCGGCTGAGGAGCCACGAATTTGCCCGCCGCCGTCTTCAGCAGGTCCTTCTTGCGATCGGTAATGAACAGGTAATTGTCTCTATCCAGATAACCGATATCGCCGGTTTTCAGCCAGCCGTCCTGGGTGAAGGCCTCTTTGGTCGAGTCCGGCGACTTGAAATAGCCCTGCATCACGCAAGGTCCTCTGGCGAGGATTTCGCCGTCGTCCGCAATGCGAAGTTGCACGTTGCGGATGGGACGCCCGGAACTCCCCACGCGATTCACGGGGTAGTTGGACGTCAGCACCGGCGAGGTTTCCGTTAGCCCATATCCCTGATAGATCGGAATCCCCACGCTCCAGAAGAATTCCGCCAGCGATTTCGAAAGCGGGCCCCCGCCCGACATGACCGCTCGCAGCCTGCCGCCCGTGCCCTGGCGGATCTTGGCATACACCAACCGGTCGGCGATGGCCCACTTTGTTTTCAACAGCAAGCTTGCCGGTCCGTACCCGCAACGCCAGGGAGCGGCTTCCTTGGCTGTCTTCACGGCGAAGTCAAAAAGCTTACGACGCATTCCGGCGGTCTTGCTACCCTTCTCCATTAATCTTGCATAGATCTTTTCGAAGAAACGGGGCACTGCCGCGAGAATGGTGGGATGGACCTCCGTCAGTGCCTGTGCGACATTTTCCACGACATCCACGTACGCGACCGGACAGCCCTGGAAAATATAGAAGTAATCGAGCATTCGGCCGTATACGTGCGCCAGAGGGAGGAACGAAACCGCTAAATCGGTCTCTGGGGCGACCTCAAAATCACAGCAGGAGTCCATCACGTTCGAGCTGAAGTTCGCGTGCGTCAGCATTACGCCTTTCGGCTCGCCAGTGGTACCGGACGTGTAGATGATGGAAGCGAGCTGGCCCGGCTGCACCAGAGGGATGCGCTTGCGATAAGCCGCGATCTCGTTCTCCCCGGCGGTGGCAATCAGGGTCTCGTAACGCAGGAAATCCGCCGGGAGCGTTCCACCCGCCCCCGCGACAATGACTTGCTGCACTCGCGGGACCTGACCGCGAATCCCAGTGAACTTCTCGAGTTGCGCCAAACCCGCAATAAACACAATCTGAGACCCGGAATGGTTCAATATGTAGGCCATCCGCTCCGGAGATTCATTGAAGTAAATCGGAACGGTGATGGCCCCTGAACCGCTGATCGCAAAATCCGCGGTGTGCCACTCCGGGCAATTCGGTGCGAACAGCGCAACGCGGTCCCCCGGCTTTACACCGAGCTCCCGGAAGCTGTCTGCCAAGCCTGCTACCCGTCGAAGCATTTCCTGCGACGAGATGGCTTCCCAACGTTCCGCGCGGCGGGTCATCTGCGCCCTGGGCGAAGGCAACTGGTCGACAGCATGGAGGAAGCATGAGGGAAGCGAACGGTATGGCATGCGCAAGAGAATTTACCCTAGTGAGAAATTCCATGCAATCCAACAGCTAGCGTAATTGGCGAGGCGTGTCACCGGAGTAACCAACCGAGTCCGTCATCGAGTCGGATAGTCCGAGTTATCGTTCATCCATCGAGCTGCGCTAAGATGGGTGGCAGCAGGAGTCCGTCCATGAGTACCACCATACCCGTGAGGAACGATCCGGAGACGAGCCGCGGCCCGTTCCACGCGCCTCGGGGCACCGCCTTGAGTTGCAAAGGATGGCAGCAAGAAGCCGCCCTTCGTATGCTTTTGAACAACTTGGACCCAGACGTCGCGGAAAAGCCCGAAGACCTTGTCGTCTATGGCGGCACCGGCAAGGCCGCGCGAAACTGGGAATGCTTCCACGCAATCGTAAAGTCATTGCGTGCGTTGGAAGCCGGCGAAACACTCTTAGTGCAATCCGGAAAACCGGTGGCTGTGTTCCAGACCCACGAATATGCTCCACGAGTCCTGATTTGTAATTCGAACCTGGTCGGTCACTGGAATAATTGGGATCGTTTCAACGAACTCGATCAAGCCGGACTCATGATGTACGGCCAGATGACCGCCGGAAGCTGGATTTATATCGGCACACAAGGAATTTTGCAAGGAACGTTCGAGACGTTTGCTGCCGCCGCGCACAAGCATTTTGGTGGCGACTTGAGCGGAAAGCTGGTCGTGACCGGTGGCATGGGGGGAATGGGTGGCGCCCAACCGCTGGCAGCCACGATGAATGGCGCGGCATTCCTGGGAATCGATGTCGACCCGGAAAGAATCAAGCGCCGCGTAAAGACCGGCTATTGCGATGTGATGGTAAGTTCGTTTGACGAGGCACTGCGTATTCTGAAGAACGCGGTGCGGACGCGAGAGGCGACTTCTGTCGGTCTAGTTGGGAATTGCGCCGACTTGATTCCGGAATTGGCCAAGCGGGGTGTCGTGCCCGACGTGTTGACCGATCAAACCAGCGCTCACGATCCCATCGGAGGATATGTACCCAACGGCATGACGTTGGCGGCTGCTCTAGAGCTCCGCAAAACCAACCCGCAGGAATACCGCAAGCGATCGATTGCCGCCATGGGCGAACATGTCCGAGGGATGTTGGACTTGCAAAACTTGGGCGCCATCACTTTTGACTACGGAAACAATATCCGCACGTATGCATACGAAGCCGGCGTGAAAAATGCCTATGACTTTCCTGGCTTCGTGCCCGCCTACATCCGGCCACTCTTTTGCGAAGGCAAGGGACCATTTCGGTGGGCCGCGCTTTCCGGAGAAGCATCGGACATTGCGCGCACCGATCAACTGGTTCTGGAGATGTTTCCGCAAAACGAACACCTGAGGCGTTGGATCACCATGGCTCAGAAGAAGGTCAAGTTTCAGGGCCTGCCATCGCGGATTTGCTGGCTCGGCTATGGCGAGCGCGACAAATTTGGTCTCGCGCTCAACGAACTCGTTGCCAGAGGTGAACTCAAAGCGCCCATCGTAATCGGCCGAGACCACCTCGACTGTGGCTCGGTTGCGTCGCCTTATCGCGAAACGGAAGCGATGAAGGATGGCTCCGACGCCGTGGCCGATTGGGCGCTCTTGAACGCGCTGGTAAACACGGCCAGCGGCGCCTCGTGGGTATCGATTCACAATGGCGGCGGAGTTGGCATCGGCTACTCGCAACACGCGGGGCAAGTCACCTGCGCTGACGGGACCAAGGAAATGGCCAAGCGTATCGAACGCGTGCTGACGAACGATCCCGGCATGGGTGTCGCACGCCATGTGGATGCCGGTTACTCCGAGGCTATCGAATTTGCAAAAAAGCAAGGTGTGAAAGTACCGATGCTATAAGGTGTGCTTGGGAAGCGTAGTCTTTTGGAGGTCGGGGGCGAATTGGAGGGACCCTCGGGAGCGAGCGATGTATACAGTCTTCGGTGCAACAGGTCATATCGGTTCAGTCATTACAAAGACGCTGCTTGAAAAAGGCGAACAAGTGCGGGTAGTCGGCCGCCACGGCGGCAAGCTTCAGCCCTTTGTTTTTAAGGGTGCGGAGGCGATGACTGCCGACCTTACCAATGCCGGCGCGGTAGCTCGCGCATTGCAGGGGGCACGTGCTGCATTCTTGATGATCCCACCCGGCATGTCTTCGCCAGACTATCGGGTCGAGCAGGAAAGAACCAGCGACGCCATTGCGGAAGCGGTGCGTGAGTCTGGGTTGCAGTACGCCGTCCACCTGAGCAGTATCGGCGCACAAGTGCCGGCTGGCACAGGCCCAATCCTCGGCACGCACAATTCCGAACAGAAGTTGAATGTTATAGACAAATTGAATGTACTACACCTGCGGCCTGCTTATTTCTTTGAGAACCACCTGGCCGGAATCAGCATGATTCAGATGATGGGGCTGTTCGGCGGAGCATTGCGGCCGGATCTTAAGATTCCCATGATCGCCACGAAAGACATCGGCCTGTATGCGGCTGGACGGTTGTGGCAACTCGATTTCTCTGGAAAGCAGACACAAGAACTTCTGGGCGAGCGTGACCTGACGATGAACGAAGTTACTGCGATTATCGGACGGGCGCTAAATAAGCCCGACTTGCGATACGCGCAATTCCCGTACGATCAGGTTCAGCAGGTGTTGGTGAAGATGGGTACTCCGGCGAAAACCGCGGATACCTTCATCGAAATGCTTCGTGGATTCAACGAAGGCATCGTAGTCGGTACCGAGCCGCGTTCCGAAGCCAGTACGACACGCACCTCGTTTGAAACGTTTGTAAAAGATATTTTCGTGCCGTCATATCAAGGACGCGCGGTCGGCGCCTGAGCGACGCGCATCGAACTCACTCGTTGAACCTTGACTTCCAGCCTGCTCATCACCGGTGCGTCGCAGATTCTCACGCTGCGCGGCAAGTCGCCGCGACGAGGGGCTTTCCTCTCCGATCTGGGAATTATCAACAATAGTTCGCTGCTGGTGCGCAACGGCAAGATCCTCGCGGTTGGACCTTCTGCAAGAGTTGAGAAACATCAAGCCGCTAAGAGTGCCGAGAAGATCGATGTGGGCGGGCGAGTCGTGCTGCCCGGTTTTGTCGACTCTCATACTCATCTCATCCACTCGGCAAGCCGGGCCGAGGAATACGAACTAAAGATCCAAGGTGCGAGTTACGAGGCAATTGCCAAACGCGGCGGAGGCATCCTGAATTCCGTGGCCAGGCTGCGCGCGGCCACCTCGGAACAATTGAAACAACGGGCCCGAGCCGCCTTGGAAGAATTCGCAACCTACGGCACGACAACCGTCGAGGCCAAGAGCGGCTACGGACTCGATGTCACAAGCGAACTTAAAATCCTCGAATTACATCGCGAATTGACGGACGAGCAGCCGATCGAGATTGTGTCGACGTTTCTCGGCGCGCATGTGCTTCCGGCTGAGTATCGCGGCAAGCGTGTGGGAGCTGAGCAATACATCGAATTGTTGCTGGGGCAAATGCTGCCCGAGATCGTGAATCAACGGCTCGCGGAGTTTTGTGACGTCTTTTGCGATCGAGGTGCGTTTAGTCTCACGCAGTCACGACGAATTCTAAGTGAGGCCCAACTCCTCGGCCTCACCCCACGTCTGCATGCCGAACAGCTCTCGCGGGCCGGAGGTACGCAACTGGCGGTTCAGCTCGGCGCGGCAAGTTGCGACCATCTCGAGCACGTGAATGCCGCTGATATCGCAGCTTTGGCGAAATCCCCGACAGTGGCAACGCTGCTTCCTGGCTGCGATTTTCACCTCGGCTGGAAACGGTACGCTCCAGCCCGCAGACTGATTGAGGCAGGGGCAATCGTGGCTCTCGCCACCGACTACAACCCCGGCACGAGCCCCACTATGAGTATGCCGATGATCCTGTCGTTGGCGTGCACCCAACTGCGCATGACTCCTGCCGAAGCGATCGCGGCGGCAACCATCAACGCCGCTTACGCGCTGAAGCGCGATAACCGGCTGGGATCCCTCGAAGCAGAAAAGCAGGCGGACTTCGCCGTGTTCGAAGTGGAGGATTACCGCGAAATTCCCTATTATTTCGGGATGCAGCGCTGCTGGATGACAGTGAAGAACGGAGAAATCATCTACATGAAAGACTGACGTAGGCGGCCGGATGTTTGCCCTCACGCGGGTTTCAGTGTGGAATAGATCTATGAAACGACTGATTGAGTGTGTGCCGAATTTTTCGGAAGGACGTGACCCTGCGAAGGTCGACGCGATCGTGCAAGCCATGAGCAGTGTTCCTGGTGTCTACGTTCTCGACCGCGAGATGGACGCGGATCACAATCGGTGCGTGATTACCCTGGCCGGAGATCCCGAGTCCGTTGGCGAGGCGGCGATTCTCGGTGCCGGCAAGGCGTTGGAATTGATCGATATGAACGAGCACCGCGGCGCCCATCCACGGGTCGGCGCCACTGATGTGGTGCCCTTTATCCCCATCGATGGCGTGACCATTGAAGACTGTATCGCTTTGGCGCGCCGCGTCGGCAATGAAATCTGGAAACGCTATCGCATACCGATTTTCTTTTATGAAGCTGCGGCTACTCGGCCGGATCGTGTGAATCTCGAAAATGTGCGCAAGGGCCAGTTCGAAGGCTTGCGGGAGGAATTGAAGAAGAACCATGACCGCCAGCCGGATATCGGCGAGCCCAAGTTGCATCCGACTGCAGGCGTCACCGTGGTGGGTGCCCGGAAATTCTTGATCGCGTATAACGTCAACCTGAACACTCCCGATGTCAGCATCGCTAATAAGATTGCGAAGGCCATCCGCTTTTCCAGCGGTGGGCTGCGCTACGTGAAGTCGATGGGCGTGGAGTTAAAGGCGCGCAATCTCGCACAGGTCTCCATCAATCTGACCGATTTCGAGCAAACGCCGATGCATCGCGTGTATGAGATGGTGAAACGCGAGGCGCAACGCTACGGTGCGATGCCCGTGGGCAGCGAGATTGTCGGCCTCGTGCCAAAGAGGGCTATCGAGATGTCCGCCGACTATTTCCTGCAACTGCAGAGTTTCTCGCCGGCGCAGGTCTTCGAAAACAAGCTCGAATCGGTTTTGGGAGGAGCACCCGTGGAAGTACCCGGCGGCAAGCTGGCGAATCTGGCCCGGCCCTTTCTGGATGCCGTCGCTGAGCCGACCGCAACCCCAGGGGGCGGGAGTGTTGCTGCGTTCTCGGCGGCATTGGCGGCATCGCTGGGACAAATGGTTGCCGGGCTCTCCCGTAAAAAGAAATCCCAGATCCTGCATGTGGATAAGCTTTCCGAGCATCTCGACGATTTGCGCAGGATCGCCGACGAATTTGCGAAAGTCATCGACGACGATGCCGCGTCTTACGATGCGGTGATGGCCTCGTACAAGCTGCCTCAGGGCAGCTCCGAGGAAATCAGCCAGCGCGAAGCTGCCATTCAAGCCGCGACGAGAGGCGCCGCGGAGGTGCCGCTGCAGGTCGCCGAGAAGGCCGTCAAGCTCAAAGTCCGCCTGACACAACTGGAAACAATCGCTGCCGCATCTATGAAGTCAGATCTTCAGGTTGCGCGTCTAATGGCGGTAGCGGGGGCCCACGGAGCTCTGGCGAACGTGGAGATCAACCTGGAAGGCCTGAAGGACGCGGCTTACGTTGATAAAATCCGGGTAAGGGTTGCCGAACTACGCAACCAATTGGGCCAGTGAGATCGGTTTATCGTAAAATGAAGTTTCGTTTCCCCAGCCGCTTTTCAAGGAGCATTCAATGAAGATGCGGGTAATTTTGAGGCGCGCCCTGGCCATGAGCGTACTCGTGGTGTTGGCATCGGCTCTGGCAAAGCCGGCGAAAGCGGGCGGCATTGGCGCGGATACCATCGCCCTGTTCCCCAAGAACACCGGCGAATTTGGCTACGTGGATATGAAGAAGGCCCGGACCATGAAGTGGTTCCCTGCCCTGGAGCAGCAGATCATTCCCGAGCGTTTCCGGCAATTTGAGAAGTTCCTCGCATCCGCCGGGGTCGATCCAAACACGCAAGTCGACGAATTGGTCTGGGGATTGGTGCCGGACGTGTTCGCCAAAGATGATAAAGGCGTAGCGACTAGCGTGCCATCAAGCGAGCAGACCGTGGGCATTGCGATGGGCAACTATAATCCCGATTCCACGGAAGCCTATTTCAAGCAACAAAAACTCCCCACCGCCAAGATAGACACGTTCACCCTGTTTGCCTTTGGCAGCGGTGCCGGCGCTGGCGATCTCTATTTCTTTTTCCTTGATTCAGGCAAGGCCGTGTTCGGCCATAAGGCGCTATTGGAGAAGTTGATCGATATTCGCCAGGGCCGCGAAGATGGTTTGATGCGCAACACGGAGATGTACAGCCTCATCAACGAGGCCAATGGGAACGGGCTGGTATGGGCGGTGCTGGATCCTGGTTACACCCGCCTGGCAATGAGCCAACTCGCGCCTGAAGTGCAGCAGTTTCCCGAAGCCGCGAAGCTGGTGTCAAACATGAAATCGATGATTTTGAGCGCCAATGCCAGCAGTGGCGTCGACGCGAAAGTACAGGCCGTTTGTGCGGACCCCAACGACGCAAATGTGCTGAGCCAACTGCTCACTGCAGGTTTGCTCTACAAGAAGTACCAGGCCAGCAAGGACAATGCGGAACTCGGCGCGCTTCTGGACCAGGCGAATATCTCTCCCTCCGGTGACCGGATCGAGATCCGTATGTCAGTCAGCGACGACCAGATGTCTTCGCTAATCCGCAAGAACACCTTCGCCATCAAAATGTAAGCGAGCCGCGGCAGCGGTGTTGCCCTCGGAATCTAATCGGCCGGCGGGTTCGGGGACACGAACTTGGTGAGGCGCAGTACCGCTTCATGGTCGCGGGATTCACAATGCACTTCATCGATGCCCGCCCAAGACGGCTTTTCGCCCTCTGGCGGCTTGGTTCCGGGTAAAGCCACTTCCACATCTAGACGATCCATGGAACGGCGCAGCGTAATTCCGCACTGGGTTTCCGCAGAATGACAGTGAAAACAGTGCCGGCAAGCGGAAACAACCGACTCCTGGAATTGCAAAATCATCTCGTTGCTGAGTCCCGCGGCATCTGCCAGATACCGCGCAGCACCGCCTACCGCCGCGACCAGACGGTCGTCCGGGTCCATATGCACTTGAATCTGATGAGGTAAGCTCGGCACGGTTAACGGTTGTTGGCGAGCGCCACATCGCACGCTTCGCGGCAGTCGGGGCAGTAATACAATCCGTCCGCGCAGAGCCTGACGTTATTCTGTCCTTTGCAAATCGAGCAGTATTTCTCGCAAGTACAGGATTCTTCAGGCTTGTCGCACTGCACGCAGACGATTTGTTGGTACGCTGCCATCCTCTCCCCGATTCAAAACTTTACCTGAGCCACTGGCTGCCAGCAAGCGGCTGCCGCGCGTCGATTTCACGAAAAACACGTCATTCAGACCGCCAGTCTTTTGACGCTATATGTTTCGCATGTTAACATCCAAATTTGTCCGAGCAAACGGAATGGAATCCGTAGCCTCTCCCGAAAATAAAATTCCCCGCAAAACGCCGTTGAACGCGCTGCATCGCCGTCTGGGCGCGAAAATGGTGAACTTTGGCGGCTGGGACATGCCTGTCGAGTATCCGGCGAACGGAGGGCTGGTCGCCGAACACAAGGCAGTACGCAATGGCGTTGGAGTATTCGACGTCAGCCACATGGGAGATATTCGCGTCCATACAAAAAAACGAGCCGGCGGCGGGCTCGCAGCCGTTCAGCACCTGACCATGAACGACGCTTCGAAATTGACGATCGGCCAGGCTCAGTATTCCGCGATGCTGTATCCCCAAGGCACGTTTGTGGATGACGTGATTGTCCATCGCCTCGCGGAAGACGACTACCTCCTGGTGATCAATGCGGGCACCCGTGAAAAAGACGTGAATTGGGTGCGATCGAACACCCTGAACTTTGACTGCGCTGTGGAAGACCTGAGTGACTCCTTCACACAATTGGCGATTCAAGGTCCGCGAGCGGCCGACGTCTTGCGCAAACTCACTGATGCAAATCTCGATAGCATCCGGAACTACTGGTTCACGCATGGTACAGTGTGCGGTTTGAGAGATATTCTGATCGCGCGCACCGGCTACACAGGCGAGGACGGGTTTGAGATCTATATTCCTTCCGACGTGACCACGAGCGAAGCTGTGTGGAATCAAGTGATTGAAGCGGGACGCGAATTCGGAATCCTGCCTTGCGGCCTCGGCGCCCGCAACACTCTACGCCTCGAAGCGAAAATGGCGCTGTATGAGCACGAAATCAGCGACACGATCAATGTCTGGGAAGCGGGGCTCGATCGTTACTGCAAGTTGGAGAAGGGCGACTTTGTCGGGCGCACCGAACTGGAAAATTTGCGCAAGAAAGGCCTCTCCCGCACGCTGGTTGGCCTGGAAATGGTCGAGCGCGGCATCGCTCGCGACGGCTACCGCTGCCTCAACGAGCAGGGTGAAGCCATCGGCTACGTGACCAGCGGGTCGCCTTCGCCGACCCTCGGCAAAAACATCGCTCTTGCTTATGTGCCGCCATCGAAGTCCAGTATCGGCACTACAATCTGCGTCGAGCTTCGTTCCCAGAAATGCAAAGCCCAGGTCGTGGCGACGCCCTTTTACAAACGGATTCGCAAAGCAGTCGCTAGTTGAACAGAATCATCTTTTCGAAGACAGGAGTCGGCAAATGAGCTACCCAACTCAGTTTCGTTACACCAAAGACCACGAATGGATCGACGTCAAGGGGGATATCGCCACGATCGGTATCACCGACTACGCGCAACACGAGTTGGGCGATGTTGTGTTCGTCGAAATGCCGGCTGCGGGAACAGAACTGGCCAGCGGCAAGACTTTCGGCTCGGTGGAATCTGTAAAAGCTGTCAGCGAGATTTATGCACCGGCCAGCGGTCAAGTGACCGAAGCGAATTCTTCGCTTCAGAACAAGCCCGAACTCATTAATACCGATCCGCACGAAGCGGGTTGGCTGGTGAAAATCAAGCTATCCAACCCTGCGGAGATCAATTCGTTGATGGACGCCGCGGGCTACGAAGCCTTCATCGAAGAGAAGAAAAAGGAAGCATCTGCCTGATGCGCTATCTCCCGAAGAGTCCCGCCGAGCGCCAGGAAATGCTGGCCGCCATCGGCGTCAAATCCGTCGAAGAGTTGTTCATTTCCATTCCCGAGCAATACCGCCTCAAAAAGCCGCTGAATCTTCCCGGGCCGCTCTCGGAAGCGGAGGTCATCCGCTATTTTGAGGAGCGGGCCGCAGAGAACTCTGTTGGTTACACCAGTTTCCTTGGCGCTGGAGTCTACTCTCACTTGCGCTCTGTGGTCACCGACGCCCTGTTACAGCGGGGCGAGTTCCTGACTTCCTACACTCCCTACCAGGCGGAAATCACCCAGGGAACGCTGCAGGCGATCTTCGAATTTCAAACCTTGATGTGCCAATTGACTGGCCAGGAGGTCGCCAACGCTTCGATGTACGACGGCTCCACGGCGACCACCGAAGCTGTGTTGATGGCTGAACGCATCACCGGACGCAGTCGCGTGTTAGTGGCGCGATCTCTCCATCCCGAGTATCGCGATGTGCTTCGCACCTATGCAAAGAATTCCGGGCTGACCGTCGACGAAATTCCCTTCACGGCTTCGGGCACCTTGGATGTGGCAGCGGCCGAGGCTGCGCTAAAAGACGATATTTGTGCCGTGGTCGTACAATCGCCGAACTTCTTCGGCGCCATAGAGAGTCTCGGGCCCCTGGCCGAGACCGCACATGCAGTAGGTGCGTTGTTAGTCGTGGCTGTTACGGAGGCTCTGTCGCTCGCGGTTCTGAAGCCTCCCTCCGACGCTGACATCGTGGCGCTGGAAGGCCAGAGCTTCGGGCTGGCACCGAGTTATGGCGGGCCATTTGTTGGCGTGGTTGCATCGCGTGACAAGTTCGTGCGGCAGATGCCGGGCCGTTTGGCGGGGCAGACCACTGACCAAGAAGGGCGCCGCGGCTTCGTTCTTACGCTGGCAGCTCGCGAACAGCACATCCGGCGTGAGAAAGCGACTTCGAACATCTGCACCAACCAGGCACTCTGCGCCCTGGCCGCCACCATGCATCTGACGTTGCTGGGAAAAGAAGGGATTCGCGAAATGGCCGAGCAGAACGTGGCAAAGGCGCGGTTCGCTCTGAGCGAACTAGAAAAACTTCCCGGCGTGAAGCGAACGTTTTCCGCGCCCTTCTTCAACGAATTCACTGTCGAGTTTCCGCGCTCCGTGAAAATGGTGAACGCGGAGCTTCTGAAATCGAAAATCATCGGGCCATTTGTGCTTGGATCAGCGTATCCCGAACTCACGAAGCATGCGCTTGTTTGCGTCACGGAAACCACCACGCGCGCGCAGATCGAAAAGTTTGTCGCCTCTGTTCGGGCAGCACTGGAACAACCGCTTTAGTCATGAACGATAAGATAAAAAAGGCCACACGCCATACCAACCAGAACGAAGGGTTGATCTTTGAGAAGTCGTCTCCAGGTAAGCGCGCCTTCGACCTCGCTCCTCTCGATGTTCCCGCCGCGAATGTTGCCAAGGAATTGGCGGACCACTATCGCTGGCAAGGTGTTGAACACTTCCCCGAAGTCAGCGAAATCGAGGTGATTCGCCACTTCACCCGCCTTTCCACATGGAATTACGCCATTGATCTGGGCATGTATCCGCTGGGTTCGTGTACGATGAAGTACAACCCGCGTATAAACGAACACGTTGCGCGTCTCGCCGGAATTGCTACAGAGCATCCGTATCAACCGCAGGACCTTTCGCAAGGTTGCCTGAAGATACTTTCGGTACTCGAGAAATGCCTGCTCGAAATCACCGGCATGGATGCGATCACCCTTCAGCCGGCCGCAGGCGCGCAAGGCGAACTTACCGGCCTGCTCCTGATTCGCGCGTATCACCAGAAAAACGGCAATCCTCGTAAAAAGGTTTTGATCCCCGACTCCGCGCACGGCACCAACCCGGCAACCGTGGTGATCGCCGGCTATGAGGTCGAGAACATCAAGTCCAACGCCGATGGCCAGGTCGACATCGCTATGCTGCGGGAGCGAGTCAACGAAGACGTTGCGGCGCTCATGCTCACGAATCCCTCGACGCTTGGCATCTTCGAGCAACAGGTACCCGAAATCGCCGAGATTTTACACGCGCAGGGTGCTCTTCTCTACATGGACGGCGCCAACATGAATGCACTCGCAGGGGTTACTCGTCCCGGCGAACTTGGCGTCGACGTGATGCACCTCAACCTGCACAAAACGTTTTCGACTCCGCATGGAGGCGGAGGACCCGGAGCTGGACCGGTGGCGATGAAGAAAATCCTCGAGCCTTTCCTGCCTGTGCCGGTGCTAGTCGAGAAATCAGATGGCAAGCTTGCCCTCGACTTTCATCGCAAAGAGACTATCGGCAAGGTAAAGGCGTTCGGCGGGAATTTCGGCGTTTTGGTGCGCGCGCTCGCCTACATTCTGGCGTACGGGCCCGGCGTTCGGCAGGCCACCGAGGACGCGGTCACCAACGCCAACTACATTCGTAAGAGACTGGAAGGTGTCTACGACCTTCCTTACACCCGGCCTTCGATGCATGAAGTGGTTTTCAGCGATGCGATTCAAAGACGCCGGGGCGTGAACACCATGGATATCGCCAAGCGCCTGATCGACTACGGCTTCCATCCCTACACAACGGCTTTCCCACTTATCGTCCCCGGCGCGTTGATGATTGAACCAACCGAGTCCGAAAGCAAAGAAGAGTGCGACTTTTTCGTCGACGCAATGAAGGCCATCGCGGAAGAAGCGGAGAAAAGCCCGGAAATTGTGAAGACCGCGCCGCACACCACGCGGATTTGCCGGCTCGACGAGGTCGCCGCTGCCCGCAAACCTGTTCTTCGCTGGCGGCCTGAGCAGAAAAAAAGCGGAGCGGCCGGCTAGTCCGGTTGCCTCTTTTTCGACAACCGCCTAAGGCAAGTCACCGAAACCGTGCGCCTCGCCTGCTACACTGTATGGATAAACATTGACGGTAACAGGTAGCAGGAAATGAATGCAGCTCTCGACGCTTGGTTACCCAAGTCCGTAATTCTTCTTCGCGAATATAGATTCGACAAATTCGTCCACGACTTGATCGCGGGAGTCACGGTAGGTCTTGTGGCTCTGCCGTTGGCGATGGCCTTTGCTATCGCTTCAGGGGTGGCACCGCAGGCGGGGATTTATTGCGCCATTGTCACGGGTTTCCTCATCTCCGCATTGGGCGGCTCCAAAACGCAAATCGGCGGCCCGACTGGCGCGTTCGTGGTTGTTGTGCTCGGTATCATCTCCCGCTACGGGCTGGACGGACTCTTCACCTGCACGATGCTTGCTGGCGTCTTGCTCGTGCTAATGGGAATCACCGGCCTTGGCGCTATGGTGAAATACTTCCCGCGCCCGGTGGTGGTCGGCTTCACCAACGGCATCGCCATCCTGATCGCCAGCACGCAAATCCGCGATTTCTTCGGCTTGCGCATGGATCATGTCCCAGGCGATTTCTTCCACCGCATGCAGGCCGTGGCGCAGAACTTCGGCACCGTCAACTGGACCGCTACTGCCCTTGCGTGCATCTGTTTGGCGGTTATGGTCGTATGCCTTAAATTCTTCAAGCGGGTTCCCGGCGCGATCATTGTGTGCTTTGGCGCAACCGCGGCAGTCACGGTGCTTCACCTGCCTGTTGAAACCATTGGCTCGCGCTTCCACGGAATCCCCAACGGCCTGCCCCACGTAGTAGTCCCTCAGCTAAGGCCTGAGTTGCTTCTCCATCTCTTGTCGCCTGCGGTTACCGTGGCGATGCTCGGCGCCATCGAGTCACTCTTTTCTGCAGTGGTTTCCGACAAGATGAGCGGCGACAAGCACAATCCGAATGTGGAGTTGGTCGCGCAAGGCGTGGCTAACATTTTCTCGCCGATGTTTGGCGGCTTGCCTGCCACAGGAGCTATCGCACGCACCGCAACGAATGTGAGGTCGGGAGCCAAAACGCCCGTCGCCGGTATCATTCACGCGTTGACGCTTTTGGCGGTAATTCTTTTTGCCGCCCGCTGGGTAAGCAACGTTCCGCTTGCCGCGCTGGCCAGCATCCTGATCATGGTTGCCTACAACATGGGCGACTGGGCCGAAATTCCTGAAATTCTGAAGCTCACAAAAGCGGATATCGCGGTGTGGCTGCTGACCGCGAGTCTGACCGTGTTTGCCGACCTTACGCTCGCCGTCGAGGTTGGCATGATTCTGGCCGCCTTCACTTTTATTCGCAAAATCTCGCTAACCACGACGGTTTCCAAAGTCACGGACGAATACATCGAAGACGGCCGCGCCCACATTTTGCAGGACAAGGACATTCCGGACTTCGTCGCCGTGTTTCGCATTCACGGACCCTTCCTGTTCGGCGTAACCGACAAAATCGCGACCGTCACCGAAGTTCTCTCTTCGCTACCCCCAATCGTGGTTCTACGCCTCCGAAACATGACGGCGATTGACGCGACTGGAATCGCTGCTTTGGAAGAGTTGGCCGATATTCTCGCCAAGACTGGCCGCTCCATGATCGTCTGCGGCGCCCGTCCACAACCAGAAGCGTTGATGCGCGAAGCGGGCTTCGATAGACACATTGGCGCTCGGAACATCTGCCTCAATATCAACGAGGCCCTAAAGCGCGCGTCGGACATCCAAAAGGAAAAGTTGATCTATTCCGCAACACACACTGACGGCTAATCGCCTACTCGAGGTCGTACCTTAGTACCAAGGTAGTGTGGCTGTTTTCAGGTTTCACATCTCTCTCAAAAACTTTACAATTTGCCACCTCCGGGTCACGGAACTGTAATAACGCGCGCTTAGCCTCCTTGAGGGAATTTTCGGTGCCCGCGCGGTTCCCCGTTCAAGCAAACCTGTAACGAGACATTCTAAGGAGAGTCCTATGAAGAAGTTTTTGGCGACGGCTCTTTCGCTCGGCTTGGCCTGTTCGACGATACCGACTTCAGCAAGCGCCGAACCTGGGAAAGGCAATGGCTCGAAAGTGAAGCACGTGCTGCTGATCAGCATCGATGGTATGCACGCCGTAGATTATGAAAACTGTTTGTCAGCCGACACGTGTCCGAATCTGGCAACTCTTGGGCGAAATGGAGTGCATTACACGCGCACGACTACATCCAGACCATCCGACTCTTTTCCGGGTCTTATGGCACTGGTCACTGGCGGTTCACCACGAACCGTCGGCGCATATTACGACGTGGCTTACGACCGTGTTCTCGCGCCGCCGACGACCGCCACAGGCAACGGCCTTCCCGCCGGTAACTGCGTCGAAGGCGTCATCAATGGAACGCAGACCGAATACGAGGAAGGCAACGAAATTGACCAGAGCCAACTAAACGGCGGATTTCCGGGATACTCCATGATCGACGGTGGGGTTAAATCAATCGATCCTAACAAGCTGATCCGAGACCCCTTCAATCATTGCAAGCCCGTTTACTCCTGGAACTTCGTTCGCACCAACACGATTTTTGGCGTGATCCACGCGGAGGGCGGTTACACAGCCTGGTCCGACAAGCACGCGGGGTACGCCTCGGTTTCCGGCCCCACCGGTACCGATCAGCCCAGCAACGTCGACGATTACTATTCGCCAGAGGTCAACTCTTTGCAGATTGTGCTGCCCGGAATCAAAACGGCGGCCCCGACCCCTGCAGCCAGTGTCGACTGCGGGACGATCGTTCCCAATGGTGACGATTGGACCACCGATTTCGACGCCATCAAGTGCTACGACCAATTGAAAGTCAATGCGGTGGTCAACTGGATTAACGGCAAGAAGCACCTTGGTAACGGCAAGGCTCCGGTCCCGGTGATTTTCGGGATGAACTTCCAGGCTGTTAGCGTGGGACAAAAGCTGATTTCACCCAAATCCGCGGTGAGGACCGATGCAAACTCTGGCGGCTATCAGGACGCCGCGGGCACTCCGAGACCAAAGATGCTGGCGGAAATCCAGTTCGTGGACGCGGCGATCGGCCAGATGCTGGCAGCACTCAAGCACAACGACCTGATCGATTCAACGGCCATCATCATTACCGCCAAGCATGGCCAGTCACCCATCGATCCCAATCGCTTCTTCCCGATTCCAGGAGCTTCGGGCACGAACGGCACACCACCGTCCGGGATTATCCCGAACTTTCTCCCCGCGGTATACAGCGATCCGAACAATGGCCTCGGGCTGGCCGAGGACGATATTTCTCAGATCTGGCTGGCAAACTCCAACAATACTACCGACGCCGTTACGGCTTTGGAGAATGCTGGCACAACGATCGGACTCGGCCAGATCTACTATGGCGCCTCTTTGAGCGCGATCTTCGGTGCTCCGGGCGTGCCGAACCACCCGGGCCCATGCTGCCAGCTTCGTGAAGGCGGCGACCCGCGTACGCCGGACATCGTCGTGATTCCAAACTATGGCGTGGTGTACACCGGCGGCTTGAAGAAGCAATCCGAACACGGTGGTTTTGCTTGGGATGACACGAACGTCATGCTTCTGGTTTCTTATCCCGGCGCCCACGGGGGCAAAACCCTTCACAGCTTTGTGGAGACTGCCCAAGTGGCTCCCACGGTCCTGCAATTGCTGGGAATCGATCCAGACGCCCTGGACGCCGTCAGACGAGAAGGCACGCCGGTTCTCCCAGGATTGGGTCTGGATTAGCAGACATCAGCCGCTCGTAAATTGCCAAACAGGTCACCGAGGCTAATCCGGTGCCCTGTCTTTTTTGGCCGTGGAGTTTGTTTGCAGAGTCCGTTTAGCGCGCGACATTCGCTTGGCTGCAACTGTCCCAGTTCTGATCGGTGTAAAAGGTCACCGCGTACCAGTCGCGTTCCAAGCGCGTCACACCCGCAACGGCACAAGGCAAACACCAGCTTCGCGCGGATGATGGGAGGAAGCCGACATCCAGAGCGAGTCACTTGGATCGAAAACCAAGTAAACCGTGGTGTCCATTCCGACGAAGCCCCAACTGTCCCATTCCACATGCTTCAATCCACGACTCGATGATGACTGCCGTGACAGAGTGTTCTTATATTGGCCCGACCACGTCGCCCACCTGACGCCGCTGCGAATTTGGTGTTGATACAGGAAAGAAAAAAAGACCAGGACCCAAGCGGAGCCCAGAGCGAACCACAGCGTTCGGGAGGATTTGCCTTTTGCCGCATAGACGATGGAAACCACAGTCAATATGAGCAGAATTGGGCCTGCGACCAGGAAATGTAGCAAGAGAGCAATGTCTGCATGGCAGACCGCAATCGCCAACGATGCGACGAATGCCAGCGCCGTGAGACTGAGGAACCGCCGCCAATCGAATGGATTGGTCATCGCGGCATTCACTTTATCATACAAAGTGCCATGAACGATTGGCGGGCCAAGCAATCAGAAATGCTAGTCGGGAGCCCGTTTCGGTCGGTCGGGCATGGGGCACCCTGGTGTCCAGCGTCCCTACCAGACGCGCGGAAAGGCTCCTGAGAGCGCCACCAGCACTTATTTGAATCTCACGCTGTCGAGGATGGCGTTGAACGCCGGACTAAACTGACTGAACTCTTTTTCCGGTGCCACGCATACGAAGTACACCAGCGCGTCGCCGCGAAGCGTGGTTACGAGCATGTCCGTCTCCATTCCGCCGCCCGGCGAATCGTTGCGGAGATAGGTAGTCATTGCCTGCTGCTCGTTCAGCATGCCCAATGCTGACGGCTCGGTGACCTGCATGTTCGCATTTTCCTGCTGGAGCGACTCGACGAGCTTTTGCGTCGATTCCTCTAGTGCCTCCTGGCTGCCGGACCGGCCCTGGGCCTTGACCGCGGCTATCATCACTCCGTAAGCCAAAGCCGATTGCCCATTCCCGGGATCTACCACGCCGCCGTCGGGCGCCAGCGTGACTTCCTTGCCGTCTCCGTATTTTTTCCAATTATCTGGATATTGTAGTTTGGCGATTCCAATGTCCAGAGACGCCCGGCTGGTGGACGGCGCGGCCACTCGAATGGTTCCAGCTTTCGGGAAACTGGTCGGCGCAGCCGCCGTGCCCGCCTTGGGCTTCGCGGCCACCGGCAAAGCCGCAACTTCTTTCTTCATGGCCTGAAACTCCGGGGAATCGTGCTGCGCGTTCTCTGGAACGCCTCCGAGTTTCTCAACTTCTTCATCCACTCGCTCGATGCGGTGGTCTGGATTGGGGTGATCGGAGAAAAATTCCGGCGGCGCTTTGCTATTGCCCAGCTTCTCGAAAAATGCGGCCATCGCGCGCGGATCGTAGCCGGAATCGTATAGGACCTGCGTGCCCATCACATCGGCTTGGGTCTCTGCGCTACGTGAATACTTCAGTAACACGCTTCCAGCGGCCAATTGCCCCAGGCCGGAAGCTGCCGCTCCCACGGTGCCTCCGAGAATTCCTCCCGCGATACCGGCGATGCCACTGCCGATTTGCGCATACTGCGCCTTGGTCGCCTGGTTGGTACCGTGACGCAATGCAACGTGAGAGAGTTCATGGGCCATCACGCCGGCCAGTTCGGCCTCGTAGTCAGCGGCCTCGATTGCACCTCGGTTCACAAAGACGAATCCCCCAGGCAGCGCAAACGCGTTGATGGCCTTGTCATTCACACAATGAAATTCCCAGGGATACTGATTGCCAAACGTATTTAGGTGCTCGATGAGACGATGACCGAGTTTGGTCAGATACGCGTCGACTTTTGGATCGTTGCAGAGCGGCGACTGCTTCTCGGCTTCCGCGGCATACTTCTGACCCATTTGAATGTCTTGTTGCGGTGTAAACGCGTTCATGCCGGGCTTCAGTTTGGTACGATCCGCCCGCGCGGCGACGGCAGCGGCCAAACTCGCAAAGACAAGAAAAGCGCACCTTGAGTGCGTGCGGGACTTCATTGGCATCCTCCGTGGAGTACGTGCCGTGGGCAGAGCGCGGCTGTCATTCGATTATACGAGCCGGACACAAAAGAGAAAGCCCGGACGACGTTCCGTCCGGGCCTTCCGGGGGTGGAGGAGTGAATGGAAGATCAGCGCGCGAGTCGCGGTGCCGGTTCCGGAGGCGCTTGCACTCCGGGCGCCTCGACGGGGCGTCCGCCGCGGGCCGAGGTCGGTTTTCCGCCGATCGCGGGCTCAGGCCGACGGACGGGGATCGCCATGTTCTCGCCTTCGCGCACAAAATTCAGTTTGTTGTCGTCACTCGAGTAATCGATGCAAATGAGGTCGCCGCTGTGTACCTGATCGGTCGCCAGCAGATTCGCCATGGGATAAACCACGTGGCGCTCGATGGCGCGCTTCAGGTGTCGCGCACCGTAACGTTGATCAGTTCCCTCTCGCAGCAAGAAATCGCGGCCTGTCTCGGCCACGCGGAACAGGAATTGCCCCTTCGCCGTTTCCAGCACTCGTTGTTGCACCATCGACAGCTCGATATCCAGCACTTGCTCTAGTTGTGTCCGATGCAGAGGATGGAACACCACAACCTTGTCCAGGCGATTCATGAATTCCGGCGAAAACTTCCGCCGTGCAGCTTCGACGGCCGTGCGTTCGACCTTCTGGTCCAGGTTGGCCTTTGGCTTGTCGTCGGACTTGATGAAGCCATACCCGCCAGCCATCAGCTCGGTGATTTCGCCGCCGCCGAGGTTCGAGGTCATGAAGATCACGGTCTGACACAAGTCCACGCGCCGGTTATCGCCCAGCGTCAATGTGGCTTTGTCTAGCATGCCAAGCAGCAGTTGCCAGAGAGCGTCGCTGGCCTTTTCAATTTCGTCGAAGAGCAGGAAGGACAGTTTCAGCTTTTCAGTATGCGATGCCGCCAGGGCTTCCTGGGTGATCAACGGGTGCGTTTCGCGGTGCCCGAGGTAACCCGGGGGCGACCCGATCAGTTTGGCAATTTCGTGCGAGTGCTGGAACTCTGCGCAATCGACCTTGATGACTGCCCGGGCGTCACCGAACAGAATCTCGGCTGCTGCCTCCACGATGCGCGTTTTACCGGAACCCGTCGGCCCGAGGAACAAGAGGTTGCCGACCGGCCGGCCCGGCGAATTCAACCCCGCGCAGAACACTTGATACAGGTCCACAAAAGCTTGAACGCCTTCTTCTTGCCCGACAATCTTCGCCCGCAGCGCTTGATGGAAGTCGCGCGTCTCGTTGCTGCGGATCGTCGGGTCCAGTTGTTGTCTGACGGCTGCCTTCATAACTCTATCCTCGGCCGCGCTGACCCTTTGCTTTAATTTCCAGCTCCGCTCGGGCCAGCACGCTTTCGAGCGTCTCAACGACGCGTGCATGTAGCAAGAAGCATGATGCGTGCCAATTCGGGCGGTTTCCTGACGGTTCGGAAATGCCTATCGCTTCAACGACATACCATGTGGGTCCCGGAAGACTCTGTCTCATCCGGTGAGACGTTGTTCCTTTTGTGGGTCAATTTTGAGAGCGCGAATACATAATCTGTCAGGCATTCATTGACAAAAAGGGGCGCCATGTAAAAATGACGCCCCTTTTCGCTGTTTCCTTTTTCGGTAGATTCTAGCTTTTCTCTCTTTTTCGACCCTGCAGCGACTGCTGCCGTGCCGCCGCTGGACTTGCTGCCGGAATCGCTGGTGGCCGCGTCGACTCTTCGACAATCGCTTCGATGGGCGTCTCCTTTCCCAACCCATCTTTGTCAGGAAGTGCCGCCGCTGTCTCATTGGCGGGAGTTTCCGCAGAGACGATCGCCCCTTCCTTCTCCCGGACAAACGTCAGTTCCTTGTGCACGCCGTCCCAGTCGACCCGAACCAGGTCGCCCATGCGCACCTGCTGCGTCGCCAGCAAGTTTGCCAGCGGGTACACGAGGTATCGCTCGATGGCCCGCTTCAAATGCCGAGCACCATAACGCTGATCCGTACCTTCCTGGAGCAGGAAGTTCCTTCCTGGGTCCGTGACCCGGAACAGGAATTTGCCGGTTGCGGTGTCTAGCACACGCTTCTGGACCATCCCCAATTCAATGTCGAGCACCGCTTGCAGTTGGTCGCGCTGCAAAGGATGGAAAACCACCAACTTATCGATTCGATTCATGAATTCCGGAGAAAACTTCCGCCGCGCCGCTTCCACCGCCGTCCGTTCAACCTTCTCATTCAAGTTTGTCGCCGGCGCGTCTTCGACCTTGACGAAGCCATAGCCACCCCCGAACAGCTCCGTAATGTCTGTGCCGCCCAGGTTCGAGGTCATGAAAATCACAGTTTGAGACAAGTCGACCCGGCGATTGTCTCCCAGAGTGAGCGTCGCCTTGTCCAGAATGCCAAGCAGCAACTGCCAAAGAGCGTCGCTGGCTTTCTCGATTTCGTCAAAGAGCAGGAAGGACAGCTTCAGCTTCTCCGTATGGTTCGCTGCCAGAGCCTCTTGCGTAATCAATGGGTGCGTCTCACGGTGCCCCAGATAGCCCGGCGGCGAGCCGATCAGCTTGGCGATCTCGTGCGAGTGCTGGAATTCAGCGCAGTCGATCTTGATGACCGCCCGGCAGCTCCCGAACAGGATCTCGGCCGCAGCCTCCACGATGCGCGTCTTGCCGGAACCTGTCGGCCCCAGAAACAACAGGTTCCCCACCGGCCGCCCCGGCGAGTTCAATCCCGCCGTGAACACCTGAAACAGCTCCACCAGCGCCTGTACCGCTTCGTCTTGCCCAACGATCTTCGCGCGCAGTGCTTTTTGAAACTCCACCGTCTCTGCGCTGCGAATATTCGGATTCAGCGAAAGATCGTCTGTCCCCATGACCCCCTCCTAGCGCCCCCGCAGTGCGGGATGCGCATTCCCGAAACGCCCAGTCGTCCGGGCTAGCTTTTTCAGATCGTTCCGTTCCCGGAATTGATCGAGCTTCACCTGGATCGTCGAATTCAGCAGCCGCAACTGAACCAGGAGTTCATTTGCCACTGCGGGTGTTTCAGAAAAATTGAGGGCCTGCGGAAACAGGTCCGCAAGGTCCATGTGTAATGTGCGGAGCGAATGGACTAACTTTTGGACAGCCGGGGACTGGGGATCAGCCAGATCGATCTGGCTGTTCAATTGTTCACGCAACGCGCGCCAATTGAGTTCAACGAAGGGATGTTTTCGGGACACTTCACGAACAATGTCGTCGGTAATGCGCGCGCGCTCGCCAAGCTTGGCTAGGTGCAGTTGCCGCACTTTCCCGCCTCGGCGCACGTTGTGCACCAGGTAATAGGCGTTTCCTTTGCGGCGAATAAAAGCCATCTCGCTTCCTTGGCAAACTCGCAGGATGCTCGCACGGTCTTGCATCCTGTCTGTAGTGTAAGATGCTTCCACTACGCCAGTCAAGACACGGCGTACCCAATCAATCAACTTTTCGTCCATCATTTTTTCGTTGCTTCTCATCTATTTTTCCGCGACCGCTCTGTGCTTTCCTTTAGCCCGTCTCGTTTTGGCGGTCTCCGCTCATTTCGTTAAACACCGGCCCGTTGGAAGATTCTCTTGCCGCCCAGGGCGGCCGCCGATACGATGAATCTCCTTGTTCTCCGGAGCTTTGCATGAGCTGGGATCCTGTCTATCGATTGGTGAAACAAATTCCGCGCGGCCGGGTTACTACCTATGGGGCGTTAGCCAAGGCTCTGCAATTACGCGGCGGGGCGAGAACCGCGGGTAGGGCAATGGCGGCAACGCCCTCTGGAAAAGCCATCCCCTGGCACCGTGTCGTAGGGGACCGCGGCAAACTCCTGATCCGCGAGCCTTACGCCTCCCTCCAACGCAAGCTCCTTGAGAGCGAAGGTATTCAAATCGTCGAACTTCGCGCCGATCTGAAGCGGCATCTCTGGAAGCCTGGCACGTCGAAACAGAAAGCAGCCCGAGCGCGTAGTCCTAAATGATGGTCAGTTTGGCGGGCAAGCTGCGCTACCATAGAGCATCGCGAGACCATGTCCAATCCAATTCTCCAAGTTGAGAACCTGGAAAAGCGCTATGAGGATGTTCACGCCGTCCGCGGCGTGAGTTTCAGCGTTTACGAGGGCGAAGTCTTCGGGTTGCTCGGCCCCAACGGCGCCGGCAAGACCAGCACGATCGAGGTGCTGGAAGGCCTGCGCGTGCCCGACGGCGGCCGCGTGTCTGTCTGCGGACTTGACCCCCAGAAGAATCCGAACGAACTGAAACAGGAGATTGGTGCGGCTCTGCAAGCCACTTCCCTGCCCGACAAACTGCGGGTCCACGAGGCCTTACGCCTATTCGGCAGCTTTTACCGCCGCCGTCGTAAGTCCGATGAACTGCTGCGCCGCTTCGGCCTGGAAGAAAAGCGCAATGCCTTCTACAGCCAGCTCTCGGGCGGCCAGAAACAGCGCCTCGTGCTTGCTCTCGCTCTGCTCAACGACCCTAAAGTGCTGTTCTTGGACGAGCCAACCGCGGGGCTCGATCCTCAAGTACGCCGCGAGATTTACGATGTCATTGAAGAACTCCGGCGCGAGCGCAAGACCATTGTTCTGACCACACACTATATCGAAGAGGCCGAACGGCTTTGCGACCGCGTGGCTATCGTCGATCACGGCAAAGTCATTGCCGAAGGTACTCCCCGCGAATTGAAGCAAAGTTCCGCGAACACCGCCCGCGTCGAGGTTCGCCTGGCGAGGCCGACGACGATTGACGAACTGAAGAAGCTCGATGCCGCAGTGGATGCGCGGGAACTCGATGGAAGCTACGTACTCCATTGCCAGCGCCCCGCGCCGGCGATTGTTTCGCTGGTGAGAATGCTGGAGGCGACCGGCAACGAACTCGTCGGTCTGGAAATCGCGACTCCTTCTCTCGAGGATGTTTTCATTGAACTGACCGGCAGGAGGTTACGGGATTGACAAACCTGCTTACACTCACGCGCACCCGCATGGTGCTGGCGTTGCGCAACAAGATGTTTTTCTTCTTTAGCGTCGTTATGCCGCTGCTCTTCTTCTTTCTCTATGCCGGCATCTTTGCCAAGGGCGATCCCAATCGTGTCCGCTTCTTTCTTGGCCCCGTACTCGCGCTGAACGTGATGGGCAGTTTTTGGGGGCTTAGCGCAACACTTGTGATGTACCGGGAGCAGGGCATTCTGCGCCGCTTTCACGTGGCTCCGGTGAGCGCGAGCGATATGCTCGCCTCCAGCGTTCTGGCGAATTTCATTTTGACATTGCCCACCGTCACGGTAGTCCTGCTCTTTGCGCGCTTTATTTTTCACGTCCATGACCTGGGCGATTTACTGGCTGCTTTTCTCTTCGTCTGCGCAGGCACCATCTCCTTCGGGTCCCTGGGTCTGGTGGTGGCCAGCATCACGAACACGATGCAGGAAACCCAAGTCATCAATCAGCTTCTGTGGTTGCCGCTCATTTTTCTTTCTGGCGCGACATTTCCTCTTGGCTATCTACCGGATAAGGTCCAAAGAATTTCGGCGTTTCTCCCGGCCACCTATCTGGTTACCGGATTACAAGAAGCCACGCTTTTCTCGAAACACGTCAATCAGCTGTTGGTTTATTTCGTTGTCCTTGTCCTATGGTCCGCGCTTTCCTTTACCGTCGCCTCTCAGCTATTCCGGTGGGAGCCCGAAACCAAAATTCCTCGTAACGCCAAAAT
The DNA here is from genome assembly GCA_035499255.1 of Dongiaceae bacterium. Classification (GTDB taxonomy): domain Bacteria; phylum Acidobacteriota; class Terriglobia; order Acidiferrales; family UBA7541; genus Acidiferrum. The sequence continues at coordinate 161,209 of DATJZF010000028.1, read as the reverse complement.
GTGGGCCGCCGCCACGATCATTCCCTTCATCCTGCTAGGCGTTTGGGAATCGGGAAACGGTCAAATGCTGAAGCAGGCTCGCGAAGCGCATAAGGTCCTGGAGCAGTCGTATAGCGCGCCAGCACCGAACGGCAAGAGCTAACCTCTTCGCTCCATATTGGTTCGCTTACCGGCAAATACCCCGCCAATATGGCTAGAAAACGCATCATTACAATCCGTTGATTTCATTGACGCTCCTTGGTCCGTGACTTATCCTCGGATTGCGACTGGTTTCATTCCGACCAACCGAGGGAGACACGATCATGCCCGTACAAAAGACCGAAAAAATCTGGCACAACGGCAAATGGATTCTCTGGGATGACGCCAAGCTTCACGTCCTTACTCACGCCGTTGGTTATGGTTCGGCGGTATTTGAAGGCATTCGCTGCTACGAGACCCCGCAGGGTCCCGCGATCTTCCGCCTCCGCGAGCATATGCAGCGCCTCATCAACTCCGGAAAAATTTACCGCATGGAGTTTGCCTACTCGCTCGACGACTTCTGCAACGCGGCCTGCGAGCTTGTCCGGCTCAACAAAATGGGCGCGTGCTACGTGAAACCCATTGCGCTCCGCGGTTACGGCGAAGTCGGCGTGAATCCACTCAACTCACCCATTGAGATTTACATGGCCTGCTGGCAATGGGGCGCCTACCTGGGCCCTGACGCGCTCTCGAAGGGCGTCGACGTCTGCGTAAGCTCTTGGACGCGCATCGCACCGAACACGCTCCCCGCGATGTCGAAAGCTGCCGCGAACTATATGAATTCTCAACTCATCCGTATGGAAGCCGCTCTCAACGGGTTCGCGGAAGGCATCGCGCTCGATTCCGACGGTCACGTCAGCGAAGGCTCCGGTATGAACCTCTTCACGGTGGTGGATGGCGTTTTGATCACACCTCCGCTCGCCGCCAGCATTCTCCCGGGCATCACCCGCGATTCGATCGTCAAGCTCGCCGCGGACCTCAACGTCCCTGTTAAGGAATCGGTCATTCCGCGCGAGATGCTCTATCTGGCAGACGAGGTTTTCTTCGTCGGCACTGCCGTCGAAGTGACGCCCATCCGTTCGATCGACAAGATCGTCATCGGCAAGGGCGTGGCAGGACCGATTACCCGCCAGATTCAGGAAGAGTTCTTCGCGGTAACCAGCGGCCGCAAGCAAGACAAGCACAACTGGCTTACCGCGGTGAACGCCCCGGTAGCCGCTTCCCGATAATCAAGTCTGCAATTCGTCTTTGTAGGGGTCCAGCACTGCTGGACCCTATGGCCGCGGGATTCGGACGGCTCGCTTCAGCCCATTGTTATCATGCTTGTTACCTGTCCGCGTGGTTCCTAGCACCTTGCTTCTCTTTCCGGCTAGAATCAGTGCCGTCCAGTTGTACATGTGGCTTTACCGGGAGGCCTGTCGATGTACAACCTCACGCAGAAACTGGTTGCTGAATTCGTCGGGGTATTCGCGTTGGTTTTCTTTGGGTGTGGGGCCGTGTGCGTCGATTTTCACCTCCGCAGCACAGGTGGCCTCGGACTGCTCGCCATCGCGCTCGCATCCGGTCTCGCCATCGCAGTGATGTATTCGGCTCTGAGCCATATTTCCGGTGGACACTTCAACCCAGCCGTCACGATCGGTTTCTGGGTTACGAGGCGCCTCTCGACTCTTGATTCCCTTGCTTATTGGGCTGGCCAGCTTGCCGGGGCCACTGCCGCCGGCTTCGTGCTGAAGGCCATCATCCCCGAAGACATCGCCACAAACGTTTTCCTGGGAACTCCCGAGTTGATGCGCGATTTCCCCCGCTGGTCTGGCATGGCTCTCGAGGCTGTGGCAACGTTCTTCCTTGTTTTCGTTTTTTTTGCCACCGCAGTCGATTCGCGCAATGTCTTCCGGACAAACGCCGGGTTCGGCATCGGCCTCACGATCACGCTCGGCATCTTGGTCGCGGGTCCGTTCACCGGCGGAACGCTTAACCCCGCCCGAGCTTTTGGTCCAGCCGTAGCTTCCGGCCATTGGCTGAACTGGGGCATCTATTGGGTAGGTCCGCTGGCGGGTGGCTTTATCGCCGGCCTGTTATACGATGCATTGTTTCTGCGGCACGCAGAAATTGGCGTGGAGTAAGCGACAACAGTTGCGCCTGTCCCATGGGGTAGGTAACTACACCGCAACCCTCTATCCGGCCTTTCTTGTTGGCCTCCGCCGGGAATGCTAGTTTCAAAGAGGAATCGATTCGAACGGGGTGCCTGCTCATGGCTCTTAGCATTGATGACTTGCTCCGGCGCGCGGTAGAAAACAAATCGTCCGACTTACATCTAAAAGTCGGCAATCACCCGTATCTTCGCGTCGACGGCCTGCTGACCCCGATCACCGAAGTTCCCCGCATCACTCCTGAAGAGATGCTCTCCATGGCGTTCAGCATGATGACGAACCGCCAGAAGCAAAAATTCAAGGAAACCGCGGAATTGGATATGGCTTATGGCGTGGCGGGCCTGGGCCGCTTCCGCGTGAACGTCTTCCAGCAGCGCGGTAACGTCGGCATGGTTTTGCGCGTCATTCCTACCAAGATTCGTACCGTGGAAGAGCTGAACCTCCCCAGCGTCATCTCGAAGATCTGCGAAGAGCAGCGCGGGCTTGTGCTCGTTACCGGGACCACCGGTTCCGGTAAGTCCACCACCCTCGCCGCGATGATCGACCGCATCAACGCGAACCGCTCCGATCACATCATCACTATCGAAGACCCGATCGAATTTCTACATCGTGACAAGCGCAGCTTCATCAATCAGCGTGAAGTCGAAGTCGATACCGCCAACTTTTCTACCGCCTTGCGCGCCGCTCTCCGTCAGGACCCCGACGTGATTCTGGTCGGCGAAATGCGCGACCTGGAAACGATTTCTACCGCCCTGCTCGCCGCCGAAACCGGCCACCTGGTTTTCTCGACCTTGCACACCCTCGACGCCACCGAAACCATTCAGCGTATCATCGCGGTCTTCCCCCCTCCCGAACAGAAACAGATTCGTTTACAGATGGCCGCTACGCTGAAGGCCGTCGTCTCCCAGCGCCTCGTTCGCCGCTCCGACGACAAAGGCCGCGTCCCCGCCGTCGAAGTTATGATTGCCACGGCTTACATCAAAGATTGCATCATCAATCCCGATAAGACGCGACTGATCCACGACGCCATCGCTGCCGGTACCTCGCAATATGGCATGCAAACGTTCGACCAGTCGCTGTTCGATTTGTATTCAAAGGAACTGATTACCATCGACGAGGCTCTGATTCGCGCGTCCAACCCAGACGAGTTCAAGCTGCGTATCCAGGGTATTCGTTCCGCTGCCGACGCGGCCCGCGAAGAAATGGCCTCGCAGATGGCCGACTTCGAACGCTTCTCCCACAAGTAACTCGACGCAACCCGTCCCACACCGGCGATATAGCCGAGTTGCGGTGTTACGGCTTGCCCGGCCCAAGCTCCGCAGTTATCATCCGCCCGTATTCGAAAACAGCAGGATCTGGAGCAAGCAATGGCCAACTCACTACAATTTCCCGGGCGCCGGAGGTTTTTGAAGGGCTCGGCAGCGGCAGCCGCAGTGCTTCCTGGAATTCTCGCGCCACCGTCTGCTGCTGTATCGGAAGATACCGAACTGTCAATCGTTGGACCGAAGAAGGGCTACTCGCCGCAGATCGGAACGCTCGTATCCGAAATGGCCTTCATGCGCGATCAGGTGCTGAAATCCGCCAAAGGACTCTCACAGCAGGAACTCGATTTCCTTCTTGATGCAAAGGCGAACCGCATTGGCGCCTTGTTGCTCCACCTCGTGGCAGTCGAAAAGTTTTACCAGCTCAACACTTTCGATAGCCTCGCCGGCGAGAAAATCCCGGATTCCTGGAAGGAGCAGTGGGGGATGCCGATGGAACTAGGCGATGCAGCCCGCAAAGGCATCGTGGGTAAAAATCTGGACTACTACCTGGCACAGCTGAACGAAACACGTGAGAAAACACTCGCGGAATTCCGGAAGCGGGACGATGCGTGGCTAATGAGCGTAGATAAAGGCTGGGGATGGGGACCGACCAATAATTACTGCAAGTGGTTTCACGTGACGGAACACGAAGCCAACCACAACGGCCAAATCAAATTTCTAAAAGCCAGATTGCCCGGTGCTAAGCCCGCAAGCGAGTAGGCATCGGGCCAATTGATCTAGCCTGCAAACCCAAAAGCTCACCGCAGGGCGGAGTGAGCTCTTGGTGGACGTTTGAGGATTCTCAGCCGCGGTTTAGTTGTAATATGCCGCGTTCTTATCGATGAAGCTCTTGTGCTCTTCCGGCAGTTCTTCGATCACGAAGATCGACTGCGTCGGGCAAACTGGCACGCAGGCGCCGCAATCGATACATTCCGTCGGATTCACATACAGCTGCGGAGCCGTCTCGAAATTCGGCTCATCTTTCGTCGGGTGAATGCAATTCACCGGGCAGGTCTCTATGCAGTGCTCATCTTTCGTACAGGTATCGGTAATGACGTAGGCCATGTTCAATCTCCCCGGTGGTTAACCGGCAATCAACTTGCCACACGCGGCGCAGTCGAAGTGCTGAGTTTTCAATCACTCCAGCGTTAATTATCGAATTCGGACTACTTTAGGGTGTGTGATCTAGCGCACGCTTCCATGTTTATGCCCCACTTCGCTCCAATTCGCTCTTCCTCTGGCTCTCTCCCCTCCTCCTCCTTTATGCTTCCTTCATGTTCGGCAAACCCCGCCAGATCGAAACGGAATCCGCGCTCTACGACGCCGCCATCAAAATTCTTATGCGTCGCGCGCATTCGGTTTCGGAGATGAAGAAAGCGCTGGCTCGCCGCTGCGAGAACGAGAAGCTGGTGCAAGCCGTTTTGTCGCGCCTGAAACACGAAAAGCTCATCGACGACGCCCGCTACGCTCGGCAATTTGCCCGATACCGTACAGATTTCCGCAAACAAGGGCAATTTCGAATCGCACGCGACCTTCGCGCCCGCGGCGTTCCCGACCGGCACATCGAATCCGCACTGAAAGACGCCGCCGAAGATTCCGATCCCGCCGCCTTAGTTCGCCAGCGAATCGAGCGCAAACTACGCCTTTATCGTGGCGAAATCGACCAGCGCAAAATCGCCTCCCTGTACCGCTCCCTCATCGCCGCCGGCTTTCCCTCCGACCTCATCCGCAAAGAACTCCACCGCCTCACCCACGAAGATGTCCCCGAAGTGGAGTCAGAATCCGGCGACTAGCGCTGGCCTTCCCCCTCGCCAAAACACGCGGACTTGCCATTTCGTGCGAAGCGATGTACGGCTCTTGCTGGGAGCCAAAAAGAGAGCTTCCTCACTGCGCGGACTCCGTTCGGAATGACGGGTTTCTGCCTATGGGCTCGGCCCGAACGCCCCACATTGTCGTAGTGCGAGCGGCTCTGCGATAATCTAGTGTTTTCACACCTGTATCGATCGAGGCTGAAGTGACCGACAGCGCGCGCAATCTTAGCGGCAACGAAGTCCGCGAAAAATTCCTGCAATTTTTCGAATCCAAGGGCCATCGCCGCGTCCGCTCGTCGTCTCTCGTCCCACACGGCGATCCCACGCTGCTCTTCACCAACGCGGGTATGAACCAGTTCAAGGACGTGTTCCTCGGCCTGGAGAAACGCGATTACTCCCGCGCCACGACGGCCCAGAAGGTCGTTCGCGCCGGCGGTAAACACAACGACCTCGAAAACGTCGGTTTCACCAAACGCCACCACACCTTTTTCGAGATGCTCGGCAATTTTTCTTTCGGTGATTACTTCAAGAAAGACGCTGTCGCCTTTGCCTGGGAACTGGTCACTTCTTCGCAATGGTTTGGCATTCCGAAAGACAAACTCTACGCCACCATTTTTGGCGGTGCGGAGGTCGCGCCCGGCAGCACACTCGGCATCGATGAAGAAGCCAAGAAATTCTGGCTCGAACAGCACGTTCCCGAAAATCGGGTTATTGCGATTCCGGGCCTGAAAGACAATTTCTGGGCCATGGGCGACACCGGCCCCTGCGGCCCTTGCAGCGAACTGCACTTTGATATGGGTCCGGCTGGGTCCGATCTTGGCCACGCAGACTGCCAGTTCCCCTGCGACTGCGGCCGTTACGTCGAAATCTGGAACCTCGTCTTCATGCAATTCAACCGCGACGCCAGCGGCGAATTGACACCTCTCCCGAAGCCCTGCGTCGACACCGGCATGGGTCTGGAGCGCGTCGCCGCTGTTCTGCAGGGCGTAATCTCCAACTACGATACGGATCTGTTTGTCCCTCTCATCGATCGCGCCGCCCAACTCATCGGCGTCGATGAGAAAAACGAATTGGCCGCCGAGGAACAGAAGCGCTCCGCCGCGTCGCTCCGCGTGATCGCCGACCATGCCCGCGCGACTACGTTTCTCATCACTGACGGCGTTCTACCGTCCAACGAAGGGCGCGGCTACGTGCTGCGCAAAATCATGCGCCGAGCCATCCGCCACGGCCGCTTGCTCGGGGCTACCAAACCCTTCCTCTTCGAGATGGTGCAAACCGTCCGCGATCTGATGGGCGATGCCTACCCTGAACTGCGCGAATCCGCCGCAGCGCGAGTTCCCGAAATCGTGCTTGCGGAAGAAAATCGTTTCGGCCACACGCTCGACATTGGTTTGAGCAAACTAGAGGAGGAACTCAAGCCGCTGGCCCTCAAGCCGGGCTCTCTTTATCCCGGCGAAAGTGCCTTCAAGTTGTATGACACCTATGGCCTGCCCATGGATTTCATCGTCGATGCTGCTCGCGACCTGGGCGTCGAATTCGACCTCAGTGGATTCGAAAAAGCCATGGAAGAGCAGCGCACCCGCGCGCGTGCCTCTTGGAAGGGCGGCGCGAAGGAAGTAGCGAATCCTGCCTACACAAAGCTTGCCGCGACTTTCCGTACCGAGCCCGACTTTTATTGCTCCACCAGCGCGAATGACTGCCACATTGAAGCTCTCTTCACAAAGAACGGCCCCGTGAAAGAGCTTAAGCCAGGCGAAACCGGCGAAGTGGTCCTCGATCGCACGGTGATCTACGCCGAATCCGGCGGCCAGATGGCAGACACCGGGGCGTTCTACGATTCCTCTGGCGCAACGTTGCTCGCCGAAGTAATCGGCGCGTTTTATCCCGTCGCAGGACTTGTCGCGCACAAGGTGAAAGCGAAGGAGACCTTGCACGTCGGAGACCGCGTCAACGTCGTCGCCGACGGCGACCGCCGCGCCCGTATCATGCGCAATCACAGCGGCACGCACCTTGTCCACGCCGCCCTCCGCAATATTCTCGGCACGCACGTCAAACAGTCCGGCTCCCTTAACGCGCCGGAACGTCTGCGCTTCGACTTTTCCCATTTTGCGCCCGTCGACAAGGTTGAACTCCACGACATCGAGCAGCAGGTCAACGACGAGATTCGCCTCAACTCCCAGCTCGAAACTGGTGTCATGTCGCTCGAAGAAGCGCTCAACTCCGGTGCGCTCGCCTTCTTTGGCGACAAATATCCCGAGAGCAACGTGCGCGTTGTCACCATTCCCGACCCCCGCTCTCCGCGCGGCTTCTATTCCAAGGAGCTTTGCGGAGGTACGCACGTGCATCGCATCGGCGACATCGGCGTGCTGAAAATTGTCAGCGAGGAGTCGGTAGCCGCCGGGGTGCGGCGCATTGAAGCTGTCACTGGCATTGGCGCTCTCGAGCATTACCAGCACCAGGCACAGACTCTTCACGAAGTCGCAACACGGCTCAACGTCGGAGAAGACTCTGTCCTCGCCACCGTTGAAAAACTCTCCACCACCGTCAAGCAGCTCGAAAAGGAGCTGGGCGAACAGAAGCGCAAAGGTGCGATGAACCAGCTGGATGATCTGTTCAATCAGGCGCAAACCGTCAAGGGCGTGAAAGTCATCGCCGGTGAGGTCACGAATGTTGATCGTGAAGGTCTCAGGCAATTGGTGGACTCTTTACGCCAGAAATTAGGGTCGGGGATAGTGGCCCTGGGGATGCCCGAAGACGGGAAGGTGGCCCTCATCGCTGGCGTCACCAAGGATCTCACCGCTAAAGTCCATGCTGGCAAACTCATACAAGCGCTCGCCAAACAAGTGGGAGGCTCCGGGGGAGGGCGGCCGGACCTGGCCGAGGCTGGCGGAAAAGACACATCTGCGCTAAAAAATGCTCTGGCCAGTGTGCCCGCGCTCATCGAACCGCTGCTATAATCGGGCCAGTAGTGCCGGAAACGTGTCCCGCAAGTGACGCATAACGTGTCACTTGTTTGTGACCAGCAATCTCAAGGAGTTATTCGCTGCTTGCGTTGAGCCGGCAAACGGACTTCACGCAGAGAAAAAGACGCGGTGTAATTCCTATGCCTTCCCCAGGGCGAAATCGCCGGAAAATACATCCGAGAGAGGGTATTGCCACGGTTTTGGTCGTGGCAGGTCTGATTTTCGTGGCAACTCCGACAGCGAATGCGCAGATCAGCTCGGTCACGGACGTTTCGGGACGACGAATGTTCGTAAACGCAGAACCCAATCCGGTCATCCGGCTTGCTCCGGCTCCCACAAAGCCTCAGTCCATTTACATCTCCGGAGAGCTGTCCTTCCTCGGAAAAAGTAAACCGGCAATGAGTTTGGACCGCGACGGCGTGGAGAAGTTGGTTCGCGAAGCTGCGGAACGTCACAATGTTGATCCCGCTCTGGTTCGCGCCGTGATCGAAACCGAATCCCATTGGAACAGCTCGGCTTTCTCTCGTAAGGGGGCTATCGGATTGATGCAGCTCATTCCGACTACTGCACAACGTTTCGGCGCAACCGATGCATTCAATCCGAAACAAAATATCGACGCGGGGGTTCGTTACCTCAGGACGTTATTGGAACGATACAACGGCAATCTCGACCTGGCGCTTGCGGCGTACAATGCTGGCGAGGGTGCCGTCGACCGCGCGCACGGCATTCCTTCGTTTCGTGAAACGCGCAATTATGTGCAGCGTGTACAAAACGCTTATTTCCGGCCCGGCTCCGGGCGCCTCAATAGCACATATGTTCGTCCAAATGGGATTCACCGCGAAGTTGAGGCCAGCGGACGAGTGATCTTCACGAACGAATAAGTGGTACGGAAGTGATTTGGGGAAGGATCGACACTGGGGATGAACTGGGGCAGGACAAATTTCCACAAGAGTTTCGCCAGCGCTTCGCTGGGTTTCATCCTGCTTGTCCTCGTCATTTTACCGTACGCTTCCGCCACGAACACGACCACCAATGCTTCCAAGCGTGAGGCCGCAACTTCACAATTCGCGCGCGCGGAAGAGCTGCGTGCCGCGCTGAATGCCAAGCCGGCCGAGCAGCGCTCCCTGGCAGAATACCGCCGTGTCGTCACCGCCTATCAGCGCGTTTACATGATCACGCCTCACTCCGGCGAAGTGCCGGATGCGTTGATGAGCGTGGGTGAATTGAACACCGAAATGGGTGATCACTTTGGCCGCAGCTATTACCAGAGCGCTGCGGACGCGTATGCGTATTTGATCAAAGAATACCCCGCCAGCAAGCATGTGCAGGACGCCATGCTGCGACTTGGGAAGTTGCAGAAAGATCAATTAGACGAATCTGCTGGGGCAACCAAGACTTTCCAGGATTTTGAGAAGAAATATCCGCGCTCGGCACATAAGAGGGAAGCGCAAGAAGCCCTGGCGGAATTGGCTCTGCTGAAGAGCACTGAGACCAGCGATAAGGCAACTGCGCCTCGTGGTTCCTTAGTTCCCTCCCCCGCACCGAACAACGCCACGGTGGACACCGCATCCGCAGACTGGCGCAAATCCGCCAATGGCGGTGAGCCAGCCAAAACGGTTGCCGTTCCGCACGTGCAGAAGATTCGCACCAGTCTTACCGCGGAAAGCACCGAGGTCGTGATCGACTTGGAAGACACCGTCCAGTATGCCTCCGGTCGCATCGCAAACCCCGACCGCATTTATTTCGACCTGCATTCCGCCCGGCTCAGCCCCGCTTTGGTGCACAGCGATATCAAAGTCACAGGCAACCTGCTTACCCAGATCCGGGTAGCGCAAAATCACGCCGGAGTGGTCCGCGTGGTCCTCGACGTCAACGGAGTCAGCGACTACGCGGTTTCGCTCACAAAAAAGCCCGCGAAGCTAGTCATTGAACTTTACTCGTCTGCGAATCGTCAGAAAAAAGACTCCGTCCAGACCGCTGCAGCTCCTACGCCCTCCACGCCAACGAAGCCTGAGCGAACGGTTCCTGTCACCGAGCCCGTCGTCACAGAACCGGTGCCAACCACGACCATTGCAGATGCATCGACTCCGGCGCCAGCGCCTCTCAAGGCCGATCCGCAGCCGAGCAAAGGTTCGCTCACCAAGCCGGTCAGCGCAAAATCCAAAGGCAAGCCCGATCTTATTCAGCCTGCGACCGCGCCTCAGCCGACTCGCGACGGCCAGTCGACTCTGACTCGCGCTCTCGGTCTGAAAATCGGACGGATCGTCATCGACGCGGGGCATGGCGGTCACGATACCGGCACCATTGGCCCGACGGGCCTGATGGAGAAAGATCTTTGCCTTGATGTGGCGCTGCGTCTTGGGAAGCTCATCCAGCAAAAACTCCCGGGTGCGGAGATCGTCTACACGCGATCGGACGATACCTTCATTCCGCTGGAAGAACGCACGAATATCGCGAACGAGGCGAAGGCCGACCTGTTTGTATCAATTCATGCGAATTCCAGCCCCGACCACGGCGCGCGCGGCGTGGAAACCTATTACCTAAACCTGAAGGGTTCGCCCGAGGCCATGGAAGTGGCGGCCCGCGAAAATGCCGCCTCGGACCACGGTGTCCACGACCTGCAGGATCTGGTGAAACAGATCGCGCGTACCGAAAAAATCGACGAGTCCCGGGAACTGGCCGAAGACATTCAAGATTCCCTCTCAAAGCGCATGCAAAAAACCGCCAAGCCGGTGAAGAACCGCGGTGTGCGCAAGGCTCCGTTCGTTGTGCTGATTGGCGCGGATATGCCGTCAATCCTTACGGAGATTTCGTTCCTCAGCAATCCTGCTGACGAGGCGCTCCTGAAGAAGCCCGAGCACCGCCAACGGATCGCCGAGGGCGTCTTCCAAGGCATGGCCAGCTATCTGCAGAACATGAACAGCGTGGCGATGAATGGCACCGGCAAGCTCAATAAAACCGCTCTCGTCTCTTCTGTTGAGCAGTCCAGGAACCAGAAGTAAGCTACCGGCATCTAAAGAGAAGGCCTAGATGAGAATTCGACCCCTCTCGCTGTTCCTTTTGCTGTTTCTATCGGTTACTGGTGTGTCTGCGCAGAGTAGCATCCTGCCCGACCAGGCTGGCTCCTGGCAGGCCCAAGGTCCTGCGAAAACCGTGGATGCTAAGGAGTTGGGTAGCATCGGGAAGCAAGTGGCCAACGTCAATCAAGTCCTCAAAGAGGCAGGCCTTTCGAGGATCGATCAGCGCACTTACGGGAATGGCCAGGACACCGCGGCCGTCCGCGTCTTTGTGCTGAAGGATCCCAGCAGTGCGTACGAGCTCTATACGTTTTTACTGTCACCGGATATGCAACCCCTCTCCGTCGGCGATGGTGCCGCCTCCAGCCAAGACCAGGCCCACATCCTTGTCGGCAACTATGTCGTCGAGGCGACGCTGTCGCCCAAGGTCAAGCCCGATTCGCTTGCCCCGCTCGTGAAGGATCTCAAAGCAAAGGCGGACCCGACTCCATACCCTCCTCTGCGTAATTATCTTCCGGAACGCTGGCGCGTCTTCGGCTCAGAAAAATACGCACAGGGTCCAGATGGATTCCGCGCGGCCATGAACTCGTCCGACCAGAGCGGTAATGCCGGCCTTGCCGATGACGTGGGTTTTCAGATGGGCGCCGAAGCCATGCTCGCACGCTTCCAGGGGCAAAAAGGCAGCGGAACCCTGTTGCTGATTGAATATCCGAATCCACAAATCGCCGAAAACCATCTCCACCACATCGAACAGGCACTTACGCCCGCGGCGAAAGCTGCCGGCGTAACCGTGGAACGCAATGCTTCCCTGTTGTCTCTGGTCTTTAACGCGACCTCGCCCATGCATGCAAAGGCCATTCGCGACGAGATCAACTATCACACGGAGGTGACGTGGAATGAACCGAGCACCACGGCCACCGACCCGCCTCTCGTCCTTGTGCTCTTCAAGATTTTCCTATTCACCAGCTTGTTTCTCGTCGTGGCCACGGTCACCGGTCTTTTCTTTGGCGGCGTCCGGGTGCTGGTCAAGCACTGGCTGCCCGGCAAAGTTTTCGACCGTCCTCAGGACATCGAAGTTCTCCAACTCGGTTTGTCCGGCAAGAAAATCGACCCGACCGACATGTACTGAGCGCAACGCGCTCCTTCGCTTCCCCTGGCCGCAGTGACAGACGTCACCTGTTTTTCTTCTGTGCCCTGTCGTACTATAAGGCTCAAGCATCCCAATGAATGAGCCGAACACAGGTCTGCTGTGCCACAATTTCCGCGCTGAGCCTCCCCGGCCACATCTCTTCCTCACTGCTGTTGCCATTGGCGCGGCGCTGCTTGGCGGCTGCGGTATCAAATCTCGGGCGGACATCGCGGGTGGGCCCCCGGCGGCTATGCCGGTACAAGTCGTAGTAGCGCAGCCACGCACGATTACGGAGACCACGGAATACCTCGCCCTGCTGAAGTCTCGCCATTCGGCCATCATCAATCCCCAAGTCGAGGGCCAGATCACCAAGATCTTCGTCAAGTCGGGCGACCGCGTGAAACCTGGCGACCAACTCCTGCAGATCGATCCGCTGAAACAGGAAGCCATGGTGAACAGTCAGGAAGCAGCGAGGGCTGCACAGGAAGCTACCGTGCGTCTTGCGCAGATCTCTCTTGAACGCGCCAAGAAACTGTTCGATGCAGGCGTCGTCAGCAAGCAGGACTTCGATAATGCCCAAACTTCCTATGATTCGGCGGTCGCACAACTCAAAGCCTTGGAGCACCAGGTTCAGCAGCAAAAGGTTGAGCTGCACTATTACAGCGTAAGCGCACCGATGGACGGCATTGTCGGCGACATTCCGGTGCGCGTCGGTGACCGCGTCGCCGTGACTACGCTGCTGACTACCGTGGACGAACCCGGGGCACTCGAGGCGTACATTTATGTTCCCGCTGCACGCGCTCGGGACTTGCGCCTCGGCCTGCCCGTAAGGCTGCTTGGCGACAACGGCGCGCCCCTGGCCGAAACGCAAATCACTTTCGTTTCTCCTCAGGTCGACCCGGAAACCCAGACCGTGCTGGCCAAGGCTGCGCTTGGCGACAGCAAAACAAACTTTCGCATCGCCCAGCAGGTGGGCACGCAAATTAGCTGGGGCTCGCGCAGCGGTGAAGTGATTCCCGTGCTCGCCGTCCAACGCGTGAACGGGCAATTTTTCGCTTTCGTTGCTGCCAAAGAAGGCAACAGCACCTTCGCCCGGCAACGCCTATTGAAGATCGGTGAGACCATCGGCAACGATTACACCGTGGTGGACGGAATTTCCGCGGGCGACCACATCATCGTGTCGGGATTGCAGTTCTTGCAAGACGGTGCACCCGTTGCGGAACAGGTTCAAAGCAAGGCCTCCTCTGGCAGCAGCAACGCGCCCGCTTCGAAGTAGCTCGCTTCGCGGGCCAGAGGTGCATTCACCCTGACGGAAGGCGGAAGCTACATTTGTTTGTTGATTTCTTCATTCGTCGGCCGGTTTTTGCCACAGTGTGTGCTCTGCTGATCATTCTCGGCGGAGCCATCTCTATCCCTTCGCTGCCCGTGGCGCAATTTCCCCAGCTTGCGCCGCCCCAAGTGATCGTAAGCAGCTTCTACATCGGCGCAAACGCACAAACCGTGGAGTCTGCGGTCACCATTCCGCTGGAACAGAATATCAACGGTGTTCAGGGAATGCGGTACATCACCTCTTCCAGTGGCAACGACGGCAGCAGTCAAATCGTCGTCACTTTTGAGAGCACCCGCGATCCGGACCTCGCGGCCGTCGACGTTCAGAACCGCGTGAACCAGGCCCTCGGCCGCTTGCCCAACGAAGTCAAGAACACCGGCATCATCATCACCAAGCAGTTCTCCGGCTTCGTGCTCGGCGCGGGCTTCTATGCCGAAAAAGGGCAGTACGACAGCCTCTTTATCAGCAACTACCTGGACATCTATGTGAAGGACGCCCTCAAGCGTGTTCCCGGCGTGGGCGACGCCATGAATTTCGCCGAACGCAAGTACGCCATGCGGCTTTGGCTCGACCCCGGACGCTTGGCGGAGCGCGGATTGACCGCTACCAACGTGCTCAACTCACTGCAGGAACAGAACGTTCAGGTTGCCGCGGGCCAGGTGGGCCAGCCTCCCGCGCGCGAGGGCCAGGATTATCAGGTCAGCGTGCGTGCCATTGGGCGCCTCACCGACGTGAAAGAATTTGAAAATATCATCCTGAAAACAGGCACTGACGGTACCCTTGTCCGCTTGAAGGATGTTGGCCGGGCGGAATTGGGCGCAGAAGATTACGGCTCAATGCTGCGGTTCAACGGCCACGACGCGATGGGCATCGGAGTAACGCAGTTGCCGGGAGCGAATGCGCTCGACGTCGACCGGGCCGTAAAGGCCGAACTTGAGCGTTTGTCGAAAACCTTTCCTCCCGGCCTGAAGTATGCAATCGCCTTTGACACCACCGAAGTTATCGGCCAATCCATTCGCGAAGTGCTCTACACGCTCCTGGAAGCTATCGCGCTGGTCATCCTCGTCATCTATTTGTTCCTGCAGGATTGGCGCAGCACTTTTATACCGGCCGTCACCATTCCCGTCTCGTTGATCGGCACGTTCATCTTCGTGAAGGTGCTGGGATTTTCCATTAACACGCTGACCTTGTTCGGCATCACACTGGCCACCGGGTTGGTCGTTGACGACGCCATCGTAGTCATTGAGAACGTCGAGCGCCACATCATCGAGGGCATCTCCGAGCCGCACAATGCCGCGAGCGTGGCGATGAAGGAAGTGGCCGGCGCCGTTATCGCGACCTCGCTCGTTCTTGTGTCCGTATTCGTGCCAGTGGCTCTTTTCCCCGGCACCACCGGCATCCTCTTTCGCCAGTTTGCGTTAACTATCGCTTTTTCCGTGTCTATTTCGGCTTTTAACGCCCTGACGCTTACGCCTGCGCTTTCCGCCATTTTCCTCGGCCATCATCGTCAGCGCGCACAGGGTGCGTTTTTCCGGTTGTTCAATCGCATCTTTGAAGCCGGTGCAAATTTCTATAAGCGAGCCCTGCACGGTGCCGCGGAGTGGAAGGCCGTTACGCTACTCGGCTTTGTAGCTTCCCTCGCCGCTGTTTACTGGCTCTATATTCACGTGCCCCAAGGCTTCATTCCGGAAGACGATCAAGGCTACCTGATGGTGCTCATCCAAGCGCCGCAGGGAGCGTCCTTGAATTACACGCGAGACCTTTCGTCCGTTGCCGAAGCGGTGCTCGCCAAAGATCCAGACATCGCCGGCGCATTCACCATTGTGGGCTTCAGCTTTGGCGGCAGCGCGCCAAACCGCGCCATCATCTTCATCAACTTGAAAGATTTTCACGAACGCAAGGGCAAGGAGCACGCTGCCGCCACGGTGGTGGAACGTCTGCGCGGCCCTTTAATGATGATTCCCGGTGGGTTGGTTGTGCCGTTTAGCCCTCCCGCGGTTGAGGGCGCTTCCGAAGTGGGCGGTTTCACGTTCGAATTGCAGGATCTTGGTCGAAACACCTTGCAAACTCTCGCCGATACCGCGAATCAGGTCGTGGCCACAGGCAATCAAGACAAACACCTCGCTGGACTCTTTACCAGTTTCACTGCAAACGACCCGCAGATTCTCGTCCGTATCGACCGCGAAAAAGCCAAGAGCCTGCAAGTTCCCTTCAGCCAGGTTTCGGATGCCCTGCAAGTCTTCATGGGTTCGGTTTACGTGAACGACTTCGATTTCAACAATCGCTCTTACCGCGTCTATGTGCAGGCCGACCAGAAATACCGTTCCGAAGCCAAGGACATGCGCTCGTATTATTTACGCTCCGACAGCGGCAAGATGATTCCGCTGGATAATGTCGTGCAGATCGAGCAGACTGCGAATCCACAGGTCATCGCGCATTACAATCTGTTCCGCTCAGCGGAAATCTCCGGCAGCGCCGCGCCGGGCGTGAGCACAGGACAAGGCCTGGCCGCCATGGAAGCCGTCGCCAAGAAGGTCCTGCCTCGTGGCATGGCTTACGAGTGGAGCGGATTGTCTCTCGAGGAAATTCGTGCCAGCGGCAAATCTGGGATCCTCTTCGCGCTTGGTCTTGTGTTCGTATACCTGACGCTTGCAGCACAATACGAGAGCTATGTGCTGCCCTTTATCATCTTGCTTGGTGTGCCTGTCGGCCTGCTCGGCGCGCTCGGCGCGATGAAGTTGCGTGGTTTGACGAACGATGTCTATTGCCAGATCGGTCTCGTCATGTTGATCGGCTTGGCCAGCAAGAACGCCATCTTGATTGTCGAGTTCGCCGAGCAGCTCCAGGAGAGTGGGCTATCGACGCTCGAAGCCGCCGTCGAGGCAGCGCGGATCCGGTTGCGGCCGATTCTGATGACTTCGCTGGCGTTTATTCTGGGCGTCGTGCCGCTGATGATTGCCGAAGGCGCGGGCGCGGCTGGCCGCATTTCCGTGGGCACCACCGTGTTCGGCGGAATGATCGCCGCTACAACTCTCAATCTGATCTTTATTCCGGTGCTCTACGTGGTGGTGCGCGCGATTGTGCCGCGCAAGTTGGCCACCGCTTCCCAGCCAGAGACGGCTGGCGCGCAAGACTAGATCACCGCTTTGGCTTTGCCCCGCTCGTCGATCGCTGCCCGGCACTCGGGACAGAAGTGCGAGCCCTTCAAGTCGATCCATTCCACGCCGTGCGATGCCGACATCACACACTCGTAGTTGTCGCAATGCGCCAGCGAAAGAGTGTGGCCCAATTCGTGAACCGCTTCCTTGAGCAGCCTCTCGCGAAACAACTTCACGTCGGAGGGAAGACCATAGAACTCCTGGCGCAACCGGTGCGTCGACACCAGCGCGCAGTTCCCTTGTAACTGGGCCTCGCCGAACACGAACGTCAAGATCGGGATATACAAATCCACCGGCGTCACTCCCAACAGGTGGCGGGAAGCCGGAGTGGCCTTCCTCAGCAACGACGCAAGAATCTCGGTTGAGTGATATTGCTGGCGGGTCAAGTTAAATGCGAACGCGGGATCGGCCTCGCCTGGCAGAATTTCCGTCTCCACCCGGAACTCCTGGCTGAGACCGCTGCACAGTTCTGCCAGTTGGTCTGGCGGAACCGGTCCCAACGGCATCACCTGAATCCGCTTCACAGAGCCTGGGCCGCCTCTCGCTTCCAGCCATATTTCTTGAGTTTGTTGTGCAAGGTCACGCGGTCAATATCGAGCACTTCCGCGGCCAAGGTCTGATTCCCTTTGCACTCCTGCAGCACCGCCAAAATATGCGCCTTCTCGATGTCTTCCAGCTTGCGGGCGCTCTGTTCCGCTATCGGCAGGCGCAAGGCGAAGTCTTCTTCGCGGATCTCTGGTTCCTGCGCGACCACCATCGCACGTTCAATCGCGTTCTCCAATTCCCGGATGTTCCCCGGCCAATGATACCTGTCGAGAAGCGCCATCGCCGCCGGTGAGACCCTGGTGATCTTCTTGTTCATCGAGGCAGAGAACTTGCGAACGAAATGATCCACCAGGATCGGGATGTCGCCTTTGCGCTCTCTCAACGGCGGCAACTCGATTTGAAAGACGTTCAATCGGTAAAACAAGTCCGGCCGGAACCTGCCCTCATCCACCAGTTGCTGGACATTTTTGTTGGTTGCCGCGATACACCGGAAGTCGACGTGAATCGGATGTGTGCTGCCGACTCGTGTAATTTCCCGTTCCTGGAGCACACGCAGCAGGTCCGTCTGCGTCTTTAGGCTGATGTCGCCAATCTCATCCAGGAACACGGATCCGCCATCCGCGACCTCGAAACTCCCCTTCTTACGATACTGCGCACCTGTGAAGGCGCCCTTCTCGTGCCCAAACAGCTCGCTTTCCAGCAGCGTCTCCGTCAGCGCGCCGCAGTGGATCACCACCAGGGGATTGTAGTGGCGCGGGCTGGCCGCATGGATCGCACGAGCACATAGCTCCTTTCCCGTGCCGCTCTCGCCGGTTATGAGCACGGTCGCATCTGTCGGCCCCACCGTCTGAATCGCCTCGAACACCCTTATCATTGCTGCGCTCTGGCCCACAATTTCTTGTGGGCGCACCACGGAAGCCACTGTTTCGCGCAGCCGTGCATTCTCTTCCTGTGCGCGGCGGTGCGATAGCGCGTTATGGACGGTATGCGCGATATCGTCCGGGTCGAACGGCTTGGACACGTAGTCGTACGCGCCGTTCTTCAATGCCGTCACGGCCGTTTCCACCGATGCATATCCGGTCATGATAATCACCAGCATGTCCGGGTCGATATCGTGCATCCGCCGCTGGAGCTCCACCCCGTCCGTCCCGGGCATTTTGATGTCGACCAGCGCGAGGTCGAAACGCCGCGAACCCATTTTCGTCAACGCATCTTGAGCGCTGTCGGCCACGGTCACGTCGTAGCCCTCTTCGCGGAACCACTTGTCGAGCGAGTCTCGCACAATTAGCTCATCGTCCACGACGAGCAAGTTAGCCTTTGTAGCCATACGTCAGCTCCTCATTCCAGAGTACCCGCTGCCGCTGTAGCTGGCACTAGATTCGACTGCGTGGGCAAAGTAATCGTAAAAGTAGTTCCCCGGCCGGGTTCCGAAGCCACCTCGATCCGACCGCCATGACGGTCGACGATGTTCCGGCTGATGGCGAGGCCCAGCCCCAAGCCCCGGCCGTGTTCCTTGGTCGTAAAAAATGGCTCAAACATGTTCGCGAGCACCTCGGGCGGCATTCCCACGCCGTCATCCCGAACCTCTAATTGCACTTCGTCCGGTTTCGCGCCCTTGCGGGACCCGAGGGTAAGATTGCCCCCACCCGGCAACGCGTCGATCGCGTTCATCACCAGCGCCAGCATCACCTGCTCGATCTGCCCAATATCGCAGCGCACGGCCGGCAGTTCCTTGTCTGTATCGACGTGAAGCTCAATATTCTTCAAGTCCAGCTGGTGCTGCACCAGCCGCACGCAGCGATCGATCACCACATTCAGATCCGCCGGCTCGCGATTCATGGAAGTGGGCCTCGCAAAGGTCATGAGATTCTTTACGATGTCGCCGCAACGCCGGCTTTCGGACTCCATCAGTTCCAGCATGCCGATGTTTTCCGCGTCGGGGCGGGTCTCGCGGCTGAGCCGCTTCTTCAGCAGTTTCGAGTACGTCAGAATTCCGGCAAGCGGATTGTTGATCTCGTGCGCCACGACGGCGGCAAGTTTGCCAATCGAGGCCATCCGCTCGACACGCAGCATCTCTTCCTGCGCGCCGCTCAACTCCCGCGTCTTCTCCTCCACACGCTTCTCCAGCGTGTGCGTCCATGCGTCGATTTCTCCCCGCGCTTCGTGCAGCTGGCAACTCATGGTGTTGAACGAGTGAGCCAGCTCGCCCAGTTCCCCGCCAGATTTCAGTTGAATCTGATAACCCAGTTCTCCGGAACCCAGTCGTTTTGTTCCTTCATTCAACGCGCGGAGCGGCTCTCCCAACATCCACTTCACAAATTCGGCGCAAAGCAACGCCACTCCCAGAATCGCCAGCACTGTATACAGCAATACCTGTCGCCGGCTCTCTGCCAGGCTCTTGTCCGTCGATGCCAGCGAGATATTCGTATCGAGCACCCCGAGCGTTTTGATCGACGCCGGGTGCGCGTGGCAATCCGCCTCGGAGCAGGCCTTGGAGTTCTCGATCGGGTCGATGACGCCTAGCGCGCGTTCTCCGCTCGAAAGTGAGTAGGTTCGGAATGTCTGCTTTCCGTCCACAAACTGGAACACGGAACTTCCACTCGGCAGCAGGTCGTGGACCTGCAATCGCTGATCTACCACTTTCCCCATTTCGGAGGGATCGGAAGAGAAGCTGATACTTCCCTGGTCGTTGATAATGCGGATGCGCACCATTTCCGGCTCGTTCGCCATATCAGCGATGATGTGGTACAAGCCGTCGCGCTGGTTCCGCAGCATGTAATAGGAAGTGTTGCGTTTAATGACGCTGCTCATCCGCGCGGCATCCGCCATGGTCGTTTTTTCCAGATGCCCTCGCTGCAGCTGGATATTCAGATAACCAAGAACTCCGAAGACCACGGCCATGGATGCCACCAGCAAGACCAGCAATCGGACACTGAGGCTCCCCGTCAGTTTCTTCCAAATCGTTTCTAACCCCGATCGCTCCTCAGGGTTGGACATTCCAGAGTTCCGCCTCTCTCGGTGCAATGAACTCTTCTTCTGCAGTCTTCGCGGTGCGAGCCGGTTCATGACTGAAAATCGGCAAATACTTCACCGCCAGCGCAAAGATCCAGAAGCCAGCGCCGATAATTGCCAGGGTGACCATAATCTCCGACCACTTCGGGAAATAATGCTGGCCCGCCGACGATTCCAGACCCGTGATTGCTACATTCATACGGTTCGTAACAAACCCCAACAAGCAGATCACTGCTGCCAGATACAGCCCCTTTGGGTTTTCTCTCACCTTTGGGATCAGCAACAAGCCGATCGGCACGATGCAAGCGAATAGGATTTCGACGACAAACAGCCAGGTCTCCCAACCTCCGCGGCTGAGCAGATGCAGGGCATCTCGATGAAACAGGTCCTGAAACCGCACCGTCGTGTAGATGCCCAACATCACCAGCAGCGTGCGGCCGAGCCCTTGAATCAGCGGCAACTCCAACTGCTTGCCAAAGTGCTTCGCGCTCATCGACGATTCAAAAATCGTCATCGCCAGGCCAACGCAAATCGCCGAAAGGAAGAACAAAATAGGGAGAATGGGGGTATACCAGAAGGGATGCAGCTTATTCGGTAGAATCAAATAAAGGCTGCCGAGCGAAGACTGATGCAGCGTCGAGAGCACTACCCCCATCATGACCAGCGGAATGATGATCGCTCTCTGCACTCGCAACGCGGCGGTCAACTTGAACCGCTCAAACAGCACGCCCGCGAATTCCAGCGAGAGCACAGTCGTATATAACGTCACGCACCATGCCACTTCGAACATCACTGATCGCGGGTTCCACATCACCAGCGGATGCCAGAGCACCAGACCGCGGCCCACGTCAAAGAACAAGCCAACGCACACCAGCACATACCCCATGAACGCGGTCAACACCGTCGGCCGAACGATTGGCTTGAATTTTTTGATATTGAACAGATACACGGCAGCCGTCAGCGTGAACCCGCCCGCCGCCAGCATCACTCCGCACATCACGTCAAACCCGATCCATATGCCCCACGGAAAAGCGTCGCTCAAATTTGTCGATGCGCCCAATCCCTTAAAGAACCGGATGTACGTCGCATAGGCACCGCCGACCATTAGCATTGCGAGGATGACCCGCCAAAACGTGATTTTGACTTTCGCCATGGCTTCCTCTCCTAAGCCTTTTCGGGCATCGCGTGCCCTTCCGCTGCCGCCACTTCTTCTTTTCGGTTACGCAACCACCAGATTCCCCCTAAGGACACGACAGCCAGGAGGACTACATCGGGCAGCTTTTCCAGCACTCGCCCCGTGTAGATCGGTAGCGCTTCCTTAGTGATGTCCGTCTTGTACCCAAACGTTTCGAACGGCACGCTCGAAAGCAGCAGAACTGAGGTCCCGCCGACTTCCTCGGTCCCGTAGATGTGGTTTACGTATTTCCCGTCGCCCTTCGCAATGCGATCCTTGGCTTCGGCAATCAGATCGTCGCGCTCGCCAAACTTCGTCGCTCCGGTCGGGCAGATTTCCGCACACGACGTAGGCTGGCCATTCGTCACGCGATCCGCGCACATATCGCACTTACGCACCAGTGGCCAGGTCTTGCTCCATTCATACTTCGGCACGGAGAACGGGCAGGCCTGCAGGCAGTACCGGCAGCCGATGCACTTGCTGCCGTCATACGTTACCGGCCCGAGCACATTCTTCCGGAAGGCGCCCACAGGGCACACCGATGCGCATGTGGGATCCTGACAATTCATGCACAGCCGCCGCATGAATTTGTCGCCCTTCGTCAGCACCACCGTGTACTTGTGATCGGATTGTTTGGCTTCCGCCGCGATCGTATCGTTGTAAGGAAGGCCGTGATGTTCTGCGCAAGCTCCCTCGCAAGCCTTGCAACCTATACAAAGTGTCGCGTCGTACAAAATTCCTTTGCTCATAGCTGGAAAGGCTCCCTGGAGCGACCTTCATCCCCGGACGAAGTGTAGGCAGTTGAACGGGGAAATTCTGATCTTCAGAACCGCATCAATCTGGAGCGCTATCGGCGAAAGGACTGGAGCGCTGGCGCGAACCATCCGGCATCTGGGCCAACGACAAGCGATGGTGTCCGCGAACCGTAAAGAAGTTCAGCGGGGATGGTCGCGTCAGTGATGAATCCTTCCACGCAACCGTTCGCCCAAGGGCAGTATGATGAAAATTACCTCGTAAACCCGTGAAGTGGGTCACGGTTCCTGGTGACCACTGTCACCTGCAGTCGCTGCATCTTTCTGCTGTTGAAATACTTATCAGCCAATCCGTCGCCCAAACGCCAAGAGCCCCGGCTGTCCACCGGGGTTCTCGCGTATCATTGCAGTTTTGGAGGTTCTCGGGTCAGGTCAAAAAGAACTCGCGCGTAATTTCGCTCCACTTCGTGGTTGGCAGCTGAACTGTCAGGTCATGCATCGCCACGCCGCCGTCCTGCGCAACCGCGCCAGCCAGCGCCGGGATTCTCATTTGTAGACGGCTCGTCGCATCTGCCATCCACCTTTTCGCCAGGCTGCCATTCAGGAGATTTCGGAAACTGGTCGGCAAATCAGGCGACAGCACCGACACTAGCCATCCCTGCCCATAGGGATCGCTGTTCATGGCGCCCGCATCAGACAGGAGCGTGTCGTTCACGGCCGTCACTTCGCCTTCTACCGGCGAAACGATCTCCACCTTCTGGCCGTCCCGAACCAGCGTCGCAAACTTCTGTCCTTGGCGAATCCATTGGCCCCGCTTGGGCAGAACGATTTCGTCAATCTGGCCCGCTAGGCGTGCTCCGAAGTCATCGATTCCCACTCGCGCCAGCGTCGGGCTCTCTTGCAGCGCCCAGGTATGTCCCTGGTGATACCTGCGGTTCTCGGGAAGCTCGAATCCGGACACGATTGTCGGCAGGCGCCGCGCTGCAGCCCCTTCTTCCGCCAAAATCTCCACCTCAACCGTCTTCCCTTTTCTTAGATAATCGATCGTGAGAAAGATCGCGAACATTGCCAACATCAGAATGACTGTCATGACCCGCCTCCTCAGGCTTGCTTCCTTCCGAATCTCTGCTCTTCCTAAGGGCAATCGATCAGCCAAACCGATGCCGCAGGCCCACGCGATACCACGCAGTCCCAATTATTGAAGAATGAAGGATATAGCGGACGCTTGAGAGGCTATCGCGGAGTTTGTGCGCGTGAGCCATTGCGTCAGTTTGTTGAGGTTCTCATCGCGGACGTCGCAACATAATTCAGCGTCAATTCCTAAACTACTGAATCTGCGTCAGATGCACGTCCAAAACTCGGTGCTGAGAAAAATCATGGCCCCGCTGAGAACTTCAGCAGGGCCAACGGCTACGCGTTCTTCGCCCAGATTTATTTCACCGGATGCGCCCGGAAATACTCCTCGAGTCCGGTCTGCACTTCCAGCACGCCGCGTTGAACATTCTTATCCATTGCTTGGACAAAGGACGTGATGCTCTTCTCCGACACTGGTTCGTCGTGGTTGTAGACGTGATTCCAGACCGTCAGGCCCGTCTTTCGGTCTCGCAACCGAGTCTCATAGCTCAGCCGCGCCACAATCGCCGGCCCGTCCACCTCTTTGAAGTCGTACAAGCGGCCAGCCAGAACAAACTGGCCATTTATGTCCGAACGCATCCCGTATACCCCCTTGAAACGGCCTGAGGCGCGCAGCCCCCGCACCAGCGAGTCCTGCAGGATCTCGACCGGCGGCTCGACCCATCGCTGATATTCATACGTGCCCATTTCCGGCGAGTCCATTCCGTAGACAATCTTGTCGTCCAAATAGAGGTGCGAAGCTTCAAACGCTCGCACCATTAATACCGTATCCACAGCATCCGGAGCCGTGGCGCCCGCGATAGGATATGTGATCTGGTAGTACTTGATCGGTTTGTGCGAGCCGCCGCAACCGCCAAGTACCACTGCGGCGACAGCGAAGAACGCCAGTCCTCCCCAAATATTTCGCAAGCTTCTCGCAGATCTTCTCATTCCTTCCCTCCTGGCTTGCGGTCCTTGGCACTACCCGGACTGATAAGGCTCGACGGACGAGTCTTGATAGTGTCTGTGAACTGCTTCAGGTTTTCAGACACAATCCGCAGGTTGTTCAGAATCTCATCAATGTTGTAATCGTTGTTCTCCAGGGTGCGCTGCAACTGGCCCGTAATGGACGATACGTTCTCCAGTGACTCGCGCAGCTTGATCACTGCGGCGCGAATGTCCTCGCGGTTTTCGCCCACCAGTGAATCGACTTTCTTCAATGTGCCGCTGGCTTGTTCAATGGTGCCGTGAATCTGATCCAGCAATGGCCCAATCTTCGCGCTTGCCTGGTTCACGTTGTTGATGGTGCTCTTGATTTGCGGCCGGTTCTCCGCCAGCATCCCGTGCAATTCGGAAAGAGTCGCAGAGACGTTCTCCCGATTCTTGTCATTCAGCAGGTCGTTGACGCGGTCCAAAGTTACGCGCAACTGCGTAACCCGGTCGTTCAGGTTTGCCAGCAACTGCCGCGCTTGGGGCGCCAGATCATTGATCTGTGCCTCCAGTTCGTTAAAGCCGACGTATGGCTCGGCGGTCAGCCAGGCGTTGTCCGATGCGCGAGGCGCCGTCTGCGACCCGGCCTTGATCTCCAGGTGATTGTCGCCCAAGGGACTGAAACTCTGAATAGCCACGCGGCTGTCGGTCTTCACCGGAATATCGCTTTTCACCGAGAATGTCATATCCATCAGAGCCGGATCCTTCGGATCGATTTCGATCTTCTCCACCCGTCCGACTTTCGGCCCTCCCGAATACCGTACCGTCGTCCCCGGCTCAATCCCCGCGGCATTCGGAAACTTGGCATGGAAGGTCTTGGTCGCGCTCGCCAGTACACCCGTCAGGGAAAACACGGTCACCAACAGAAGCGCGGCCGCTACGATGACGAACAATCCTACCCAGACTTGCTCCCGTCTCGCTTCCATCTCTACCTGCTCTTCCCCTGACGGCCTGAACTCGATTTCGTGGCAGGCTCAGTCAGCATTTGCAGATAATCCAATTCCTGCGCTACGGCCGGTTCCGCAACGCGATCGAAAAACTGCCGGACCTTCGGGTGCTTGCTGTTCCGCATCTCTTGCGCCGTCCCCATGGCGATCAAATCCCCTTTGTTGATCAACACCATGCGATCCGCGATCAGATAGGCGCTGGCCAGTTCGTGCGTCACCACGATAATCGTCATCCGGTACGCCTTCTTCAGGTCCAGGATCAACTGATCGATTCCCGCGGCAATGATCGGGTCCAATCCCGCAGATGGCTCATCGAAAAACAGAATCTCCGGATCCATCGCCAGTGCCCGCGCCACCGCCGCGCGTTTTTTCATTCCTCCGCTTAATTCCGAAGGCAAATAATCCTCGAAGCCCGCAAGCCCCACTTGATCCAACTTCAGGCGCACCATGATCTCCATAGTGGATTCTTCGAGCTTCGTATGTTCGCGCAGCGGCAGCGCCACGTTTTCACCCACGGTCATGGACCCGAACAGCGCCCCTCCTTGGAACGACATCCCCAGGTGTTTCCGAATCTCGTTCCGCTGCTCATCGGTAATTACCGCCAGATTCTTCCCGCGAATCCATACTTCACCCGACGTAGGCTTTTCCAGTCCCACTAGGGTTCTCAGAAGCGTGCTTTTCCCCGAACCCGACCCTCCCAGAATCACCAGGGTCTCGCCGCGCTGCACGTCGAAGCTGATTCCGTGGAGAATTTCGCGGCCTCCTCCATAACTCACACGCAGGTCCCGCACCGAGATCATCGGTCCGCTGCCCGGGAATTCCCTGTCGTTCTGTTCCTTTGTCTCCGCCATCTCAGTCATGCCCCAGGAAGAAGAAAAGCATTGTAAAGATCAAGTCCACCAGAATCACCAGAAATATCGACATCACCACGGCCTTGGTCGTCGACCGTCCGACCTGTTCCGCTCCGCCCCCGGTACAGAAGCCTTCATGGCAGCCGACGGCAGTAATGGTCATGCCGAACATGAAGCTCTTGACGAGCCCGGTGACGATGTCCCGCAAAAACAGCGCATCCAGCGAAGCAGTGAGGTATCGCACAAACGTGAAATCTGCCTGCCAGATTCCGAAGAGCGACCCGCCCAAAATTCCCATGAAGTTCGCCCAAATCGTCAGGCACGGCAGCATCAGGATCATGGCTACAAACTTCGGCGCCACCAGGAAGCTGACCGGATCGATGGCCATGGTCTCCAGCGCGTCGATCTCTTCGGTGACTTTCATCGTGCCGATTTCCGCCGCGAACGCCGACCCCGAGCGCCCGATGACAATTACCGCCGTGATCAGTGGTCCCAGTTCCCGGGTCATGGAAATGGCCACCGCGCTCGCCACATAGCTCATCGCGCCGAAGCGCCGCAACTCGTACGCCGCTTGCAACGCCAAAATCATGCCGATGAAAAAGGTGATCAACGAAAGGATCGGGAGGGCCCGCACGCCCGCTTCCATGGCCTGTGAGACGGCCCGCTGCATCCGGACGGGTTTCCCTTGAAAGGGACCCAGGAAGGTGAAGTACGCCGACCGGCCCACCAGCATCGCGAGGGCACCGACATACGAAAGACTGCCAAGTACTCTTTCTCCGATTTGTTGGACGGCTTGCAAGCGACTGGTGACCTGTTCCAGCAGAAAAGACTCTTGCCCCTTACGCGGTGAGAGCCTGTTCTTCGCTTTCGTAAATCTCGAAAATCTTCTGTAAGCGGGATAGCTCCATCACTTCCCGCACCGCGGGATTCAGCGCAAACAGGATCAACCGCGAGCCGATATCTCGTGACGCCTTCAGCCCCTCCACCAGCGATGCAATCCCCGAACTATCGATGTATCGAACATTCCGCAGGTTCAAAAAAACCTTCGGCGTCTTCTTCTCTTTGATCTCCCCTAACAGCGCTTTCCGCATCGCCGGCGAGTGGGCCAAGTCGATGTCGCCCGCCACGTCGAGAATGGTTCCTCCAGTTGACTGCCTTGCCGAGATCTGCACGGTCGCTATTCTCCTTGCGCCACTGCTTGCGGCTTCTGCGGAGCCAGATACTTCACCATACGCAAAAGATTTTTGCCACTTTTCCGGTGAAATTCTACTACGTCCATGCTCTGTTTCATGAAGTGAATGCCCAGGCCCCCGGGCCGCACTTCGTTCAACTCCCGCCCTTTGAACTTTTTTGGATCGGCCGCCACCCCCGCGTCTTTTAGCACGATTTCTAGCCCTTTTGGGTGCTCCGCATCGTTGCCCTTCCACAACCTGGCGCATTGCACCTCAATCGGCTTGTCGGCCCTTCCCTTGTAGGCGTGCCGGATCACATTGGTCAGCGCCTCGTCCACCGATCGGACGATGGCTCGCGAATCCGCCTCGGGAAAGTCCATCACTTCCGTTGCGCGCTCCAACGTCGCCCGCACCAGGCACAGTGCTTCGGGATTGCTCTGTAGTTGTAAGGTAAGAAAAGGCTCGGACCGTAGACGCGCCGCCGCCCGATCGCTCTTTCTTCGCATTTTGGAGGTGTGGGTCTGGGCCACGGTCTCGATCAACACGAAAGCGGTCTCCGGATAAAACGCCGCACCAGACAATGCCACGTTCCGCCTTATCACACAACCTCATTTTTGAACGGTTCGGGCAAGCGCTCCGACGTGCACCAGTCCAACGGAACGGCCAACTGTGCGGTGAGCCATCCGAGGATTGCAGAAGCAACACTCGAGCAGGCACCTTACTCTGGTGGCGCTTAGCGCTAGAACAATAGCTTGCAACGGCTCGCCAGCGATACCGGCTGGCTAATGCCATTCGTCTCGGGTCCCGCAACTGAGCGCAAGGACGACGACAATATGAAGCCAAAGAATACGATCTGCCTCTGGTTCGACAAGGACGCGGAGGAGGCGGCACGCTTCTACGCGACCACCTTCCCCGATAGCAAAGTAACTGCTGTACACAAGGCTCCTCTTGACTATCCGGGCGGCAAGAAGGGTGACGTACTAACCGTAGAGTTCACCGCTGGGCATTCCCTGTCTCGGTCTCAACGCTGGTCCGGTGTTCAAGCACACGGAGGCGTTTTCTTTCCAGGTCGCGACCGAGAATCAGGAGGAGACGGACCGTTACTGGAACGCGCTCGTAGGTAATGGCTGCGCGGAGAGCGCATGCAGATGGTGCAAGGACCGCTGGGGCTTGTCCTGGCAGATCACCCCGCGCGTGTTGACGGATGCGCTAGCGGCTGGGGGCTGGAAGCGAGGCGCGCCTTCGAGGCGATGATGACGATGAAGAAGGTGGATGTAGCCGCAATCGAAGCAGCGCGGCGCGGCTGACGGGACGATGCGGTTGGGACCGGACAAAACGAGTCCAAAGTGTGGCGCGCGATTTGACTTCGGGAGTGGGCAACGCCGACCGTATGATCCTCATGCCTACCGCGGACAGCGAAAAATCCGCACCCTTAATTCCGAAAGGCGAGGCATCTGGCAAACCCGCCGTTGGAGCGAGCTTGATGCCGGATGCCCTTCTTTTTGCGGGCGGTGGGCTAGTGGACGTAGAAGGCGGAACGGGAGAGGACCGTGTAGTCGTGGGCTTTTTTGCCGAAGAACGGCGTAAGGCGAACATCGATTTTGTGGGGCTTGCCGAGAGCGGCGGTGGCGTTGGTGTAGTAGCCTAGGGTGTAGCGAGTTTTGATACGCTGGATGAGCGCGCGAAAGACCTCGTCAAGATGCGCGATGTCAGGAACGTTGAAGACTTCGCCGCCAGTTTGTTCGACGACTTTACGGACATTCACAAGACCCGGCGTCATGGCCGCGGCCATGCGCGTTTCCGGAGGATTGTAGCCGGGGATTTTCAAATTGTAGACCACTGCGTCGGAAGCGATGGCTTCGGTCACGATGTCGCGCGTGCCCTGGCCGCCGGCACTGGTGCCGACGTCGTCACTAATGAGAATGATGACGCGGCGGTCTTTTTGCGGAGCATTCAAGAGATACTGCGCTGGAGCAAAGATGGCGTCGTTGATATTGGTGGCGCCGCCGGTCTGAAAGCTGCCGATCATTTCAGCGATTTGGGATTTGTCATGAGTGAACGGGACGCGCATCTGAGCTTCGGTGGAAAAGGTAAAAAGGGCCACCTGGTCTTCCGGCTTGAGAGCCGATAGAGCGAGATTGGCGGCCTGGCGGAGGGGAACAAGAAACGGGCCAATGGAATCGCTCAGGTCGAGAACCAGCGCTACGTCGAGAGGAAGTTCGTCGCGACTGAAGATTTCGATTTTTTGCGGGACGCCGTCTTCGCGGAGTTCAAAGTTTTCCTGCTTGAGGTCGCCCATGATCTGCCCGGCCTTGCTCTTGACCGTGGCGTCCACGAGGACAAGATTGACGTCGACGCGAATCACGTTCTGCGGCGGTTCCTGGGGGAACAGGCTTTGAGGCAACAGGACGGAGCAAGTTAACAAGGCGAAGAGGCACAAAAGTTTTTTCGAGAAATGTGTCATTCGTCGCTGCTCAAGCCAGGATATCGAGGCGCATTGCAAGTTGCTCGATGGCGGATCCGGCGCGAATCTCCGCGAGACGTTTGCGGATGCGGGCGGGAAGCCATCACGAGGGGCGGCGATCAGACAAAAAGTCAGTGTTGAAGCTCATCCAATGGCAAACTGGGGAGCCGCTAGTCTCTTTCCAGCCTTCTTTTTCCTTTACCAGCAAATGATAGGAGCCGCTTGCGCAGTCCGGACCGCAAACTGCCCCGACATAGACGATCGCATGAGTTCGCGAAGCGTCAAAACCGACAGCGGACACCTGATACACGGAAGTCTCGAAGAGTGCGGGAGGAACGTCTTTGGCGTTTTGCGTCGGGGCCAGAGGGGTGTGCTTTCCCGTGCTCGTAAATTTGTAACTAAACTTAAGATTGATTCTCTTTGTCAGGTTCCAGGTTTGTTTATTTTTGTCGCGAAAATCGGTGGCCGCACTGGCGAACTCAGTTGGAACTCTGCTACACGCTTGAAAAGAGTCGGGGTTCATACCCGATACGGTTAAGGGAGAAATCAGAAAAGGGGCGAGCAAAAAACTCGGATCGACCTCCGAATGAGCGCGACTCAGAAGGATGGAAAGTACGGCATAACCATCGGCATCTTCATAATCTGCGGCCTTGGGGGTTTCGGTGGTTTTCTGGGCGAATACAGGCACGCAGGAAAGAAAACACACAACAGCCAGGACAGAAATATTTCGCCTCATAATTTAATCGGAATTCTCGATTTAAACCTCTGGCTCGTGCACTGTACACCTGCTTTGCTCTTCCAGGCAAGGAGCGTGCCGTCGCAGTGAGTCCTAGGTGAAATTTCTCTTTCACAAAAGCGGGGGCCGGGACTCTGATTCGGCTTCAAATTTGCATTGCACATCACGCCGCCAGCGATTACTTGTCCTGATTGTTGGACTTGCGGATTTGCCTGGTGAGGTTTGCTAGGCGAGAAACTGGAGCCGAGAGTGGGAGTTGAACCCACGACCTGCCGATTACGAATCGGCTGCTCTACCACTGAGCTACCTCGGCCTGATTCTTTACGATAGCATCCGCATAAAATCACTGTCAACGAAACCGGGAGTGACGATTTCTGCTCTGCTCAACGCGAAAACGGGTACATCAGCCACCCGATTCCGATTCCCACTACGAGGAAAAGGAAAAACGACCACAGAATGTATTTCACACGATCTTTCGGCCGCCGTCTCCCCAAAAACCCGAACGCCAACGAGATAACCGCGGCGAAAAATAAAAACGCTTGAATGTGCGAGAACTGGAATCCGCTCACGCTTTGCGCCCCCGCGCTGCTTCATACGCGTGCAGCGCCGCCAGCAAGTTCAGCACCCCGGCCGTCGCCAGGAACCGCGTGCCGTAATCCCCTGCCGCGTGCGAAACGTCGGCTCCATTGTGTTCCAGGGAGCGCGCCAGAAAGTAGAAGCTGCCGGTTCCGAGATCGGCCACGTAACCGAGCGCATCGAACGCATCGTTTCCCCGGGGAGTGAAAACATTCCCGCGCAGCGACGCGCCGACCACAACCAGCAGTCCCACGGTGATAAAGACCACGGCCGCCCTTCCCCACATCCGTTGCAAGGCGTGCCCGAGTCCCGGCAGGAGCCATCCCGCCACAGCGACGCTCCAGGCTTTCGTTTCGAGCGAAGGAGCCTCGCTGCGAGCTAAGGTTCCCTTTGCCTCCGATTCAGGGGCTGTCGCGGACGCAAGCGAGTCCGTGTTTGTTTCGTTCACAGGCTGGTTGATGTCGTCCATTTTTCAGGCGAGCAGCGCGAGTATTTCCGTTTGAACAGCGCCGGTAACCCGCGCATCTTTCTCGTCCACATACACGTCCACTTCGGTGCGCATGCCAAACTCCGGCAGATAAATTCCCGGCTCGACGGAATTGCAGGTACGCGGAATCAAGTGGCGCTCATCCTGCGTTTCGAGCCCATCCATGTTGACTCCGTTTCCGTGAATGGTCGTGCCGATATTGTGACCGGTGCGATGAAAGAAGTACTTGCCGTAGCCAGCTTTTTCGACCACCTGGCGCGCGGCCTTATCGACTTGCCAGCCCTGAAGCGGCTTTCCGGCTTGCATGCTGGAACGAATCAGGTCCACCGCACGATCGCGGGCGGCGACGAGCACTTTGAACACCTTGGCGTATTTCTCCGGGACCTTCGCGCCGAGGTAACCCATCCAGGTGATGTCGTAGAAGACGCTGTCACTGGCTTTTTGCTTGCCCCACACATCGAGGAGCAGCAAATCGCCTTCGCGGATGGGCGCAGATTTCTCCTTGGTGGGCCCATAGTGAGGATCGCTGGCATTCGCATTGACCGCGACGTCGGGACCTTCTTCGGTGACAATTCCTGCGGCGGCGAATTTCTGCAGAATCCATTGCTGCAAATCGTACTCCGTCAGACTCTTCCTTTCGCGCACGCAGGAGGCAGCGTAGCGGAACGCTTCGCTGACGATCTGGTCGATGGCACGCCCCGCAGCCACATGCGACTGCAGCTGCGCATCGGTCCAGCAAGCTTCGTATTTCTGAACTAGATCAGCGGAAGTGAGAATCCTCGCGCCCAGACTCCGGACCAACTCGATCGTTCCCGCATCGACCATCGACACGTACGGAATCGCGTTCTCTGGCGAGTATTGCATAGCGATTTTCTTGGCGCGACCGAGCGCCTTTTTCACGCCGTCCCGCAACTCTTTCTGGCTCGAGTAGAACCGTTTGTCGCCGGGAACGGCGTCGAGCGCACCCGCCTCGATACGGTGCACAAGCTTTTTTGGCGTGCCTTTCGCCGGCACGAAATAGAACCAGCGACGCGTACGCATGCCGGGTGGGAGTCCGAGGACTCGGTGTGCAATGGGATCACGCCCGCGAAAATCATAAAAGAGCCAGCCATCCAGCTTGGCGGCTCGCAAATCACTTTGAATTTCAGGGATTTCGACGCTCATAACAAAGCATCCATTTCGCGTAAATCTACACTTCCATTTGAAGCAACGATTCGATCTGTTGGCGAGTGACGCCGAAGATTTCCACACGTTTTGTGCGGCTCTGTTCGCCGCTACGAATTCTAACAGCCGATTTTGCGGTTTTCAAAACGCCGGCGAGAAACTCGACGAGAGCTTCATTGGCCTGGTTCTCAACTGGCGGAGCGCAGAGTCGAACTTTCAGTGCGCCGTCAAGTACTCCGGCGATCCCTTCACGGCTCGCTCGCGGCTGCACGCGCACGGAAAACGTGACGATCCCACGAGTTCTATCTTCGGAAATATTGAGAGAGCTCATGCGCTATCTGCGCTACCAGGCCCGTTCATATTGTACGGGGGGCTTGATCTTCACGCCGAGCGCTTGCGCGGCATGGCGCGGCCAATACGGATCGCGGAGCAGTTCGCGCGCCAGCAACACGATGTCTGCCTGGCCCGAGCGAATTATCGTCTCGGCTTGCGCGGCGTCCGTAATCATTCCGACGGCGCCAGTTGAGATTAGCGCCTCTCGACGGATCGTGGCAGCGAACTCCACCTGATAGCCAGGCCCGAGAGGGATCTTGGCGGTGGCGACGTTGCCTCCGCTGGAACAATCGATGAGGTCAACGCCCGCGCTTTTCAGCCGGCGGGAGAGTTCCACACTTTGCTGCAAATCCCAGCCGCCTTGGGTCCAATCGGTTGCGGAAATTCGCACAAAGACCGGCTGCCCCTGAGGCCAGACGGCACGCACTGCCTCGGCTGTCTGGAGCAACAGGCGAACGCGGTTATCGAAGCTCCCGCCGTATTCGTCCGTGCGGAGATTGCTCAGGGGCGAATAAAATTCGTGCAGCAGGTAACCATGTGCAGCGTGAATTTCCACCACCTGGAAGCCTGCACGCAGAGCGCGGCGTGTGGCGGCGTCGTAATCAACCAGGATCTGCTCGATTTCCGATCTGGTCAGCTCTTTAGGTGTCGGGTAGTCTTCGGAAAACCTTACGGCACTGGGCGCCACTGGTGTCCATCCGCCTGCGTCAAGGGCGACCATCTTGCCGCCCAGCCAAGGGGCGGATGTACTTCCTTTTCGTCCCGCATGCGCCAGCTGAATCCCAGCGACTGCGCCTTGCGCGCGAATGAACTCGACGATCGGCTTCCAAGCGTCAACGTGCGAGTCGAGATAAATACCTGTGTCTGTGGGCGAAATTCGGCCAATGGCTTGCACTCCCGTGGCTTCCGCCATGACCAGAGCAGCGCCGCCCACGGCACGGCTGCCCAAGTGGACCAGGTGCCACGTTGTGGGGTGCCCGTTTTCGGCCGAATACTGGCACATGGGAGACACGGCGATGCGGTTCTTGAGTTCGAGATCGCGCAGGCGCAATGGTGTAAAGAGTTGCATGGGTCAACAGAGAGCTTCCTTTCTTCCTATCGGATTCCCGGGTAGCCGGCGCGGGTACCAAATAGAGCGGTGCCAACACGTATTTCCGTCGCGCCTTCGGCAATCGCAGCTTCAAAATCGTGAGACATGCCCATTGAGAGCACTGGTAACCTGCGGCCGATGTGACGCTCTAAAGTGTCCCGGAGTCGTCGCAAATTCGCAAAATGAGGGCGGACGGCTTCGGGATCATCAAAGTAGGGCGGAATTGTCATGAGACCGGCGAGGCGGAGATTGGTGAGTGGCAAGATTTTGTAGGCCAGTTCGGTCAAATCTGATTCGGCAACCCCACTCTTCGTCTCTTCGCCCGAATACACTTCAATCAGCACGCGCAAGGGCTCGGTGGCGTTTGTCTCTGCACGCGCCCGTTCCAGGCGCTGCGCCAGCGCGAAATCATCGACCGAATCAACGGAGTGAAACAATTTAGCCGCTTTTGCCGCCTTGTTGCTTTGCAGATGGCCAATCAGGTGCCAGGTAGCCGACAGATTGGCCAATTTGTCGCCTTTCGCTTCCCATTCCTGGACGCGATTCTCGCCGAAGTGGCGGAGACCCGCGTCGAAAGCCTGTTGAATCGCGTCCGCCGGATGAGTCTTTGATACGCCGATTAGCGTGATCTCGTCCGGCTGGCGACCCGCGCGCTCTGCAGCGGTGTGGATCCTTTGAAGGATTCGGTCGAGATTTTCGGCTATTGCTGTGGGCATTGTCGGATTTGCGCGAATGGCGGTCGAACCAGAATCGTAGCACGCCAATTCTGGAAATCTCATGTTCCGCTTCGTTGCAGGTCGTGCTGCTCTCCGGTTACACTGCATGCCAGAGTGGTCGCCCCCGCCACATTGACTAACTTGAAGAACTGATGAGCACACCGGGCATATTGATCGCCATCGAGGGTATCGACGGCAGCGGGAAACACACGCAGGCCAAGCTGTTGGAACACGCGCTGGTCTCGCGCGGCTATTCTGTCTATGCGACGGGATTCCCGCAATATGAGTCGTGGTTCGGGAGCATGGTGGGAAAGTTCCTGAATGGGGAGTTCGGTTCGTTGGACGCGGTCGATCCCCATTTTTCGGCGATGCTCTACGCAGGAGACCGTTTCGAAGCAAAGCCGAGGATTCAGAGCGCATTGAATGACGGGAAAATAGTCCTGATAGACCGCTACGTTGCCAGCAATCTGGCGCATCAAGTGGCGCGAGCGTCAGTGGAAAAACGATCGGAATTTCTGCGTTGGATCGAACATCTGGAATATGTCGTCTACGGACTCCCGCGCGAGAACCTCATTTTGTATCTTCGCGTGCCACCCAGCCAGGCGCAAAAGCTCGTCGCTCTGAAGGCGGAACGAAGCTATACGCGCGCAACTCATGACCTGCTGGAAAAGAGCCTGCACCACTTGGAAGACGCCGCGGAGATGTATGACATGTTATCGCGGAGCAAACCCTGGGCCACGATCCAATGCTTCGACGCGCAAAACGGTACCGTGCGACTGCCTGAAGAGATTTCGCTGGAAGTGCTTTCCGCGGTCCAATACGTTTTGGAACCAGTGAGCAAGAGCTAGCCATGGGTTTCGATGAATTCGTCGGAAACCGGAAGATTATCGATGCGCTTCGCGGGGCGTTGCGTACTTCGCGCGTGCCTCACGCGCTGTTATTTACCGGGCCGCGAGGCGTAGGAAAATTCACGCTCGCACGAATGTTCGCCCAGGCGGCGAACTGCGAAAAGCTGGACGACGATTTTTGCGGCGAATGCGCAACCTGCCGCCAGATTTCGCGCCTTGCAGATCCACAGGGGCTGCTTGAGCAAGGACTGGTGGAACGGGGCGAAAGCGCCGATGCCGCAACCGTCGAGCGGACTCCACTCATCTTGCAAGGGCATCCCGATGTGTGGGCCGTCGTTCCCGACCCGGTGCGGCTCAAGAGTCCAGTCGCACGGCCGATGCTGCGGATTGGTCAGATTCGCGCCGTGCAGCGCGCCGCGTACTTTCAACCGATGGCGCGTCGCCGAGTATTTATTCTGGATGGCGCCGAGACAATGAGGTGGGACGTTGCAAACGTGTTACTTAAGATCCTGGAAGAACCCCCCGGGTCAGCAACTCTGATCCTGACAGCCCCCACTCCGTTCAGCTTGCTGCCGACGATCGTGTCGCGGTGTTTGCAATTCCATTTCGCACCGCTTCCCACCGCCGAGGTCGAAACGATCCTGAAAAAGCATTCGGACCGCAAGCCGGCGGAGATCAGACTGGCCGCGCAACTGTCGCAAGGCAGCCCTGGACTGGCGCTGGAAATGAACGTTGAAGAGACCGTCGCCAAGGCAAAAGCGGTCCTGCGCATTCTAGAAAGAGCGGCCCGGGGCCAGGGTTTTGGCCAACTTTTCACGGATACGGCCGCATTGGCGAAAGACCGAGAGTCCTCGTTCGAAGACCTAATGGCAATCTACTACGGGATTCTTTCGGACCTGCTGCAGCTGACTTCGGGAACTCCGACGCCAGTTTTGAGGAATGAACACCTGTCGAAGGAGCTGTCAGCGCTGTCGCGGACCATTCATACGGCATGGGTGGGGCGGGCCATTGCCGGAATCGACGAGTTGGCGGCGGGGGCGCGACGCAATCTGAATCGTCAATTGGGAATGGATTCGCTGGTAGCGTCGCTGTCCCCAGGCGTACGGTCCTCTCCGGGGGCAAATCGGTAGTTTCTGCGGTTCCCTCGCAAATCGGCGGCGTAATAAATTGAAGAAACCGTGGCCCCGCCCAGCGCATCTATACCAATAATTATCGCCTCTCCTAAGGAGCAGTCATGGTGAATCGCCGCATGTTCCGTCCCGCTTTTGCGGAACCCAAAGAAGCAATCGCACCCCGGCCCCAACATAGCAACAACGGTCCAGTCCCGAGCAAGAAGCCTGCGCCTCCCGAAATCACTCACGCGGAGAATTTCTACTGGGTGAAGCAGATGCAGAGCCGGACACCCATGACGGTGGTCCTGGAGTCCGGCGAATCGCTCCATGGGATCATCGAATGGTATGATCGCGACTGCATCAAGCTAACGCGGGATGGTCCCCCGAATCTGATGATTTTCAAGCGCCATATTCGCTACGTACACAAAGACGGCGAAGAGGGCGGCAACGGCGACGAGTAGCTTATTTCTTGGCAATTGTGTGGCCGGCCGCGGCGGAGAATGTCAGAAGAGCCTTTGCTGCCATTGAGCCCGATTCATTGAAAATCTCGCACTCCGTAACGATGAAATTACGTCCGACGCGGAGCACGCGGGCATCGGCTTTAACTCGTCCACCGGGAACCGGCTCTAAATAATTGATCTTCAGTTCGAGGGTTGCGAGTTCCACTCCCGGCGGAACAGCGGTGTATGCGGCAATCGCGGCTGCGGTGTCCGCGAGCGCCGCGATGATTCCCCCGTGCACGACCCCATGAATCTGCTTGTGGGTTGGGCGTACGTCGAGCCGGAAGACCGCGCGGCCATCGTGAACACTCTCCACGTCGAAGCCCAGCAATTCGGTGGACTTGCTTTCCTTCATGCGCTGGCGTACCAGTTCCGTGATTTTCTGTTCATTAGGCGTTAGCTTGCGCCCCATTAGATCTCGCTCCTTTAATAAGCGGTCAGGCCCCCATCGACCGGAATGGCGGTGCCGGTCATCCAGGAAGACTCGTCTGACGCCAGAAATAGCGCGAGGTCGGCAATGTCAACGGGTTTGCCGAAACGGCCTAAAGGAAGTGTGGCAATCCGGGCATCTCGAGTTTGCCGACCCGCTTCGGAGTCCGCGAAAAGCGCTTGAACGAGCTCGGTCTCAACGATGGATGGGCAGATGCAATTCACACGGATGTTCTCGTGCGCGTGGTCGATAGCCATCGCTTTGGTCAACATGGTCACGCCCCCTTTCGAGGCGCAATAGGCAGCACGCTGTTTCATGGCGACGAGTCCGAGGACAGATCCTATGTTGACGATGGAGCCGCCACCCGCAAGCCGCATGGAAGGCAGTACCGCACGAGACATCAAGAACGGGCCTTTGAGGTTGGTTTGCATCACGCGGTCCCACTCTTCTTCCGAAATGGACTCGACTGTGGAAACACTCAGAATTCCTGCATTGTTCACTAGAACATTGGGGTGCCCGAGCTGCTGTTCGACTTCCCGAACTGCCACTAAAGAGTCCCGGGCGTTAGCTACGTCGCATGGAAAAGCGCAGGCATCTGTGCCGGATTGCCTCAATTCTGTGACAACCTCGGCAAGCGGCTCGCGGCGGCGGCCCAGAACAGCGACCTTGGCGCCCTCTCGAGCGAACGCCAAGGCAATGGCTCGCCCGATTCCGCTGCCAGCTCCGGTGACGATGGCGATCTTGCCGTTTAAGCGTGTCACGTTCCGCCCCACCCCCGCGTCTAATGGTGTACCATTCCGCTGGCAGGCCAGATCGCCCGCGGACCGCGCGACTTTAGCATCCGGGCTTGCCGCCCCGCAAGGAACACGCTCACCACGGGATGCCAGGCGCGATCCTGCAGTCGAGGGCAAGTATGCGCATAGGGATCACAGGTTACCCCACTTATGGCGGCTCCGGTGTGGTGGCGACGGAGTTGGGGCAGGAATTGGCGGCGCGTGGGCACGACGTTCACTTCATCACGTATGCCCCGCCAATCCGCATGAATCCGAACGATCCGCGGATCCATTTTCATCAGGCCGCCGTCGTGCAGTATCCGCTCTTCGACCATTCGCCTTACACGCTATCGCTGGCCGTCAAGATGCTGGAAGTGTTCGAGCAGGAGTCGCTGGATATTTTGCACGTGCACTACGCGATTCCGCACTCGGTCAGCGCCTTGCTGGCGCGCCAGATGGCTGCGCCGCGACGACTTCCCTTCATTACCACGCTCCACGGAACTGACATTACGCTGGTGGGAAATAATCATAACTTTCTACCCATCACGCGCTACTCGATCGAACAGAGCGACGGGGTGACCTCGATTTCTCATTATTTGTATCGCCGAACGCTGGAGGAGTTTGCGATTCAACGGCCAATCCAAGTGATTCCGAACTTCGTGAACTGCGACCTATATGTGCGGAAGCCCGACCCGAAGTTGCGTGCGGAGTGGGCGCCCGATGGCGAACCGATTTTGATGCACCTGTCGAATTTCCGCCCCGTGAAACGCATTCAAGATGCAGTGGAGATTTTTGCGCTGGTGCGCGGGAAGATGCGGGCGAAACTGGTGATGATCGGGGACGGTCCTGACCGGGAGCCTGCGGAGCAATTAGCGAGGACGCGCGGAGTCGAAAAAGATGTGCTGTTCCTGGGCAAGCAGAACGGGATTCGCGAGAAGTTAGGGCAGGCGGACTTGTTCCTCCTGCCTTCGCAGCTCGAATCGTTTGGGTTGGCTGCCTTAGAGGCCATGGCCTGCGAAGTGCCGGTGATTGCGACGAATGCGGGCGGCCTCCCGGAAGTGATCGAGAACGGCGTGGATGGTTACCTGGTGGAGCCCGGAGATGTAAAACTCGCGGCGAAGTACGCGATTGATCTGCTGTCGCGAGCGGATCGCGGGCGCCAAATGGGCCAGATTGCACGCATCAGTGCCCGGCGGAAATTCTGCGCTAATGATGTGATCCCGATGTATGAACGGTATTACGAACAGGTGCTGGCCGAGCGCACCATGGTGGCGGGCTGAATTGCGCGGTACAGAAAGATTTTAGAAATGCCGTGCTACCTCCGAGGCGTAGCTGACGCCCAGCAGGTCCCGATTGGCCGCGAGCCAGTCGGTTAAGGGAGTTTTGCCCGTTGACGGTCCCGCTGGATTCAACAACCCCTGCATTAGGCCCTGGTATTCCTGCCTGGTCAGAACGGTGTCACGCACGAAGCGGCCCACGATTGACGTCCCCGCGTAAAGTATAGCCGGGGGCAGGTGCAATGTGACGGGGGTGCGGCCGATGCTCGACGCGATTATTCTCACAAGCCCTTCAAAGGTGAATGTTTCCGGGCCGACCGTATCCACAATCTCGTTTCCCGCGTGCTCGGCAGCGTCTGCAAGCAATTTTGCCATGTCTTCAACGTAGATCGGCTGCACTTGGTACGCGCCGCCGCCAGGAATGCCAAACACGGGGAACTTCCGGAGAAACCACGCAATGTTGTTGACCAGGATGTCTTCGCGGCCAAAGATCACCGTCGGTCTCACGATTGAGTGCGGCACCCCCCGATTCGACAAGTGCACGCTCGAGAATGGCTTTGCCGCGGTAATAACCTAGTTCGGAATTCAAGGAAGGATTTGCGATGCTGACATGCACGATTCGATTCACGCCAGCACTCTTCGCCGCGTCGAAGAGAATTTTAGTATTGGCCACCGCCGATTCGAATGTTGATTGGCCTCTGGGAAATCGTACCCAGTATGTGTTGATAAGAGCCGATTCGCCTTCAAGCGCGTACTGCAACTTCGAAGGATGGTCGAAATAAAACGGGAAGATCTCCACGGACCGACTGAACTCGTTGGGGCGGTTTGGGTGCGCAGTCAACGTTCGCACCTTATAGCCTCGTTCGAGCAACAAGCCGGTCGTGTATTTTCCGGTATAGCTAAACGCCCCGGTGACCACCACCGTTTTTGCGGATTGTTGGGCCACGACACACCTGCCTTTGCCGAGTTAATCGGGATCCCGTTACCTGCGGGGCGCTGCCGCTACGGAACACTGGGCGGACTGGCAGTTTCGTTGCGCAGCAACCCAGCGGTAACCGGCATCGAGTGCCGCTTTCATTCCGGGGACTCGCGAAAGCCAGAGAAGAGGGCGGGCCCAAGCAATTTCTCGAGCGAGAGCCAGCAACGCGTTCGCACCGTCATGAAGATTCCCTTGCGCATCGAGGAAACGAAGCTCACGAAGCAGTTCTTCGCGCGACATCGCGAGCAGTGAGGCGACTCTTCGATCTTGAAGCGGTGCTACGCCGATATGGCGGCGCTGCAGAAGCTTGAAAACCCAACGCGCGATTCGCGTGCAGAAGCTGCATTCCGCATCGAAAAATAGCCAGCCATTGGCGTGGTGACCTTTGCCGTCGGTGTATTCGTTCGTGAGCGAGATCATGATGCACCTTCAACCCTGTGGATCCGGCGACTAGCCAGCTCTCTTTTTGTCGCTACCAAGCAGCGTAATGACTTTGCCGCGCAATTTGCCCATGCTCTTCAACGCCCCGGCTGGCATGCGCAGCACCTCGTCGAAAAGACCGCTCATCGTGGTGAGGAAGTCGAGCATGCTTTCCAGGCGTTCGCGCGTGTATGCGTCGCTCTGCGGCGTCGTTTTTAGTTCCTGAACGCATTCACCCAAGACCCGGAGTGTCGGGTCGATTTCACGGCGCTTGCGCTCCTCAGAGACGGTGCGAAAGATCTCCCAGACGTCTTTCGAGGTTTCGAAATGGTCGCGGCGGTCTCCGAGGACGTGAACCACGCGGACGATACCCCAGCCCTGTAGCTCGCGAAGGCTGGTGCTGACGTTCGAGCGAGCAACAGCCAGCGTTTCGGCAATCTCGTCGGCAGGAACGGGCTTAGGCGCGAGAAACAACAAGGCATGGACCTGGGCTACGGTGCGGTTGATGCCCCATTTCGTGCCCATCTCGCCCCAGTGGAGAATGAACTTCTGGGCGACCGGAGTGAGTTTGGATTCGATGTGGGTGGTTTGTTCGGCCATACGCTTCCTTCCGTAACAGCGTACGTTACAGTTATTTCTGTTATTACAGAATATACCGTATATAAAGGCTGCCGTCAAGCACAAAACAACGGTTTTTGGCAGCTTCAGAACACGCTGACTTCGGGGATGACCGGGACGAGTTGGGGGACGTCGATCTTGATGGTGGTACCCAGCCCCTCACGGCTGTCGATGTCGAGGTTGAAATCAGTGCCGTAGAGCACGCGCAGACGCTCGCGGACGTTGCTTAGGCCGATACCTTCCACATAGACGTGCGGCATCTTCTCTTCGGAGATGCCGACTCCGTTGTCTTCGATCTCGATATGCAGCCGACCTCCGTGATTCGAGGTACGCAGGCAGAGTCTGCCGCCCTCCAACTTTGGAGCAAGGCCGTGCTTCAGGCTGTTTTCGACAATCGGCTGGAGCAGCATGCTGGGAATGAAGGTCTCCAGGGTGCGTTCGTCGATCTCCTTCACGATATCGAGACTGTCTTCCCCGAAGCGGGCCACCTCAATATCGAGATAGTCGTCGATGAAGGAAAGCTCTTCGCGGAGTGGGACGAACGTTTCGTGTTTGCGCAGCAAGCGGCGGAGAATATTGCTGAGTTTGAGGACCACACCACGAGCCGTATCGGGATCCACTCGGATCAAGGCTGTGACCGTGTTCAACGTGTTGAAGAGAAAGTGGGGATTAATCTGGCTGCTGAGCGCGTCCATGCGCGCGCGCAACAGCAACTGCTGGTGGCGCTCGAGGTTCATCTCGATGCGGGTGTTGTTCCAGATTTTCAGAGGAGCGGCGACCGAAACCAACGTGCCGATAACAACCAGGATCAACATCCAGTTCCAGTGCGGATCGATGGCAAACAACCACTTGGGCTTTGTGGCGATGACGAGAGCGACGCGGCCGACCTCCAGTCCGACACAAGTGGCCAACGGCAGCATTTCCCACATGATCTCCGCTTTGCGAACCATGCGCATGATGGCTTTCGGAATGTTTAGGAAGGTGAATGGGCCGAAGTTCCAGAGATCTTCCTTGTCGGGGATGACTTGCCGAATCAGGCCGCCCAACAGTCCCGCAGTCGATGCCGCCGGCATGGCGAGCCACTCATGGCCAACGAGAGCTGGAATGGTAACGATCGCGCCACCAATGGGGCCGACCACGCGTCCGCCCAACAATCCCAT
The DNA here is from genome assembly GCA_035499255.1 of Dongiaceae bacterium. GTDB lineage: Bacteria > Acidobacteriota > Terriglobia > Acidiferrales > UBA7541 > Acidiferrum. The sequence continues at coordinate 118,089 of DATJZF010000028.1, read as the reverse complement.
CAGGAAAGCACCCTCGAGTGATAAATCAGCAAAGCGGTAGGCGGGGCTGAATAGACGCAAAGCCACGCCAAGGAGAAGAGGTGGCGCGGTGAAGAGCATCAGCTTCAGTTTTTGATCAGCATCGCGTTCTTCGGTGAAGAGCACGCGGCGAAAGGTGTTCCAGCGCGCCAAGAGCGCGGCGAAGGACGAGGCCACGCCGACCTTAAGCAGTAAAGTGAAAATCAGTTCGCGAATCGTAAGCAGCGACTCCTAACGGGCATGGCTGCCCGGAACTCGCCTTATTGTAATGAAGTTGAGAGCCGTCTCGCACGCGATTCGCGTGCGCGTCACCTTAACCGTTTTCCCCCCTGCTATACTGGGTAATTCTCATGGCAAAGAAAATTTCAACCAAACAGCGGCAAACGTCGAAAGGTGTGAAGAAAGTAGCTCAGGCCGAACTGCCAACACGGTACGGAAAGTTCACGATTTATGGGTTCGAGGGCAATGGCGCACAGGAAGAAGCTGTGGCGCTGGTGCGGGGCAAGCTGGATGGCAAAGTTGCTCCACTGGTCCGGGTGCACTCGCAATGTCTGACCGGCGACGTGCTCACATCGCTGCGCTGCGATTGCCGCGCGCAGCTCGAGCTATCGATGAAAGAAATCGGGCAAGCACCGGCCGGGATTCTGCTTTACCTCCCGCAGGAAGGTCGCGGCATCGGCTTGATGAACAAGCTGCGAGCCTACGAACTGCAGGATGGCGGCATGGATACCGTGGAAGCAAACGTATCACTGGGATTCGCGGCGGACGCACGCGAGTATGATTTTCCAGCGAAGATTCTAAAGAAGCTTGGCGCGATCCGGATTCGGCTGCTCTCCAACAACCCCGATAAGGTGAAGCAACTGGAGTCCGCGGGCATTCGCGTTGTGGAACGAGTACCTTGTCAGCCGCGCATCTCTAAAATCTCACGCGCTTATATGCATACGAAGAAGCACAAGATGGGCCACCTGCTAGAAGGAGTCTAGCTGGCGCCCGCTTGGGTTAACCGCCCCCGACGAACTGGACAATTTCGAAACGATCACCCGGCGAGACAAAGGTTTCGGCCCACTTTTCCCGAGGCAAAATGGATAGGTTATATTCGACGGCAACGCGGCCTGCGTTGAGGCCAATCTGCTCCAACAAACCAGCAACAGTGGTGCCCTGCGGCGTTTCACGCCGTTCGCCATTCACCTGAATAAGGATCGCGTTCTCCATAGCCATTTCAGACTGAAGGTACGCGAGGTTTGGCGCGCAAGGCAAATCGCAAATTGGCCTGCGCGCCACCTTTTTGGGTTTTGATGACTAAAGCCGGTTCCGCTCCTGTGATTCGTGGAAGGTCAAACTCGATGTTGGCATGGCCAAGATTGTTCGTTCTCGCCTGAAAACTTGATTGTTCCACTGCGCCCTCGACATTTACTTCGACGATGGCATTGTCAACAGGGTGGCCGGCCGCATCCTTCAGGAAAACACGCAAACTGGCGTGCTTGCCGGAAAGCCAGGTCTTCGCGTTGACAAGTTCTATGTGCAGGCTCGGGTTTTCCGCAATCGGCGGGGGCGACGCCTTCGGAGGCGGCGCTGCCAAAGCGGATTGTCCGGCCGGTTCCGGTGGAATCGGCAGATCCAGCGTGCCCGAACGTATCTCCTCCATGACAGTTCGGTGCTGTTCGTCGAGCCGGAGCTTCAGGGCCTGAGCACGGTCTTCGTTCAGGGGCAGCAGGTCGAAATAGTTATTGCTACGGCGATGGAGGACGCGGCCACGATAATAGACCGTCGTATCCACCAAGCCGTGCGCTTCGCCGCGGTCCTCGGTCTGAACGTGAAGAACGATGTTTCCTACTCTCAGATTTGAGTTATGACCGAAGATCATGATCCGTCAGCAATCCTGTGGCGGGAGGCCGGAAATCTGCTGAGCGCAGCGCCGGACTTTCCCTCGGGAACATTTGACCGGTAGCGCCTCAATCGATATTATAACGCTTTGACTATGACCTCCTCAGGCCTACAAGCATACATTCCTCTACTGATACACGTGCTGGTCGCGGCTTTCTTAGCGGGCGCGCTAATCACCATCTCTACGGTTATCGGATGGCGGCGGCCGAACAAATTCAAGCAGCAGCCGTATGAATGCGGGATCACACCCACGGGCGATGCGCGCGAACCGTTCTCGGTAAAGTTCTACCTGGTGGCGATGGTGTTTATTTTGTTCGACGTGGAAGCGATCTTTTTGTACCCTTGGGCATACATTTTCAAGGACTTGGCCAAGGATGTGGCAACGCGCTGGTTTGGCTTCATAGAAATGATGTTCTACGTGGCCATCCTGTTGGTCGGCTATATCTATCTCTGGAAAAAGGGCGCACTCGACTGGCACAAATCGCAGAAGTAGCCAGAACCGCTCCTTGAGGATCATAGTAACGTGACGAAGCTCGCCAATGCAGACGCTAATGTTGTAGTCGAACAGCTTCGCAACTGGAATAACGAAGCTGTGTCCCAGGTGGATGAGCATCGTGGGGAAACGACTATCGTAGTGCCGCACGCGCTGTTACGGGTGGCGGCACAGCAGTGCAAACAGAATCCGGCGCTGGATTTCAACCTATTGAGCGACGCGACATGCGTTGACCGGTTCCCGGTCGAACCGCGATTTGAACTGAATTACCACCTGGTTTCTATTGCCCGTGGCGCGCGGATTCGTCTACGCACCAGCGTCAGCTTGCAGCAGCCGGTCATTGACTCGCTTTATCCAGTGTGGCCGGGCGCAAGCTGGCTGGAACGGGAGATATTTGATCTATTCGGCATCCGGTTCGAAGGGCATCCGGACCTTCGACGCATTCTGCTGCCCGAGGAATTTGAGGGATTTCCCCTTCGGCGTGATTTCCCAGTGGAGGGCAAGCGTTAGATCGCTGCGGACCTGACATTATGGCAACCGTCGAATCAACACTCGGCACAACCAAAACAATGGTCCTGAACATGGGACCGCAGCACCCCTCCACACACGGAGTACTGCGCGTCTTGCTGGAGCTCGACGGCGAGAATGTGATGAAGGCGGTTCCGGACTTGGGCTATCTGCATACGGGGATTGAAAAAAGTTGCGAAGACAAAACGTACTCGCAAGCCATTACACTGACCGACCGGATGGATTATCTGAATCCTCTCGGAAATAACCTCGTGTACTGCCTCGCGGTCGAGAAACTACTCGGCCTCGAAGTGCCGAAACGCGCGCAGTACATCCGCGTGATGATGGTGGAACTGCAACGGATTTCATCGCACCTGGTATGGCTCGGAACGCACGCGCTGGATATGGGCGCGATGTCGGTGATGCTGTACTGTTTCCGGGAACGCGAAGAGATTCTGAAGATTTTCGAGCGTTTCGCGGGCCAGCGCATGATGACAAGCTACATTCGCATCGGCGGGGTGGCTCTGCAGCCTCCGGCGGGTTGGCGGGAACAAGTAAAGCGGTTCGTCGACATGATGCCCGCGCGGGTGGACGAATATGAGACGCTGTTAACAGAAAACCGCATCTGGCAAGGCCGCTTGAAGGGCGTTGGGTATTTGCCGCCGGACGTTCTTATCGCCGAAAGTACTACCGGCCCCGGGCTTCGTGCGGCCGGCGTCGCTTACGACAATCGCAAGGCCTTTCCTTATTCGTCATACGAGGAATTCGACTTCAACGTGCCGACGCGAACGGAGTCCGATTGTTACGCCCGGTATCTGGTGCGAGTGGCGGAGATTCGCGAAAGCATCAAAATCGTGCGACAGGCTATCGACAAGATTACCGACGAGGGACCGATCAAGTCCGAAGCGCCAGGAATCATTCCGCCTCAGCGGGAAAAAATGAAGACGGAGATGGAAGCACTCATCTACCACTTTAAGATTTTCACGGAGGGTTTTTCTCCGCCACCGGGAGAGGCATTCGCAACCGTGGAGTCTCCGCGCGGAGAGCTAGGCTGTTTTATCGCCAGCGACGGGTCGCCGAAGCCGCTGCGCGTGCACTTTCGGTCGCCGTCCTTCATTAACCTGCAGGCGCTGCCGAAGATGGTGGAAGGGCAACTGATCGCCGACACGGTGGCCTGCATCGGCACGATTGATATCGTCCTCGGAGAAGTTGACAGGTAGGCTATGGAACTATCCGCAAAACTCGTGGCGAAATTCGAAAGGCTGCAGACCAGCTATCCTGTGAAGCGCAGCGCGCTGATTCCGATGCTGATGTACGCGCAAGACGAATATGGCTATATCACGGACGAACTCATTGACGAAATCGCCCGGCGCCTGGATCTTAGAACGGTTCAGGTCGAAGAGACGCTGGCATTTTATTCCATGCTGCACCGCAATCCGATTGGCAAACATCACGTGCAGGTTTGCACGAATGTTGCCTGCATGCTGCGCGGAGGGAATGAACTTCTGGAACACGCCAAGAAGCGGCTGGAGATCGGGAACCGGGAAACCACTCCTGACGGAATGTTCTCCTTGGAAGAAGTGGAATGCATTGGCGCGTGCACGGGCGCTCCAGCGATCCAAGTCAACTACGACTTCTACGAAAACCTCACCGTTCGCAACTTCGACAAAATCCTGGAAGATTTGGATAAGGGGAAACGTCCAGCACCTATAGGCGTGATAACCGGGGCCCTGCACGAACGCAACAAGCTGGAGACACCGCTGATCAGCAAGCGTTGGGGCATCAAGGATTCCCACAAGATCGATGTGGCTCTGCAACACGGCGCATACCATTCACTTGAGAAGGCGCTCAAGCAGTTGTCGCCCGAGCAGATTATCGACGAGGTGAAGAAGTCCAACCTGCGGGGACGCGGCGGAGCCGGATTCCCTACGGGCATGAAATGGTCATTCGTGCCAAAAGACTCGCCGAAACCGAAGTACGTGATTTGCAACGCCGACGAATCTGAACCAGGCACTTGCAAAGACCGCCCGCTGATGGAGATGGATCCGCACCAGTTGATTGAAGGAATCATCATCGCGGGGCGAGCGATCAACGCGCACAACGGGTTCATTTATATTCGCGGCGAATACCGCTATGTGCTGGACATTGTCGACGCAGCCATCGCGGAAGCCTATGCCCGCGGCTATCTTGGAAAGGATATTCTGGGCTCCGGCTTCGATTTCGATTTGCTGATTCACACTGGCGCCGGCGCCTACGAATGCGGCGAAGAATCGGCGCTGATGGAGTCGCTGGAAGGCAAGCGGGGCAATCCGCGCATCAAACCTCCCTTCCCCGCCGTCGTTGGGCTCTATGGCTGCCCAACGATCATTAATAACGTTGAAACGCTCAGCGCGGTACCGTCGATTATTGCTGAGGGTGGCGACGCGTATGCGAACCGGGGTACACCGAAAAATGGGGGCACGCGCCTGCTCTGTGTTGCAGGTCATGTGAACAAGCCGGGCATTTACGAAATCCCACTGGGAATGAACATGAAGAAGTTCATCGAGGACGTGGCTGGGGGCGTGCGCGGCGGCAAGAAGCTGAAAGCCGTCATTCCCGGGGGTAGCTCCTGTCCCGTGTTCAAAGCGGACGAAATCGACATCGCGATGGACTACGATACGATCGCAAAAGCCGGCTCCATGCTCGGCTCGGGCGGGATGGTTGTGATCGATGAAGACACCTGCATGGTCGATATGGCGCGACGCATCATGCACTTTTACGCCCACGAATCGTGCGGCTGGTGTATTCCCTGCCGTGAAGGAACGGCGTGGTTGCGCAAGACGCTGGACCGCTTCCATGACGGTATGGGACGACTGCAAGACATCGACAACATCAACGAGCTTTCACAGAACATGCTCGGGCGGACGTTCTGCCCGCTTGGTGACGCCGCGGCGATGCCGACGATCAGTATTGTGACCAAATTTCGGAATGAGTTTGAGGATCATTTGCAGGGCAAATGCGCATACAAATCCGCCGAAGCGCTCTTGGGTTCGCGGTAGGATTCCATGGCTGAAACGAAACTGGTGAATTTCAAAATTGACGACCGGGACGTGCAGGTGCCCGCCGGCACGCTTGTGATCGAAGCTACGCGGCGCATCGGAATTGAAGTGCCATCGTTCTGTTATTACCCCGGCATGTCGTTGCAAGCTGCCTGCCGGATGTGCCTGGTGGAAGTGGAGAAGGCGCCGAAACTGCAGACCGCCTGCACCTTGGTAGCAACCGAAGGCATGGTGGTGCGCACGAACACCGAACAGGTGCGCAACGCGCGCAAGTTTATGCTGGAGTTCCTGCTGACGAATCATCCTCTGGACTGTCCGGTCTGCGACAAAGGCGGTGAGTGCGAGCTGCAGGACATGGTATTCCGCTACGGCGCGGACACCAGCCGCTTCGTGGAAGAAAAGCTGCACCGGCCTGAAGAAAAGTGGTCGGACCTAGTTTATTACGACGCACCGCGGTGCATCTTGTGCTTCCGCTGCGTTCGCGTTTGCGACGAAGGCATGGATGTGAAAGCACTGGGCGTGGGCATGCGCGGCGCCAACTCGATCATCATCCCGAATCGCGGCGACCACTTGGATTGCGAAGAGTGCGGCATGTGCATCGACATTTGTCCCGTCGGCGCGCTGACCAGTGGCACATACCGTTATAAGACGCGGCCCTGGGAGATGCATTACGTTTCCACGATTTGCACGCACTGCTCGAATGGCTGCAAGACTACTTTGAGCGTGCGCAATCACGAAATCATGCGCGCGAACAATCGTGACCTGTCCGGAATCAACAAAGACTTTCTGTGCGTGAAGGGGCGTTTCGGCTTCGACTTCACAACGCATCCGGAGCGCATTAAGCAGCCGCTACTGCGGAAGGGCGAGAAACTCTATCCGGTTTCCTGGGAAGAAGCCGCACAGGCGGCCGCGATGCGCCTGAAAGAGATTCATCTGGCGCAAGGACCGGAAGCGCTCGGGTTCATCGGCTCGAATCGAACATCGAATGAAGAGAATTACTTGCTGCAAAAGCTGGCGCGAGCGACCTTCGGGACCAATAACATCGACCACCACCGGACGGCGGACTATACGGGACTGGTGACGGCTCTCGGTAACCAAGCGACCGATTCGATGCTAACAATGGACGAACTATATCGTTCAAAGGCCGTGCTGTTAATTGGCAATAACCCGACGAACCAGAACCCGCTCGTAGCATGGCAAATCCGCTCCGGAATCCGGCACAACGGCACGAAGCTTTACATCCTGAATTCCGAACCGGTCAAACTGGAGCGAAAAGCTACACACTCCGTCGTATTCGGGAAGACGACCAAGGAAGCTGCGGCGGTTCGTTGGCTTGCCTCGGGCGAAGGCAATGTATCGCAGGAAATGGCAGAGAAACTCGGAGCGTTGAAGAGCGCTCTTGAAGCGGAACCAGAACTCGCCATCGTGTTCGGCTCGGCGATCACCGGTGCTGCAATCACGGACCTCGTGCAATTCGCTTCCAAGCTGAACGCAAAAGTGAAGTTCATGGCCCTGGGCGACTATGCCAATTCGCGGGGCGCCGCTGACATGGGGCTACTGCCGGATCGCCTGCCGGGTTACGGTTATATAGACAATCCAGCTGCTTCGGGGCCGTTTGCGCGCAATTGGGGCGCCAGTGTTCCCGGCAAACCGGGGTTGACGGCTCCGCAGATGGTCGAAGCCGCACAGTCGGGAAAGCTGGGGGCGCTCTACGTGGTTGGCGCGAATCCACTGGCGCACTACGGCACATTGGGCTTTGGACGCGGCAAGGTGCAGTTGCTCATTGTCCATGAGATGTTTCTGACCGAGACCGCCCTGCAAGCAGATATTGTATTTCCGGCTGCGTCAGCCTACGAAAAAGACGGGAGCGTCACGAATACGTCGGGTGAGATTCAATTGCTGCACAAGGGTGCGGAAGTAATGGGACCGCGGTCGGATTTCGATCTTATGCGCATTCTGTCGCATCAACTCGAGAAGATCGGCGTCGGCAAAGCGTTCCACTACAAGGCGCCCGCTGATGTGTTCGAGGAGATTCGCAAGGTCGTGCCGGGATATCACGTACAGCCTGCCGGCCTTCTGACCGGTGGAGCGGAGCCAACGCAAGTCCAGTTCTCGCGCAATGGTCATACGCCGTACGATGTGGCGGCGAACCTGATTCGTTCCGCGAACGACAATCTCTTCACCAGCGGGACCCTCGGCCGCTTCTGCACGATGATGCAGTCGCTGCCGGAGGCCGAGGAGGCGGACGCCAAATCGTGAGTGACTTTCTGACCAAGTACGCGTTTCTGATCGTTCCGATCCTCAAGGTCGTGATTCTGGTTTTTATCGTGCTGACTGTGGATGCGTACCTGACCTGGCTCGAGCGCAAGGTAATTGCGCACATCCAGGCGCGTTGGGGCCCGCACCGCGTAGGCCCACACGGATTGCTGCAGCCGCTGGCCGACGGCGTGAAGTTTATCTTTAAGGAAGACCCTTTGCCGGCGAACGTCGACAAAGTTGCGTATTTTCTTGCGCCGTTCATCGCGTTGATGCTGGCTCTCACGTCTTTGGCTGTGATTCCCTTTGGCCCGCAGAAGTTCACGATCTTCGGCTACGAGACGCATGTCGGCATCGCGGACGTGAACATCAGCTTACTGGTACTCTTCGCGATTACCGCCCTTGGGGTTTATGGCGTCGCGTTGGCAGGTTGGGCTTCAAATAACAAGTATTCGCTGCTGGGCGGGCTGCGCAGCTCCGCGCAAATGATCAGCTACGAATTGACGCTGACGCTTTCCGTGGTCGGCGTGCTGCTGCTGGCGGGCGACTTCAGCTTGCGGGGTATCGTCGAACATCAATCCGCAGGTAAGGGAGTGCTGAGCTGGTACGTGTTTCCGCAGATCATTGGCTTCCTGTGCTTCTACATCGCGGCGATTGCGGAAACGAACCGCGTCCCGTTCGATCTGCCGGAGGCGGAGTCGGAACTGGTAGCCGGATTCCATACCGAATATGCCAGCATGAAGTTCGCGATGTTTTTCATCGCGGAGTACACGAGCATGATCACGGTGTCGTGTCTCGCGACGATTTTATTTTTTGGCGGCTGGCTGTCGCCCTTCCCCGATTCTTGGACTTTCACCCACTACCTGCCTTCGGCGCTGCTGATTCCGTTCGGCTTATGGGTAGTCTTCGATGGCATCCGCTACGAAAACCTGTTTGGCCGGATTATGCTCCCTGGCGTGGGTAGCGCGCTTGCCGTCATCGGCTTTGCGCTGATCGTGTTTCCGACGCTGAATGCGATCATCCAAGGACCGTTCTGGTTCCTGGCCAAGGTGTTCACATTTTTGTTTGTGTACATCTGGATGCGTGGAACCTTGCCACGTTTCCGCTATGATCAGCTTATGAGTTTTGGGTGGAAGTTCCTTCTTCCGGTGTCGATTGCGAACGTGGTCCTGACCAGCGTTGTCATTCTTTGGAGAATGCACTGATGTCTGCGTCTTTGGTGATCTTTTTCCTGCTTGCGGCTCTGGCGGTGATGGCTGCGATCAGCCTGATTGCCCAGCGGCACCCGATTCACAGCGCGCTTTCGCTGATCGTGGTGATGGTTGCTCTGGCCGGATTGTACTTGCTGATGGGCGCAGAGTTCGTGGCCGCCGTGCAGATCATCGTGTATGGCGGGGCGATCATGGTGCTGTTCATCTTCGTGATCATGCTGCTGAACGCCGAGGCGGAAGAGCGCACGAATTTCTCGAAGCTGGCTACCTATGCTGGCATCCCCCTTGCGCTGGCGATCGCGGGCTTCATCGCAGCGGCCATTGCGCGGTCGAGCGGGTCGTTGCCAGCAGCAGAGCCTTCCGGCGCGCTGACCTCGACGAAGACTCTATCGATGCTGCTGTTTTCCGATTTCGTTTATCCGTTTGAGCTGACTTCTTTTCTGATCCTTGTGGCGATTCTGGGTGCCATCGTTCTGGCGCAGCGGGAGAACTGAAATGGTGCCGACGAACTACTACCTGATTTTGAGTGCGGTTCTGTTCGGGTTGGGCATAGTGGCCTTTGTGTTCAAGCGCAACATCATCACGATTTTTATGGCCATCGAACTGATGCTGAATGCGGTGAACCTGGCATTTGTTGCGTTTAGCCAGTCCTGGCAAAAGCCGGACGGAGAAGTTTTTGTGCTGTTTGTGATTGTGGTGGCGGCTGCGGAAGCGGCTGTGGGATTGGGAATTATCATCTTGACGGCGCGCAACCGGCGATCGCTGAACGTGGAGCGCGTGGACCTGCTCAAACTCTAATGCAACCGTTACTCGATCATTTGTGGATCATTCCGCTGCTGCCCTTGCTGGGTTCGGCGGTCAGTGGGCTTTTCGGAAAAACATGGCCGAATAAAATCGTCAATGGGGTGGCTCTGGGGTCGACTGGCCTTTCCTTTGCGTTTGCCCTCGAAGCAGTTCGAGAGTTCTTTGTCGGCGGCCAGCAACCCTTCCGGAAAGAGTTCTTCGATTGGATCATCGCCGGGAATTTCCGGGCCGGCTTCGACCTTCAGCTAGACCAACTGACGGTCGTCATGCTGCTGGTGGTCACTGGCGTCGGTTTTCTGATTCACATTTATTCAACCGGCTACATGGCGCATGAGGGCGGGTACTACCGATTCTTCTCGTACCTGAACCTGTTCATGTTCTTCATGCTGATCCTAGTGCTGGCCGCGAATTTTGTATTGTTATTCGTGGGATGGGAAGGCGTCGGTCTTTGCAGCTACTTGCTGATCGGCTTCTACTTTTTGCGGAAGTCGGCTTCCGATGCGGGCAAAAAGGCGTTTATCGTAAACCGGATTGGGGACTTCGGGTTCATGCTGGGGATGTTCCTGCTATTCCGCACCTTCCACACGTTGGATTTTTCCGTGGTATTCAAGCAGGTAGCCGAGCTTCAGCCAGAAGCCATGGGGCAGTTCGGAACTCTTACGGTGGCAGCCCTCCTGCTGTTTGTGGGTGCGACGGGTAAGTCGGCACAGATTCCTTTGTATGTGTGGCTGCCGGATGCGATGGAAGGCCCGACGCCTGTCAGTGCGTTGATCCACGCCGCCACCATGGTGACCGCCGGTGTCTACGTCGTCGCACGCTCGCACATTTTGTATACGCACGCGCCGACGGCCATGTATGTGGTTGCAATCGTGGGATGCGCAACCGCGTTCTTTGCCGCCACGATTGGCCTGGTGCAGTCCGACATCAAGAAGGTGCTGGCGTATTCGACGGTCAGCCAGTTGGGGTACATGTTCCTCGGCTGCGGCGTGGGCGCCTTTAGCGCCGGAATTTTCCACCTGATGACGCACGCGTTCTTCAAGGCGCTGCTCTTCCTTTCCGCTGGCAGCGTGATTCACGCCATGGGCGGCGAGCAGGATATGTGGCACATGGGTGGCTTGTCGAAGAAAATCAAGGTCACCTTCTGGTGCATGCTGTTCGGCACGATCGCCATAGCGGGATTCCCACCTTTTGCGGCGTTCTTCTCGAAGGATGCGATTCTCTTCTCCGCCTACAACTACGACTACAACGGCAAGGTTCTCTATGGGGTCGGATTGTTTGCAGCGATCATGACTTCGTTTTACATGTTTCGGCTGGTTTGGCTGACGTTCTTTGGCGAACAGCGCTATGACGAGCACCACGTTCATGTTCACGAGTCGCCGAAAAACATGACCGTGCCGTTGATGATCTTGGCGGTCCTTTCGCTGGTAGGGGGATGGGTTGCAGCTCCAGCATTGTGGGGAGGCAAGGATTACTTTGCGGAGTTTCTGTCGCCGGTTTTCGGCGCCGCAGAAACGGCGGGCGAAGGATCAGCGTCACTGGAGCACGCACTCTCCCTTGTCGCCGTTGTTGCGGCTGCTGCCGGCCTCCTAGTGGCGTGGCGGATGTATTCGGCGAAGGTAAAGCGCGGGCCGTCGACGGGTTTTCACAAAATTCTCTACAACAAGTACTACGTGGATGAACTGTACCAAGCGGTGGTCGTGGGCCCGCTGACGTGGCTATCCCGCAATGTCCTTTGGAAAATTGTCGACGTCGGCGTGATTGATGCAGCGGTGAATGGCATAGCCACGGGCACAACAGCGGTTGGTGATACGGTACGCCACACGCAGTCCGGCAATACACGGAGTTACGCGGTGTGGGTGCTGGTAGGAGCGCTCGTGGTGATTGCGATTATCTTCTGGCCGATTCTGCATCCGGCCCTGTTCGGGGTGGTGCGCTAATGGCTCTCACCGGACATTTGCTTAGTTTGTTGATCTTCTTCCCTGCCCTGGGAGCGGCTGCGCTGCTTTTCTTGCGCAAGGATGACGAATTGTGGATCCGCTGGCTGGCGTTTGCGGTTTCGATTGTGGAATTCCTCGCGTCGCTGGCGTTGCTCGGAAGAGTGACCGTCGGCACAGCTGGTTACTCAGCAGTGGAATTCGCGCAATGGATTAAATCCCCAGCGATCAACTATCACGTGGGCATAGATGGAATCAGCCTGTTTCTGGTCATCCTCACGACCTTCCTGACGCCGATTTGCGTGCTTGCTTCCTGGCATGGCGTGCATCATCGGATCAAGGAATTCCACGTGATGCTCCTTCTGTTGGAAGTGGGTGTAGTCGGCGTATTCCTGTCACTCGACCTGTTTCTGTTCTTCCTGTTCTGGGAAGTGATGCTAATTCCCATGGCGTTTTTGATCGGTATTTGGGGTCACGATCGGCGCATCTACGCGGCGATAAAGTTTGTGCTTTACACGATGGCTGGGTCGATCCTCATGCTGGTGGGAATCATTTGGCTATATAACGCCACCGGGACGTTCGACCTGCCCGCGATTCAAAAAATGGTACAGACCGGCGCTCTGGTCCTTTCGCCGCGGACCGAAATGATCTTGTTCCTCGCGTTCTTCTTGGCATTTGCGATTAAGGTGCCGCTATTTCCGTTACACACATGGCTGCCCGATGCCCACGTGGAAGCACCGACCGCGGGTTCGATCATTCTGGCAGGCGTGCTGCTGAAGATGGGCACCTACGGCATGATTCGGTTCTGCTTGCCACTCTTCCCGGATGCGTCGCATCGAGCGGCTCCGTACGTGGCGGCGTTGGCAATTATTGGCATCATCTATGGCGCACTGGTGGCGCTGGTGCAGCCGAACCTGAAAAAACTCGTGGCCTATTCCTCGGTAAGCCACCTCGGTTTCGTGGTGCTGGGTATCTTCGCGTTCACAAATATTTCCGTGCAGGGCGCGGTCTATCAGATGTTGGCGCACGGCATCTCGACCGGCGGGCTGTTCTTACTGGTCGGCATGCTGTACGACCGGCGCCACACGTTCGAGATCAGCGAATATGGTGGTCTGTCGACACCGATGCCACAGTACGCCGCCTTCTTCCTGTTCATCGCGCTGTCGTCGATGGGCCTGCCCATGTTGAACGGTTTCGTCGGCGAATATCTGATTCTGCTGGGGACTTACATTGTTCACTGGAAGTGGGCGGCGTGGGCGGCCACCGGCGTAATTCTTTCGGCCTGCTATCTGCTGTGGGCTTACCAGCGCGTGTTCTACGGTGAGGTTACGCACGAGAAGAATCGCGAATTGCAGGACATTTCGCATCGCGAAAAGTGGATGCTGGTGACCCTGGCAGTTGTGATTCTGTGGATGGGTATCGGCTCGCCGTTCTTTACGCGGCGTTTTGCGGCGCCGTGTGCGGCTGTGCTGCAGGAAATGAATCGCAACGTGATGCATGAAGTTTCTGCGCCCGCAACGGCCACGCCTTCTGCCAGCAGAGCAGGAGAAAACCCGACGGAAAGGCTAGCGTCCCGGTAAATGATCCTGAACCCTCCAAGCCTGATCGACGTGCACCGGGTCTTGCCGGAACTATGCTGGTGCGCGTTTGGCGTGTTCCTAATGTTGCTGCAGCCATTCCTGAAGAACCGGCAGGGCCTGACATTCGTCGCGCTGATCGGCGCCGCCGCCGGAACCCTCACGCCTTCATTGGCGGCATTCGGCCCCGGGTTTAACGGACTGGTGCAGTTCGACACGTTCAGCATGTTCTTCCATTGGCTGGTCGGACTGATTGCGTTTCTCGTGATTCTCGCGAGCGATTCGTATCTGGAACGCGAGGGGCTTGAACCGGCAGAGTTCTACGCCTTGATTCTATTCGCTACCGCCGGAATGGGCGTGCTGTCTTCCGCTCAGGAATTACTGACCGCGTTTATCGGACTCGAGATGTCCTCCATTTCGAGTTACGTTCTGGCGGGTTATCGACGCGACTCGATCAAATCGAGCGAGTCCGCGGTGAAGTATTTCCTGCTGGGCTCGTTTGCGACGGCATTCTTCCTGTATGGAATCGCGCTGGTATACGGGGCGACCGGTTCGACGTATCTCACGAAATTCGCGAATGCAGATCCCTCAAGCAACCTGCTTCGGCTAGGATTGACGCTGATCCTGATTGGCCTCGGTTTCAAGGTGGCGGCGGCGCCTTTCCAGATCTGGACGCCCGACGTGTATGAGGGCGCTCCCACTCCGGTAACTGCGCTGTTTTCCGCCGGGCCGAAAGCGGCGACATTTGCGTTACTGTTGCGCATATTTGGAACAAGTGAGGCGGCAACGGATTTCTGGTTTTGGGCGTTCTGGATCTTGGCGGTTTTGACGATGTTTGCCGGCAACTTGGGCGCAATGGTGCAACAGAACGTAAAACGGATGCTGGCTTACAGTTCCATCGCGCACGCCGGGTACACGCTGGTGGCGTTTGCAGCGGTCACCACGCTGAAGATGAATCCGGATGGGCCGGTGCTGGCGTATGGGGCAGTGCTCTTTTACCTGGCGAGCTACTCGCTGGTGTCGGTCGGGGCGTTCACGATCGTTTCCGAGCTCGGGGGCCGAGGCGAGAGACATCTCACGCAAGACGATTACGCGGGACTAGCGACGCGGCAGCCGTTCGCTGCAGCAATGTTGAGCTTGTTCCTTCTGTCATTCCTGGGTCTGCCAATCACCGCCGGCTTCTTTGGCAAGCTTTACATCTTCAACGCGGCCATCAAATCGAAACTGTTATGGCTGGCAGTTCTGATGGCGATTAACAGTGTGATTGGCTCTTATTATTACCTGCGACTGATCGTAGTCATGTACATGCACGAATACAAAGGCACTCTACCCGCCGACGAGCCACAGAGCCTGACGCCAACTGCCGCGATGGTCGTTACGGTAGCAGCGCTAATCACGGTCTACCTGGGACTTCTGCCAAACCATGTGCTCGGACTGTTGATTACGCAGAATCCGATGGCCTCTTCGCGCTAGGCCGATAAGAAGGACCGCTGGGCCGGCGCAGAAAGCGGTTGATTATATAGTGACTCGCTGTTACAAGTAGGTAACTTCATTCCCAGGAATTTCCCTTGAACGACGACCGGCATCGCTCCGCCAGGCCCGACCAGCCTTCCCGCGAGATATGGACTCACGACCAATTCCGAGCGCTGCTGGAGTCTGCGCCGGACGCGATGGTCGTTGCAGATGCGGCTGGTAAAATCACGCTCATTAACGCCCAGACCGAAACGCTTTTCGGTTACACGCGGGTCGAACTGCTCGGCCAGCCTGTGGAGATGCTCATTCCCGAGCGGTATCACGCCCAGCACGTCCAGCACCGGCAAGGATACGGAGGCGCTCCGCGGCTGCGCCCGATGGGCGCTGGGAGAGAATTGTTCGGCCGGAGAAAAGACGGCACAGAGTTTCCTGTTGAGATCAGCTTAAGCCCGTTCCGCACCGAAGAAGGCATGCTGGTCTTCAGTGCAATCCGCGATATAACGCTGCAGAAAATGGCGCAGACCGAACTGCGGGAAGCCAAAGAAAAACTGGAAACACGGGTTCGAGACCGGACGGCAGAGCTCGTGAGGGCAAACGAGGCGCTGCAGGGAGAAATTGTGCAGCGGGAACTAGCCATGCGTCAGCGCGATAGTGAACAAGAGCGCGCCCGGCGCCTGGAAGAACAATTACTTCTGACTCAGAAAATGGAAGCGATCGGGCGGCTCGCAGGCGGGATTGCGCACGATTTCAACAATCTCCTCGGGGTGATTCTGGGAAACGCGGAAATGCTTCTCAAATCAGCAGCCGCACCTGCCTCTGTGGTCGAACGCGTGGAGCAGATCAAAATGGCAGGGGAAGAAGCCGCAGCTGTGACTCGTCAGTTGCTGGCGTTTGCGCGGCAGCAGGTCACCGAGGCGCAATTGCTGGACGTCAATATGGTGCTGACCGATTTGGAGCCGTTGCTCCGGCGAATCGTGGAAGAAAATATCCGCCTGGAGCTGGTATTGTCGCGGGATCTGAGCGAGGTGAAGATCGATCGCAGCCAACTGTCGCAGGTAATACTGAACCTGGTGGCGAACGCGCGCGACGCCATGGGCAAAGGTGGAAGGCTGACCATCGAGACTTCGAACACCTATCTTGGCGAGGCCTATGCCCGAGAGCACATCGACGTGGAACCGGGATCCTACGTGCAACTGTCGGTCACGGATTCCGGCCAGGGCATGGACAAAGAAACGGTAAGCCGGATTTTCGAGCCGTTTTTCACGACAAAAGAAAAAGGCGCCGGATCAGGCTTGGGGTTGGCGACAGTCTACGGAATTGTGCGGCAGAGCGGCGGGCACATTTGGGTCTACAGTGAGCCGGCGCGTGGCACCACGTTCAAGATTTATCTGCCACGCGTTTCCGGAGCCGGCAGTGAGGTTCTTGCCCGGCAGGCCAACGAAGAGGTGACGAATGGAACGGAAACCATTCTGCTCGTGGAAGATTCCAAGTTGCTCGCAAAGGTGACTCGAGACTTCCTGCTATCGGCAGGTTATCGTGTGCTCCTCGCATCCGAAGCGCCCGAGGCCATGAACCTGGCAGAAAAGTTTGCCGGCAAGATCCACCTGCTGCTGACGGATGTGGTGATGCCGCAAATGAATGGAAGAGAGCTATCCGAGTTGCTGCTGCGCAAGCGGCCCGAATTGAAAGTGTTGTACATGTCGGGGCATACCGCGGGCGTGATTTCCCAGCATGCATTGCTGGACGAAGACGTGGCGTTCATCGAGAAGCCGTTCACGCATGATGCACTGGCAAGGAAAATTCGGCAGTTGCTGGACCCCGAATCCTGAAATGGGAACTTTGATGAGCAATAAGGAGAGAAACCCGGCCGGGGCAGGGGGAGAAGTGATGAAGATCACACATCGTTGTGCGATTTGACCCACCCCAACACGGAAAGGGGCACCCCCAGCCTGCCATTCCAGAATGAAACGTCTCGCATTAATGTGTGCATTTTCTGTAGCTTGGACCATACGGAACTTCGTTACAGCGATTCTCAACAGTGGCCACAGGGTTGCACTTCCTCAGGGTGCCTGGACCGAGACGATAAGAAATGGAGACAATCATGGCCCCCACCTTAATCGCGACGAAACGAGAGAGCCAGTATTTCACCAGCGTCCCGCGGAGAGCGGGATCGGCCTACGGAGTGCCTGGGTTGGAAGACTGCAATAGTTGCGAGCGCAGAACTGACGCATTCTTTTGCAAATTGTCGGCAAGGGCCCAGCAGTCGCTGATGGAGATTCGGCGGACCAGTTCGTATCCCGCCGGCGCGATTCTTTTTATGGAGGGTGAACAAGCGCGCGGCGTGTACATCGTATGCGAAGGCCGTGTGAAGCTGTTGACGACGAACAGCGACGGAAAGACATTGATCTTCAAGATTGCGAAACCAGGCGAAATTCTAGGGCTGAATGCGACGCTTGCCGGAACCCCACACGAAATTACCGCGGAGGCGCTGCAGCCCGCGCGGCTGGCGTACATTGGACGGGAAGACTTCTTGAAGTTCATCAAGGAAAACGGAGACGCGTGTTTGCACGTGGCGCAACACCTGGGTCGCGATTGCCACTCGGCATATGAGGTGATCCGCTCCATCGGATTGAGCAACTCGGTCGAAGAGAAGCTGGCAAGATTCCTGGTGGAATGGTCGGCGGAAGCGCCGATGACAAACGGTGTCCAGCGGGTGAAGCTGGCGCTGACGCATGAAGAAATTGCACAGCTGATCGGCTGCTCGAGAGAGTCGGTCAGCCGAAGCTTCAGCGACTTCAAGCGGAAACACCTGGTGGAAGTGAACGGGTCAACATTGCTGGTCACGAATAAGAGCGCGCTGGAGCATCTGGCTGCGATCTAAAAGGCATTCAAAGTTTTGGCCGCCCAATTGCCACGGGTCTCCAAGGTCGAGACCCGTGGCTTTTTGTTTGTGGAACTGATACGCGAGGATGACTCGCGGACTCCAAGAATCGTGTGCTGGCGATAACAAGGAAAAGCCCCGGCGGCGGACCGTCGGGGCTTGAAATTGCAAAGATGCCGCACTGAAGCAGCGGCGCGACGGAGACTGTTAGACCTTCAACATAATGATCGCGAGGGTGAAGAGGGCGAGAGTTTCAACGAACACAAGCCCGAGAATCATTGCGGCGCGAATTGCGGCAGCAGCACCCGGATTGCGAGCCATGCCTTCGCAAGCAGCCGAGGCGATACGGCCCTGACCGAAAGCCGCGCCGAACGCCGCGATGGCCATGCCAAACGCAGCAGCGATCGCCAGTGTACCCTTTCCACCGGCAGCGCCGGTTTCTTGAGCAAAGGCGGCAGGCGCAAGCATCGCGACCACCACCAGAACAGCCAACAACATCACAGCTTTCTTCATAACAGCCTCCTGGTGAATTACCGCCAGTGGGTGGTTCCCGGATCTACGTGATGCAAACCGGTCTCACGCTGAACGGTACGAACAAAACCGATGAAAAACCACGGGTTTGAAGACTCGTCGCTCGCTATAGCGGCTGCGCTAAAGCCTATCCCGCAAGACAAAAAGTAGGCCGCTGCTAGTGCTCTTCGGCGATGGCGCCACCGATGTAAATCGAGGGGAGCACCGTGAAAATGTACGCCTGGATAATCGAGACGAAGATGTGCAGCCCGACAAAGGCGATCGGTATAGCAACCGGGAAGATCGCGAGGAATATGCCGAGGAAGGCACTCTTGGCCCAACCCCATTGAACGGGGCCGACAAGCAGGCCCAGGAAAATCATGTAGATCAGGTCACTGGCGAAAATGTTGGCCCAAAGACGAACGGTAAGAGAGAGAAGACGGGCCGAAGTCGAGATGATCTCGACAGGAAACAAAAGAATCGCGAGCAGCCAATCTCCGAAATGTTTGGGCGAGCCGGCAAAAGTGAGCAGATAACCACCAACACCGTGGTGTCGGATACCCTGCCAGTTGAAATAAATGAAGGTCAGGATGGCACAGGCCAAGGGCACAACGGCATTGCCGGTCGGCGAAGTAAACGCCGGAAAGATGCTGAGCAGATTCGCGAGCAGAACGAAAACCGATATGGAGCCAACGAAAGGAATGAATTTGTCGGCGTAGTGGCCGGTGTTTTCTTCGAGCAGATCCTTGATCCCGAAACCCAGGGGATTTGTCAGAAGCAACTCCGCAGATTGTTGGAGCGCTCCAGGACGCTCGACCGAAAGGCGCGAGCGCACTAGCAGCGCCAAGATCGTGCCAATCAACAGCACGAGCAACGACATAACCACATATTCCGGGATGGGCCTCTCGAAATCGGCGGGTTGAATATTCAGGGCATGCAGCAGGCGAAGAGCTAAAGGCGCCAGAAGGTGATTCACCCAGTGGGTGACTTGGCTTATATGTTCTTCCATTCCTCAATCCGTTGAGCGAAGGATGCTATGCACACTAACCAGTATGGTGGCCGCTCCCAGGGCACACAGACCGCAAACCATGCTTAAAGCGGGAACGTGCAGATACTTAAAAATAACATAGATACAGAGGGCTATCAACGCGTAGCGGAAGAGCGCTTTGAAGTAAGTGCGGACAGGAACACGAATGCTTTCGCTGCCGTGTTGCGCGGTGGCCGCCATGGTGAGCGCGTCGAGGCCCTGCTTGAGCCACCGGAAATTAAGCCAAGCGAGAGCAGCGCCGATAAGAACGCCGAAAGCCCATTGCCAGTACTGGAGGAGGGCGAGGGGAGCGGCGACGAGGAGGCCGAGGAGTAGCGTGAGAACGGAGATGCGAGATTCGGACTGGCGGTAGAACGAGTCGGGAATAGTGGTGTCGCTCACGGGATGAAGGGATTATAGCGTTGGATGGGTGGGAATTTGATTTCTGCGGCGCTGTCCAAGATACCGGGCTGAAGCCGCGGCGCTACGGTTTGGCTAAGCGGCGGAGGACATCGCGCAGGCCACCAATGAAACCGAAAGCGCCGAGGATGAGCATTAGCGCAGGTTTGGTGTGCAGCCAGCGATCCAGGAAGAAGCCGAGCAGCCCACCGACTCCGACCGCAGCGACAAGAATGAAGGGGAGCTCCATGGCCATGGCGAACTGGCGCGAGAAGCCACCCACTTCCCTTTCGGCGGGAGTTAAGCTGGAATTCTTGGAGTCGTTGTCGTTATTGTCCGAAGGCATAGCGCGCCAGCCGGGCGAACGGCTCAGGATACAACCCGGCCGCGAGAGAAACAAATAGAGCGGCGCCAAGAGCGATGGCCTGGGCGCTGGTCATGTGGGGGGCGGGGGCCTCTCCGGGCTTCTTCAGCCAGGCGTGAACGACGACGCGGAAATAGTAGTAGAGCGCGGGAACGATGTAGAGGGCCGCAAAGACGGCGAGCACGGGATGGTGCGTTTCGATCAACGATTGGAAGATGAAGTACTTTCCCACGAAGCCGGCGGTGGGAGGGATGCCAGCAAGGGAGAGCATGAAAATAAGGAGGAGGAGCGCGGCAGCGGGGCTGCGCTGGTACAGGCCGTCGAGGTCGTCGAGTTCATCGCCGATGAGACCGCGTTGCCGCATGACGACGACAACGGCGAATGCCCCCATGGTCATGAAGCCGTAAGCGATCAAGTAAAACATCATGCCGACCAGGCCAGTTTCATTGCCGGCAACCAGGCCGAGGAGGATATAGCCGACGTGAGAGATGGAGGAGTAGGCGAGGAGGCGCTTGATGTTCGACTGCGTGATGGCGGCGAGGTTGCCCCAGGTGAGAGAGGCGATAGCGACCCCGGCGACAGCATATTGCCATGTGGGCTGCGAACCACCGAAGACGCTGGTCATCAGTCGAAGAAAAAGTGCGAAGCTGGCGGTCTTCGATGCGACGCTGATGTAGGCGGTTACCGGTGTCGGCGCGCCTTCGTAGACGTCGGGCGCCCATTGATGAAACGGAACCGCCGCGATTTTGAAGAAGAGGCCAGCGGCAACGGTGACGAATGCGAAGACGACGAGCCAGTCGGTCATGCCGTGGCCGGCGGTGTATTGGAGGCGGCGATCCAGCATGTTGCCGACTTGCGCGATGTTGGTGGAGGCACTGACGCCGTAGAGAAGCGAAAAGCCATAGCCGAGGATGCCGGAGCTAAAAGCACCGAGCAGCAGATACTTCATGGCGGCTTCGTTAGAACGCTTGTTGCGCCGGAGATAGCCGGAAAGAACGTAGAAACTAAGCGCCATGGTTTCGAGGCCGAGGAATAGAACGATCAAGTCGATGCCGGAAGCCATGAGCATCATGCCGATGCAAGCCAGGAGGAGGAGGGCGTAGTATTCGCCTTCCTGTTCGCGCTCGAGGTCGAGATATTTCACCGAGAGAAGAATGGCAAGCGCAGTGGCGGCGAGGAAAAGCGCGGCGAAGATGATGAAGAAGCCATCTACGAGGACGGTATTGTGAAATCCGAGCAGGCCGAAGGAGCGCATTGGGTTGGTGCGCTCGATGTTGTAGCGCTTGACCTGTTCGAAGAGACCGAAGGCACTTCCGGCGACGCCGAGCAACGCCAGGCCTGCGTTCCAGTGTTTTTCCTTGCGCTCGAGCAGAAAATCAAAAATCAGGATGCCGAGGGCGAAAAGGAGGAGTTCCATCTCGGGGAGGATGACGAGACCGTCACCGTGGATGTACGCGAGGATCGATTGGAAGAGAGAGTGGAGCATCGAAGCGCCTATTTCGCCTCCAAGGGGTTTGGAGCAGAAGGACCGGGCGATGAGGTTGAGGCTTGAGCAGCTGGGGCGCAGCACTGCTGTGCCCCTACAAGAGCTGGAGCGGACGCTTGTTGGTAGAAGCTTGGATTCACCTGATGGACAATCTTTTCGACGGGGCTATTGATGTAGTTGAAAAAGGGCTTGGGGTAGATGCCGATCCAGAAGGCGAAGAAAATCAGAGGAAGGAGGACGGCGTACTCCCGCAGGTTCAGGTCAGGTAGGTTCTTGTTCACGTCGTGGGTGACGGGCCCGAACATCACTCGCTGGTAGAGCCAGAGGAGATAGGCGGCACCAAGCACGATGCCGAGAGAGCCCCAGGCGGCCCAGGCTTTATTGACGACAAAGGCTCCCTGCAGAATGGTGAATTCTCCGATGAAGCCGTTGAGGATGGGCATGCCAAGCGAACTGAGCGTGACAATGAGGTAGATAGCCGCGTAATTTGGCATGGGAGTAGCGAGCCCGCCAAATTCAGAAATGAGGCGCGTGTGGCGGCGCTCGTAGAGGACGCCAACGATAAGGAAGAGTGCTCCAGTGGAGATGCCGTGGTTGATCTGCTGGAGGACGCTGCCGGAGAGCCCTTGCGGCGTAAGAGCGAAGATGCCCAGCGTGCAAAAGCCTAAGTGGCTTACCGAGCTGTACGCGATGAGGCGCTTCATGTCTTTCTGCATGAGGCAGACGATCGCGCCATAGATGATGCCGATAAGCGAGAGCACGATGAGAATATGGATGATCTTCGCACGCATCACCGGATCCGAGGGAAGCAGCGGCAGCGAGAAACGTATAAAGCCGTAGGTGCCCATCTTCAGGAGTACGCCCGCCAGAATGACGGACCCTGCGGTGGGCGCCTCGGTGTGGGCGTCGGGCAGCCAGGTGTGGAACGGGAACATGGGAACCTTGATCGCGAAGGCGAAGAAGAAGCCCCAGAAGAGCCACTGTTTCAGCGAGTCGGTGAACACGCTGGCGTATCGCGGATCATTTACGGCGGCGAGCAACGTAGGCACATCGAAGGTCTGCACATTGGCGGCTTTGGCGTAGTTGAAATAGAGCGCCAGGATACCCAAGAGCATCAAGACAGAACCAGTCAGCGTATATAGGAAAAATTTGATGGCCGCATAGAGACGGCGCTCGCTGCCCCACACACCGATGAGGAAGTACATCGGGACGAGCATGACTTCCCAGAAGACGTAGAAGAGGAAGAAATCGAGGGACATGAAGACGCCGAGCATCCCGGTCTGGAGGAGAAGAAGCAGGATGTAATACTCCTTGGTGCGCGTCTGGATGGCGGACCAGGAAGAGAGGATGGCAAGCATGCCGAGGATGGTGGTCAGCATGATCAGCAGGAAGCTGATTCCGTCGATACCGAGGTGATATCTCGCGCCAAGGGAGGGAATCCAGTCCGCATTCTCCTCGAAAGCATAGCTTTCATAGCCAGCCCGGAAATAGCGAACCAGTGGGATCGAGACGACGAAGCCAAGTACGCCGAACAAATTGCCAACAAGCCGATGAAGAGTGGGAGATTCGCGCGGGACGAACATGAGCGCGATGGCGCCCACCAGTGGCGTGAAGAGAATCACGCTGAGAAGATGATGAGAAAAAAGCTGCATGCCAATTGACCTTTCAGCGCAAACTGCGCACTAAAACCTGCATGTGATGGCCGTAGTAGCCCAATAAAATCGCGAGACCAATGAGAATCAAGAGGGCGTAACTGGAAAAGACGCCGGTCTGGAACATGCGAATGGGGTGGCTCCAGAAACGGGTGAACTTGGCGACGAAATTGACCAAGCCGTCGACAATCCACTTGTCCCACCACATGGAGATCCGCGAAAACGCACGCGCGAGCCACGCGGAACCGTTGACGCCTAGGCCGTCAATGATTTTGGCGTCCAGTAGACCGAGAGTGGTGCTCAGGTCCTTGGTGCGATTGACGAAGAGCGCGTCATAGATTTCGTCCACGTAGTACTTATGGAGAAGAAGGTTATGGAGGCGGGGGAAGCGCGCAGCGACCTTGTTGTGCAGATGCGGGAATTGGAGATAGAGGCGGTAGGCGAGGTAGATGCCGAAGACCGCAACCGCCACAGAGATTCCCATCAGTACGTATTCTTTGAATAGGGTGTGGTGTGCAAATTTGACGGCGGCGGTTTCGGGAATTGCACCTTTCAGCACCGGCTCTAGGAATTTTTCAAATGGGCTTTCGTCGCCCCAAAGAGCGGGAAGAGCGACCCAGCCGCCGACGATGGAGAGCCCGGCGAGGATCGCCAAAGGAATGGTCATGGTGCCGGGCGACTCGTGGATGTGATGTTCGATTTCGTGAGGCACGCGAGAGAGGCCGCGGAAAGTCAGGTTAAAGAGACGAAACATGTAAAAGGCCGTCATGCCGGCGGTGAACACACCGACGAACCAGAGGACGAGGTAGCGATCGGTGCTGAGTGAGCGCCGGAAAGTGCTGCCCAGGATTTCGTCCTTACTGAAGAAGCCAGCAAAACCCGGAATTCCGGCGATCGCGAGGGTGGCGATGAGGAATGGGCGGGAGGTTCGGGGAATGGCGTTATAGAGTCCGCCCATTTTGCGGATGTCCTGCTCTCCGGAGAGGGAGTGGATTACGGAGCCGGCACCGAGGAAGAGGAGCGCTTTGAAGAAGGCGTGCGTCATGAGATGAAAAATGCCCGCGGCGAAAGCGCCGACGCCGAGAGCGAGGAACATGTAGCCGAGCTGAGAGATGGTGGAGTAGGCGAGAACTTTCTTGATGTCGTTCTGTACGAGCGCCATGGTGGCGGCGAAGATCGCGGTGCACGCGCCGATGATGGCCACGACGTCCATCGCGATGGGCGCGAGCTGGTAGATGGCGTTCATGCGCGTGACCATGTACACGCCGGCGGTGACCATGGTGGCGGCGTGGATAAGGGCGGAGACGGGGGTGGGGCCCTCCATGGCGTCCGGGAGCCAGACGTACAGCGGAATCTGGGCAGACTTGCCGCAGGCGCCGACGAAGAGAAGAAGGGCGATGGCGGCGAGAACAGGGGTGCCTACCGCGAGGGCGCCGTGGTTCACCATGGCCGACAGCGACTGCACGATGCCACTAACAGCGACGCCGTCGGGTAGACCTTGCGCGGTGAAGCGGACGGTGCCGAAGGTCACGGCGATCAGAAAAACGCCGAGGACGAACCCCGTATCGCCAATGCGGTTGACGATAAAGGCCTTCTTGCCAGCGTCAGAAGCGGATTTCTTCAGGAAATAGAAACCGATGAGTAGATAGCTACAAAGGCCTACGCCTTCCCATCCAACAAAGAGGAGGAGGAGGTTGTTGGCAAGAACCAGGGTGAGCATGGCGAACATGAACAGGTTGAGGTAGCCGAAGAAGCGGTAGTAGCCGCCTTCGTGGGCCATGTAGCCGATGGAATAGACGTGGATGAGGAAGCCGACGCCGGTGACAACGAGGACCATCACCGAGGAAAGGGGATCGAGTAAATAGCCCCAGTCGGCGACAAAGGGAACGAGGGAACCGCCTGCGGGCATGACACCGGGGGTGATCCATTCGAACAGAATTTGCTGGAAGACACGATGCTTGGGTTCGAAGGAGATTAGCTGCAGGACGGCCCCGAGCGCGTGGACGAACGAGAGAAAAACGCTCCCGACGCAGAGGAAGCTGACGGCAGATTTGGGGAGCAGTCGGCCGATGAAGAGCATGAGGGCCGCTGTGATCAGCGGGAAGAGTGGAATGAGCGAGAGGTGGGAGAGGAAGTAGCCGGCGCTGGTCATGGGCGGACCCCGTGTGGCGTGATTCGTGGTTCGCCGTTGGAGGGGAGGGCAAAGCGCACAGCCAAGAATGGCTGGGGCACGGGAGAAAAGCGGATTTTGCGCTGGGTCACCATTTGAGGAGGTCCATCTCGTCGGCGAGGACGGTTTCACGGTTGCGGAAGAAGGCGATGATAATGCCGAGCCCGACGGCGGCTTCGGCGGCAGCGTCCGCGATGATAAAGAGCGCAAAGACTTGCCCGGCGACATCGCCGAAAATGCGCGAGAAGAGAACGAGGTTGATATTCACGGCGTTGAGAATGAGTTCGATGGACATAAGAACAACAATCACGTTGCGGCGGGTGACGACGCCCACGCAACCGATCAGGAATAGCGCGAGACTGAGGAACAGGTAGTGCGCCGGAGACATCATGATTCTTCCTCGGTCCTTTTCTTGTTCTTGGCCATAACGACGGCACCAACCATGGCGACCAGCAAAAGCACGCTGGCAATTTCGAAGGGAAGCAGGTAGCCGCTGAAGAGGCTCTCGGCGAGCTTCTCGGAATTGGACGCAAGTTTGTCAGGCGGCGCCATGTTCTGGATAAAGAGGCCCTGACCGGGCAGCTTGCGAGCCAGATAGATGATCGCTCCCGCTTCGGCGCCAAGCACGGCAATCACGACGGTGACGACAAGGTTTTTCATGCGGAAACGGAGGTGGTGGAGGGGCACATCGAGGCGCACGAGCATGATGACGAAGATAAACAACACCATGATCCCGCCAACGTAAAGAATGATCTGCGCGATGAAGAGGAATTCCGCACGGAGCTGCAGGAAGATGCCCGCTGTGGCAAGCAGTGTGGTAATGAGGAAGACTGCACTGTGGATCGCGTTGCGGCTGGTGACCACCAGCGCCGCGCCAATCACGGCGACGCCCGCGAAGAAGTAAAAGAGAACGCTATCCAGCATAAGAATCCGGTGTTAGAGAGGCCGTAGAGGCCGATTCAGTGCGCTGGTCGTGCCAGCGGACCAGGAAAACCGCGGCAGCCAAGACCAAGACAGTCGTAAGAACCATGCCGATCCAACGATTCACGCCGTTCGCCTCCAACAGCATCGAAATGCCGACTGCGAAAACGTTGATAATGGCCAGAGGAATCAGGATGTACCAGCCAAGGTGCATGAGCTGGTCGAACCGATAGCGCGGCAGCGTAAATCGCAGCCACATGAAAACATAAATGTAGCCGGAAACCTTCAGGAGGAACCAGAAAGCGCCGTTGAGGCCCGGAAGGATGAAGTCCAGATTGAGAGGAATCGAAACGCCAAATCTGTGGAACAGATGAAGCAGCCACGGCGCTGCAAACACGAAGGCTACGGCAAAACATCCTAGCGCGACTGCCCACATGAACCCGGTTTGGACTTTCACCGGCTGCTTCCCTGCCCTGTAAATACAATACACGCCGACAAGCGCGATGATGACCGCGGGAAGGAAGTCCAGCCAGTTCAGCCAATGAACATTGGGGAAGGGGCGGAGCCAGCCCCCGAGGAAGAGGGTGGTGGCGATGGAGCCGACGACGATCATGTTGGCGTATTCGCCGAGGAAATAGAGGGCCCAGCGAAAGCCGCTGTATTCGGTCATGTATCCGGCGACAAGTTCGGACTCGGCTTCGGGAAGGTCGAAGGGAGCGCGATTGGTTTCGGCAATGGATGCGACGAGATAAATGAATCCGGCAACGGGCGCGAGGAAGATAAACCA
The DNA here is from genome assembly GCA_035499255.1 of Dongiaceae bacterium. Taxonomy (GTDB): domain Bacteria; phylum Acidobacteriota; class Terriglobia; order Acidiferrales; family UBA7541; genus Acidiferrum. Next base: position 90,697 of record DATJZF010000028.1, on the reverse strand, counting down.
AGCGTGCTGGTCGTATTGAGCTTGGACGATGGCGCTAATTTTCAACGTGCCGGAGAGAAGCAGGGCACTGATAATCGCGAGTCCGCCTGCGGTTTCGTAGCTCACTAGCTGTGCCGTACTGCGTAGCGCACCGAGGATGGAGTAATGCGAGTTGGAAGCCCAGCCGCCGAGAATGATGCCAAGAAATCCGAGAGAACTGACGCCGAGAACGAAAAGAATGCCGATGTTGATGTCTCGGGCGACTTGAAAGGCCGGGCCGAAAGCGACGGCGCCCATCGAGGTGAGCGCGGCGACCATGGAGATGACGGGAGCGAGCCAGAAGATGAACTTGTCGGACTCGGCGGGGATGATGTCTTCCTTGATAAGGAGCTTGACGGCATCGGCGATGGGTTGGAGCAGGCCGTGCGGGCCAACGCGCATGGGGCCGAGGCGGGCTTGCATGTCGGCCATGAGTTTGCGTTCGAGAAGGACGACGTACCCGGCGACCAGGGGAACCACGGCCACGATAACGACACCGCAGGTAAGTTCGACCCACCATGTTTGTAGGAAATGCAGGATCGCGAGCACGGTGGGATTCATCGGTCGACCTCGCCGAGGACGATATCCAGCGTGCCGATGATGGCGACGACGTCGGCAACCAGGTGGCCGCGGACCATTTTGTCGAGAGCTTGAAGGTTGATAAATGACGGCGGACGAACGCGCACGCGATAGGGCTGGGTGGTGGCATCGCTGACGATGTAGTAGCCAAGGATGCCCTTGGGAGCTTCAATCGAGTGGTAGATTTCGCCGGCGGGCGGTTTGATGACCTTGCCAACCTTGCCCATGATCGCGCCTTCGGGAATCTTCTCAATGGCTTGGAGGCAGATCAGCCGGGACTGGCGCATTTCTTCGATGCGGACCATATACCGATCGTAAGTGTCACCGTTAGTGCCTACGGGAATTTCAAATTTGTACTGGTCGTAAGAGGCGTAGGGCTGCGCCTTGCGGAGGTCCCATTTGACCCCAGCAGCGCGAAGAATCGGGCCGGAAGCGCCCAGGGCAATGCAGTCTGCGGCGTTGAGCACACCGACATTGCGGGTGCGGCCGATCCAGATGCTATTGCCGGTGAGAAGGTCGACATATTCCTGGATGCGGCGTTCGAAATCGTTGCAGAAGCGCTCGACGTCCTTTTCGAAACCATCGTAGGACTCGTACTGCAAGCCGCCGATGCGAAAAGCATGGGTAGTGAGGCGAGCGCCGCAGTATTTCTCGAAGACTTTCAGAATTTCTTCGCGCTCGCGCATGCAATAGAAAAGCGGGGTGAGTGCGCCGATGTCGAGCGCATGCGTGCCCAGCCAGACGAGGTGGCTGGCAATGCGTTGCAGCTCAGTAAGAATGGTGCGGATGACGCGGGCGCGGGGCGGAGCTTCGACGTTGAGCAGCTTCTCCACGGCCTCACAGTAGCCCAGTCCGTTGCTGATCGCGGCGACGTAATCCATGCGATCGACGTACGGCGCGAACTGCTGATAGGTACGATTCTCCGCGATTTTCTCGACGCCCCGGTGGAGATATCCGATGACACACTCGGTGCCGCGGACGCGTTCGCCATCGAGCTTTAGTTTGACGCGGAGCACACCATGGGTGGAGGGATGCTGAGGCCCCATGTTGAGGACAAGTTCGTCGGCGCCGAGCAGCGTGCCGTTATTTTGTAGCGCGTCGTCGTGCAAAGTGTTTCCCAAGTTCCCTTTTTTACTGACCGCTTTCGATGCCGAGGTTTTCGCGAACCCAGGCACTGTCTTGCAACAGAATGTCGTAGTCCTTGCGAAGGGGATGACCCTGCCAGCCGTCGGGGAGCAGGATGCGTTTCAAATCCGGGTGACCGGCGAATTCGATACCGAAGAGATCGAAGATTTCGCGTTCGAGCCAGTTGGAAGTGGGCCAGAGCTCGACAAGGCTTGCCGGACGTTCATTTTCCGCAACAGCCATTTTCAAGCGTAGGCGCGTGTTGTGCGGAAAGGAATAAAGAATGGCCACGAGATCAAAGCGTTTTTCGCGGCGCGGCCAATCGACGGCGGTGAGGTCCTCAAGTAGATCGAATTTCTCCTCGTCGCGAGAATAACGGGCGATCTCGGAAAGATTGGCGACGTCGATGACGAGGTAAGGCTGCTTGCGATCCTCGAGCGCGTCGAGAATGGCAGCGCCAAAATGCTCGCGGTAGCGGCGCGTGAGTTCGTTGTCGAGGGGAACTTGAACCGGGGGCGGAGGTTTGGGCGGAGGGGGCGCTGGTTTCGCAGCCGGAGGAGTTACGGGAGCGGCCGGAGGTTTTAGCGCGGCTGGGGGCGTGGAAGCGCCACCGGGCTTTTCCGGTTTAGGGCTATCAGATTGAGGCGGCTTGGGCTCGTCTGCCATTTACCCTGGGACCCTGTTGCTTGCTGCAGGTCGAACGGCCTCAAAATACCCGACCGGCCGTGAACAAACCAAACGTGAGGATGGCTCAAACAGGCTAAGCGCAAAGGAAGGAGCGAAAACGCGAGCCACCCTGCAAAACGGAAACGCAACTGCGACCTGGCAGTGCTTACGATCGTTCCTTGCGTTTCTAACACAAGGGGGAAAGGGGCGTCAATGAGCGAGGGCACAGAAAAAAAGTTGGAAGTCGGCAGTCAGTGGTTAGTAGTCGGCAATTGGTAGTCGGTAGCCAGTCGACACAAATCGCGCAGACTGCTACCGATCGCGGACAGCGTCAGGCGTTGCGTCAGGCCCAGTCGAGGGCGCCTTTTTTATAGATCCAGACGTAGCCGATGAGGAGAATGCCGAGGAAGACGAGCATGGAGATCAAAGCAAAAGCGCCTAGATGCGCAGCAACCCAAGTGCGATAGAGGATGGCCCACGGAAAAAGAAACATCGTTTCCACGTCGAAGATGACGAAAAGCATCGCGACCACATAGAAACGAGCGGAGTAGCGGCCGCGCGCGTTGGATTCCGCAGGAATGCCGCATTCGTAGGGAAGGAATTTCGCCGGGCCGCCGCGAGATTCGGGGCGAATCAACTTGAAAAGAAGGAGTGCAAGGACCGGAAAAGAAAGCACGATCAGAGCGAAAATGAGAACGGGGATATAAGCGGCAGGCATTTTTGGTGTTCCTTGCGCATGCTAGCACAGAAAAAGGGTCAGAACGCAAGGGATGGTGTCACGCCAAAGGTGTAGGGGAAGTAAGAATCGTGCTCAGGATCGGTTGAGAATCCTCTGCTTCGCTCAGGATGGCAGGCTGTCTGATTGTGCGGAGATACGTGGCAGCGATGCTGCACCGTTTCCAAGCGGAGAGCGGACGGCCTCAGAAGGCCGTCCCTACAAAGGCAAACGACACAGGCTAAAGCCTATGCTACGGGCACAGTGGCACTGCGCCCCTACAAGGTGGAAAATTTATTTTTCGAAGAGAAGTTCGCCAGCCCGTTGCGTAGCCTTCACTACCGCTTTGATGAGCGTGACGCGGAGCTTTCCTTCTTCAAGTTCGAGGATGCCATCGATGGTGCAGCCAGCGGGAGTAGTGACCGAGTCTTTGAGCAGCGCCGGATGATCGCCGGTGTCGAGGACAACGCTGGCAGCGCCTTTCAAGGTTTGCGCGGCGAGAAGCGTAGCGATATCCCGAGGCAGGCCGACTTTGACTCCGGCTTCGGCAAGCGACTCGAGAATGATGTAAGCGAAGGCGGGGCCGCTGGCGGAAAGGCCTGTGACCGCGTCCATGTTCTTTTCGTCGACGACAACGGCGCGTCCAACGGCCCCGAACATGGCTTTGGCGATTTCGAGATGTTCGGGTGAGGCATGCGAGCCGCGACAGATACCGGTCATCCCGGTACCAACGACGGAGCACGTATTGGGCATGGTTCGAACAACGGGAACTTTTTCGCCGATGCGTTGCTCGATGTAAGAAGTGGGAACAGAGGCGGCGACGGAAATAACCAGAGTTTTGCTGCTCAGCGCCGGCTTAATTTCTTTGAGGACGTCGCCGACTACTTGGGGCTTAACAGCGAGTAGGACAATGTCGGCTCCTTTAACCGCGGCTCGATTGTTGGTGGAAGCGTTGATCCCGAGCCCGACCGCAAGCGTTGCAGCTTTCTCCTCGTGCTTCACCGTGGCGGTGACGTGCTTCGGCTCAAAGAGCCCCTGCTTCAGGAAGGCACGCAAAAGGATGCCGCCAAGCTTGCCGGTGCCGAGGACGGCAAGCCGTTTGTCGGAAAGTTTTGTGGACATAGTGGAAACATTGTTACGGAGGATGGCGGGAGGGGTCAACAAGCGTTTCGGGAGAGAGTTGGATAGAATGCGCGGCATGCAAAGAATATGGGCAGTTTTGTTCGCGGTGGTGGCGGTCGTCGTCGGGGTAGCAATCGCGGCGGCGGGTGCGTTTCTTACAAGGGGCGCGGGCGATGACGGCACGACGCGACTTGCGAATGTAACGGTGCAGATGAGAGATGGAGTCGTGCTGCGCGCGGATATTTGGCTGCCGAAAGCAGAAGGGCGCTTCCCTACCCTGGTATACCGCACGCCGTACGGCAAGCAAAATGCGCCAAAGGAGTGGACAACCTTCGATGCGGCGGTGCGGCGCGGATACGCAGTCGTGATTCAAGACGTACGGGGCCGCTACGCGTCGGATGGAGAATTTCTGCCCTATCAGAATGAGGGTAAGGATGGCTACGACACGATCGAGTGGGCGGCAAAGCAGGCATGGTCGGACGGGAACGTGGGAACGTTTGGGCTGTCGTACCCGGGCGCGGTGCAGTGGCTGGCGGCAGTGGAAAATCCCCCTCATTTGAAGGCGATGGTGCCGGCGATGACCTTTTCGACGCCGCGAAATTTCTTTTACTCCGGTGGATTGTTCGACGGGTCGTGGCTGGAGTGGATCTGGATGAACATCGCGCCGGAAGTGCGGCGGCGAAAGCGTTTGGCAGGCCCTCAAACAGGAGAAGAAGCGCGAATGCAGTGGAAAACGGACCACGCGCGAATGGAGGGATTCCTCCCGCTGCGGGACTTGCCGGACTTGAAAGAGGTCGCGCCGTTTTACTACGCGTGGCTGGCGCATCCGCCGGCGGATCCCTGGTGGGATTGGGCGGAATTGCGGAACAAATACGACCGCGTTCAGTGCGCGGTGCTAAATTTTTCCGGATGGTACGACGAGGCGTACGGGCCGGATGGCGCGACAGCGAATTTTAACGGTTTGCTGGTTGCGCGAAACGGTGAGGCTGATCCACGTACGAAAATGATGATTGGGCCATGGACACATGGGGGCGAGGATTCGCAGAAGAGTGGCGAGCGTGACTTCGGGAAGGCCGCGCCAATCGACTATGACGGCTTGATTTTGCGTTGGATGGATCACTATGTGCGCGGAGTGGACGACGGCGTGGAGCGCGAGAAAGCGGTGCGAATCTTCTTGATGGGAAGAAATGAGTGGCGCGATGAGGACGCATGGCCACTGAAGCGGGCGAAGGAGGAATCGTTATACTTGCAAAGGGGAACACAGGCGGCAACGGCGGGTACGCTCACCAGGAATTTGACGGTGATCCTGAATGGTGAAAGCAGCTTCGTCTCTGATCCCGCACATCCCCTCGCGGATAAGTATGATGCGTACGGCGCTCATGACTATCGCGACCTTACCAGCCGAAATGATGTGCTGACGTTCGATACGGAGCCGTTGCAGGCGGATGTGGAAGTGACGGGGCCGATCAAGGCGGAGATTTATGCGTCCGCGGACGTGAAGGATTTTGATTTGTGGGTTCGGCTGCTGGACGTGGCGCCCGATGGCGCGGCGTTTAACTTGATGAGTCCGGGACTGGATGTTCTGCGTGCAAGCTACCGCGATGGAACGGCTGAACCGAGGCTGTTAGAGCCGGGCAAGATCTATCGGCTGGATTTGAATCGCATGGTGACCAGCAATGTTTTCTTGAAGGGGCACCGGATTCGGGTGCAGATTTCGGGTGCGTTTTATCCGCATTTTTCGAGGAACCTGCAAACAGGCGAGTCGGAAGTTGCGTCGAGCGAGATGAAGAGTGGACGAATCATCATTCACCATGACGCGGAGCATCGATCGAGGATTGTGCTGCCGGTGGTGGCAAACTGACCGACAAACGCGTAAGTGACACGGCACAGACCAATAGCAAGCGGTAGACCGGATGGGAGAATAGGACGATATGGGTGCTCCCACACAAATCTCGAAGCCGGACACGGCGGGTGCCGCCGGCAGCGGTACTGCGAAGCAAGGAATTGTCTACACGACGCTCGGATTTCTCATGCAGAAGTGCATCGAGTGGCTGGTGGTGGTGACGGGGCGCCGGACGTCGAAGGCCGAAGCGCCATGGCTCGATTGCGTGATTGGGCGCGAAGGGCAAGTCTTCACTAGCATCTATCAACAAATCGCGAAGGATGAACGGCTAGAGCTAACGTGGCCCGAAGGTGCGGGGTTAATTCCTGATTTCTCGGCATTGAACGGGCCGGGCTTTCAGGCCGATGCGGTAAACCCGAGCATCCGGCACTTCTACGAACACACGGCGGAATATCACCTGGAAGTTTGGAGTGAGGTCTACTTCGCTGGAAAGTTTGTGCTGTGGTTGCTGGTGGAGTTCATCAGCAGACAGATGGACCAGCTCAATTTTCCGATTTCGTCACTGGAAGTGGCGAAAGGGATGACCAGCGAAGTTGCGCAGCTTCGCGACCCGCAAACGGGACAACTGAAGCATACCGGGTGGCTGCGACGGTTCCGCTCAACCGGCAAAGTGATCTATGCGGGGCTTTACTCGACCACGAAGCTGCCGGGGGAAGACAATCCGTGCGTGAAGGTGACCTTTCCCTGCTACGGCAGCAGCAGTGTGTACCTGCGGCCAGAAGTAAATGCGGACGGATCGTTCGGGCTGCGTTCCGATGGCAGAGCATTTGGGCGTGCGGGATTCTACCGCGTGTTGGAGTCCGGGCAAGATGCCTGGCGGGTGAGGAATTTCAGGACGCTGCACGAACTGTTTCATGTGTACGTTGATGAAGACGGAGTGCTGCGCACGGACCACACCATTAGGTTTATGGGCCTGACGATTCTCCGGCTGCACTACAAGATGACACGACGCAAGTGAAGCACATTAGTTAAACTGCCGATTCAAAACCATTTCGGAACCGGCAATCTGCACATCGCCCTGCCATAAGATTGTGGAGCCACGACGGCAAACCATATGCTGCTGGCCCAGAGGAACGCCCACGATCTTGTAACGTCCACTGACATCGGTGTACCGGTAGTTGGAGCCAATTTCCACAAGGATGTTGACGACCGGCCTGCCGCTGCGGTCCGTAATGGTGCCATAAACTGTCGAAGTCTGCGCAAAGACGGGAAGAGGCGAGCCAAGCAGCGTGACGATGAGGACCACTAGGAGCTTTTGAAGAACTTTTGCCTTCGTCCGGCGATTCCGAATTAATGATGAATCCATGGCAATCCTCCGATGGAATCAATGAGTCGCACTGGAAATGGTGAGGGCCGAACTATTGTCTTCCGGGAAAACCTGTTTATACGGCGCGCGGGATTGGGGGCCGATGACGTAAATGGAGGGGAGGTCCTTGGGATGGACGGCACGCACATTCAGGACGAAGCGGCCGTCTTCCTGAACCTTGGCTTCCTTGACGGCAAAAACGACGTTGGCATCGTGCAATGCGGGAGAGACGGTTCCAGAGTAGGTGACGTCCGCGTCGAGAGTCTTCAAACGATCTTCCGCTTTCTGGAGTTTGGCTTGAAGATCCTGGATCTGCTGATTGGCGGACTTCAAAGCGTCGGCGGACTGCTTGTCGTTGACTTTCATATAGGTGACGGACAGGACGCCCAGGATCACGACGAAGCCGGCAGCGGCACCGCCAAGCTGGTACTCGGGCTTACTGACTGAAGCCGTGCTCTGTAGGAATTTGAAGAGAACAAAGGCTGCCCCGAGGCTCAAGCCGCATAAGGCAGCGATGGCTGCAAGAGGCATGGTCAGACCTCCGAATGGATAAGTTCACCAGATGGGGCCGAAAAGCTGCTTAATCAGTAGTGATGGCGGAGGTGATTTCGTTTCAGGGGAGCAATGAAATTTACCCGTGGTGAGCGCCTCGGAGGACATCAATGGCGTGGGGAAGGAGGTGTGCGATCGCGTCGAGGGATTCGACAGCGCCTTTGGGGCTGCCCGGGAGATTGATAACGATCGTCTTATGCCGAAGGATGGCAACCCCGCGGGAGAGGATGGCGGTGGGCGTGCTTTCGACGCCCTTGCGGCGGATTTCTTCGGCAAGGCCGGGGATGACCCGGTCGGCAACGTCGAGAGTGGCTTCGGGAGTGATGTCGCGGGGCCCTAGCCCGGTGCCGCCGGTCGTGAGAAGGATATCGACGTGGCCGGAATCGCAGAGGGTGCGCAACTGGCTGCGGAGAGAGGATTGGTCGTCCGAAGTGATGAGGGCCGAGGTAACTTGCCAGCCCAGCTGGCGGCAGCGTTCGACCAGCGCGGGACCGGAACGGTCTTCGCGTTCACCGCGGGAAACGGAATCGCTGACGGTTAGGATGGCGATACGCATGGAAGACAGTTATAAGTTATCGGTTCTAAGTTGTAAGTCAAACGGAGAGATATGCGGCGGTGGGGACGAAAGAGTTTGATACCGCGACCGCGAAGGGTTGGCGGCATGCCGCTTTGAAGCTCAGGATAGGAACCAGCTTGACATAGACGCTGAGCGCGCAAACTCAATGTCGATCCCACGGACGCGGACGGCCTCAGAAGGCCGTCCCTACAACTTCAAAGTTTCACGGCTTTGTGACGACTGTCAGGTTTCTACGGTGTCGCGGTTAGATTCGTCCATCAGGCGCATGGCTTCCATGAGCAGGCCGGTGGTGCTACGCGTGGTGGTATTGGCGGAAGAGGCGTTGGCGGCGTTGAAGTCGATTTCGAATTCGCCTTCCGTCCAGAGAAGGATTTTGAAGACGGCCTCATCGCCGGTGAGGTTGTCGATTTTGGCGTCGCGGCATTGGCCGGAAGCGAAATAAAGCTCGGCGCGCTCTGTTCCCTTCTGTACCTGCAGGCGGCAGGACTTTTGCCCCATTTCGAGAGACTGCATCAGATCAATCATGCTCATTTCTTCGAGGCGGCCCTGAATGACGCCCGGACGCGAAGCCCGTTTCTGCAGCTTTTCCAGGTGGAGTCGATCGACGACCTTCTTCGCGGAGCGCACGAGATCTTTGACCAGAAACGGCTTGGCGATGAAGTCTTCGGCGCCGTCAACCAAGGGACGGAGGCGTTCTTCGATGTCGGCGCGGCTCGCCATGAACAGGAAAGGGATATGACGGGTGGCTTCGCGGCCACGGATTTTCTCAAACAACTGGCGGCCATTGAGGCCCGGCATCTTGTAATCGCACAGGACGACATCGGGAGGCTCGTCGATAACCTTCAGGAGGGCGTCAGCACCGTCGGTAGCGATAAGCACTTCACAGAACGGCTCGAGCCCGCGGGTGACCAGATCGCGCACCATCGGATTGTCCTCAGCGAGGAGCAGTTTGACCGTTTTTCCTGAGGCTGCGCTCATTTACCTGCTCTCCGAGTGGTTTCGGCGCGGGCGCGGTGGTAGCCGCCACTCTTGCCGCCAGTCTTCTCCAGCAGGTGGATATCGGTAATTTCGATCCCCTTGTCCAGCGTTTTACACATGTCGTAGACCGTGAGGGCGGCACAGGTGACGGCGACCAGCGCTTCCATTTCCACCCCGGTTTGCGCGGTCGCGGTAACCCGAGAGTGCACTTCCACACCATCTTTGCATAGGCGGGGGGTCACATCAATGTGAGTGATGGGAAGCGGATGACAAAGAGGTATCCATTCGGCAGTGCGTTTGGCAGCGGCGATACCGGCAATGCGGGCGATTTCCAGAGGGTCGCCTTTGGGGTTTTTCAGATTGCGGATGGCCTTGAGAACGCGGGGAGTCATTCGCACAAAGGCGTGCGCGACGGCGGTGCGGGTGGTGACGGCTTTGGAGGAGACGTCGACCATGTAGATTTCGCCGCGGTCGGAGTAGTGGGAGAGCTTCGCCAAGTTTGTTCCGTTTGCCGAGAGCGGGCCGCCTCAGAAGGCGGCCCCTACAAAGGCATCCAATAGAGTACCCCCTGAGCTGGGATGGGCCAAAGGAAACTGCATAAGGCTAAAGCCGATGCTACAAGACGTCCATTCGGGGGAGCACTTCGACGGGCTCACCAATTGGGATCTCGGGGCGGTCCCATGGCACTACAGCGAAGCAATTGGATTGCGCGAGCGCTCCGATGTCACCGGAGCCTTGCCAACGGAGGACTCTGACTTCGGGGCGCGCGTTCTGCCAGGTGAGGCGTGCGGGGAGGAAGTGGGTCAGCCCGGGCTTCTCTTTTACGGATTCCGCTAGAGTGGCTTCGAGGAACGGAAGGGGACGTGAAGGCGCGCCACTGAGAATGTCGAGTGCGGGGATCGCGAAGAGTTGGAACGTGACCATGGTGGAGACAGGATTGCCGGGGAGGCCGAAGATGAGCGTGTTGCGGCAGCGGCCAAAAACCGCCGGCTTGCCGGGGCGAATGGCTACCGCGTCGAAGTAGAACTCGGCACCCATTCCTTTCAGGACGGACTCGACGAGGTCATATTTCCCCATCGAAACCCCGCCGGAAAGTACAAGAATCTCCTCGCGCAGGCCCTGTTCGATCTTTGCGGAGAGGTCGTCGACGCGGTCGAGGGCATTGCCAAGAGGGAGGGGAGTACCGCCGGCGAGCTGAACTTGCGCTGCGAGCGACACGCTGTTGCTGTTGCGAATGTGGAAGGGACCCGGACTCTCGGTGATGGGAACGACTTCGTCGCCCGTAGAGAGAATCGCTATGCGCGGCTTCTGGAAACAACGGAGAGTCGGATGACCGACCTGTGCAGCGACAGCAACTTCGGCATAGCCGAGGCGCAGGCCGGGAGAAAGGGCCACACCACCGGCGCTGGCTTCGCTGCCACGCGGGACGAAGTTCTGTCTCGACTGCGTGGGGCGTTCAAAGGAGACATGGTCACCGTCGCGCCGTGTGAATTCGATCATCACGACGGCGTCGGCACCAGGGGGGAGGGCCGCGCCGGTCATGATCTGTACGCAGGTGCCAGGGGAGAGGGGGGAGTGTACGGTGTCCCCAGCTTTGATTTCGCCTACGCAGCGAAGAGAGGCGTTTGGCTGCGCTTCGGTGGAATGGACCGCATATCCGTCTCGGGTGGAACGATGGAAGGGGGGATACTCGCGGTCGGTACGAATCTCTTCGGCGAGGATGTGACTGAGGGCGTCGTTAAGGGGGAGAGATAGTGTGGACCGAGGAGTCAAACGCGATTTCGCTTGGGCAATGACTATTTCGCGCGCTTCGGAAAAGGTAAGCATCCGGCTGAACATTGTAGCGCAGGGTGCCTGATCGATTCGAAGGCGGAAGATTAACGCAGGGCGCGCAGAGGAGCAAAGAGAAGCTCCGGACATGCAGGCGGCATAAAGCCGCCCCTACAAAAGAAAAGTCGACTCCGCTCAGCTTCGGCGAGCAGGCAACTCTGTACAGGCTAAAGCCTATGCTACGACATAGTCGCTGCTTCGTGGCTGGACCCAGACGCGGGCGTCAAGGTGCGGTTCTACAGCCATCGGGCGAGGAGGGTGTTGGGCTGGATGATGGTGGCGTCGCGTTCGGGACCGGTGGAGATCATGCCGATTTCGACCTTGAGAAAATCGGAGACGAAATGGAGGTAATCGATGGCGGCCTTGGGCAACTGCGCGGCTTCCTTGACGCCGTAAGTGGAGGCACACCAGCCGGGAAGGGTTTTGTAGACAGGCTGGAAGTGCTCGTACTCTTCGGCGGTGGCGGGCATTTCGTGAACGGGAGTGCCCTTGTAGGTGTAACCAACGCCGACTTTGATCTCGCGCTGGGTGTCGAAGACATCGAGCTTGGTGATCACCAGCGAGTCGATGCCATTGATCATTTTGGCGTAGCGCAGTTCGGCGAGATCGAGCCAACCGCAGCGGCGCGGGCGCCCGGTGACTGCCCCGAACTCCTTGCCACGTTCGCGCACTTCCTTGGCGTCGAGGTCGGGCATTTCCGTTGGGAAAGGACCGCCGCCAACACGCGTGGTGTAAGCCTTCGAAACGCCCAGAACGTTCTTAATCTTGGTGGGAGGAACGCCGATCCCAGTAGCTGCCCCACCTGAAGTGGCGCTGGACGAGGTGACGTAGGGGTAGGTGCCATGGTCGATGTCCAACATGGTTCCCTGTGCGCCTTCAAAAAGAACGGATTTGCCTTCATCGAGAGCGCGATTTACGAGTTCGGCGGTGTCGCAAATGAAGGATTTGATTTTCTCGCCGAGTTTGAGTGTGGCTTCCACTTCGTGAGAGAAATCGATCTGAGCGCCATACGCCCCTTGGGCGATGCGGTTTTTCTCGGCAACGACGCGCGCGGCTTTTTCGCGGAAAAGGTCGGGGAGAAGCAACTCGCCCACGCGCAGGCCGCGACGAGCCATCTTGTCTTCATAGGCTGGGCCGATACCGCGGGAGGTGGTGCCGATCTTGTTAGCGCCGCGGGCAGATTCAGCGGCCATATCCAGTTCGCGGTGATACGGGAAGATCAGGTGAGCGCGATTGCTGACGTGCAGGCGACCGGTGACGTCGACGCCAGCCTTGGCAAGCATTTCAATTTCGGCGACGAGCGCTGCGGGATCGACGACTACGCCAGCGCCAATCACGGCGTGCTGCTTGGGCCGAAGAATGCCGCAAGGGATTAGCTGTAGGACGAAACGATCTTTGCCAATGATGACGGTGTGCCCGGCATTATGGCCGCCGGCAACGCGGGCGATATAGTCGAAGGCTCCGGAAAGATAGTCGACAACCTTGCCCTTGCCTTCATCACCCCACTGCGCGCCCACTACGACGACCGATTTCATTCCGAGCACTCCCGTCTCAGGGCTGGCCAGTTTGGAGATGCGATGTGACTACAAGCCAGAACCGAAAGAACAAAACGCTGCGAGACACACCATTTTGGAATCGTACGATGGGCTTGGTGTGAACGCAAGCAAGTCTGAACGCACGGAATTGGCAACAAAGCACTGTGCCGCTATCCCTCCGCTGCGGTTCGGGATGACGACCTCTTTGGTCGCAGACAAGACACAAGGGTTGAGATCCTTCGTCGCAAACACCGCTCCTCAGGATGACGAGTTCATGTAAGGGGCAGAATGGCAGAAATAAGCACTCCCTGATAGATCCCAAGATGCCGGCCTAAAGGCGCGGCACTACTGGCTCTCCTTGACAACTTAGGAGAGAGAGAGTAGGTTGACCTAAACAACTTAGGAGGAGAAATGGGCGAGCAGGCGCAACTGTTGCCGGGCACGCTGGATTTGTTGATCTTGAAGGCGGTGTCGCTGGGGCCGCTGCACGGGTACGGAGTGTTGCTGCGGATCGAGCAAATTTCCGGGAAGGCGCTCCTGGTGGAACAGGGAGCACTTTACCCAGCCCTGTTCCGGCTGGTGCGGCAGGGACTGCTGAAGGCGAGTTGGGGAACGTCGGAGAACAACCGGCGAGCGAAGTTCTACGAACTAACCGCGGCGGGAAAGAAGCGTTTGCGGCAAGAGCAGGAAGACTGGCAGCGGCTGGCCGCGGCGATGAGTTCTGTACTGGCAGCGGAACCGGGTGAGGTGTGAGATGGGCTGGATCACACATCTGAAGTCCGCGGTCACGAACATTTTGGGACGCGGGCGCGTTGAAAACGACATGCAGGAAGAACTACAGCGGCACATCGAGAGCCGCGTCGAGGACCTGCAGCGGTCCGGTGTGACGCGGGATGAAGCGACACGGCGGGCGAGGATTGAGTTTGGATCCGTGGAGCAATTCAAAGAGGAATGCCGGGAAGAGCGAGGCGGGTTTTGGCTCGAGACATTCGGGAGTGACGTGCGGTTTGGACTCCGGATGCTGCGGAAGACGCCCGGATTTACGGCGATTGCGATTCTGACGATTGCACTTGGGATTGGAGCAAATACAGCCGTCTTTAGCGCGATGAACACAGTTTTGCTGCGAAGCCTGCCACTGCCACATCCGGAACAACTCGTGCACCTGACGCTTCCTAACGATCAGCCGTGGGGCGCATCGAACACCGGCGATGGCGACACCTCGTTCTCCGAACCTGTGTTCGAGGCGTTGCGCAAAGAGAAGACGGTTTTCTCCGGCTTAATGGCTTACGTCCCGCTATCGGAGTCGAAGGCCGCAGTGCGGTGGGACGAAGAACCGGAAGAAGCGGAAGTCGACATGGTGAGCGGGGATTTTTTCACGGGCCTCGGAGCTCACTTCGTGCGGGGACACGGCTTTTCGATGCAGGATGAGGTAAATCACGCACCGGTGGCGGTACTCAGCTACGCCTACTGGACCGGGCGGTTGGCGCGGAACCCGTCTACGATTGGGCGAACGATTTACGTGAAAGGCGTGCCATTCACAGTGATTGGAGTGGCGGGAGACGGATTCTTTGGTATGGAACCCGGGTTTTCTACAGATGTGTGGGTGCCGCTGCAGAGCCGGACTGATCTGAACCCGTGGGGCAATTCGCCAACCGTCAATACACTGTACGGGTCGCCGAAATGGTGGTGCTTGCGGCTGATCGGAAGATTGCAGCCAGGTGTGACGAAAACGGAAGCGATGACCAAGTTGGATCCCGTGTTCCAGCAGACGGCGCTGATTGGGTTGGGCACACTGGACCCGAAAGCGCCAAAACCGATGTTGGCGCTGGCAGACGCAAAAGGAATTGAAGGGGCGGACTCGATCTACGATCAGCCAATCAAGATCTTGATGGCAATGGTAGGGCTGGTGCTAGCGATCGCCTGCGGGAATGTGGCGATGCTGCTACTGGCGAGGAATGCGGCGCGAGAACGCGAATTTACGTTACGCATAACGCTGGGCGCGGGCCGGCGGCGGATCTTGGCGCAACTGCTGACGGAGAGTTTTTTGCTGGTGGCAGGGGGCGGCTTGCTGGGATGGCTGTTTGCGCGCCTCAGCAGCGAAGCGTTATCGGCGTGGGCGGGAATGGAAGTTCCCTTCCCGCTGGATGCAAATGTGCTGCTGTTTACCGGGACAATATCGGTGGCTTGCGCGGTCGTGTTTGGAATCGCGCCGATACGGGCGGCGACTAGGATCCCGTCGGGACTCGGAGTGAAGGCCGCGAGCACAGCAGGAACCGCCACGAACAAAGGACGGTGGGCTGGACGGCTGGTGATTGCGGGCCAGATGGCGTTGTGCCTGATGCTGCTGGTGGGCGCAGGGCTGCTGGTGCGCTCATTGCGGCAATACGAGACCTTGCCGCTGGGCTTGCGGGCCGATGGCGTGCTGGTGTTTGGGACCAGCCCGCTGAACGCACACACAGACAAGCAGAAAGAGTTGTTCTACCAGACCTTGCTGGCGCGCATGCGCACGCTTCCGGGCGTCGAATCCGCGACGGTGGTGGAGAATCGTCCTGGCAGCGGCTGGAGTAACAACGATATCTTTGCGATCGATGGAGCCGTGCCGAACGGCAGTTTCAAGGATGTCGGCATGCGCGCAAATGATGTGGGGCCCGATTTCTTTCACGTGTTGGGCGTACCAATTTTGCGAGGAAGGGACATTTCGGAAGCTGACTGCCAGGGGCACCGCCGAGTGGCACTGGTGAATGAGACGTTTGTGAAGCGGTTCTTTCCCAACGGCGACGCGCTGGGACATGCAGTCGGTGGCGAGAAACCCGAGAATTCGTCCACGATTATCGGTGTGGCGGGCGACAGCAAGTACACGAGTGTCGGAGAAAAACCGAAGCCGATGGTGTATTTCAACTACTCGACAGGAGGATCGATTTCCGACATGCATGTGGAGCTGCACACGAACGGCGATCCGGAATCGTTGATTCCCAGTGTGCGGATGGTGTTGCGAGAACTCGATCCTAACTTGCCGATGCAAAAGCCGATGACGCAGCGAGCGCAGTTTGACGAATCGTATTCGCAGGCCAGGCTGTTTGCCCGTCTGGCGATGTTCTTCGGGCTGATCGCGGTGCTGCTGGTGTCGACCGGCTTATATGGGACGCTGGCGTATAGGGTCAGCAAGCGGACGCCGGAAATTGGCCTGCGGATGGCAATGGGTGCGCAGCGTATGCAGGTATTGTGGATGGTGCTGCGCGAGAGCCTGATCATGAGCGCGGTCGCAGTGGCAGTGGGGCTGCCGTCGGCGTTTGGCGGCGCGCTGTTGATGCGGTCGATGTTGTTTGGCGTAATGCCGGGAGACTGGCGATCATTTGCGATCGCGTTGGCCGGGATTTTGATGGTGGTGCTGGCGGCCAGCATGATTCCGGCACGGCGGGCGGCGTCCGTGGATCCGATGGTGGCGTTGAGATATGAGTAAGGCGAAGTAAGGAAGTAAGAAAGTAAAGTAAGAGCCCGATTCGTTCGCCTCACGTTAAGAGCGCAGCCAGGAACGGCCGTGCCACCGAATATAGAGTCAAATATTGGCGCTTGCGTAGCGGTCTGCACGGGCGATGTTGCTATCACCGACAGGGTTGGATACGTTCAAAGAGCGGGATGTATCTCCATTCCGTAAGCAAACCAATTCCGCACGGGCAAAAGCCGGTGTTACGGGGATGGAAATTTGACGAATCCAATTATTACGCTAACGACGGATTACGGCACGAGCGACCATTTGGTGGGCGTGCTGAAGGGCGTCATTCTGAAGATCAATCCGGACGTGACAATCGTCGACATTACGCACGCGGTAACGCCGTTTGATTTGTTGGATGGAGCGCTGGCGATTGCGTCGGCTTACGCGCATTTTCCGCCGAGGACGATCCATGTGGTGGTGGTTGATCCGGGAGTGGGCACAGAGCGGCGGCCGCTGCTCGTGAGCGGGCAGAACCAATATTTCATCGCGCCGGACAATGGCGTGTTGTCGGGCGTGTTCGAGAAAGAGTCGAATATCCTGGTGCGGCACTTAACGAGCGAACACTACTTTCTGCATCCTGTGAGCAAGACGTTTCATGGGCGCGATGTATTTGCTCCAGTGGCAGCGTGGCTGTCGAAGAATTGGCAGCCCGGGAGCATGGGCGAGGAGATTACGGATTACAAGAAGTTGGCGTTGCCGCGGCCGAAGGAAGCGGATGGAGTGGTGAAGGGCGTGGTGTTGAAGGTGGATTCGTTCGGCAATTTGCTGACGAACTTCCGGGCGGAAGATTTGCCGCCGGACATAGTGGAGAAGGGCGACATCAAGTTGCAGGTTGGCAATCACGCGGTAACGCGACTGGTGCCGACATTCGCGAGTGGTGGCGCTGGGGAACCGATCGCGTTCCTGGGGTCCAGCGGCTATCTGGAAGTTGGCGTGAACCGCGGGAATGCGTCGAAGACGTTGGGGATCGGGCGTGGAACGCCGGTGGTGCTCGGAAAGTAAGTGGTCCGTTTCAGGTTCTCAGTTGCAAGTCATAGGACGCGGAACCAGAGCAAAACCAAGTTTCTCAAAAGGCCTGCTTAGGCAGTGACTTGGGCCGGTTGTTTGCGCCTGTGCCAATAGCCGAGCACCGCGAATAAGAGGACGGCAGGCACGCCGGTTAACGCGCAGGCAATAAAGAAAATGCCGTAAGCGTGAATGAGACCGTGCGTGTGGCTCAGACTTTCTACCGCAGCGCCGGAAAACCCCTTCAATATCTTTCCCAGCCAGGCGTAGGTTGAACTCAAGAGCGCATACTGCGTGGCAGTGTATCCAAGACTGGTGAGGCTCGACATGTACGCAACGAGCGCGACGCCGGCAAAGCTGATTCCGAAGTTGTCGCAAGCCATGACCGCCGCAAAGAGAGGAATGCTCATCCCCGCGAACGCAAGAGACGCATACGCGGCAATCGCCGCCGCCTGGAGAATGCCCCCGATAATGAGGGCGCGCATGTAACCGAGTTTCAGCGAGCAGAATCCGCCCGCGGCGATGCCCGCAAATGTGGCGATGAGCCCGATGGAGCCGCGCACCGCTGCGACCGTTGGCTTCGAAAGACCGATGTCATGGTAGTAGGGATTGGCCATCGGACCCATGACGAAGTCCGGCAAGCGGTAGAGGCTGATTGCCGCGAGCATCACAAAAGCGAGCCAGCCATGTGCGCGGAAAAACGCGATGAATGGCCCCACAACCGCGTCGAAGAAACCGCGCGGCGTCCAAAGCGGCGTTTCGCGCTTTTGATCGGCCACGGCATCCGCGCGCTCCGGTTCCTTCGCAAGGCAGGTCGCGATGATTCCAATAGCCATACCTGCGCCGTAGATACCGTAGGACATGCGCCAGCCCACGGTGGCAGCCACAAACAAGATGAGGGAGTCTGCAGCCAGGAGCGCCAGGCGGTAGCTGAACTGATAGGCGGAGGCGAGGAGTCCTTGTTCTTCTCCGTCGTCCGCGGATTCGATACGCCAGGCATCGACCACAATGTCCTGGGTGGAGGAGGCAAAGGCGACGACCAGCGCAAGAGCGCCAAGCCGCCCGAGCCCCGCACTTGTGCCAGTCTTCCCCATGGCAAACAGGGCCAATCCGACGACGATCTGAGCAAACATCATCCATCCGCGGCGATGACCAAGGCGTTTGAACCAGGGCAAGTCCAAGCGGTCGATCAAAGGCGCCCACAGAAATTTCAGCGAATAGGCAATGCCCACCCAGGAAAGGAAGCCGATCGCGGTCAGCGCGGTGTGTTCATCTCGTAACCAGTAGCCGAAGGTATTGCCAACCAGAAGAAAGGGCAGGCCCGAAGAAAACCCAAGGAACAGCATCGTCAAAGTTTTGGGCCTCAAATAATCGGCGATGCGGTGTTTGCGGGGATTCACGCTTTTATTCTGTACAGGAGCCTCACGGAACTCAACGCTCGTGCCATCGAACCTTGTCCATGCTGACACTCTTCTGAGCGACTGGACGCGCTAAATCTAGACCGCGTCACAGGCCCGGAATAGATAGACCGCACGGGCTAAAATCCATGCTACAGAGACGGGCAGCCCTCAAAAGGCGTTACTTTTTGACTGCGATGTTGGGTCTGGTCGCGGCATTCGGCTGGCGCGGAGGTTGCTCCTCGGTGGTGTGTTCACGCTCGGGCGGGCGAATGAGTTGAAGTTTGACCCGGGCGACGCGGCGGCCGTCCATTTCTACGACAGTAAACCGGTAAGGCCCGAATTCGAAGCTTTCTCCACCTCGCGGGATAAAACCGAGCTGGTCCATGACAAAACCGCCAACGGTGGCGTAGGCCGGATCTTCGGGGAGGGTGATGTTGTATTGCGTGTCGAGGTCGTGAACGTTGAGCGCGGCGTCAAAGACGACGGCGCCGTCGGCCAGGGTAAGGGGGCGCTCGACTACGTCAAACTCATCGTGAATCTCGCCAACCAGCTGTTCGAGAATGTCTTCCATGGTGATGAGTCCGAGAATGCTGCCGAACTCGTCGACGATGACAGCCATTCCGACATGGCGTGTGCGGAGTTCGACCAGCAACTCGCTGGCAGGCTTGGTTTCCGGAACGATCAGGATTTCGCGGAGCACGCGGCGGAGATCGAAGGTGGCTGGAGGCGGGGAACCCTCTTCGAGGCGGCGCTCGCGGTCGAGAAGAATCCAAATCATGTCTTTGATGTGGACGAAACCGAGGATGTGGTCGATAGAGCCGCGATAGACAGGGATGCGAGAGCGTTGCGTGGTGGCGAAGAGGCTCATGACCTGGTCAAGGGAGGCCTCAATCGGAAGGGTATGCATATCAGGACGCGAGACCATGATTTCGCGCACCTGAAGCTGGCCCAATTCAATGGCACTGAGAATGAACTTCTCTTCTCGGGGTGCGAGCAGGCCACCTTCCCGCGCCTGTTGAATCTGGATTTGCAACTCTTCGGTGGAATGTACAACGCCGTGGCTGCCCGGGGCCATTACGCCAAGGGCTTTTACAATGGTGCCGGAGACGCCGTCGAGGAGATCGATGGCCCAGCGAAAAGTGTTGAGAAACCACTGGAATGGCCGCGCGACCATTAACGCAATCCGTTCCGCGCGAGCCAGGCTGATGGACTTGGGGACAAGTTCGCCAAAGACGACGTGAATGGCGCTAAGAAGCAAAAATGCGAGAGTGAGCGCAGCAGCGTGGATGAGGATCAACGCCCGAATACTTCCCTGCGCCGGCATGATGCCCTGCACCAGGTGCGCGAGGGTGGCTTCGCCGAGTGCGCCGATGCCCAAACTTGTGAGGGTGATGCCGACCTGCACGCCAGACACAACGCGGTGGAGGTCTGAGAGGAGTTGTTCGACGACTTTGGCTTGACTATTGCCTTTGGCGACGAGCTGACGGACGCGGGACTGGCGGACAGCGACCAGAGAAAATTCAACGGCGGCAAAGAAGCCGTTGAGCACCACGAGGAAGACTACGCCGATGAGACGTATCAGGAACATCCTGCCGGTGAATCCCCCAGAGTGGAATTGTAACAGTATTGGATAGATGAGTCGGATCTAGCCGCATGGGTCCCATCTGGTTGCGTGAGGGACGAGGGTCCACTAGACTTGAAGACTCCGATGAAAAGGCGAGCAAGCTAGTGCGAACAGCGCTGCGTTTCGTGGTCTGGGCGGCGGCAATTGTAGCCGTCGTGCTAGGAACAGCGATTTGGTGGTTTGTCTACCGCCCGCTGCCGCAACTCGATGGATCTATTTCCCTTCCCGAGCTCAAATCCGAAGTCAGTGTGGAACGAGATAACTGGGGCGTACCGCATATTCGTGCGGCATCGGTCGAGGATCTTGCCGAGGCGCAGGGGTTCGTTACAGCGCAAGACCGGTTGTGGCAGATGGATCTGCTGCGGCGCGCCGCGCGGGGACAGCTTTCGGAAGTCTTGGGCCCGCTGACACTAGAGATTGATAGGGACTTCCGGACGCTCAATTTCAGCCGGGCAGCGGATACGGATATGCAGATGATGAGCCCGGAGGTCCGGCAGGTACTGGAAGCCTACGCACGAGGGGTGAATCACGCGATAGAGATGCGTGCGAGCCGGTTGCCGATCGAATTCACCCTGCTGAACTACAAGCCGAAACCCTGGCAACCGACGGACACGTTGGTCTTGGGCTGCTACATGTATCGAACGCTTACGGACACGCGAAGGCAGGAAATGCGCCGTGCAATTGTCACAGCGAAGGTTGGGCCGGACATTGCGAAGGATTTGTTTAGTGCGGATGCGGCGATGGACCACTTTGTGGTTGGGGATCCCGGATCGGGGAAGGATGCCCACGCGGCGCGAGCCGACGACGACCCGGACAATGACGACGACTCGCAGGATCCCGAAGACGTGCTGAAGGCGAGCAGGTCGCCTGAATCTACGCCTAATGCAGCAGACCTACCGGACGTGACCTCGGTGTTGGCGAACGAAGTACGGAACTGGTTGGTGGAGTCGCAACGTGACATCAGGCGTTCGCTGGGCAGCAACAATTGGGTGGTGAGCGGAGACCATACCGCTTCAGGCAAGCCGCTGCTCGCAAACGATATGCATTTGGAGCTGACCCTGCCGCCGATCTGGTATGAAGTGCACCTCACCGCCCCGGAATGGAATGTAAAGGGTTTCTCGTTGCCGGGCGCGCCGATGGTGGTGGTCGGACACAATGACCGGATCGCGTGGGGATTCACAAATAACCACGCGGACGTGCTGGATTTGTACATCGAGACATTCAATCCGGCAAATCCGGACGAGTATCGCGTCAACGGCCAATGGAAAAAAGCGAATGTTTATGACGAGGTGATCAAGGTCAAGGGACGGCCCGACGAGCACATGCGATTGGTGGTGACGCGCCACGGTCCCGTGGTGAAGGCGGAAGGCGACAAGTCGTACGCGATGCGGTGGACGGTGCTCGAGCCTGGAGCGCTCTGTACGTTTTATAACTGGCTGGGAAAAGCTCGGAACTGGGCGGAGTTTCGCGAGATCATGAAAGGAATTTGGGGGCCGGGGCAAAACGTAGTGTATGCCGATGTGGACGGAAATATCGGATACATCCTGGGAGCGCACGTGCCTGTGAGGAAGAAAGGACACGGTGAAGTGCCGGTTCCAGGCGACACCGACGATTACGAGTGGACAGGATATATCCCGTTCGAACAGCTCCCGCAGGTGTTCAATCCAAACAGCGGGTTGATCGTGACAGCGAACGCGCGGGTGACCGGGCCCGAATACAAGCAATACATCACGGATCATTGGGAAGAGCCATACCGTACAGCTCGGATCTACGATCTGCTGCACGACAAGCAGAGCTTGCGGCCGGAAGATATGCTGCGCGTGGAAGCCGACACATATAGCTATCCGCATGTATTCATCGCACAGCAGTTGGTGGCGGCGAATAAAGTGGCGCAACCAAAGGATGAGCGAGCAAAGAAGCTGATCGCGCAGGCAAAAGATTGGAATGGGATGGCCGACGCGAATTCTTCGGTAGTGTCGTTTCTAGATGTGGCGATGCAACGAGCGCTGCACCTGATTCTCGAGCCGCAGTTGGGGAATGCCACGGAAGACTATCAGTGGCGCAGTATCGCGTTTCTACAGCGAGTGCTCACGGAACGGCCGGCGCGGTGGCTTCCGGCGGAATACAAGAGTTACGACGACTTGCTGGTCGCAGCCGCGGACCAGGCAGTGCAGAGACTACAAGATAAAACGAACGATAAAGATGCGGACGATTGGGCTTGGAAGAAATTCAATTATCTGGACATGCTGCACGCCATAGGACGCCAAGGGCTGCTGAAAAAGCTGCTGAGCATCTCGGATCAGGCGCAATCGGGAACGGTATACAGCCCGAGGGCCGCCGGGCGGCACCATGGCCCTTCGGAACGGTTCGTAGCGAACCTGGCGGATTGGGACGGTTCGATCATGGTGATTACCGGCGGCGAATCGGGGCAGCCGGGCAGCGAGCATTACCGGGATCAATACCAGTATTGGTTCGAGGGAAGAGCGATCTACGCGCCGTTCAGCGATGCCGCGGAAGCGAAAATGAAACGGCATACCTTGTTATTGAAACCCGCATCATGAGAAATGCGCATTGTGGAAGACGGGGCGGCCAGCGCACCTCATAAACCATTGTGCCGGTTCTGTGGCGTGCTTTAGAATGCTGTTTGAATCCCATGTGTGCATTCGCAAAAGAAAAGTAGCGCTTCAGGAGTTGGCGTGAATCAATCCTTACCCAAGAAACCTGAGCCGGCAAAGAAACCAGACTTCGAACGTTCGCTGGCGCGTCTGGAAGAAGTGGTGCGGAAACTGGAGAGCCCGCAACTCTCGCTGGATGAAGCGATGAAACTCTTCGAGGAAGGCGTCGAGCTTTCTCGCGAGTGCCAAAAACAGCTCGAAGAAGCGGAAGGCCGCGTGGAAATTTTGCTGAAGAAGGCGGATGGAAAGTTGACGGCCGAACCATTTGAACCGGAAGGCGACAAGGCGTGATCCGCGCCCGAGGCAGACAGGTATCCTTAACCGACAGATGAAACTCCCGTCTTTTTTTGAAGAAGATCGTACAGCAGTAGATACGAAGCTCGACCAATTAATGCCGGTGGAGAACGCACAGCCTTCCTCGATCCACCACGCGATGCGATACTCCGTTTTTGCCGGTGGAAAACGTATCCGGCCGATCCTGTGCATGGAAGCGGCGCGCATTTTCGGCGCGGATGTGGAGCACGCATTGTATCCGGGATGCGCGATCGAATTCATTCACACCTATTCACTCATTCACGATGATTTACCTGCGCTGGATAACGATGATTTGCGGCGTGGAAAGCCAACGTCTCACAAAAAATTTGGGGAGGCGACCGCGATTCTGGCGGGAGATGCACTTCTGACATTGGCATTCGCGACGATTGCGGCCTCGCCCGTTTCGGCGGATCGCCGTGCTGCGATGGTCACGGAGATTGCGGCCTGTGCGGGAACGGTAAATGGGATGGTTGGCGGCCAGGTGGCCGACCTGGAGGCTGAAGGAAAGGAGGTGGGTCCGCAGGTGCTGGAATACATACACCGGTCGAAGACCGCGGCGTTGATCCGCGCCTCCGTGACCTCAGGAGCACTCTCGGCAGGAGCGGCGGCTGAGGATGTCGCACGACTGCGCCGTTTTGGAGAGACGATTGGTTGGGCATTTCAGGTGACGGACGACATCTTGGATGTGGAAGAGTCGTCGGCGGCCCTGGGAAAGACGGCGGGCAAGGATATGGCGCAGCAAAAGGCGACTTATCCAGCGGTCTTTGGGCTGGAGAAGTCACACGAAATCGCCAACGAGCTCTCGACAAACGCGATCGGGGAATTGCAGGTATATGGAGAGCGTGCGGAACGATTGCGAAGGATCGCGGAATTTTTGGTGCAGCGGCGAGCGTGATCGATTGGCAAGACGCCGTGGGTGGGATCCTTCACCGCCGGCCGGGCTCCTCAGGATGAGTGTCTGTGTTGATCAGCACTGAATTGCAAATGCCATGAGTGCAAAGGCGAAACGGACACGACTGGATCAGTTGCTGGTGGAACGCGGGCTTGCGGAAACGCAGAAGAAAGCGCAGTCGCAGATACTTGCGGGCGAAGTGGAAGTGGACGGCCAAAAGGTGGAGAAGGCGGGCGTAGTAGTCGCGGAGAGCAGCCGCGTCGAAGTGAAGAGCCGTTCGCAGAAGTATGCAAGCCGCGGGGGACTGAAGCTTGAGGGAGCCCTGGAAGAGTTCGGCGTGAAGGTTGAGGGCTTGATCTGTTTGGACGTTGGATCGTCAACAGGCGGTTTCACGGATTGCCTGTTACAGCGTGGGGCTCGCCGCGTGTATGCGGTAGATGTGAATACCGACCAGCTTGCGTGGAAATTGCAGAAAGATGAGCGGGTTGTGGCAATTCGAAGAAACGCCAAAGAGTTGGCCGCAGTGGGGTTGCCCGAGAATCCTGATTTGGTCGTGATCGATGTGTCGTTCATTTCGGTGCGGAAAGTGCTCGCTGGAGCGATCGCCTGCGCAAAGAGCGGTGCACAATTCCTGATACTCGTTAAGCCGCAATTCGAGCTGCCCCGGGAGGAAGTCACCGAGGGCGGAGTCGTCCGCGAGAGGGCGCTCCAAGAGAGGGCCGTCTCGATGGTGCGCGGTGAAGCGGAGAGACTGGGATTTTTCGTAGATGGAGTAGCACCCAGTCGATTGCCGGGAATGGAAGGCAATCAGGAGTATTTCCTTCATGCAAGGAAAAGTAGCTGAGGGTGAGGTAGAATTCCGGTAGTCCATGCCAATTCCGCCAAACTACAAGACAATTGGAATCTTCTCGCGCCCGCGAAAAGCCGCCGTGGCAGAAGTGGTGCCGGAACTACTGAAATGGCTCGGGGCCCGCGACGTGGCCGCGATGTATGACGGAGAAACAGCGTGCTGCTTGAGCGGCCCTGTCGAAGGGACGCCTCGGGAACGGATCGTGGAGCAGGCAGATCTGCTCTTGGTGCTGGGAGGCGACGGAACAATCCTGGCAGCGGCGCGAGAGGCGGCGCCCCACGGGGTGCCGATTTTGCCAATCAATCTCGGCGGGCTCGGCTTTTTGACCAGCTTCACGCGAGATGAGCTTTATCCGGCACTGGAAGATGCACTGGCGGGACGCGCGGCGATCAGCGAAAGGATCATGCTGCAAGCGAAGCGTATGCACAGTGATGCTGTTCTGACGCAACAGCTGGTGTTGAACGACGCCGTACTGCACAAAGGCGCGCAGGGGCGCATGATCGAGATGGAGCTGCATATCGACGGCGGTTTCGTGTGCCGTTATCGCGCGGACGGCTTGATCGTGGCCACGCCGACCGGGTCCACAGCGTATTCGATGTCGGCGGGCGGACCGATCGTCCATCCGGCGGTGGAGTCAATCCAAATCACCCCGATTTGCCCGCACACGCTGAGCGACCGGCCCGTGGTGGTGCATGACAGTTCGAATATTGAACTGCGGTTCGTGGGCGACGGCTCAGAGTCGGTGTTTTTGACTATGGATGGACAGATCGGCGTGCCGATGCAAGAAGGCGATCGTGTGCGGATCACGCGCGCGGCGGAGCGGCTGAAGTTGATTCACCCGCCGAACAAATCGTATTTCGAGATTTTGCGGAATAAGTTGAAGTGGGGAGAGGCATAAGGGTCTTCCGAGTCCGCCGGCCCGATCATTTCGAATCGCCAATCGTCAAAAGCCTAAGATGAAGAACGCCTGAACATTTGATTGTAAGAACCCACCCTTCGCAAAATACGCGAAGGAGGGGGCACCCAAGTTTGACGGGCTAGACCCAGCGGTGAAGATGCACAGCCAGGAATGACTGCGCCACGTTATGCGAGGACGTCGGTGCGAAGGACGTCGGCTTGGGTTTCGCGGCGGCGAATGAGACGGGCCCGCTTCCCTTTTACGAGAACCTCGGCGGGACGGCAACGGCCGTTGTAATTCGACGATTGGACCATGCCATAGGCGCCGGCCCCCCAGATCGCGACTAAATCCCCCGATTGAACGCTTCCCAAAGGCCAATCGAACAGAAACGTGTCACCGCTTTCGCAAACTGGGCCGACGACATCGTATCGCTTAGCGGAATCATGGCGCACCTTGGCGGGCTTGCGCACCACAGTGATCGGATGAGGCGCGTCATAAAGGACGGGCCGGGCGAAATCGTTCATGGCGGCATCGACGACAGCGAACGACTTGGTGGAATTGTCCTTGGTGAACAGGACGCGGGAAAGGAGAACGGCGGACGACGCAATGATAGACCGGCCGGGCTCAAGCAGAAGATTAATGCCGAGGGATTTTACGGTTTGGGCGACCATGCGGGCATAGCTGGCACGCTGGACTGGGGATTCGTCGGTATAGCGGACACCGAGACCACCGCCGAAATCGAGGTATTGGAGCACAATGCCCTGAGCCCGGAGGTCGCGAACATAGGAGGCAAGGCGCGAAAGAGCTTGCCGGAATGGGGCCAGATCGACAATCTGCGAACCGATGTGGGCACTAATGCCCTGCCAGCGAATATAGGGAGAGTTGCGATGCGCGAGGTAGAGCGCCCGTGCATCGGCCCAGGAAACGCCAAATTTGTGATGCGAGAGACCAGTGGAAATGTGGGGATGACCGCCAGCCGCGACGTCAGGGTTGACGCGAATGGAAACACCCGCGACGGCGGTTGTGTGGCGCCGGCGTTTCGCGACTTCGTCGAGGAGAAGTTCCAGCTCGGCCGAAGATTCGACGTTAAATTGCAGAATGCCGGGAGCAGCCGAAGATTTATTGCGATAGTCAAGAGCGGCCCGGATTTCCTCGCGCGTTTTGCCAACGCCCGAGAAAACGATGCGGTTGCCGGGAACCGCGATGTGGCCAAGGTGTTCGAGTTCACCGCCGGAAACGATGTCGAAGCCGCTGCCTAGGTTCGCGAGAAGTTTGAGAATTGAGAGATTGCCATTGGCTTTGACGGCGAAGCACAGAAGATGTGGAAGCCTGCCGAGGCCGCTTTTCAGCTCGCGGAAAGCATCGGTGATCGCGGACTCGCTATACACATAGGTGGGCGTGCCAAATTTAGCAGCGATGCGGCGAAGCGGGATGGCTTCGCAGTGGACTTCCCTGGTGGTGTCCCGGCGCGCACCGCGCCACGCGAAATGCGGCGTGAACTCGGCGGGATCGATGTATGGCAGGTGTTTGCGCGCTTTACCCGAAGTGCTCATTTCACTTTGAGGACAACGAGGGTGCGGTCGTCAGAGAGCGGCGCGTTTTGGGTGAACCAGTCGACTTCTCGCAGCACGGTATCGGCGATTTCGGCTGCAGTGCGCTCGTGGTGCTGCTCGATTAGCTTTTTGATGCGGGTTACACCAAAGAACTGGCCCTCGGTGTTGGCGGTTTCGGCGATACCGTCCGAATGGAAGACCAGGATATCGCCGACCTCGAGGGTGGTGCTCCATTCGTCGTATTGGACTTCATCGAAGATGCCTAGTGGGAATCCGACAAGTTCAATTTTGTCGCAGTGGCTATTCTTGTAGAGCAGCGGGAGAGACTGACCGGCATTGGCAACGCGGAGTTTTTGGCGGCCTTTCTGCCAGGTGGCGAAGCATGCAGTCATGAAGCGGCCATCGATGCGGCGCTCGCCAATCAGCAGATTCATCTGTCGCAGCATTTCGGCCGGTTGAAGCTTCTGCGGCGCCAGGCTGCGCATGATGCCGATAGCGACCGCGCCGTAAAGGGCGGCGGCGGTCCCCTTGCCGCTCACGTCTCCAAGAGCGATGCCTAGTTGCTGCGGTCCGTAGCGAAGAAAGTCATAAAGATCACCACAAACCTCGCGCGCCGAAACATAGCGGGCAGCCACGTCGAGGCCATAGTCTTCAGCGGGAACAGCCCTGAGCAGCGCACCCTGTATGCGTTTGGCGGCTTGCAGGTCGCGCTCCATGCGCGCCTCACCTTCGGCGACCTGCTCGTAAAGGCGCGCGTTTTCGATCGCGACCGCAAGGTTGGCAGCGAGAATCGAAAGCGTCTGAACGTGATCCTCAGTGAAGTAGTTGAGCTGGGGGCTTTCCAGATCAAGCACGCCGATGACCTGGCCCTTATGCATCATAGGAATAGCGAGCTCAGAACGCGTTTCGGGATTCACCATGAGATAGCGAGAATCAGCCGTGACGTCGGGAACAACGACGGGCTGACGAAGGGTGGCGGCGGCACCGACAATACCCTCTGTGGCAGCGACACGGAGCTTTCCTTGGACACGCTGGCCATGTTTAACGTCGAGACGGTGACGAAAGATCTGCTGCGCCTCGTCGTACAACAACAGACTGAGGATTTGATAGTCGATAACGCGCTTGACGGCTTCCGCGGCGCGGCGAAGAAGTTCCTCTACATCGAGGATGGAGCTGATCTCGCGGCTTACTTCGTTGAGAACAAGAAGAGTTTCGGCCTGCGTGCGGACCTGTTGAAACAGGCGCGCGTTTTCAATGGCGATGGCCAGGCGATTCGCGAGCACCAGGAGGATGTTTTGCTGGTCGCGGGTGAAGTAGTCGAGGTGACGACTCTGAATATCGAGCACGCCGACAATTTTGCTGCGGAAGATGAGCGGGACGGCAAGTTCGGAGCGGACGCTGTCGATGGCATTGATGTAACGGGGATCTTGGGTGACATCGCTGACGCGCACGGGGTGGCCGGTGCGAGCCGCGGTCCCGGTAATTCCCTGTCCCACCGGAATTTTCAGGTTTTCCGCGAGACCTGGCGGGTAACCGACCGCGAAACGATGCTTGAGGTATTGGCTCTCCCCGTCGCCATCGAGCATCAATACGCCGAAAAACTCGTAGTCGATATGTTTTTTGATGAGGGCGGCGGCACGCGCGAGGACTTCGTCGAGGTCCAGAGACGAGTTGACCTGTTCGCCGATTTCGGCGAGGGTGGCGAGAACTTCCGGATTGTCGGTGGCCAGGTCGGGTGGCAGCTTCGGGTCAGTCGCTTCCATGAATCCTTCAATTATAGCAGGGGCTTTGGTGGCCCCGGTCTGAAAGGCGCTGGCATGACACCAGCGCCAGCGCTAGTTCTTGGTCATCGAGCGAGGCAGCTGGAGGATGCAGACATCAGCAAGGTTACGGTAGCGCTCGTCGTAATCGAGGCCGTAGCCGACGACGAATTCGTTGGGGATCGTGAAGCCGGTGTAGTCGGCGTGGACATCGGCAAGGCGGCGGTCAATTTTGTCGAGCAGAACGACGACGCGCATGTGCTTGGGTTTGCGTCCTTCAAAAAGCCGAAGAAGATATTTTAAGGTGAGGCCGGTGTCGAGGATGTCTTCGATGACGATTACGGTGCGGCCTTCAATGCTAACGTCGAGGTCTTTGATCAGCTTAACTTCTCCGCTGGAAGCCGTACTTTTCCCGTAACTCGAGACGGAGAGGAAGTCGAAGGAAACCTCGCCGCCCAGCTCGCGAGCAAGATCGGCAAGAAAAAGCACGGAACCTTTCAGGACTGCAACGAGGTGGAGAGTGTCTTTGGGGAAGTCGCGGCGGATCTCCCGAGCAAGCTGGCGAACCCGCTGGCGAACTCTCGCGCGCGATATGAGAATACGAACTGTTTCGCCAGGCCGGTTTCCTGGGCGGGGTTTCGAGAGCTTAAGTTTGCGGGCGGTCAAGATGGAGGCTCCTGAGAAATACAGGCTGATTTGAGGTCTTGCGGACAAAGGGCGCAGCCGTGCGCCCCAACAAAGATAGGATGGACAAACTCGCCGGCCAAACTGGTCGAGGTGGAAAGGGACCTGCCCTGTTTTTCATTTAGTCGGCCCAATCCGCGATGAAGATGTTGGTCTCATGCGGAGCCTTCCCATTGCGGTTGGAAGCCCAAACCAGGCGCTTGCCATCGGAAGTGAACATCGGGAAGCCGTCAAAGTCGGGGTGAAAGGTAATGCGCTGCTGGTTGGAGCCGTCTTCATTGATAACGTACAGATCGAATTCTCGGCCGTTCTTCGGATCAGCCTGATTCGAGGCGAAGATGATGCGCCTGCCATCCGGAAGCCAATACGGAGCGAAATTAGCAGCGCCGTTGTGAGTGACTTGGTGTTTGGCCGAACCATCGGCGTTCATGACCCAGATTTCGAGGTTGCCGGGGCGAATTAATCCGGCGGCGAAGAGCTCTTTGTAGTCCTTGACCTCTTCCGGAGTTTTCGGATGCTCGGCGCGGTAAACGATTTTCTTGCCGTCGTAGGACCAGAATGGCCCACCGTCATAGCCGAGTTCGTCGGTGAGCTGTTTCACGTGGGAGCCATCAGCATCCATAGTGAAAATGTCTAGATCGCCGTTGCGGGTGGAAGTGAAAACGACATGCTTGCCGTCCCGAGTAACGGTGGCTTCGGCGTTGTAACCCTTGGCGTCCGTCAGCGGCTTCAGATCAGAGCCGTCCGGCTTGGCGGTGTAGATCTGGTAGGTGTTGTAGATGGGCCAGACATAGCCGTGGGAATAATCGGGTTTGGGTGGACATTCGGCACTCGAGGCGTGCGTCGACGAAAAGAGGATGCGATCACCAGCAGGAAAAAAGTAACTGCAGGTGGTACGGCCCTGACCGGTACTGACAAGTTTCGGCGTGGCCGGCTTGCCGTCGGAAGTGTCGACAGCCATGGTGTAGATCTGATCGCAGGGAACGTCGCTGCCTTGGTGTTGAAAGATGAGCTGCTTGTCGTCGGCGGAGAAATAGGCCTCGGCGTTTTGCCCACCAAAAGTGAGTTGGCGGGCGTTTTTCAGGTGCCTGTTTTCATCGGAGGCAAGCAGAGACTCGGCCGATTTATCCTGAGCATGCAAATGCACGCGCAACCCAGCGGGCCCATAAAGGCAGAGGGCGACCGAAGCGAAAGTGGTCAACAGAGCAGCGAGATTTCCTGTTTTCACGGCAACCCCTGACAGAGTACGTGCGAACAGAACGCGGGCACAACGCGCCTACTTGCGTTGTTCGAGCTTAACGTCGACTTTCAATTCCTTGCCGTCACGCAGAACGGTGACCGGCACCACGTCTCCAACTTTGCTGCGGCGCAAGGCGTCGGTGAAATCGTAAAGATTTTTGACGGACTTGTCACCAAATTGGACGAGCACGTCGCCGGCTTTAAGGCCAGCCTTTGCGGCAGGCGAACCCGGCTTCACATCAGAGAACCGTACGCCATTCTCGGTCTGGCCAAAATCTGGGATAGAGCCGAAGTAAGGGCCGTAACCGCCGCCACCACCGCTGCTGGCAGGCATGCCCGCATGCGGGTTGGTTTCGATCACTTCGGCGAAAGTGGGCTTAGGAGACTCGTTGGCGAGTTCAACAGCGGTGCGTCCAACGATATTCACGAGAGCGGCGGCGGAATCGGCATTGATCTTTTCCCACGTGTCCGACGGCTTGTGGTAATCAGAGTGAAGGCCGGAGAAGAAGAAAAGGACCGGGATGCGCTTCGTGACATAGGAAGTATGGTCGCTGGAAGAGTAGCCGCCCTGGGAAATCTCAAATTTAATGGGCGAATCGCCTCGGGCTTCATCTAGGACTTTTTGCAGAGTCGAGCCGGTACCAACACCTCCGACGTAGACCTTGTTGTCCTTGATGCGCCCGATCATGTCCATGTTGAGCATGGCTATGGCTTTGTCGAGCGGCTTCGTCGGATCCTTGACCCATGCGGCGGAACCCAAGAGGCCTAATTCCTCTCCCGCAAACGAGGAGAACAGGATACCGCGCTGGAGTTGGCCCTTGAGTGGGGAGAGAATGCGGGCGAGTTCGAGCAGGCCGGCAGTGCCCGAAGCGTTGTCATCCGCTCCTGGATGAATCTGCCCGATTTGTGAAGGCGCGAGGGAATCGAAAGTGCCGCGGCCAAGATGATCGTAATGCGCGCCGAGGATCACGTACTCGTCGGTTTTGCCGGGCAGGTAAGCCAAAATGTTGTTAACCGTTGCGCGAGTGGTCTCTATGCCAACGGTGAGTGACGCGCGTAAGGAATCCGGAAAGGCGAACGAAGCTGGTTTGGTTGCGGAATTGATTTGCTCGTGCACTTCTTTCAGGGATTTGCCTGCGGCGCGAAACCATTCCTCTGCGACGGCATTTTTCACCTGGAGGAACGGGATCCCGACGTTTTCCGGGCCGCTGACACTACCAAAACGGGTGAGGAGGTCCTCTTCGCCATCGCCCAGCTTGCCATTAACAAGAATCAGAGCTTTGGCGCCGTGATTCCGCGCGTTAATCGCCTTGGTGATGAACTGCGAATGACGCGTGACGCCTTGATTACCGCTTTTCGCAGCAAATCCGAGCGGCTCGTAGCGCAGAACGACGGCGATTTTATCTTTTACGTCGATGCCCGCGTAGTCGTCGTAGCCAAACTCGTCAGCGGAAGCGCCATAGCCGGCGAAGACCAGCGGGGCCAAGGCGGTGCCAGAATCGGAATAGCTGAAGGGCACGTAATCCTGATTCAGTCTGAGTTCGGCCTTCGTCTCACCATTCAGGACAGTGAAGTGATTGTTCCCTTTCAATTGCGCGCCGGTTGTGACAGTGAACGGCTGGAGGTATCCCTTGGTGCCGGCGGGTTGAAGGACAAGGCTCTTGTAGCGGTCGGCAATGACATGCTCGGCGCGAATGAGTCCCTTTGTGCCGTCGCCGCGCCCTTCCATTTTTGGCATGGTGAGCGCCTTGATGTCGTCGATGTAGCGCTGCGGGCTCGCGGGAGCAAGCTGTGTAGCGGTGGGAGCGGCGGTAGCCAGAATAAACGCGAGTGCTACAAAACAAGGAAGGAGCAGCCCAAAGCGAACGTTTTTGATCATCGTGCAGAACCCTGCCCGCAGTTGTGTGGATGAGTGAATTTCCACATGCTATGTGGTAGGCAACCCGCTGTCAATCGAAGTGCGACCGCGATGGAGAAGTCCATGAGTGACATAAATCCTCTTGAGCCGTGGCTGCGTGGAACCATGACGGACGTAAATCCGGTGATTCGGGCAGTGCTGCACGCACTGGAGTTGGCCAGAGAAGATGTCCTGAAATGGTGCTATCCGTTGACACTCGAACAACTGAACCGGCCAGTCGCGAGCGCAGCTCCCGTCTCGTTTCATCTGAAACATATCGCCAGGAGCCTGGATCGATTGCTCACCTATGCGGAGTGTCGTGCCTTGGATGAGGAGCAATTCGGCGCCCTTCGGACCGAGAAGGAACCGGCAAGCAGGCGCGAGGCCTTGTTCGAAGAGCTATCAAAAGCGCTGGAACAGAGCAAGGAACGGTTGCGCAGTTTGGCGGGGGTGGATTTTGGAGCGCCGCGAACCGTGGGAAAGAAGCAGTTGCCGACAACAGTTGGTGGGCTGCTGGTGCACATCGCGGATCACACGCAGCGGCATGCCGGGCAAGCGATTACGACGGCAAAGATCGTGAGTTCGCTGTAGCTTTGGCTGCTGCCCAGGCACTCAAGTATACTTTTCGGCGCTTATGATGCCGCTGGTCAAATCGACTTTCTTGATCCTCACAGCACTCTTCCCCATCGTGAATCCGCTGGGAAGCGCTCCGATCTTCCTTTCGCTCACCCATTACTATTCTGGGGATGAACGACGGATACTCTCGCGACGCATCGCTCTGAACAGCTTTGTGCTGATCGTGGCTTCGTATTTCATCGGCACGCATATCCTGGCGTTTTTCGGGATATCGCTCCCCGTGGTGCAGATTGGCGGTGGGCTCGTCGTGGTGTCGACCGGATGGGCGATGCTCAAGCAAAAGGACGAGGACACGACGAAAAATGAGGTGCATCGCAGCGTCGATGTGCGTGATTTGTTCGCGAAGGCGTTCTACCCGCTGACATTGCCGCTAACCGTAGGACCGGGCTCCATTTCGATCGCTATCACCTTGGGAGCAAACGAGTCTCACACAGACCACCGGATCATTTTTTCGATGATTGGCGCGGTGATTGGGGCGGTTCTGATCGCGGCGAGCGTCTACTTGTGTTACGCGTTCTCGGACCATCTCGCAGCAGCGCTTGGACCGACGGCGATGAGCGTGATCATGCGGCTGTCGTCGTTTTTGCTAGTGTGCATCGGCGTGCAGATTATGTGGAATGGCGTGTCGGCGCTGCTGGCGTCGTTACCCGGACTTCGCTAGCGCTCACGGCTTCCACCCGCTGGCGTGAAGCGGAGCCGGGCTGCCTCCCCAAAAAATCATTTCCAATCGGGAAGGGCGCGCCGGTCGAGAAGAACGTCGGCGGCCCAGATGCCGAGATAAACGGATTGGGCAACGCCATGGCCGGAAAACGCGCCGAGAACCAGCGCATTTTCGCTCCTAGGATGGCGGCAAAAGACCGGCTTCCAATCGTCGGAAATGCAAATGGGCCCACCCCAGCGATGGGTGAATTTCACATTCGCAAGTGCCGGGTGAAGTTTGTGGACCCGGTCTTCGAGCCGCTGGAAGACCTCGGGGGCATCGCCGGCCTCGATGTCGAGGGTGCACAAGTCGCGCCAATCTTCGAAGAACAATAAGCCACTACCAAACATGATCGCGTTGCCGTAGAGCCTGCCCCAAAGATACGGAAGGTCGACGGTATAGAAGGGCTTACGGTCGGCGACGCCGATGTGACCAAGGATATCGTCGGGGAGCACCTCGGTGAGAACCGCAGTGGTGAAGGCCGGATGGCCTGGAATGCCCGTCAATTCAAGCGCGAAGGCATTGGTGGCAAAAAGGACGCGACGAGCGACCAGCGAGCCAACCGGCGTGCGCAATTCGATTTGTGTGGGATTATCGAAATTCGCCGAGGTCACCACAGAATTCTCAAGAATCCACACACCAGATTGCTCGGCCGCGCGGGCCAGTTCGCTAACTGTTTTGCCTGGATCAATAGTGCCGCCAGGAACCTCCTTGGTGGCGCAGAGAGGGCCGGAATCGTCCCAGCAAAAGGGTGGGTCGGGCAGAGGGTTGGTCCGCGCAAGTTCGTAACACCCAGGAAGATGAAGATCGGTGTTCAGCTTGAGTTCGCCGATGAATTCCTGATAACCAGAGAGTACGTCGCCTAGGCCGGGAAGGTCGCCGGCTGCAGTCTCGGCAAGGGCGACACCTCCGGTGTGACCGCTGGCGCCCGCGCCTATGGATTCGGCCTCCAGGACAACGACCGACTCAGCCGGTGAAAGAATTTTCAGACGCGTGGCCGCAGCCAAGCCGCTGAAGCCGGCACCGATAACCGCGAAATCCACGACAGGAAGCTGTTGGTGCGGTTGGGGCCGGAAATCCACCCGCCAAGGCCGGTTGCCCCAGTTTTCCTTGGAAACCATCGTTCCTCGCGGTCTAGCGGGTACGTTGTAATTTACACCGGTAGAGACAAGTTCCCAAGGTACGGTAGGAGAGCTCCACGTTGGCTAGAACAGGGCGGTCGGCCGTCGTGTCCAAGATTTCCCTTTGGACTTAGCAATTTCTTCGACGTCTTTCACATAGGCACCGGCTTGCGTGAGGATATGGTGCAAGTCGTTGCCGATACTAATGAAGGGAAAGCCTTTGTCGAGAAATTCGCCGACCCGTGCGGTACCAAACAAGAACAGACCGAGGATCACGTTATTTTTACGGGCAGCGTTCACGAGCTTTTCCGTAGCAGCTCCCAGTTCAGGCGAAGTGTACATGTGGGGGAATTCATATTTCTCATAGAGACCCATGGACATGCAGAGGTCGTTCTGGCCGAGGAAGAGAATATCGACACCGGAAACGGCAGCAATTTCGTCGATATTCTTGATACAGTCGGCGGTCTCAACCTGCAATGCGACGATGACGTTGTTGTTAGCGGCGCCGGCATAGTCCAGCAGACCGTCGCGATTCATGCTGCGCTGCGGGAAGTACACGGAACGGGTACCCGCGGTTGGATAACGGGCGCAACTCACGGCCTGGCGTGCCTCGTCGGCATTGTTGATGTATGGAACGAGGATGCCATCGGCACCGATATCGAGCGACTGCTGAATGCCGGGACGATCGCTGTAGCCACCGACACGCACCAGAGATTTCGCGCCGCCATTCGAGATTCCGCTCAACATGGCAGAGAGTTTCTCGTAACCCATCGGGCCGTGCTGGGAATCTACCAGCAGCCAGTCATAGCCGCTGAACGCCAACTGCTCGGCGGCAGTGGGACTATGCGCGTTGAGAAAAATCCCCAGCTTGGGAGTTCCCGCGCGCAATTGGTTCTTGAATTCGGCGCCAGTCAAGGTGCCAGCTGACATAAACGATGCTCCTTATCAATCCGAACTGAGTAGCGAAAGAATCGGCGTAGTTTACTACGAGTTGACGAATGTCAGGTGGTGTTAAAGATATTTAATCAGAACGACGGAATTGCGTTTCTCGTTGTACACGAGTTCGTCTACAAGCTGTTGAGTCAACATTAATCCCAGTCCACCGGGACGAAGCCCTTTCGCTTCCCTTTCCTGCATGTGAGCCATCGGATTATCGACTGGATTATTGATCGCGGCGTGCTTCAGGTCTTCGATTTTAAAACCGGGGCCCGGATCGTCGAGGCGGTACATCAACATTTTTTTGGTCTTGATATAGGAGACGCGGACTTTGAGATTGGGATCGAGGCGACCGCCCCATTCGATGGCGTTATTCAAAAGCTCACGAAACGCGTAGCCTACTTTTTCGATGATCTCGGGAGAGAGGTCTACGTCCATGTGCATCAGGAAGCTTTGGACACGGCTGACGACGGAGCGCTCGCAAGGGACCATCAACTCGACCCACTGCGAGTTGGCCGAGACCACTTCGATGGCGGGCACCTCCGGGCTCGTCGAGAGCGCATTTTCGACAGTAGTGAGGAGCGTGGTCGCGTCGAGCGGCTTTTTCAGGTACTGGTAGACACGTCCGCGGAGCGCATCAAGCAACGTGTCGGAAGTCTGATCGGAGGTCATCACGACGATTTTGGGGATGTATTTTTCTCCGTGAAGGTGGCCAAGCAGGCCAAGGCCGGTCATCTTCGGCATCCA
Source organism: Dongiaceae bacterium (assembly GCA_035499255.1). Classification (GTDB taxonomy): domain Bacteria; phylum Acidobacteriota; class Terriglobia; order Acidiferrales; family UBA7541; genus Acidiferrum. The sequence goes on along the minus strand of DATJZF010000028.1, from coordinate 53,366 downwards.
GATATCGAGGAGCAAAAGGTCGAAACGTTTTTTCTGAATGGCGCGGAGAGCAGCAACACCGTCGGGCGCCGTGGCGATTTGGTGACCAGCCTTCTTCAGCACGCCACGCACCATCTGGCGCGTTGTGGCATCGTCGTCGGTCACCAGGATGGCGGACATCACGTTCTCCGGAAACAATTCGGTTGATCGGGTGTCGCGGAAGCCGACACTTATCGCGGTTTGCGCCGCGCAGCCGAGCCCGCACTCTTAGGCTTATTACGCCTTGTGGCGGAAGGGGTGATCTGCCCCGCGTATCCTCTCAAATTTGCTTCCAGTTTCGCAATCTCTTCCTTGAGGAGGTCGAAGGCTCGGGCGGCATCGGAGATTTCGTTCTTGCGACCCTGTTCTTGCAGTTCCTGGCAGAGCTGCTGAGCGGCTGCGGCCCCAAAAATGGCAACCGAACCTTTCAGCGCATGAGCGATCGAGGCAAGCTTGTCAGCGCGTTTCAGACGCACCGCGGATTCCATTAGAGTGAGGCGCTTCGGAGTCTCACGGAGAAACGCGCGAATCATGTGGAGCAGTAACTTCGAATCGCCACCAACGGACTGGAGAATACCCTGGAAAGTCGCCGCTTGCGACGGAATGGGTTGCCGCGACACGTCAGCTCCCGGTAATGCGCGAGAGCTGACGATCTCGCGAAGGGTCGCGTCGAGACGGTCCAACCGAAAAGGTTTACCAATCACGCCGTCGAACCCTTCGCGAGTGAGACGGCGGCGGTCTTGCTCGGTGTTGTATCCAGTGACCGCCACGATGATCTGGCGTTTTCCTTTTTCTGTGGCGCGAACCGCGTGGAGGACGTCGACACCACTCATCGTGGGCATGCTCTCATCCAGAAGAAGCATGTCGAAACCGCCGCGATTAAATTCGGCCAATACTTCGGGGCCATCCGAGAGTGCAACGACGGAATGACCGTCGCGCTGGAGTTGGCTCACAGCCAGCAGCCGAATCTCTTTCTGGTCATCCGCTAAGAGGATACGCATAGGTCAAAGCCAAGGCTACGAATCTGAATCCGCCAGATCCGGCCTCTGTGCCTGGTTATTTAGTTTCGCGGATTTGTCTGCCGTTGGTCGGTTGGATAGGCCGCGCGTTCTTGGCATAAATCTTCGCGAATGCCGCAACTTCCTCGGCTGACACGGGTGATTGATGTTTCAGGACGTACCAGGTGACACCCTCCGAACATGGCGGTGTGGTCAGCGAGCCAGCGAAGGTGTAATAGCCATGGTCAGCCGGAAGGAGCTTGTTCATGTCGACAGTAACTCCGGGAACATCCACGGCTTTACCCTTCTCCGCGGGCAGATTCTTCCATAGTGTGGCGATCAGTGGATTTTCCTCGCCTTGCGCGAGCAGCACGGCGACGACGGCAAGGTTGCCACTCGAGTCTGCGTGAACAAGGTGGGCCACCATGGCGAAACCACGGCCGTTAATGTGCTCCTCGCTGGGATGATGAAAATGAAATTGTTTCAAGGTGTAGGTTTTGTCGCCGACCGTGAGTGTGCTGCCGGCGGGATAATTGATCTGGATGGTGTGGCCGTTGTCGATGATGTTCAGCGGGACAGCCTTGTAATCGAAGTTTAGGGCGGGTAAGTCCGCGGGTTTCGCACCTTTGATGTCGATCGGGGATTGTGTATGGCCGATAGAGCATGTGGCATAGGCGGAATCCAATTTGCCCCAGGCTGAGGGTCCCTCTTCGCCCCCGTAGGTCCAATGAGGCGGCTTGGCTTCCTGAGCGGAGACCACCGCTGAAAACAGCGGCAGTGACAACGCCAACATGGCGACAAGCGAAGACCTGCCCGGATGAGGCTTCATTTCTCTTCTCCTTCTGTTGCACAGCGGTTCAAGCACAAAAAGTAGCACAAGCAGTGCAATTGCCAAGCGAAGTTTTTCAGGAAGAACTGCAAACCGGGGGAAGGAACGAGTGTGAGGCAGGTCGTTGACAAGATAACAAAAAGAAAGTAAAAGAAAGAAATCGAAAGCAGGCCCGGTGCGGAGTGCAACCTCGAAAAACGCATGTCAGGGACCTAGGGGGTGTGGGATGGAGCTTTCCAAGCGCAACCTCGTCCTGAGGCTCGCGGTCATTCTCAGTATTTTGTTGGCAAGTATAGTCACGGTACCGCCGGTCGAAGCGCAGTCGACATATACGGCGCAACTTACCGGGGTGGTAACGGATCCGTCTGGGGCGGTAGTACCCGGCGCGAAAGTGATTCTGACGGATGAGGCAACGAGCGTTTCGAGTTCGTTCGTCACCGACGCAAGAGGTATTTACGTTTTCACGGGAATACGCCCGGCAACCTACACGATCCGGGTGGAGGCACCGAACTTTGCAACCACCGAGAAAAAGGGATTGGTGCTTGCAGTAAGCCAGCAGGCCACGCTGGATTTCACGTTGACGGTGGGGCAGGTTGCGGAAAGCGTGACGGTCACGGAGCAGGCGCCATTGCTCGACACGGGCAACGCCGCGCTCGGAACCGACGTCACCAACGAATATGTCCGTGATATTCCCCTAATTAATCGCAGCATGTTCGGCTTGGTATTCCTGGCGGGAGGCGTGACGGAGACGACTGGATCGGGAACTCAGGACTCTTATCCATCTGGAACCAATTTCGTATCAAACGGACAGCGAAACTCGACCGCCGAGGTGCGCCTTGACGGGGCATTGACTAGCGCACCAGAGCAAGGCGAAGGCGGCACGACGAACGTCTACTATCAGCCTTCGGTGGAAATCGTCCAGGAATTCAAGGTAGAGAACAACAGCTTTTCAGCGGAGTACGGGAACAATGGCGGGACCGTAGTGAATATGGTTCTCAAAGAAGGCGGAAACCAATTTCATGGCAGCGGCTGGTGGTTTGGCCAGCGTTCCGCACTCGACGCAAACGACTTCTTCAACAATGCCAGTGGGGTCTCCAAACCGGATCACGTGCGTGATCAGTATGGATTCTCGCTGGGAGGTCCGATTAAGAAAGGTAAGACTTTCTTCTTTGTCGACTTTGAGGGATTGCGGCAGCACAACCCGGTAAACATTCAGGGTACAGTTCCTACCGACCTGGAACGGAATGGTGATTTCTCGCAAACGTTCAACGCGGACGGCAGTCTGCAGCAAATTTACAATCCCTTCCAATGTATTGCCGATCCAGATCCAAGCCAGCCCTGTACTCGCACCGCGATTTCTGGAAATAAAATCGATTCCACATTGATCGATCCGATCGGCCAGGCACTGTTGAAGCTTTATCCGGAACCCAATCAACCCGGCCCAATTGATAATTTCCGAACTTCGATCGTAACGAATGAGCCCTCGCATCAATTCGATGTCAAAGTTGATCATCATTTTAATGACAAGCAGCGGCTGGCGATAAGGTATAGCCAGGCGCACAGCGAATACGACGTTCCATACGTATTGGCAAGCGAAGATTTCAACGACGGCCAAGTGTCGTCAATTGATGTCCACAACGTCGGAATCGAACACAACTGGTCTGTAGCGCCGACGATGTTGTTGACCAGCCGGTTCGCAGTCGACCGCGTAGTCGCGCCGGTACACTCGAATTTTCCCGACTACACCGCAGCCGGCTTCCCATCGATTTTGGGAGGAGCGAATGGGCTGCAGAGAATGCCGGCCATTGTTCTGGACCCCACAAACGATTGGCTGTCCATGTACACGCAATGCTGCACGGACACGGACTTCGCCCACACTCTATACAGCTATTCCATGGCCATGTCGTGGGTGAAATCCACGCACACGGTGAAGTTTGGCTTCGAACAACGGCAATTCTTCAACAATTTCTGGCAGCCCAACTATCCCACGGGACTGTTCCACTTCGCGCAGAATGTAACGGCAGAAAACCCAGCATTTTCGGGAACCAACGAGGGCAATTCCTTCGCGTCACTCCTCATGGGCTTCGGCGACTATGGCCAGATCAATGTGCTGCCGACCGTCGCAGACAAATCGATGGAGACAGCTTTTTATGTTCAGGACGACTGGAAGATAACGCCTAGATTCACCCTGAACCTGGGGCTTCGGTACGAATGGAGTTCGCCGTACACGGAGCGCTTCAACCGCCAGCAGTATAGCGATTTCAGCGGCGATACAGGCGTGACCGTCGACTTGCCGGATCCGAACAACCCGTTGACGGCAACAGTGCCCGTCAATTTAAAGGGAACGACGTTATTCCCGAATCAGGGTGGGCTATATCGCAGTGTGCCGACCGATCGAAATAACATCGCGCCCAGGGTTGGCTTCGCGTGGTCGGTGGCCAGCAACACAGTTCTGCGCGGCGGGGCCGGAATTTACTATGGCTTGAGCCCAGCCACAAACTTCCAGTATCCGGGAACAGCTTATTCCGCAAGTGACCCGGTGCTCTTCACTACGGATAACTTCGGATCACGGTTTGCGACTCTGGAGAACCCGTTTCCTCTGGGCATTGCTCAGCCACAAGGCCAAACCTATGGTGCGTTGGCCATGTGGGGCTACGACAATTCAAACAACCTCGGCACGGAGCGGGCTCGAAATGCGGATATCTACCAGTGGAATCTGGGAATCCAGCATTTGTTTCCGGGACAAATCACGATTGGAGTGGATTATTCCGCGAACCGCAGCACGCATCTGCCATGGGGCGGGTATTCGAGCACGCGAAACCGCAACTTCATCTCTTCAAGCTTGCTTGCACAAATATCACAACAACTCCACGCCGACCCAACGTGTGACGATAACAGCTGCGTATCGAACTACATCTATCAAGCAGTCAACAATCCGTTTCAGCCCTTCTTCCAAGGATCGAACGCGATCTTTAACGAACCAGCATCGCAGTACAACCTGGACCAAGTCCCTTTGATCAATCTGCTTCGTCCCTACCCGCAATTCGACGGCACGTTTCAAGGCTTGCCTAATTTTGGGGCGAACTCCTGGTACAACTCGATGCAAATTCGGTTTCAGAAGAGACAGAGCCACTACATCAGCTTTGAAGGAAATTACACGCTGTCAAAGTCGACAGACGATTCTTCGATTGGCTTCAACGCGTTTGTTGGAAACCTGGATCTCGGCAATCCCCAACAACTTGATCGTTTGAATCTTGAACACGCGATCAGCGCGAACGATGCCACGCACCGCTTTGTCTTAGCTGCAATTTTCGATGTGCCGGTCGGGCGCGGTCTGTGGATCGGCCGGGATATGAACCGCTTCCTGAACGCGGTAGTTGGAGGCTGGTCGATCTCCACAATTCTCACCTACCAGACGGGCCAACCTTTGCCGATTGGCATGGCGCAACCGCGGCTGGCGGATGGGAATCAGAGACCAGACGTCAGTTGCAACCAATTGTCGAGCGGCATCAACTATCATCAAGCCGCCGCCAATTTCCTCAACGGCTCGGGTAATCCCTCGGTTTTCAACTCTGCGTGTTTTGCAGATCCCGGAGACCAGAATCCTGGTGATGCGCCGCGCTATTTCTCTACCTTGCGTGGTGACGGAATCCACAACGTGGACCTGTCGTTCAGCAAGGAATTCAAGATTCGAGAAGGGATGCTGCTGCAGTTTCGCGGAGAATTCTTCAACTTCACCAATACTCCGCGGTTCGCGTTTCCAGACTTGGGATTCGGGGGCGATACCTTCGGCTATGTCACGTCGACGGCGCCCGGCAGCATACCGCGGCACACGCAATTTGGGTTGCGGTTTCAATTTTAGGTCTGAGTCCACACATGAAACGACGCGACTTCATACGGGCGGGATTCGTCGGCGCAGCAGCGGCTTACGTCCCACCGCACAACTTCGACAAGTATGATTTCGGGCCGGGGCCCGCGGTTCAGGACCGGTTGAACCAAGGACCCTTCCCTGCCGATGTGTACCCGAGCTGGAACGTGGTGATGGGGCTGACACCCGCCGAAGGAATGGTCCACAACTACGGCATGGGATTGGTGACTTATCTCTGCGACGAGACAGAGCTGCTGCGTCCTGCGGGGATAAGCACGGAGAACGCACTCGAGGCGCTCGCCAAATTCTCGCTGGGAACGACTCTCTACATCCGCGTGAACTGGAAAGACGTGCAGCAGCGGCCGGGGAAGCTCGAGCCAAACGAAATCTGGAAGACTTCGTTCGCTCTCGCCAAGCAATACGGCAAACGCCTTGCCTTCCGGGTGATGATCAGTAATCCGGATATCGAAGGCTATGCCCTCCCGGAGTTCCTGCGCGCAAAAGTACCGATGGTGAAGTTGGGTTCCTGGCAGAAACGAGAACGAGAAGAACCTCGTTGTGACGACCCGTATTTTCAGAAAGCCTTCGAAGAGTTAGTTGGCCTGCTGGCCGCTGAATATGACGGCCACAACGATGTGGAGTATGTCGACACGTTCATGTATGGCTTCTGGGGAGAGGGGCACACCTGGCCGCTGGAGAAAAATCCATATCCGGATTACAGCACCGCGGAGAACGCCTTCGTAAAGATGTTCCAGGTGCAGACCGAACATTGGAAGAAAACACCGCTGGTGACGAACACACAGCCGGATTTCAGCAAAGTGGGAAATTCGGAGCTCGTGGATCGGACTCTGCGCCACGGGGATTGGCTAAGAACCGACACAATCTTCATTGAGAACGAGCAGATTGAGGCGTTGAGCAACCGGCCGCCGTGGACAGCGGCATCAGTCGAAGTGGGCATGTCGGACGGTTCGCCGAAAAGCCTGAAGATCGACGAGGGCCTGACCTATTCGGATAATGTGATTTCTCATGCACGCGATGTCGGCGCGTCATACTTCTCACTTTGGAACTGGCATCGGATTTCTGCGGCGGGGCTGCAGCGGTATTACGATGTGTATCCGCACGCGCTCGATTCGCTGGCGAAGTCCATCGGCTATCGCGTACGACCGTCGTGGGTGTGGACTTACGAAGAACGCGGCGAGCCCGGACTAATCATCGGGTTTGTGAATGACGGAATCGCTGGAGTACCCGGAGTGCTAAGAATCAGCATCGTTTCCGAAGCAGGCCAGGAGCTTGTGGCCGGGTCGCTCGATCCCGGATATCCGCTGCCGGGACGCGTTCGGCAGGCGCTGTTGCCGCTTCCAAAGGGCACGAAATGGCAAGGGCTGCGCTTAAGGACGGAGATCGAAGCAAAGGGCAGACGCTTTCCTGTGCGTTGGGCCTGCCACCAAATGCTCAATGACGACGGAAGTCTGACATTGCGGCCGACAGAAGGGTTAAACGTTTCGGACGAGACAGGCGGATTAACCTGATGAAACCAACACTCCTATTCCCTGCCCTGTTCTTCGTTGGGTGTGCCACGCTGTTGACGCCTGCGCAGGTCAACGTCCCGCAGAATTGGACACACACGGTTCGCATTGGCGCCTACGGACTGAAAACTGGAAACGCGGACACGATCGTACGCGACGCGCAAAATTCGCACGTATTCGGGATTGAAGTCGACAACGACATTCCTGGGCGGTACGAGAGCTATCTGGATCCGACAGAAAAGCTAAAGGCGATTCGAGCCGTTGCGGTTGCAGCGCACCATGCGGGCAACCGCGCCTTTGTGTACATCGCCGGGACTGAATGCATTACGGCCCATGCGGACAACGCGCCGCACTCCGTGATGAAGGATCATCCGGAGTGGGTTCAGCGAAAGATCACGGGCGAGCCCGCCTTATTCACGTCGGGCGCTGCATTCTGGATCGCACCGGGTGACGAGGACGTATGGATCAGTCCATACGCAAAGGATTGGCGCAAAACGTACATGGAGCGGGTGCGGCAGATCGCCGGGACGGGAATTGACGGAATTTACGTGGACATTCCGTACTGGATGACGCACTTCGACGGGTGGGAAGATTCGTGGGCCAGTTTTGACGATGCCACGGTCGCGGCGTTTCGCGCGAAAACCGGATTGGACGCGAAGAAAGAGTTGAAGATCGGCGATTTCGATGATCCGAACTTCCGGAAATGGATCGATTTCCGAATCGATACGATGACGGAATTCATGCGCGAGATTCGCGACACCGCGCGATCAGTGAAACCCGACATTATGGTGATTCCGGAAATCTATCCGGGAATCGAACGTGAAGCCACGGTTGTCGGCGCCGATGTGTATCAGATATATGGAGTGGTGGACGCGATTGCGCACGAATACGAGTTTGGAAACGGTGAGCACATGGCCGCGTCGCGGACGCTGGCGGATTGGTTCCTCTACCAGGCAGGGATGCTGTCGTTCCGCGCGTTTGCGGAAGGCAAGGCGACCTGGATTCTAAATTACTCGTGGGACGGGAACAAAGGCGTTGATAAGCGGGAGGCGATGAAGAATCTCGCCAGCTCAATCGTAATGACTGGCGCGAATTTCTGGGACGCGCCTGGACACAGCATGGCGGGTTCCAACGACCCGGAGACGCGGAAACAAATCTTTGTGTGGATTGAAAAGAATCAGGACACGCTGTATAAACCTCGCGAGCCTATGCAACCAGTGGGAGTGTATTTCTCGCCGAAGAGCCGGGACTACTCGCCAAAATTGTTTCTAGACACCTATCGGGGAGCTTTAGTAGCACTGCTGCAAGCGCATCGAGAATTTCAGGTGGTTACCCCACGCACGCTTGGAAAGTTCCATGGAGAATGCCTTGTGCTGCCGAACGTGCTAAGCCTGAGTGAGAGTGAACAACGAAATCTGGAGCCTTTTTTGAAGACAGGCGGAAAAGTTGTGGTTATCGGAAAAGAGCCCGCCGGACTTCCTGCGCAGGCAAAAACGTTGCACGTCAATTCCGATTCCATAAGCACTTATTTTGAGACGTTGGAGCATAATTTCCCATCGGCGATTCCTCCAGCCGACTTTTTGTCTGCCGTGGCGGTCAAAACCGACATTCGCATCGACGCGCCGCCGACGGTAGCGACGAATTTCGGCCGAGTGAATGGGCGCCCGCATATCTTCTTGGCCAATTTTAGCGGTCTTGAACCAAACAAGATCGCCGTGCCGGCGCCAGCTAAGGTGCAGGTCACAGTTCCGGCAACTTGGGGGAACACATTGACTTTTCTTCCCTTCCTGGGAGAGGCACAAACCGTTCATGGAGAAGCCAAAGGGGAGAACGTACAGTTTGTGTTGCCGCCGATCGAACGCGGCGCGGTGGTCTGGGCCGGAGATAGTCCTAAATGAGTTTTCGGGTCACAGAGGGCAAAAAGAAGCGGCTTCAGGCCGTCGCGGATTCACGAGGTGTGATTGCTGCCCTGGCGATCGACCAACGCAACGCCATTAAGAAGCTCTTTGCCAATGCGATAGGCTGCGAACCAAACGATGTGCCCGGCGAGCAGATTGTGCAATTCAAAGAGGTGGTAAGCCAGGTGCTTACCCCGCATGCCAGTGCGATCCTGTTGGACCCGGAATACGGGCTACCGGCAGCGAAACGGAAGAGCAAGAAGGCAGGACTATTGCTGGCATACGAAAAAACCGGGTACGAAAAGGCGGTGCCTGGAAGACTGCCGCATTTGCTGGATCGTTGGTCGGCAAGCAGGTTAGTTTCCGCAGGCGCAGACTGCGTGAAATTGCTGCTGTACTACTCGAGTACCAGCCCAGCCGACATTGTCGATGCCAAGCACGCGTTTGTGGAGCGCGTCGGTGCAGAGTGCAGCGAGGCTGACGTACCCTTTTTTCTGGAGTTGGTGAGTTATGCCGAAGGATTGGACGACAAAGGTGCGGAGTTCGCAAAGTTGAAGCCAATGGTCGTAGCGCAGGGGATGGCAGAGTTTTCGCAACCTCAGTACCGAGTTGACGTGTTAAAGGTGGGAATGCCGGTGAACCTGGGATTTGTTGAGGGGGCGCCGATTACTGCCGGTCAGACACTGTCCAACCGAACTGAAGCTCTCGCGCACTACCGAGCAGCCGCTGCTGCCGCGACCGTGCCGTTTATATACTTGTCGGAAGGCGTGAGCAACGAAACCTTTCTGTTCGGACTGGAGTTAGCGGCTGAGGCAAAAGCGCCCTTCTGCGGCGTGCTCTGCGGGCGCGCCACCTGGCAAGACGGAGTGCCGGTTTTCGTGAAAGGCGGCACAAGCGCACTGGAAGATTGGCTGTCGACCACGGGAACCCGGAACATAGAAAATGTGAACCAATGCTTGAAAGCGGCACAGCCGTGGTTTGCGGCGGTCGGTGAAGCGACGTCGAAAAAACCGTTACGCGGAAAAGGCAAAGGGCATTCGTGACAACGCAGTCCAAGTCGAACTCTCAGCATGCGGTTGTGGAGTTGGAACGTCTTCTCAAAGCCAACCGCCAAGGAAAAGCTACCGGCATTTTTGCCATCTGCTCCGCGAACCGGTTCGTACTGGAAGCAGGGATGCTGCAGGCGAAACGCGACGGAAGCTTGCTCCTGATCGAAGCGACTTCGAATCAGGTGAATCAGTTTGGCGGATATACCGGGCAGACTCCGCAGGATTTTGTGCAGTTCGTACAAGAGATCGCGCGATCGATGAAGATGCCCTGGAATCGCGTGGTTCTCGGCGGCGATCACCTCGGACCTCATGTGTGGAGGAATACCAGCAGCAAAGCGGCGATGGAGAAGGCTCGCGAACTCGTTCAAGAGTATGTGCGGGCTGGATTCACCAAGATTCACCTGGATACCAGCATGCCATGCGCCGACGATGGCGTCGCAGAGAATGAGCCCCTGGCCGAAGAAGTTGTCAACGAACGTGCTGCGGAATTGTGCGAAGCCTCCGAGGCTGCATTTCAGAGCATGCGAGGTTCCGTTGCGGCGCCACGATATGTGATCGGGACGGAAGTCCCTATTCCTGGTGGGGAGCAATCGGGAGCTCAAGCTCCACAAGTGACGATTTGCAAGAATCTAGGCCGCACGTTGGACCAAGCCGAAGGCGCATTCCAACGGCGTGGGCTCGGACAGGCATGGAAACGCGTGGTCGCGATAGTGGTTCAGCCTGGCGTCGAGTTTGGCGATGCAACCGTTTTTCATTATGATGCGAAAAAGGCTAAAGCCCTTTCTCGGTATGGCGCGCAGCGCTGGTCTGGAGTGTACGAGGCGCATTCAACGGATTACCAGACAACGGGTGCTCTGCGGCAGATGGTCAAAGACCATTTCGCTATTCTCAAAGTCGGACCGTGGCTGACGTTTGCCTTTCGTGAGGCCATTTTCGCCCTGGAAGCGATCGAGAAAGAGATGATTTGCGCGCGGGCGGACATACCAGCCTCGGGAGTGCAGCAGGCTTTGGAAGATGCGATGCTCCAAAATCCGGTCTACTGGAAGGGCTACTATCATGGCGGCAACGAGGAGATGCGGTTTGCCCGGCGATTCAGCTACAGCGATCGCGTGCGCTATTATTGGCCTCTCCCTAAGGTCTCAACCGCAGTTCAGCGGCTCATTGCAAACCTAACCACGAATCCCGCACCGCTTTCGCTCCTCAGCCAATATCTGCCTCAAGAGGCAGAGGCGGTTCGCGACGGCCGCTTAACAAACCGGCCCGAGGATTTGATCAGGCACAAGGTTCTGGAAGTGATCGACCACTATTCCTACGCTTGCGGAAATCGGAAAGAGGATGAGGCGGCATGCTGAGCGAAGAACGGCGCAGAGCCATCGTCGAGATGCTGCAGGAAGACGGGCGCGTATTGGTGAAGGAACTCGCCAGGCGCTTCCACACTTCATTGATTACCATTCGCAAAGACCTGGAGTTCCTGCACCAGGATGGGCAGCTCGAGCGGACACACGGGGGCGCTCTGCCGCTAAAAACCGGAGCGTTGCGCGACAGTTCCATTCAAGAGAAGGAAAGCCAGCATCGCCAGGAGAAGAGCCGCATCGCTGCCGCCGCCGCGCAAATGATCGGGGATGGCCAGGTGATCATTCTGGATTCGGGCACGACCACGACGGCAATTGCGCGGGCTTGCCGTACCAAGCAGAATCTAACGATCGTAACCAACGGCACAAATATTGCCGCGGAACTGGCGGATAGTCCGGTCGAAGTCATCTTAACGGGGGGCACCCTGCGGAGGAATTCCTACTCCCTGGTCGGGCCGCTGGCAGAAGAGTCGTTGAAGAAGCTGAGCGCGGACCTGTTGTTCTTGGCGGTGGACGGATTCGATGTGCGTTACGGATTGACGACTCCGAATCTGCTGGAGGCGCGAGTAAATCGCGCAATGGCAGAAGCGGCACGACGAACTGTAGTCGTATGCGACTCCAGCAAGTTCGGGCGGAGGAGCATGTCCTTGATCCTGCCGACCAACGCGGTGCATGAAACCATTACCGACAAGGGCATTTCGAAACATGATCTTGCCGCCCTCCGGAAGGCGGATGTGGAAGTGACGCTCGTTTAAATGAAATTTGAGGCAAGAAAGAACTCTATGACCTTAAACGAAAAACCATACGCGGAATCAAGCACCTGGAAGGAACTGCGCTCGCAGGCAGAGGTGTGGCAGAGCGTGATCGCAGAAACCCGCCAGAGCGGATTGACAGCGGAGATTCTGTCACGCAATTCGGGGACGAGAGAATGGCTCTTCGTCGGTTGCGGAACCAGTTTCTATTTGGCCGAGGCTGCGGCGCTCTCTTGGATCACCCTCACCGGCGAGCCGGCCAGGGCCATACCTGCTTCGGAGATTCTCCTCTTCCCGGAGTTGTTAAAGGTCGGCGCGAGTCCGAAACAGGCGGTGGTCATTTCGCGTTCGGGAAAGACGTCCGAGGCGGTCCGCGCCGCGGCCGTTTTGCGGCAAACCTTGCGCATCCCAACTATCGGAATCACTTGCGCCCAAAACTCGGAGTTGGAGCGAGAGTGCGACCTGACGATCGTCTTGCGAGCCGCGGATGAAAATAGCACGGTGATGACAAGGTCGTTTACGAGCATGCTGGTGAGCTTGCAAGTGCTGGCGGCATGCCGCGCAGGCAAGACCACTTTCCTCAGTTCACTCGAGAGAATGGCCGTGCAGTTCGCCAGGCAGATCCAAGAAATAGCCGACCGCATGCGTACATTTGTCGAGAAACATGAGTTCGCAGATTATGTGTTTCTGGGGCAGGGCGCGTTTCACGGCATCGCTCGCGAAGCGGCACTGAAAGTGATGGAGATGTCCTGCTCGTATAGCCAGTTTTTCCATGCCTTGGAGTTCCGGCATGGCCCTAAAGCGATCGTGAGCCCGGCCACTTGCCTGACGTTCTTTATCAGCGAAACCGGAGAGACCGCCGAAGCGGAGGTGCTTTCAGAGATGAAAGACCTGGGTGGGATCATCGTCGCTATCTGCAACCGTGCAAATGACGAGATCCGGAAATCCACGGATTTACTCTTTGAATTGGATTTGGATGCGGACGAAATTGCTCTGCTCGCTCCATTCGTCGTGCCTTGCCAGACGATGGGCTTTTTTACCGGGCTACATAAAGGGCTGAATCCGGACCAGCCGAAGAATCTGACACGCGTAGTGATTCTGGGTTAACGAGGAGCCCCCCGTGGCAACGTACGACGTAAGCGTAATCGGCGAGTTGAATCTGGATTTGATCCTGACGGGCCTGCCGCCCGAATTAGTCCTGGAACGTGAACACTTGGCTCAGGATCTCAGCATCACCCTTGGGAGTTCGTCCGCGATCTTTGCCCATAATCTCTCGTCGCTTGGAAACAAAGTGGGCTTCAGTTCGTGCATCGGCACCGATCCCTTTGGCGAAATTTGTGTGAAGCGGCTGGGAGAGAGCGGAGTGGACCTTTCGCGCGTAAAAAAAATGCAGAACAAGACCACCGGATTGTCGGTCATTCTGCCCCAGCGGAAGCAGCGATACATTCTGACTTACCCAGGGACTATGTTCGAAATGACGGACAAGGATCTGGATTTGAACTATGTCTTCAGCGCAAAGCATCTGCACGTATCGTCGTACTTCCTACAGAAGGGCATGCGGGCCTCGCTGATAGACATTTTCCGGCGCGCCAAGGAAGCAGGCCTTACTACTTCACTCGACACCAACGATGACCCGGACGATCGCTGGTCTACGGAAATCCACCTGCTTTTGAAGCACACGGATATTCTGTTGCCAAATGAAAGGGAAGCCTGCAAGCTGGCGCGCACGGAAAAGGTGGAACAGGCGGCGGAAATCCTTTCACAGAAGGTGCCAACCGTCGTAATCAAACGAGGCTCACAAGGGGCAATCGCGCGGGCCGGCAAGGAGAGCTTGGTGGCATTTCCGCCGGTCGTAGACGTGGCTGATCACGTCGGCGCAGGAGACAGCTTCGATGCGGGCTTCGTGCATAAGTTCATTCGCGGCGGGAAATTGGAAGAGTGTCTGAAGTTTGGAAATATCGTGGGTTCCTTGTGCGTCACGCGGCCGGGCGGTACCGAAGCATTCCGAGACGTGCGCCATCGCGAAGAGTTCCTACGTAAACATGCCGCAACCAGCCCACTCAATCCCAGCCCAACGGCTCGATAATTCGATCAGCTGCCACCGTCAGGGTGCAGGCGCGGCTTCCAGGAGTAGGTTGTCAGGGAATTGAACTTTGAGCTTGCCCACCGGCCCTGATACCGTCCCCATGTCCTTATGGTTCACGTAGTCGGTGACGTGATACGCCTTCCCCGCAATGAGCCCGCGCAATTCTATTTCGCCGTTGAACGGCGTGACGGCGGGCTTATCCCCCGAAGGAGACGCATAAAAGGCGTAGAACATATGTCCATCTTTCGCGATGGCATATGCTTCCGGTACATCGAAACCATAGGTGTAGAGGTTCAGGAACTCGCCCTTCGACAGCATTTTCTCGTTGTAAAGACTGATCCACTGCTTCCAGTGGGCTTCCTTTTGCGAAGTTAGATAGACATTCTTGAATTTCGGTCCGTAATCAGGCCAGGTGAACTTCGTACCGAGCACTCCACCGGTGCCCAACGTAGACGCGAAGTCGCTGCCAACATCTTGTTCGCTGTCGGTGGAGGCACCCGTGATTCGGGTGAGCTCCACATGATCACCGTAAACGGCTGCGCGTGGGCCGAGAAGCGCTTTGTACATTTTGACGCGGCGGCGTACTTGGACGGAGCCGACAGGATCTGCGGTCACGGCCTGGTCCATGTAACGGAGCCAGGCGAGGCTGGGCGGAGTGCCGCAAGGACAACTTTGCGTGACACTGTCCGGCTTGAGAGCGCGCGTAGTCTCAAAAATCGTCTTGTAGACGTCGCCCATGGCATAAACGGAATCGTATGGCGATTTGTGATGGTGCTTGGGGTTGTAGCACAACGGCGGAGTGTAGATATTGTCGAGCTTGTGTCCGTCGAAGCCCCAGTCGCGGATAAACCGCTCGGTGACTTGCTTGTAGTATTCGCGGACTTCCGGCACGGCGGGGCATAGCGTCGCAAGATTACGGGCCATGCGCGCAGGTTTGCCGCCTTCGTCAAGCACGAGCCAATCCGGGTGTTGCTTTAGTACCTCGGACGTCACGAACTTGCGGCCGCCATAGCCGAATTTTCCGTCTTCCACCCCAAGTGGCAGCCACCAGAGTTGTACCTTGAAACCCTGATCGTGGAACTGTTTGACCATGTCCTGCATAGCCGTACCCGCAAAGACCGGCTCGCGCGGCTGCCAGTCGCCATAATTGTTGAACCAGCCGTCGTCCAGTGTGGCCCAGTGAATTCCGAGTTCCTTGAGCTTCGGAATCGTGTCCAGCATTTGCTTGGGCGTGACGGCAAATTCGTAGCCCCAGCCACACCACGCGACGGCGTAATTCTCATTGTTATTCGTGGGCTTGGTGAGACCTTCCTTTGCAATTGCGTCGGACCACATCTGAAGCGGTTCGTAAAAATCGCCGGTGTAGATGGAGAGAAAAGTCCGAGGAGTCGAAAAGACTTCGCCCGGCTTCAGCGTGGAGTTGGCTGGAATGCTGACCGCGGCTTCGACCTGGCCTTCCTTCGTGGTTTGCACTGGCACGGAAAGAACGAACGGAACTGTTTCGATATGGCCAATGGCTTCGCCGACGTTCCTAGACCAGAATGCCACCACGGGAATTCCGCCACCCACGTGGCCGAGATCGTCTTTCACTTTCACAGGGGCGCCGAACGGATTCTCTTGCGCGAACTTCGCCGGAACCGGGAAGATTTCATCCTTGCCCCAATGGAGGCTTGAACCCTCGAAGGTCCACAACGGAGACACGGTTTTTGCTGAGCTTTCCTGCGCTGCGAAGGTGTGGCGTTGCAAAGTGACTCTGTCCAGCGGAATCTCGGTGTGTCCGTTGTTCTGGATTTGGGCGGAGAGCAGCGCGAGGTTGGGAAAATCGTCGTAGACCTCCAGAAGGAGTGTTTCACTCACATCGGTGCCAGGGACCGTTCCGGTAACACTGACTTGCTTGCCCAGTGAACCGAGTTTGCCGGCCGCATTAGCTACCTTGGCGGTAGTGAGATCGACTTGGACTCCGAAGTGCTCCTTCTTGGCAATCGTGACAATCTGCGCCGGCTCGGAAACAGACACGTCAAGTGTAGCTGCCGCTGCGGCCGCGCTTGCGCCAAGGAGTTTTGCCGACAATGCTCCTACGGAAGAGAGGTGAAATTCGGCCGTGGGCGTCCGCACGGTGATTTCGTTGGACGACGTGCTTACCGTAATGCTCGATTTTGGCGCTGCTGCAGCAGGAGCCTGTGGCTCGTTCTTCTTGGATTGACACCCAGCGAGAGCGAGTATGAGAACAGCTATGGCACTCAAGCCTGAAGTCAGATACGGGCGGAGATATCCGGTACCGCTAATGCCGCGAATCATAGTCATAGGTCGGGCCTTCGGCAGGAGTGTACCCGGAAAGGAAAGAAAAAGAAACAATAAGTATACAAACGAAAGCCAACGTGGTTAGGGCTGCGGGCTGGCCTCGATCGTCAAAACCTCAAATGGTTGAAGTTCGAAGATGTGAGGCTCGCCCGCCACAAGGGGGAAGGCGGGCTTCTGCGTATCCCTCTTCCAGGGAAAGTGCGCTGTGTAATGCCGCGGAGCATCCGTAGGGAGCTCGAAAGCCATCGCAGCCTCAAGCGAGAACGACTGCGGCCTATCGCTCGGATTGCGTAGTGTTACAATTCCCTTCTCTGGCGACCACGCCGCCCAGCCGTAGACCTCCAATTTCCCGGGATCTCCTCCGACCCAATGCGTATCGACAAGGATGCCAGCATTCCTGCGCGACCAATTTGCTGCTTCCGCAAGCGTGTCCCAATCGGCAGAAGTCAGCAGCGCGTGCGTGATGTACATCTCCTGCAGTTGCGTGCCTGTGCCAAAGTAGTCTTGAACTTCATGCGGAAAAACATGTTCAGGATCATCGCCCAGATGCTCGGCTTGCCGCGCGTAAATAATGCCATGGAGCATGAGTGAATTGAGTGGAAAGAGTGGCCCCTGCTTGACGATGCCGGAATACGTGTCGGCGTCACGATAGGTAATCCACTTTTCGCGCCAGGGACCGACACCGGCGAAACTATGATCTTCGCCGCCGCGCCAGATCGAGTCGGCATACCGCAGCCAAAAAGGCGAGGGATAGGTGCCGGTGGTGAGGTTCACAAAAATGTCGGGCTTCTGCCGGCGCCACTCTTCAATGAGGCTGATCGCCGCGTGGAAGTCGCTGTCGAATTCGCTCTTGGGAAAGACGCTGTTTACGTTGCCGGTGCCGTCGATCTTGAACTGATTGATTCCGTACTTTTGAATGAAATCGAGTGTGACGGCACGGAAGCGAGCAAAATAAATAGGCCCAGATAGCGCGAACCCGCCCTCGTTCGTCTCAAATCCCTCTTGTTTCCCGTATTTCAGCCGCTCTTCCTTTGCCTTGTCATAGCCGCCCCATGGCGACAGCCAGATTCCCGGTGCAGCACTGTACTTGGCCGCAGCAGATTTGAGAGGAGTGAAGCCGTAGGGAAAGCCGGAATCAAAATTCCAGAGCGAGTGAGTATTGTCCCAGCCGTCGTCGAACATAAACGAGTCGAGTTGAACGCCACGCTGCTCATGTAGTTCTTTGCCGAACGTATTGATCACGTCGAGAGCAGCGGCTTGGTCATAGCGGTTGCCGTAGCCGATGTCGTACCAGGAGTTGTAGTGAAGAAAAGGGCGATAAGGGTGAGCGCGCTGGCGCTCGAGGTAGTTGAGGAAAGCACGACGCATCTGGCCAGGCGGCGCGACGCCGATCACCGACGAATATGCGACGGACTGGCCGGCCTTCAATGGCAATTCCCGTTCGATGAAACAGGAGGCACGCCGGCCTTCGACGGCGCAACGGCTCAACGGATGCTCAAAGCCCAGGAATGTGTTGCCGAAGGTGACGGGCGAGCCTTTCACGCTCCCAACGACCTGCGCCCCTGGGACGGTGAAGTCGAAAAGGCGAACTTCACGAATAGAGCACTCGTTTGCGCACGAGAGCGAGATTTGCTGGCGGACATAATTGTCGCCGTCCCGCAGATCCGCAATCCAGATGGCAGACAATTTCGAAGTCTTGTCCTCCAAGTGCAGGACCACCCGCTTGCCGGGAAAGTGCTCCTCGAGACGCGCAGCGGCCGGATTTGGGCCGAGATCTTTGACTATTGGCAGGTCCGGCATTTGCATAGCCGACGATTTCAGGTTTCTGCCGTCCGCAAACACGATCGTGAATGGCTCGTCCAACATTGTTTCGCCGCCAGCTCCTTGATTTACGGAAAAAACTCCCCGCCCCAGCGTGCCGCCTTCAATACGCCAAGCGGCTGCCAGCATGGAGTTCTTCAGGATGATCTTCGAATTCCCGAATTCGGCCGTGGCTTTTCCGGGCTGTTCGCTATAGAGATAACCAGATTGGCCCTTTACCGGCGATGAGAAGAGTGAGGGCGCGCTCACGAGCAACGCGATGAACATCAGGCGAAATGTCTTCATGGAAGCTCCTTGGGAGCGCAGCGAACTGGTACGGAGACAAAACGAGTTTTTTCTGATTCTACTGCAAGCCAAAGGAATGGTGCGGCGATTTGTTAGTATCATCGAGGAGCAACCAAGGAGAGGCGATGAGCGCGAAGAGTGAAGATCCATTTGTGGCGATGGTAACAGCAAAGGCGGACGTCGATCTGCGGTTGAGTGACTTTCGTCCGCGCTCCATGCTCGTGCGACCAGAGCATGAAGTCCTTCGCCCGAAATTTCCGGTGATCGACTATCACAATCATCTCGACGCACAAGATCCAAATCAAGTGCTGAAGGTGATGGACGAGTGTGGAATCGAGCGAATCGTCAACATCACGATGTACACGGGTGAGAAAGCGCTGCAAGTCATCGATAAATTCCGCTCAACCGACCCGCACCGATTCGCTACCTACGGCTGGATGGATTGGAGTGACGTGCAGAAGCCCGGATTCTTCAAGCGTTGCGTAGAGCGCCTGGAACAGCTCGTCGCACGTGGCGCTTGTGGCATGAAAATCTGGAAGGACTTGGGCACCACAGTCCAGGATAGCACCGGGTCGCTGTTGCGCATTGACGACGAGCGCCTAGATCCCGTCTATGAGAAGGCAGCCGAACTGGGCGTGCCCGTCATGTACCACATCGCAGACCCGGATGCGTTTTTCCTGCCCATCGACGCGCAGAACGAACGCTACGAGGAACTGGCTGCGCATCCGGAGTGGAGTTACTATGGTTCGAACTATGGAAAACAGGAACTGCTGGCTCAGCGCGACCGCGTAATTGCCCGCCACCCGAAGACGACCTTCGTTGGCGCGCACGTGGCGGAACATCCCGAAGATTTGGCCTATGTCAGTCAGTTGCTCGACAGAAATCCGAATCTGCACGTAGATATTGGGGCCCGTTGCGCAGAATTGGGTCGCCAGCCGTATACGGCTCGCGAGTTTTTTATCAAATATTCCGATCGAATCCTGTTCGGTACCGACCTCATTCCCGAAGTGAATATGTACCGCCAGCACTATCGTTTTCTCGAAACGAAGGACGAATACTTCGAATATCCGTCACACGCTTCGCGCCAGGGACGGTGGAATATCTATGGACTGTTCTTGCCGGATGAGGTCCTCCGTAGAGTCTATAGGGAAAATGCTCTCCGGCTGTTATCAAGACTCTGATTGCGGGATTGCAGTGTAGCGCGGATCTCGCGAGCTAGTGCTACTGGCTGGAACAGACCTTAGAGTTCAGGGTGAGCGCTGACCGGTGGCTTGATTCTGTTGTTCCTGCATCACGCGGCGTTGCTGGTACATCTGCTGAAGTTCTTGCGCCATGTCGGAAGGTGACTTGCCCGCGGCGGAGCCCGTGCCCCACGGCATTGTTGGCGGAATGTTCGTGCCCTTGGGCTGCGCTGGCGGCGGGGCTTCCAGATTGTCCCCTGCTGCAGCAGGCTGGTCTTGATGGCTTTCTGCAGCGGCTCCCGGTTCGTTCATCGACGCGGCAGCAGGCTCTGGATCCGGCCGAGGAGGAGCAGCAGAGCCCGTTCTGCCTGTCAAGGAAGCACTGATTGGACCCGAAGCATTTGCGCCGCCCTTGATGCGTTCCATCAACGTGATGCTGTGTACGGCGAGGGGATCGTCGTCTGCACCCTGGATGATGTAGTCGAAGTTCGACCAGCCGAGGAGATCTGAAAGCACTTTCCGGGCCGGGCCCGGGCCGAGTTGCGCGGTCACACGCTCGGAATTCGCATTCACCGGGATATCGATATCCGCCCCCGTCGCGGAGCGGACCGCGAACAGTACCTCTGCTAATGAGACGTTCGATGCATTGATCGAAAGCTGGCCTTCCTCGAAGGCAACCAGTGAAGGTGACACCGCCGATGAGACACGCCGGGCGGCGCCTTGGGGACTTGGGGGGGCGGGGGTACGTCCTTTCGCAGCGGTCTGAAACTGTGTCTCCGACGGATTTGCAGACTCTTGCGCCGCAAGCTCACCCGCAAAAAGCAAGGAAAGAGGAACGAAAAGGACGAGGGAGAGGGAGAGACGGCTGGCGCCTCGATAACTGTCGCGCTTCAAGAAAAAGCTGGACTTGCTTGACCCCATAAACCTTAACCCCGGACCGCTTCTCAATCCACAGAACCCTTCACTCCAACTTAAAACCTATTCAGAGGAGCTGCTCCCGTCTTTGCGCTGCCGCAAACGCTGAAAGCGTTGCTACCCGGCACTTCCGCAAACGTGCCGCACGCAACATCTCTCTTGGGAAAACCTAGCCAGCTTCGGATACTTGCATGAGTGCCTGAAGGTTGCGCACTACCACCGCCTCCCGGCGGGTACTAACGATGCCTTGCCGCTCCCAATTCGAGAGCAAGCGGCTGACGGTGAAGAGCGTTGTCCCAGTCAACTGGGCGAGTTCCTCCCGGGAAAGGCTGATCTCCAGAGCCCCTTTGGTGTGCTGCCGCAGCTGATTGGATAGGCGAACAAGCTGTTGACTGAGACGTGGCGCCACTTTTTGTGTCGAGATCTCGCGGAAACGTTCTTCGAGCTCTTGCAGGCGAATTCCCAGCAACCGCGCCGTGTTGCGCCGCAAAGCGGGGAAACGATCGGAGACGTGCTCGAAAGCGGCCGAATCCCACACCACAGCCGTGGTGGGCTGGGTGGTTTTGGCGGTGACCAGGTTATTGGAGCCCAAGTAGGATTCCAGGGCGCCCACAAGCTCACCGGGCCCGCTCAGTCGCAAAATGACTTCGCATCCGGTGGGACCCAATTGCGTGGTCTTGACGCAGCCGGACAATACCAAAATCACCTGCTTGCAGGGCGCTCCTTCCAAGAAAATCGTTTGGCGGCGCACAAACTCTTTCTCGTGCGCTGCCGCGATGACTTCCTTGCATTCCTGAAGGGAAAAATTGAAAAAGACCGGAAGGCTCTGCATCCACTCGGTGCGCCGGGCAACGACCGGGTCCCGATCACTCATGATTCCCGGTCGACAAGGCGCTAAGGAAGTGCTCATGTACTCTTCTGGCATTGACCTCACCCCTCACCCTCTGAACCGCTCCGATCCTCGCCCGTCAGCGAGTTCGAAGAAGGCAAATTAGACCAGAACCAAATGCTTAGTCCCCGACCAAGTCACAACAACGCCGGTCTAAGCACAGATATAGTGCGCCAGTGGACAGCCTGGGACCGGATGCAACTGGCCAAACCACCGCTCGTTGTGAAGCTTGACACTTTGGAAAGGGGACCTAATCCGGATAGTTCGAGCGTAAACTACCCCGGATGCCTCCAGATTGAGCACAATGAATGCCAATTCGTAAAGAATATGTTTTCTCTGTAAGGCGTTGGTAAACTACGGTTTTTGCGATAGCGCAAGTTTCCCAAATCGGACAAGGTGAATCCGATTGCACAGTTCGGGCAGTTTTGTGCCACAGGTTTCTCCTTTTCCGCCCGCTCTATACGCTAAATCTCGACAAAGTGACCAGTTAGATGTACTGGTGGAACTGGAACGCGCTTAATTTTGCAACACGATTCGTTGCAATTCTCAGCAATTGAGCAGGACGACGGAGAAGCCGCGCTTGCTTGTTGTTAGTGCACTGTGCCGGGGTCGGGGGGAGGGGGCGGCACATTCTGCGCCGAAGGCACCCGGTTTGCTCGCGCCACGGGGGTCGAAGCAGGAGTACCGCGGTTGGCACCCGAGGGATTCGCTGAGCTACCGGCCTTTGCCGCATCCGGAGCGGAATCCTTCAGCTCATGGCGGAGTCCGGTCACCGTAGCGGTGCCGACGTCAAGAAGTCGCAGATTCTGTTCCGTGATGTCTTGAGCCCGCACAATATGGGGCGTGATCGCAAATACAATTTCGCGCTGCTGACGTTGTTTGTCTTCTTGGGCAAAAAGGTACTTGAGAATCGGAATCTTGGAGAGATACGGATAGCCGGCCAGAGATTTCGTCTCGGTGTCTTCGAGAATGCCGCCGACGAGATTAACCTCGCCGTCGCCTAGGCGTGTCTGTTGCTCGATGCGACGTTGCCCGATGATTGGCTGAGTAATACCGCCAATATTGGTCTGGCCAGTCACCGAAGAGACTTCGAGCGACATTTTCAGAGTGACTTCCTTCTCTGAATGAATGTGCGGAGTAATGTCAACGTTCACGCCGATATCCAGGTATTGGAACTGCGTGCTGACCAGGGCATTCACGCCGGAGGTACCCGGGGTAAACGATCCGGTTGCCACAGGCACGCGATCACCAATCTTAAGGGTGGCCTTCTCGTTGTCCATGGCGCGAACCTGGGGATTCTGCAGAACCTTGGTGTTGCTGTCGCTCATTAGGAAGGAAAACGACGCACCTGGCACGGTCAGATAGAAGTTGCCGGCAGCCAGATTCGCAATCTGAGGGAGGGAATAACTGGAACCGCCGCCATTGGAACTCCCACCTGAGGTGTTGCCGTTCTTATCCGTTCGCACCGGCGACATGGAGACAGCGACCGAAGTCGGTGGATTCGTTCCGATGGTGCGAAGAGCGTCCTTGCTGACTTCCATGACCGCGA
Organism: Dongiaceae bacterium; assembly: GCA_035499255.1. Taxonomy (GTDB): domain Bacteria; phylum Acidobacteriota; class Terriglobia; order Acidiferrales; family UBA7541; genus Acidiferrum. The sequence goes on along the minus strand of DATJZF010000028.1, from coordinate 30,049 downwards.
TTTCGATCATGACTTCAGGCTTGGCCTTGTCCATGTCTTCGACCAGTTTCTCTGCCAAAACCAACTGGTCGGGAGTACCGCGAAAGACAATCGCGTTCTGATTCGGAATCAATTGCATGCGAGTGAGATCGAGCATGGAGCTGATGGTCTTAGCAGCCTCCTGAAGCTCCGAGGTGGATGAGACATTGCGCATGAAGAACATGCGCATGGATTGGTGTTCGTACTCCTTCCGCTTAGCTGGAGTGTCCGAACTTACCAAAATAGTGTTGGAGGAGAGCGGCTGCCAGAAGCTTTTTGATTCCAGCGCCAGCATCTCGAGGGCGCTGCGAGCGCCAACATCGTTTAATTCGATATTCACCTTTTGGGGCTTGAAATCCGGGTCAAAAAGGACATTGACGCCCGCCAACTTGCCGATGATCTTGTAGGCCTGGTCAGCAGGCGCGCTCAGCCGCATATTCATAGGGGTGTTGGATGGTGGATGAAACTCAACTGGGCCTGCGATGGCCTCCGCGGCCTTGGCTAGCGAGCTTTGCGTAGCTTGAATTTTGGGCTCTTCCTTCTGCCCCTGGTGCTTGACCATCTCCGCAGTACGCAGCGACTCCATCTGCGCGATCAAGTTGGTGGGATCGATCTGCAAAGCACGCGCAAACTCCGCGCTTGCTTCCTGCAGCTTGCCGCTTTCACGCAAAGTCATGCCGGAGCGAACATGCTGAACGGCGGCATAAAAACGCAAGCGCGTGACCGCACTGATGTACTTGGTATTTTTCGGTTCCTTGGCGAGGGCCTGGACGTATGCATCGTAGGCCGCATCGTAGTTGTTTTGTGATTCCGCTTTTTGGCCCTGCTTGTACAGGTTATCGGCTTTATCAGCGTAAACCGGCACGCCAATCGCAAAGGAAAGAACAATCGAGAGCACGGCGCGCGAAAACGCAGCAAAGCGCGCAGCAGTGAACCCACGCCTCCATTGCCAAAGCCCCAGCTTCAACCGTGCACTCGTGGAACATGCGACCGGCACGATTCTCTGCCCGGCGGGACATTTCACAAGCCAGAGCACCAGTTGCTTCATACCCGTCCTTACCTGCGGATTACAAGATAGCAATAGCTGAATGTCCGGTGCAGGTATTTGCGTTACAGCAAAGACGGTTACTTTTAAACGTGGAAATTGTTATATGGCGTTCGTCTGTGCGCGCGGAGTCTGCCCATCAGCGCCAAGGGAACCGAGGTTATAGCTTAGTTTTCAGCGAGTTAGGGTGATATCGACGGCAAGGATTTCGCGAATACTATGGATCAATACCGGAAAATCCTTCTGCTGACCGCGCTGTGGAGCGGGTCCGCAATGGCCTGCCTTGCCGGGGAGACTGCCACGCTTAGCAACGGATTTACGATTCACTACGAACGGCGGGAATCGCTGGGCGAAACAACCCGGTTGTACCTGGGCGGGTCGCCGGACAGCTTTGTTGACGTACCAACCAACGACATCATTGGAATAGAAACCGATAAAGTCCAGCCGGCAGCCTCTCAAACCCAGGCAAAGCCGCATACCCCAGTTCATCAGCCGATTCGTTTGGATGAGGCTTTAAGTGCCGCGAGCCGCACCAACAATGTTTCGCCAGACCTTTTGCGAAGCGTAGTTCGGGCGGAAAGTGCCTTCAATCCCAACGCGCGATCGACGAAGGGCGCGGAAGGCTTGATGCAGTTGATGCCAGCCACCGCGGCGCGCATGGGGGTGCGAGATGCCTTCGATCCTCAACAGAATCTGAATGGCGGGGCGCGTTATCTGCACGAGTTGCTGGGCCGCTACAACAACAATTTGCCCTTCGCTTTAGCCGCCTACAATGCAGGTCCGGAACGAGTGGAGAAGTATCACGGAGTTCCGCCTTTCCCCGAGACGGTTTCTTACGTGTCGAAGGTGCTCCGCAATTTGGACTTCGAACGGCGACTGGGGAATCCACCATCGTTTGCTGTAGCGCTGCCAGCTGCGCGATCGGCCAAGCGCTCGAGCGCACCGAATCTGGACACCATTCGCGAGACACAGGAAACTATCGCAAGGGAGAGCCGGCAATCTTCATCCGAAGATGGCGAGCAACCAACCGATTTAGCCGACTCAAATTAGCTCGCAAGTAGTTCACGCACGGGAAACGGGAACGACTGATAACGAGGCCAGAAAGCTCGCGAACCCCACGCACCGAAACGAGTTTGCGGTAGCACAAAGACAGTTCGGACCCCAGGACGTATCCCTATGATATGTCCCTTGTAACCTTGCTGTTTTCATCGAGATATCTGAGCGTCCGATCTCGTTCGTCACGACGAAATGTAACGCTCTTGAGCCGCTCATTGGTATTCCCCTTGCTCATACATTCCAGTCACAGCACGGCAAATCGGCGAAATCCGGTCGGCAATAGGGACTAGGTTTCCCATCATGGGCAAACGGATTCATTCATCACGGCGTTGCTCGAGGTCGAGGATTTATGACTAAGAAGACCATAGCGATTGGGGCGATTGCGCTCGTTCTGATCGCATTCACGATAGGCCGCTACTCGCGGCCGGCCGCCACATCTGAACATTTTTCGCAGAGGCGAATTCTCTATTACGTTGACCCGATGCATCCGTCGTACCGGTCCGATAAGCCAGGCACGGCACCGGACTGCGGCATGGCGTTGGAACCTGTATATGAGGGCGAGCAGAGCGCGTCGGCGACGCCCCTTCCAGCGGGAGCCGTATCCATCAGCTCCGATCGCCAGCAACTTTATGGCATTCGTGTCGACACGATCAGCAAACACAGTGGTCCGCACATCGTGAGAACTACCGGGCGGGTCCAGGCCGAGGATAACCGTGTTTTCCGCTTGATGGCCGCCACGGAGGGTTGGGTACAGTCGCTTCAGAACACGCCCGTAGGCACAGTGGTAAAGAAGAACGAGTTGTTGGGGACGTTTTACAGCAAAGAGTTTCGCAATGCGGAGCAGGCCTATCTGACATCGCTGACAACATTGGACCGCCTCAAGCCCGGCCACAATCTGGATGAAGCGGTAAAGGGGAACGACGCCAACATCAGAATCAACGAGGAACAATTGCGGTCGCTGGGAATGAGCGAGCCGCAGATCCGCGAACTGGCCAAGTCTCGCGAGACCACCCGCGACATCACCATTAATTCTCCGGTCGACGGCGTAGTGCTCACCCGCGACATTTCCCCACTCCAAAAATTCGAGTCTGGTGCGGAATTCTACCGGATTGCGGACCTCAATAAAGTCTGGATTCTAGCAGACGTGTTCGGAGATGAAGGAGAAATTTATCGCCCGGGAGCCAAGGTCCGCGTAAGCCTGCGTGAAACTGGCAAAACTGTTTCGGCCGTAGTGGACAACCAAGCACCAGTGTTCGATCCCACGACCCATGTATTCAAATTGCGCCTGGAAGCGGATAACCCCGGGTATCTGCTCCGCCCGGATATGTTTGTGGACCTGGAGTTCAACGTCACTTCGCCCGCGGGAATCTTGGTGCCGCAAGAAGCGATCCTGGACACTGGAATGGGCAAGACAGTTTACGTGGAAGCCGCCGAGGGCGTTTTTGTGGCGCATGCCGTGAAGGTGGGCGCGACTCTGGGAAGTATGGTGGCAATCACGAGCGGGCTGTCCGCGGGCGATCGTTACGTAGCCAGCGGGAGTTTCCTAGTCGATTCGGAAAGCCGGCTGCGCGGGACTCCATTAGTTGCCGCGCAGATGACGAAGAATGCTGAAATGAGCGCGCCGGCGAAAGATCCGGTGTGCGGCATGCCCCTGAATGATGCGCAGGCACGCTCGACACAGCATGAAGAGACCTATCACGGCGAGAAATTTCATTTCTGCTCCGACAATTGCCAGAACAAATTCCGCAAAGACCCTGCCCGCTACACCGGGCCCAACGCCGCGGCAAGCAATACAACTCCCGACACCCGGAGTGAGGCCCGCCGGTGATTCAACGAATCATCCAATTCTCGGTAAACAACCGGCTGATTGTGTTTGCGTTGGTGCTTGCGGCATGCATTTGGGGCGGCTGGTCCATGATGCATCTTCCGCTGGATGCGCTTCCGAATCTGGGTGAAAAGCAGGTCATCATCTTAAGCCGGTGGGACCGCAGCCCGGACATTATCGAAGACCAGGTCACCTATCCCATCGTCACGGCAATGACCGGTGCACCGCACGTGAAGACGGTGCGCGGTATCTCGGATTTCGGATTCTCCTACGTGTACGTGATTTTCGACGACGACACCGATATTTACTGGGCGCGTTCGCGTACCTTGGAAAACCTGGCGAGTGTTACGCCGCGCCTGCCACAAGACGTGAAAGTGGAACTCGGCCCGGATGCGACAGCGCTCGGATGGGTCTTCCAATACGTTTTGCGCGACGATTCCGGAAAGCACAGTCTTGCGGAGCTGCGCAGCTACCAGGACTGGTATCTGAAGTATTACCTGAAAGCCGTACCCGGAGTTTCGGAAGTTGCGTCGCTCGGCGGGTTCGTCCAGCAATACCAGGTAAATGTCGATCCGAACCGGCTGCGTTCGTACGCAATACCGATTTCACGGGTGGCCGAAGCGGTCCGCAGCGGAAACAATGAAACAGGAGCGCGGCTGATAGAATTTGGCGGCGCGGAGTACATGATCCGCGGGCGTGGATACTTCCAGTCGACGAAAGACATTGAGGACACAGTACTCTCGGCGGCAAATGGCACGCCAATCCGGATTCGCGATATCGGACGAGTGGTATCTGGGCCCGACATGCGGCGCGGAACCACCGACCTGGACGGAACGGGCGAAGTGGTCTCTGGCATCGTGGTGATGCGCGAAGACAGCAATGCCCTAGAGGTAATCGATCGCGTTAAAGCACAACTTAAGCAAATTGCACCGAGTTTGCCGCCGGGCATGGCAGTTGTTCCCGTTTATGATCGGTCGGAACTTATCCGCCGAGCGATACAGAATGCGCGGCAGACGCTCTTTGAAGTAATCGTGACCGTGGTTTTGGTCATTCTGATTTTTCTATGGCACCCGCCGAGCGCCGCAATTCCTGTTCTGACGATTCCGGTTGCGATTCTGTTGGTCTTCATCCCGTTGCGGTACTTCGGCGTAAGCATCAACGTCATGTCTTTGGCGGGACTTGCGATTGCCTGCGGAGCGTTAGTGGACGCGGCGATTATTCTTGTCGAACAAGCTCACAAGAAGCTGGAATCGTACGAGCGTTCGGGCCGCGCATATTCCGTCAACGATGTGGTCCTGCAGGCAGTGAAAGAGGTAGCGGGCCCAACATTCTTTGCACTCCTGGTGATTGCCGTCGCCTTCTTGCCGGTAATGACCCTGCCGGGTCAAGAAGGAAAACTGTTTCGTCCCCTGGCGTACACGAAGAACTTCGCGATGTTGGCGGCTGCGCTACTGGCGATCACACTGGCACCCGCTCTTTTGTTCGTTTTCGTGCGGCAGCATAGGGACGGTGCCGAACCAGCGGGAGTCTTCGCCCGCATTCGACGGCTGCTTTTGGGTGGTCGAATCCGGTCCGAAGAAGAACACCCCATTACCGGCCCGCTCATGCGCGTGTATGACCCGGTGGTTCGCTGGACGCTGCGCTGGAAATGGCAGGTAATCGCGGGAGCAGCACTCGCCGTGTTGCTCACATTGCCGCTCCTTTGGAAGCTTGGGTCGGAATTCCTGCCGCCGCTGGACGAGGGTTCCTTGCTCTACATGCCCACGACCATGCCGGGCGTATCGATCGAGCAGTCGCAACGCATGGTCCAAGTAACCGACCGCATTTTGAAAGGATTCCCGGAAGTCAATCACGTGCTCGCGAAAGCGGGCCGATCCGACAGCGCCACCGACCCGGCTCCACTGTCGATGATTGAGACGGTGATCGTGTTGAAGCCCAAGTCTGAGTGGCGCACTCGATCGACCTGGTATTCGTCTTGGGCGCCTCATTTTCTACTTCCCGTTTTCCGTCACTTCACACCGGATCACATTTCCGAACAGGATCTGATTTCGGCAATGAACACAGCATTGAAGGTGCCGGGATTTTCGAACGCCTGGACCATGCCGATTCGCGGGCGCGTGGAAATGCTCACGACGGGAATTCAGACGTCGATCGGCTTAAAGATTCAGGGCATCGATTTAAGAAAGATCCAGGAGATTGGGACGCAAATTGAGCCGGTCCTTCGGTCGGTGAAGGGTACCCGAAGCGTGTTCGCGGAACGCGCGGGGGATGGCTACTTCCTCGACGTAGTGTGGAACCGGGAAGCCCTTGCGCAATACGGAATTTCGATGGAGGACGCGCAGAGCACGCTGTCGACGGCGGTTGGCGGCGAGAACGTCAGCACGATGATCGACGGACGAGAGCGTTACCCGATCAACGTGCGCTATATGCGCGACTTCCGCTCGGACCTTGATTCCCTGAGCAAAGTGCTGGTTTCCGCCGGTGATAAGCAGATTCCGCTATCGCAACTGGCGACGATTCGCACGCTCAACGGTCCCGCTATGATTCGTGACGAGAATGGCTTGCGCACCGGATATGTGTTCGTGGACGTCGGCGACCGTCCTTATGGAGACTACATCAACGCTGCTCAGCAGGTGCTTGCCAAGCGACTGCAACTTCCTCCGGGCTACACGCTGGTGTGGAGCGGCCAGTACGAATCTTCGCAACGTGTCCGCGAACGGCTGTATCTGGTCATTCCGATTACCTTCGGGTTGATCCTGTTCCTGCTCTATGCCAACACACGTTCGGCGATGAAGACGCTGATCGTGATTCTGGCAATTCCCTTCTCTGTGGTTGGCGCGCTTTGGGCAGTCTATGCGCTGGATTACAACCTGAGCATCGCCGTGTGGGTTGGCATCGTGGCTCTGCTCGGCATTGACGCGGAGACCGGCGTATTCATGTTGCTGTACCTCGATCTTGCCTACGAAAAGGCACGCAAAAGCCGAGCGGTGCTGACCGAAGATCGCTTGACGGAAGCGATCGTAGAGGGTGCTGCGAAGCGGCTGAGACCCAAGTTCATGACGTTTGCCACCATGACCGTGGGCCTCGTGCCGATCCTCTGGTCTACCGGCACTGGCTCGCAGATCATGAAACGCATTGCCGCGCCCATGATCGGGGGAATTTGTACGTCCTTCCTTTTGGAGTTGCTTGTTTACCCGGCAATTTACTCGGCCTGGCGCACCTGGCAGTTGAGCCGGCAGGAGCAATCCACCACGCTATCTTTTAACGGCGATGGGGAAATTGATCCGCAGACGGGTGAAACCGTTCTGCGAATTCCGTAGCTCGCCAATTCGATTCCCATACCGGGGCAATAATTCAATTCGCTTGGAAGAACCGCGCGGGTTAAGACCGCGCGGGTTGCGTTTGCAGTGTCTCGAGCGCGGCCTCAGCACGATCGTGCAGATCCTCGGAATACCATGCAGGGGCGTAGTCTTCGAGGAGGGCAAAAAGCTCGGCAAAAACCTCAGCGGCTTCCACCTGCGTCATATGCTGTTCGATCGTCTGGCTATTCATGGCCACCCTCCTATCGACTCGGGTGAGAGAGAGGATAGTGGAAGTGGTCACGCACAATATGTGACCGCTGTCACGTTTTGCGTGCAAATGATGCTTTTTGTTAGTGTTTCCGGCACCGCTATTTGCGCTAGCGCAAACAACTCGGCGGTTTTAGAGAGGACTAGTCTACTTTACGCGCCACAAACAATCGGCAAAGGGCCATTCATCGTCAATCCAAATACCTTGGGGTTGAAACCCACTGTGCGCGGCGGTCGCGTTCAGTTCCGCCAAAGAATACTTGTGACTGGTCTCCGTCCAGATGGTTTCGCCGTCAGCAAATGAAGGTTCAATTCCTGCGGCAGCAATCGAAATCTCCTGATCCGACAACGATCGAAGATGCATCTCAACGCTGTGGGTGTCTTCATTGAAGACCGCTTCGTGAGCAAATTGGTTCAGCACAAACTCTCCGCCAAGTTCGCGATTGATGCGTGCAAGCAGATTGCGATTGAACGCCGCAGTCACTCCCAGGGAATCATCATACGCGGCCAGCAAGAGGTCTTTCGGCTTGCAGAGGTCCGCACCCAGCAACAGGTAATCTCCTGGCCATAAAATGCCCCGCAACTGCTGGAGGAAGCGGACGCCGGCTGGTCCGTCGAAATTACCCAAGGTGCTGCCAAGAAACAGAACAAGTAGATGCTGTTGCTCGCCACGCCGGGCAGTGACCTCCAACAGGCCATCGAGATATTCACGCTCCAGGCCGACGACATTGATACAACGAATGTCCGAGAGTTCCCGCTCGCAGGTAGCCAGCGCTTTCGGCGAGATTTCGATGGGGTAATAGGAGAGAGCACTTCGACGGCACAAAGCTTCTAACAACAAACGGGTTTTCTTACCGCTACCGCTGCCAAGTTCGGCGACAGCCACACTCTCTGGCAACTGCGAGACGATTTCCTGTGCGTGTGCAGAGAGAATGCGCTCCTCGGCGCGTGTCAAGCCGTACTCAGGAAGGAGGCAGATCAGATCGAACAGGGCGGAGCCAACATCGTCGTAGAGGTACTTGGAAGGGAGTTCTTTCTGACCTCTCTTCGTCAATCCTTCCCGCACCAGGAGAGCAAAATCGTTCGGCTTGGTTGCGGTTAGTGTGTGCGTACCCATAATTGGCCCCATTTCTAGTTTTCGTTCGATACGCACCGAAAACCAGCGTAAACGTATTGATAGTGCGGCTGAAACCAGTTGCGAAAGGATGGTCGCAGAAGCGCGGCTGCGGTTCTGGAGGAACCGCCTTTCATCACACAGTGCTTTCCATCGAAGAAATTTGCAGAATATCCAGGATAAAAAGAAAAAGGCTGGAATCCGGCAAACGGCGCGAATTCGTTTGACGTCCACTCCCAGCCGTTCCCTAACATTCCAACGACACCAAACGCGCTCACGTTATTCACGGCGCTTTGAACCGGCGCAGCATCCCAACGAGCAAAATCGAAATTCCCTTTTCCCTCGAAGCGTTGGTCGTTTCCCCAAGGATAGGCGCGTTCCGAACCGCCAGGTTCGCCGTACGCGGCGCGGTGCCACTGCGCTTCCGTGGGTAAGTCTTTGCCCGCCCAACGCGCGTATGCACTGGCTTCCGCGTGACTGACATAGACCGGCCAGTCTAATGGCGGAGCGATAGGCTCGAACATCCCGCGGTAACACCAACTATTGCCGTCCTCAATCCAGAAGGCAGGATGACCGATCCGTTTTTCAGTGATCCACGCCCAGTCCGGGGGAGTCCAGAAGCGCGATTCGCGATAACCGCCGTCGAGAACGAATTGCAGGTACGCAGCGTTCGTCACCATGTACTGTCCGATGCGAAAGGAAGGAACGTTAACTCGATAGGCTTCAAATTCATTGTCCCACCCGAAAGCGTCCTCGCCTGCCCGCCGGAGCCCCAGAGTCGCGCTGCCCGATGGAATTTCGATGGCCTGGGGCCTGGCTTCGGGGCCACCCCAATCCGGCTGCCGTTGAAGAATTTTGCAGTCGAATGGCAACCGGTGAAACATGTAGGCGAGAGTTTCTGCGTGCATCAGACGATGTTCGATTGCTGTGTGAAGAAGAATCGAAAGCGAGTTTTCCTCCGCTTTACCCTGCGATTCGTCAGACTCTCCAGAGTTCAAGAACTCGTCGAGCCGCCTTCGCACTTCTTGCCGGTATTCGTAGATTTTCTCCAAAGCCGGCCAGTCATCCGGCTGGTCGTTCGGCAAGCCGCCATCAAGCGGGTCGATCCCAAAGGCGAATAGCCTATCGTACGCAGAATCGAAAGGCTTAAGACGCAGCGGCCGCTCACCAAGGAAGAGGTTCCAATCAAACGCTTCAAGGTGACCGATATAAAAGACGATGCGGTGGCGCTCGGCGATTGGCCGCTGGTACAGAGCATGCGGATGCAGGATGCCAAAGAGCTCGTCGCTGATCCTACGCGCACGGTTCAGCTGCTCGATAAGAGCGTTCCACCGCGTGAGTTTGGTTGCCGTTGCCATGGATGCATCGAGCAGTCAGCGGTGATCGGGAGGTCGCAGTTCTCCAGGTTCCAGCTCGACCTCGTCAACATAACACCAACCCCAATCTTCTCCGGGTTCGAAGGAACGCATAATTGGATGCGAGGTCGCATGAAAGTGCTTCGTGGCATGGGTGTTCTTCGATGAGTCGCAGCAGCCTACATGTCCGCAAGAAAGACAAAGCCGGAGATGAACCCATGAATCGCCCATTTTCAGGCATTCTTCACAGCCTTTGGAATTGGGCCGGACGGCCTTGATCGCCTTTCGGTGCTTGCACGAGGTAGCCACGTTTATGCCCCTTTTCCCAGGCCTGCTACCGGAATACGCACTTGGAACCTGGTGTCTCCCGGTATTGAGGTAAACGAAACCGTGCCATTTAACTTGCGCACGATGCGCCGTACAGTATCAAGTCCCAACCCTGTCCCATACCCTACAGGTTTCGTGGTAAAAAACTGCTCGAAGATATGGGATTGCGCCTCCTTGGGGATGCCTGGGCCGTTGTCGGCGATCTCGACGAGCACATACCCGTTATCCGAGGCGGCGCGAATCGTGATGGCGCCCTTGTTTTTCATAGCATCCGTCGCATTATCAATGAGATTCGTCCAGATTTGATTGAGTTCGCTCCCATTCGCGAGCACCCTAGGCAAACTCTGGGCGTAGTCCCGCTGGACCGTGACACCTTTGCGCAATTTGTGCTCCAGGATGGTCAGTGTGTTCTCGATGCCGCAGACGATATCCACTTCCTGGACAGGCGACTGGTCCATGTAGGAATACTCTTTAATAGCGCGCACGAGCGAAGATATGCGTTTCGTGCTGTGCCCGATCTGTTGCGCGATCTTCTCCATCTCCAACATCGTGGCGAATCGAATCAGTTCGGATGGAAACGCCTGTCCGGCAGCGGACGCCAAGCGCTCCAAATGACCTTTCTCCAGGTTGGCTTCCACAAGCATGGGAGTAAGCTTCCACGGATCCTTGACGCCATTGGCGGTCAGCCAGGTGCCGAGTGACTCTTCGCGATCGCTGCGCTCCAACTCGTCTTTGAAGGCAACGGGTTTCAGTTCCTTGCGTATGGCTTCCTCGGCTTCCGAAATATGCTCACAATTCGCCTCGTTCAGGTAGGGATCACGCTCGAGTTGGCGCAGGCGCTCCAGGCACGCGAGGAGAGCCTCGGCAGAACGTACCGCAGCGGAAGCCGGATTGTTCAGTTCGTGAGCGAGACCAGCGGACAGTTTTCCGAGTGCTGCGAGCTTGTCGCGTTGCTGCTCTAATCGTGTGAACTCCCTCACGCGATCCGTCAGCATTCCAACCAGACGCTCACCCAGGACGGGCATGCGATGTAACATCTGGGGGAACATGCTGGCCGGAAACTGCAGGAGGCGCAGCTCGGTGTCTGCGCGAGTCGTAATCGTGAAGCGCTTCATCCGCGAGTAGGGGAGCCGGCCGGTGACAGCCCCGGTTTTGATGTGAAAGACAGGCCCATCGGGGCCGGCGGATTCAACCCGCCCGGTAAATTCGCCTTCGAGAACCACAATCATCAGTTCCGCAGGTTCGCCTTCAGTCAGGATGGTCTCACCGGCGGAATAGCGGGCTTCTTTGGACTGTTCCACAAACCATTCGAGGTCCGCGTCGGATAAGCCTTCAAACACTTCGAATGCTTTGAGTTCTGCGGCGATGCGCTTGATCGATTCTTCCTTGGTCGAAGAAGTCATCGATGGCTCCTTGATCAAGAGACTTTCGCCAGATACTGATGGATAAGTTGTACTGCAACTGCCCCTTCTCCCACACCGGAGGCGACCCGCTTGACCGAACCATGGCGGACGTCGCCGACAACAAAAATTCCGGGAACGCTGGTCTCAAGCAGGTTGGGATCGCGCTCCAGGGACCAATTGGCGGGCCGTTTGCCATCTTTCAAAAGATCCGGGCCGGACAAAATAAAGCCGCGATCGTCGCGCTGCACCAGGTTGCCGAGCCAATCCGTTTTCGGCAATGCACCAATAAAGATGAATACACTGCGCGCGGGATAGCGGTCGACAGAGCCGGTATTTGCGCAACGCACGGTGATCTCTTCGAGTTTATTGTCTCCGTGGAGCTCGGCAATCTCTGTACCGGGCCAAACCTCAATGTTGGAGGTTTTTTCGATTTGGTCGATCAAATATTGCGACATGGTAGCTGCAAGCGATTCCCGGCGCACGAGCATGACCACTTTATGCGCGTATTTCGCAAAGTACACTGCGGCCTGGCCCGCCGAATTCGCGCCGCCGACAACGTAGACGGTTTCGTCTTTGCATGCAATCGCTTCCGTGACTCCGCCGCCGTAGTACACACCAGCGCCGCGAACGCGTTCCTCCCCCGGTACTCCCAAGCTACGCCACTGAACACCCATCGCGAGGAGCAGAGCGTGACAAGAGATGCGGCTGCCGTCTGCCAACTCGATAATTCGGTACGGGCCCTCCACACGCAGCCCGACGGCCTCCTGCGGCGCCAGTATTTCCACTCCAAAGCGCGTAGCTTGCACAACGGCGCGACGGGCAAGGTCTTGTCCACTTAGCCCGGCAGGAAACCCCAGATAGTTTTCGATCCGAGAACTGAGCCCGGCCTGGCCTCCCGGCGCCTCGCGCTCGATCATCACTGTCTTCAAGCCTTCCGAAGCACCGTAGACCGCGGCCGCCAATCCGGCCGGGCCACCACCAATGATTGCGAGATCATAGAACTCGACGTCGGTGTGCGTGCGCAGGCCGATTTTTTGGGCGACAGCCAACGGCGAGGGATCACAGAGGCGGGTGCCGTCGGGGAAAATCATCAGCGGCAGCGGCTGCGCTTCACCCTTTTCGTTGGTCAACAGCGCTTGCGTGCCTGAGTCCGTGGCCGTCAGCTCCACGTCGACCCATTGATACGGCACATGGTTCCTAGCCAGAAAATTCCGCAATTCATACGCATGCGGCGACCAGCGAGTGCCCAGTACGCGAATTCCATCGTAAGGAGGATGATACGAGTCAGTCCATTCATTCAGCAGGTCATCGAGCGCCGGATACAGGTTTTCTTCCGGAGGATCCCACGGCTTCATCAGGAAGTAGTGCACCTTGGCTTCATTGATAGCATTAATGGCAGCGGTGGTGTCGGCATAAGCCGTCAGAAGGGCACGTTTCGCGGAAGGAAAGAGTTCGGTCGCTTGAGCCAAGAAACCGACTCCGTCGAGCTCTGGCATGCGTTGATCCGCCAACATCAACGCAACCGCTTCGTTCCGGTTGTGAAGTTGCTGCAGAGTGTTGATAGCCTCGGGACCGGACGCAGCGCGGAGAATCCGATAGCGATCTGCGTAGCGGCTGCGCAGGTCGCGCTCGACGGCACGAAGCACGTCTGGATCGTCGTCAACAGTCAGCAACACCGGTTTGGGCATGGTGAGAAGTTCCTTGGCTGAATTGCTGGTCTACCGCGCTCGATAGTGTACTGGTACGCGCGGAAATTTGCCTGCGGATTGGATGGCACCGAGGGGAGCGAGGTTACGCTTAAATAGAGGAAACACCCGGGTGGAATGGGAGGAAGTTGCATTGAAAAAGGGCCGTTTCGCTCGCCGCGCAAACGGCCCCCATGAATTTAGAACCGGATCGAGTTTTAGGAGCCTACTCGGACACTGATCGCAACGTTGTTGCCTCCATCCTGACGGTACGTCACGTCGGCAGTGGCTCCGACCTTCAGCTTGCCGTCCACGGTAGTGTTCTTATCAACCAGGAAGGTCATTGTCTTGGCTGCCGTCTCCTGACTGGGACTGGTCTGCGACTGATCTAACATCCGCGGCCCGACCGTCAACGTGAACGATGTGCTTGACACAGACGCGATCTTTCCGGAGACAGACTGAGTTTGCGTCGAATCTTGGGCCTTGGACGGGGGTTGTGCATTATCGGCCGGTGGCAGGGCGCATAAGCTAGCCGCTAAGACGAGACTCGCGAGGACAAACACACAAAATCTACTCTTCATTATCGAAGCCTCCCAATAGACATTTGGCGGGTACACACATAAAGAGCAGATTCCTGACCAAACCGCCCTACCCGTGAAGACCGGGCTTTCCTAGAAAATTTGCAGGGGTTAAACAACGTTTGCTCTGGAGACTGCATCTCCGCGCGGGTACTGGGATGCGAAAACTCTACTCTGCCCTGACGCGATTCTGCTCGGCTGGCCCAACTGGCGCGCGCGTGACAAATTTTGATCGAGTACTTGTATCTCGGTAAAAACCGACAGGAACGTCAAGTATTTCTGCGGCGCAAGTGAGACTTCAGAGTCTCAGTCCTTTCGGTCGGAAAGCGACGGCGTCGCTGATGCGGTTAGTTCGTAGACTTTTCCATCTCGCTTTATCTTTGTGACTAGCAGCTCGTAACGAAATCCGTCGGGGTGACTGGCGCTTCGCAACAACGCGAACAAACCACGGACCGCGGAGTTGGCGGGGAGAATTACCTCATTCTTGTCAGAAAGCAGCGGTGCGGCCAGTATTCCATCGAACTCCGCCCCGTCCCGATCCACCGCTGAGTCGATGGTTCGCAGCAACTTCACGCTGACGGTTGTGCCTCTCGGCAAACTGTCAATCACATTGGGAGTCGCGGGATTCAGTCGTGTCTGCAAATAAAAAGTCACCACGGTTCCCGCCGCCGCATGGATTGGCGACAATCCGGGAGATTGCGCAGCGACGCTGACGACGCTGAGAATACTTACACTGAGCACAACAAGGCGGGCGATACGAGACATAGGCCGGGCAATTCCTGTATTTTTCGTTCCGAATCAGTGTAGGTGGACGGATTCGACTGGGTCAACGCAAAAGGCGTCGAAGGCTTAGAAATCAGCATACGGTAAGCACTGTAGGATTTCTCGCGGAGGCGGCGGGGCATGCGCGATTCTGGTAGGGGCGCCGCCGCCAATCTTCTTCCCAGTCCTGCATGGGTTGATGAATCCACCACCGGTGAGTTTCCCTTCTCCATTCAGTCTGTAGGCGTATCTTCCAATCTCAATGTAAATGGCCCCAGAAAAGCGAGGCACCGCGTACTTGGTTCGGCGGTGCTTCAACAGCAGAACGACTTGTAAAGGTTCACAGCTGGTCTGGTGGTGGCGCGAGCGAAGCAACAGAGCTAAGAGTTGCGGACCTTCACTTCCTGACGCCGTTACCAACTCCTGCCCACAGAACTACAAGTTCGAAGGCAAAGAGCGCGCGCCAACTCTGGCGCTGGTCTTCCATCATCCAACACGCAGCAGGCGCAAAATCAGAACCAGAATCAAACTAGTTCTCAGTCAACGCCGTCGTCATAGGGGCGGCGGCTGGAGCTGTCGGTGGAGCCGTTGTAGGTGCGGTTGTCGGCGCAGTGAGCGGCGCAGCGGTAGGCACCGCAGTCGAACCTGGCGGTGGCACAATTGTTGTTGGCATAGTGGGTGCCGGACAGGGGGCGCAGGCTGGAGCTGAAACCGGCGCAGCCATAGGTGCCGCGGCTGGCGCTCTCGCTCCCGTCGTTTTACAGCCAAACCAAAGAAGCTGCAAAAAAAGTCGGAAAACTTATTAACACAGCTATCGATCATCTGGGAAAACTGAACGGGCCAGATCAGAACCCAAACCCACGTAGAGGATGGAGAGACACAGTCCGCAAATCGGCTGACAACATTTCTAAGCAAGCAGATAAGATCGCAAATAAGAACCTAGCAAATGCCGCTCGTTTTGCGGCTGACCTGCTTCGGGGGTTGGTCGATTGATGAGCGAATCTTTATGGGGGTAGCTAGATGAGATTTCCAAAAAAGGCAGCCACCGATGAAGTGGTCGAGAAAATATCTAAATTGAAAGGCCCCAACAAGGCTGAACGGGGGGGCCTGATGTTGCTTGCAAACGCGTTCGCAAATCAGGATACACAGCTTCAGCGCCGCAGCGCGCGCATCAAGCACAACATGCTAGTTGCTTTGAATAAGGCGTTTCCTGACGTGGACCGTCAGCTCATCGGAGATATCGTTGCCGATCTCGATTCTCTGTGGGATACCGGGCAGAAACTTGACAAGGAACTGAAAAAGCTCTTCCAAATGCGATTCCCGGAACACCGCAGCCATCTGGGTGATTTTCTAGCCTTCATAGAAGCGGTCCAGATAGACATGGTGCAATTTTGGATAGGGAACCTGCGTAAGAGAATACCAAGACTTCGCAAGGCTTTGGACCAGCAGGAACGGAATGAACGCCGCCGTGCCAGAACGAAACTCCCAAAACAGGCGGGCAGTCCGGCCTCGATGCTTCGGTAGCGATCGATTAATGGGGAGCGCGGGAAGAGCGGCGCGTTCGCGCCGGGAGTGGGTATGACACGTCACCCCAAGTTGGGCGCTGTAGAGCGCCGGAAGTTACCGCAGGGGAACCGCTGAGGAATCAGCGGTTTAGAAAAATCCCGGGCGCTCTGGAGCGCCGGAGGGCGCTGTCCGTTAACTTGTTGATTTTCCTACCCTATTAGCAAACCATCAAACCATCTAGCGATCCCTCGACCACTGGTGAGGAAATCGTCTCCCGGAGGGCCTCTTACTCTATGAGCGCCGACCAACCACGCACGCGAACCGTAGGCTGCAAGATGACCGACAGCGAAGTAACCAGGCTTTCAGACGGCGATCTGCCGGTTGGCATGTTTCCCGACGCGACATTTCAAGAACGTCGGATTATGATGCCGGGGGGCTGTTCAATCGTCGTATACACCGACGGAGTTTCAGAAGCCCGGAATTCGGAGGGAGAGGAATTTGGCGAAGAGAGAATCATGCGCTGCTTGAGCTCTTTGCCCAGACCAATTGACGCCGAAGGAATCTGTAAGCACCTTGCCGGGAAAGTAGCCGAGTGGTCAGGGAGCGCTGACCGATTTGACGACACCACGATTCTGGCTCTGTCAGTGGATGCCCACCTTTGAAACACAGCGCTGTGCGGAACGATACGCTCCCACCTGAGTGCCAGTGCCCTGCGCGCTTGCCGTGGGTCAGTTTGCCGCGGACCCGAAGTAAACCCAGGTCAACGATAATAGCGGCTTGGGATTACTGTTGTAAGCAGCCCATGTCGTAACCTAAACGATCCGGACGTAATGCTCCAAGGAGCATTTACTTTTGCATTGGCCGGAAACGGCGTTCGCGGAGATGAGAACGCGAGCGACGTTGGCCGAGACCTCATTTCCTACATGCGGACTTCTGGCCCGGATAACTTCCGGTTAGCCCGCGACTCGGGCGCAATCCGAAGGCTCGCGCTAAAGCGGCTGTGGCGGCGGCATTTCGATGAGAACGGACTACGGGGCCATGTGGCTACTTCTGGGCGACAAGGCCCAGCGGGTTCCGATGCGGCGGTGGACTTCAGAAGACTCACCCACCAGGGACTAATGGTTAGCGATATGCGGCAGCCTGGATGCTGTATAGCTCTGAGTAGTGGCCCTTCCTGGCCATCAACTCATCGTGCGTGCCAACTTCCACGAGCCGGGCGCCATCCAGCACGAGAATGAGGTCGGCCATACGCACCGTCGAGAAGCGGTGCGAGACGAGGATGGTGATGCGGCCGCTGTCGTTCTCGCTGCTACTGTGTGCTGCCGCTGCATAGCGTTCGAACAACGCGTGTTCCGTCTCTGCGTCAAGCGCGGCGGTCGGCTCATCCAGGATCAGCAGCAGCGGCTCATCGCGCATGAACCCGCGCGCGAGCGCGAGTTTCTGCCATTGCCCGAACGATAGTTCGACTCCACCGGGCCATGCTGGGCCGAGCTGCGTTTCCAACCCTGCGGTCAAACGCGTAACTATATCTGCGGCTCCAGCGCGATCGATTGCCGCAACCACCGCCGGCTCGTCATCGAGTCGAGGTACATCGCCCAGACCAACACTGTGCCGTGCGCGAAATTCGAACTGGAAAAAGTCCTGAAACGCACCCGCGAGGCGCTTGCGCCACTCGCTAGCAGGTACGCGTGCCAACGGCGTGTCGTTCAGGAAAATGGAGCCCGACGTTGGTTCATACATTTTCGACAACAGCTTGACCAGCGTGGTCTTGCCCGCACCGTTTTTGCCGACAATGGCTACCACCGCGCCTGCAGGCAGTTTTACCGATACATCGTCCAGCACCACTCGTGACGTCCCGGGATAGGCGAACGACACATGCTCGACGCGAATGCCTTTTCGCAACGCACTCGGAACTGGTTGATCCCCTGAAGCTGCGACCGCAGCGGCGTAATCCTCAAGCCATGCCAGCCGACGGGAGCCGTCCATCCAGAATCCTCGCAGGAATCCAAGCTCGCCTACGGTTGCCCCGATGTATGCCGAAAGCCTCGCGCCGGCCGCCAGCACCAGCAGTACTTGACTCGCCGAGGCATGAAGCCCGGACGAGACGAACACGACAGCGCCAACGTACGCAGAGCCGAAAATCGCCCAGGCCACCGCGTGCCAGAACGCGGACCCCCAGCGCGCAGGAGCTACCCGACTGTACCAATATTCCCACGCCGTTCGCCGGTCCGTCGCGAGGCGATCTCCAATGCCGGTGACGCGCACTTCCTTTCCGGGAGAAGCCGTTGTGGCCATGTTGAACAAATGACGCGCTAAGCGGATAGATTGAGCTCCGCTCTCCTGCGCGGATCTTTCGACCTCGGGGCGCCACGTCGATGTCCAGATGGTTGGTATCGCAAAGACGGCGAGCAGCAGGAGCGCGGGATGAATGGATGCCAGCAGCGCCAGCGTGACGCTCAGGCGCAGAATCCACCCAAGCATGGAAAACACGGCCATGTACATGTGGTCGAGCACGAACACTTGATTGCGCAGCATGGACAAGCGGTCGAGGTACTCGGGGCGTTCCTGATGCTCGATGGTGGCGATGGATGCCTGCAGCTTAGCCACGTGCGCTTCCAGCGCAATCGTGACCTTGTCGCGAAACCGCCGCTGCACGCGTGTGCTGACCGTGCGGAGGAACCAGGTTGCAGCCGCCGATACACCAAGCCCAATTGCCGCACCTTCGACGAGCCCGGAACGGTGATCCAACACGCCTTTGCCCAGCAGCATCAGCCACAGGGCGAGAAGAGCGTCGGGGAGCGCAGCGAGCTGCGACAGCACCAGCGACGCAAACATCAATCGCGGCTCGTGGCGGTACCCCAGCTTGCACAACCGCCACATGGAGGAACGCGCGGGAGGCAGCGGAGCGATTGCCTGCCCTAGACTGGAGCGTTTAGGAGAGGACGTCATAAGTCGTGCCCTCTTCATCCGGCGGTACGCTGAAGCGCTCCGCCTGCAGATCAAACATGGTCCGGTAACGCCCGCCAAGCGTCATCAGCTCGTCGTGTGTACCAAGCTCGACTGCGCGACCATGTTCGAGGACGCAGATGCGATCCGCATGCCGGACGGTGGAAAATCGGTGCGAGATCAGCATGGTTGTGCATTGCCGCGTCGCAGCCAGCAGGCGGTCGAAAATCTCCGCTTCCCCGCGCACGTCGAGCTGCGCCGTGGGTTCGTCGAGCAGCACCACACCGGCGCCCATCTTCACAGCTGACAAAGCTCGCGCCAGGGCCACGCGCTGCCACTGTCCGCCGGAGAGGTCCGTGCCGCCGTCATAACCGCGGGCAAGAACTGTGTCGAGCGACGCCAGTTTTTCGGCGCCAGCCGATTCGAGAGCGGCGTTCACGATATAGTCTGGAGCGCCCGCCGGCGCGACATTGTCGCGCAGAGGCAGTTCGAGCCGGATGAAGTCCTGAAACACAGCGCCGATGCGGGAGCGCCACGAGGCGAGATCGAATTCACGAAGATCAACGCCATCGACCTCAATGACGCCGGACTGCGGGTCATAGAGCCGGCAAAGGAGTTTTGCGATGGTAGTTTTGCCTGCCCCGTTCTGCCCAACAATCGCGATTGATGAACCTGCAGGAATAGTGAGGTCGAAGTGCTCCAGAACTGGCGTGCCGTCTCCGGTAGGGTAGGCAAACGTGATGTCGCGTAGCCGAATCTCGTGCGCCCGTTTTGCGTTCACCGCGCGATTGCCGGATCGCAGCGCGCCGGCAGGACGCATGGCTGGCTCGAGTCGCAGCACTGCAGCGACCGGCGCAGCGGCTCCGTCGAGCGCCCAACTGAATCCGCCGAAGGCAATCATTGAGACGCCGATTGCACTTTGCACGTACACCACAGCTGCCCCGAGGCTGATTCGCCCGTATGCGGCGCTGCTTCCCAGTGCCCAGAACACCAGGATGTTCGCGCCCACCACCAGCAGCAAGCTCCAGATCAACGGCCGCTCGCGCAGTCGCGTCGCGGCATATTGCAACTCATGCAAACGAGTCCGTCTGGCGACGAAGCGCTCCATGGTCCAGCCGACGAGTCCGAACAGCCTCAGCTCCTTGCTGGCGGGGGGATCCACGGCAAGCCGATAAGCGTAATCCGCGTCGCGCTGCGCGCCGCGCACCTCTTCCGTGTTGCGGTCACGCCAGACGGCGCTCTCGCGCAGGAGCCAATGCGTGGCGCCCCATGCGCTCGCGAGCACGATCGGCGCCCACCACGCATATCCGGCAAGGATCACCGCACAAGCGATGCCGCCGACCATCTCGACCATTCCGCTCGCAATAAAGTCCATGGAAATGGTCAGCGGGGGACCTGTCATTCCGAGGTCGAAGTCGCGCGCGACGGTCAGATCGCTCGTCAATTTTGGATCTTCCAGATGGCCGATCCCGGGAGGGCATACACACGCCTGCGTGAGCCGGTCGTAGAGCCAAGCAGCCGCACGGTCGCCCAGATTGGCGCTCAGTGCTTGATGAATGGGACTGAGGACTTGAAGGAGGATGAAGATCGCGCCAACCATTGCGAGTGGAACCGCAAGAGAATCGCCGCGCTGCACAGCGCCTACAAGAACACCCATTGCAATGGCAAATGCCGCAGGCAGTGCACCTCGCAGCAGAAGAGCAAACCACCACGCGAGGGCGAGGCCAGGAGCTGCCTTTGGCAGGACACTAAAGAACTTCCATTCCTTGCGTTCGCTCGCGCGTTGGAACATGCTCGCCATTCTGCCTCAAAAAACCTGTCTTTGCACAAATCCTCTGTAAAGAATTCAGTGCTGCAAAAAACACAATGAATCGTGGGCTACGCGAGACAGCTCGCGGATTGTCGGCAATCCGGAAACTATCCAGAAACGGCATTCGCGGAGATGAGAACTCAAGCGACCTTCGACAAACCCTGACTTCACAAAAGCGGACTTCAGACCCGGAATAGCTTACGGTTAGCCGTCATCCGGGAAGAACAACTATTTATAGAGTCACATATGCGGAAAGCCGACAATACGACCGACAGCTCGAGATTATCAAGCAACCTCAAATGTCGCACCCTTCCTGAACCTTCATCACCACAAGCGTTACATCGTCATGCTGCTCGTCATTTGCAAAGTCGGATACCTCGTCCAGAATGCGTTCAACGATTTCCCCGGGCGCCATTTGGCTGCAAGACTGCAGCAAACTCTCGAGCCTCTCCACTCCCCAGAGTTGGCCAAAAGAGTTGGCCGCCTCCGTGATTCCGTCTGTGTATGCCACCACAATGTCGTCTTTCGCCAATTGGAACTGTGTAGCCTCGAACTGGACCTCCGCGTACATGCCGATAGGCACAGCTTGTGCACGCAGGTGAAACAACTCGCAGCTTTGCGTTCGCGGCCTCACAATGATCGGCGGATTATGGCCTGCATTCACATAATGCAACCTGCGACTCGCCGGCTCGTACTCCGCATAGAAGAGTGACGCAAAAACACCCGTCGGCGATGAATCGTGAACGAGATGGTTGACGGCCCCGACGATGGCTGGAAGGTCCAAATGTGGATGTAATGCTTGTGCTCTCAGGGAGGCCTGTAAATTGGCCATGAGCAGTGCGGCACCAATTCCTTTTCCGGACACGTCTCCAATAGCAATTCCCCAACGCCCGGTAGACCGAGACAGGAAGTCATAATAATCGCCGCCAATGCCACGAGCTGGCTGGTAGAAGGCTTCACAGGAGAGGCAAGGAATCGTGAAGCTCTGAGGCGGGAAAAAGGCGTTTTGAATGTCCTTCGCGGTCTCCAGGTCCTTGGCAACCGCCCGTTGGACTCCGGAATCGAAATCCGCCTTCTTTAGGAATTGCATAACGGTTTCTACGTGATTACGCAGCAGCAATCCGGCTTCTCTGCCCTGGCCGCGATCAAGCGCCTCTACAATAGGCTGATGAGAATCCACCACCGCAGGTAGATTTTGCGTCACCTTTCCTATTGTCGCTCGTATGCGGAGATCGACTGCCAAGGCATCCCAAACACGCAAAAGCACCTCGTTCTGTGAAGCCCGCAGAATAGTTCGGTGGAATCGCACGTCATGTTCAGCGCAGGCGTCAAGATCGCGCTCTTCGAGCGCAGCTCGCATAGCGGCTAGCTCAAAGCGCAGCCGTCCGGTGTTCCCTTGGAACACAGTCGCTGCAGTTCGCCCGCTAATTTCTTCCAAACCGGCGAGTATTTCGTAAGCCTCCTGCATCTCTTTGAGATTTGGCGCACACACCGTTGCAGTTTTCTCGTTCGACAGCGTCAGCAAACCGAGCGACTGGCACTCCGAAAATATGTTCAGCAATGCGTGATCGTCGATTTCGTATGTCGCGGCGATATTGGACAGCCGTAACAGTTCACCTGGTCGATACCTCCCATTAAACAACTCTCGGACGAATCGACCGCGCCGGTATTTCCCCCCTTGTTTCTTCCACAAAGCACTCATAGGTGCCTTGCAGTGATCCTGCTTCCGAATAGCCAGCGGACCTGCTCCCGACATATCATTCCTCTCTGCCGACGCGCGACGTCGGCGACGAAAATTCCACTTGTCTGTTTGGTCGGCGTTCCTGCCCAAATATGGGCAATCGGAGATTGCTCTGTTTGGACAAACCTTTGGTATCTCGCTCCAAACACTAGAGGCTGGGCCAGTCAAAGGTGTGACGTTTCCGTTGCGTTCCAGTTGAATCTCTGTTCCGCTGAGCAAAAAACAGAAATAGCCTGCGAATTTCGGAAGGACGTCCAAAACGCCTGGAGCGGTCGTGAAACCTGCGTTGTACTTGTTAGAATCAAACCAGAACAAGGCTGTTCCATGGTAGCCGTCCCTGGTAGGGCTCAGATTTTGGCAAATGAAATCGTTTCAGTCATTCCGGCTTGACACGGCAAATCATCTCCTCTTGCACGGAGACGAGCGCGTTCCTCTAAGCCCCAAAGCGTTCGATGTTCTTCGGTATCTAGTGGAGCGCGCAGGGCGTCTTGTTACCCAAGACGAGTTGCTGGATTCACTTTGGCCGGAAACCTACGTAAACCAAGAAGTTCTTCGGAAATACATTCTAGAGATTCGCAAAGCGCTCGGCGATAAGCCCAACAATCCTGAATTCATAGAGACAATTACCAAGCGGGGCTATCGGTTCGTCGCCACGGTCACGGAGGACGATCCTGCTGCAGCGCCAATATTGCCGAACAGCGACTTTGGGAAGGATATCCTGCTGGCGACTCCCACGTCGGTAGTGCGCCTGAATCCCGAACTGCCCGTCGAATTGGAACGCATCATCAACAAGGCCTTGGAAAAAGATCGTGAAGTCCGCTTCCAAAGCGCAGCCGAGATGCACGGCGATTTGAAACGTATCAGCCCGGATACTACTTCCGGGAAGCTCGAGGACCCAACCCGTCGAGCGCGTAAGTTAACCTTGCAGTGGGCGGCCGCAATCATACTGGTAATCCTTGTCGGCGCCGTGGCATTTGCCTGGCTCCGCTCTCCGCTGCCTCCGCCCAGGGTGACGGCCACCATCCAACTCACTCGCGATGGCATCCCCAAGGTCAAGGTGCTGACCGATGGCTCACGGCTGTACACAACTGAGGCGGGCAACGCGGACCGGATCGTACAGGCTTCCACGAGCGGGGGCGAGACTTCGCCCATTCCCACTCCATTTGCCAACCCTATCGTTAATGCGATCTCGCCCGATCACAGTCAGCTGTTGGTCCTGGATAGCGTGGGTAGCGAGGCCGAGTCGAAGTTCTGGAGCTTACCCCTGCCTTCCGGAGTTCCTCGCCGTCTCGGCGATCTTGCCGGCCACAGCGGAACATGGTCACCTGACGGTCGGCACATCGTGTTCTGCACTGGATTAGACATCTATCAGGCTAACGCCGATGGCACGGGTCCGCACAAGCTGGCCACCGTTTCGGGCGAGCCCAACGGACTGAACTTTTCCCCGGATGGCTCTCGCATCAGGTTCTCCATTGCAAGGCCCGAAAGCGACTCATCCGCTCTTTGGGAGATGCGTTCCGATGGAAGCGATCTTCATCCCCTGTTTCCGAAATGGCACAGCCCGCCCGTCGAATGCTGCGGTGTATGGACGCCGGATGGCCATTACTATCTTTTCGTGAGCGGCTTTCCCGGAAGCGACGTTTGGGCCCTGCGCGAGATGACAGGACTCTTTCCCAGGCGTTCTTCGATGCCCTTTCAACTGACCACCGGTCCCTTGTCCTTCACCTCGTTGACGCCCAGTCCAGATGGCAGGAAGTTGTTTGCGCACGGATTGCAGGGTCGCGGCGAACTTGTCCGCTACGACGCCAAGTCTCATCAGTTTATGCCCTTTCTTTCCGGGATTTCAGCCGGAGAATTGGACTTTTCCCGCGATGGCAGATGGGTCACTTACGTTTCCTACCCGGACTACACGCTCTGGCGTAGCCGGACCGACGGCAGCGAGCGTTTGCAGCTAACTTACCCGCCAGTTTCCGCCGGTCTGCCTCGCTGGTCACCCGATGGAATGCAGATCGCGTATGTTGACAGCCAGCTGGGACGGCCTTGGAAGGCCTTTCTGATCTCCGCTCAGGGTGGTTCGCCCAGGGAAGTTCTCCCAGAAACCCACACCCAAGTAGATCCGAGTTGGTCCCCCGACGGCAAGAAGCTCGCCTTGGGTCGAACCCAGGAAACAGGACAGACGGAACCGCTGCTAATTCAGATAGTGAACCTCGCTACTCGGCAGGTCTCCACCATCCCCGGCTCGGAAAATCTGTACAGTCCCCGTTGGTCGCCTGATGGGCAATATTTGGCCGCGCTCAGCCAGGACTCTACCAAACTCCTCCTGTTCAACTTCAAAACCCAGAAATGGTCGAACTGGATCACGGAACCGGGAGCGTTCGGATTTCCCAACTGGTCACCAGACGGGCGCTACCTTTACTACGACATTGCGTTCAGCGACCATCCCACTTTTCGGCGTATACGGGTCGGCCAGACACGCTCGGAGCTGCTGGCCGATTTGAAGGCGTTGACCAGATTCAAGAGTCGTGCCGCTGGTCCTTGGAGCAACGTTGCCCCCGACGGCTCTGCCGTCTTCGTCCGTGACTTGAGCACTGACGAAATTTACGCTCTCGATCTGGAACTGCCCTAGTTTGACGTTGAGTCGCGACAGATTACTCGCACACGCCGAGAATCGGAAAAGCCTCGCACTCAGGTAACCGGATACCCTGTCGCCGTCGGCCAAACACCGGTGACCGCCGCGTTCACACGGCATTAACTCTGTTGTTGCACGCTGGTCTCATGTCGCAGAGTTTCGCTGAGGCAAGCCATGAAGAAACTAGTGCCGATCCCGCCTGAGAGCTTGAAGCGTTTGAAAAAGGATGATTTGAAAGATTTCGGCTACCAGTTTGTTTCGGTAAGACTGAAGGACGGCAAAGTTTTCGCGCAAGCAGTCGCGAGCGAGGGCTGCCTCATCCAAGTAAAGGGGTTTCGTGAAATTCCCTTTGTTGAGACCGACATAGAGTCGATTGACGCAGACGCTAAGCCGTGGAAATTTAGACGCAGGGCCGTCAGGACAAGAAGTGGGCGGCGAAAGTGATGATTAACTCCGGGCTTGTCGGAAGTCATCTTCGCACTTGGCAACGACTCCTGAGGATTACAGGCAAACGGAAGCACTCCACTTGGCTGGAAAACGCGCAATACGTACAAACGGTGTGTTCACTATCATCGCGGTGCGAGATGGTTCGGGATTGCAAACTGGAAGTTGGCCAGAAACGGCGTTCTGGGAAACAATCTGCTACCACTCGAGGGCACGATTGAGTCGTTCGTCACACTAACGTTCTTAATAACGCAGTTACGGAATCAGTCTGTAGGGGGACCCGGCAGTTTGGCGCCCAATGGTCAATATTATTGTCGTCAGACTCAATTATCGGTACCAGGAAAAGTTAAACCAGTCATTCGCGTTGAACACGCGGCCGTTCCAATAGTACTGCGTGTTGCCGTGATACTGATTGCCTCCGGACTTGGTGATGTAATTTATATTCGCGCCTGCGGCTCCGCCGAACTGCCCGGAGTATCCGATGCTCACGACCGTTGCTTCCTGAATCTGGTTCTGACCCAAAAGCAAGAGGAGCTCGCCGATCATATTCAAGTTAATGCTGCTGTCGTTGTCGTTCATCCCATTGATCGTGAACAGATTTGAGGTCCCCGGCATTCCCAGACTCGAAAAGTTGGTGCCCCCTTGAATGTCAGTCGACATCACAACGCCTGGGGCGGTTTGCGCTATGTATGTCAGGTCATTCCCGGGATTCGGGACCTCTGAGATCTCTTTTTGGCTGATGGTGGTGGAGAAGTCGCCATTTTCCGCCTGGACGAGCGGAGCCTCTCCCATCACCTTCACTGTCGTACTTGCCTTCGCAAGTTCGAGCGTGATGTTGGCCGTCACTGGCGGCCCCAGCGGAATATTGACTGCCCGGCTGTCCTGCCGAAATCCATCCCGCGTCACCGTTAAGAAGTACCTTCCCGGCGCCAGAAAGGAGAATTGATAAACCCCGTCGTGATCGGTTCTTCCCGATTGGCTCGTTCCCTTAGTGTTGTCCTTGATCTCGACCACTGCATCAGGTATTACCGCGTGGCTGGCATCGGTTACAACCCCGGTCAATCCCCCAGAAGTCGTTGTTTGGGCGCGTGAATCACAGATCGACCAGAGAGCAAGAGTGAGGATTGCCAAGAACCGGACTCGGAGCTTCCACATCATCAAAGACACCATCGATTCCGGCCAAGTTCTATCTTGGGCTTTACGACCTGCGAACTGACGCCAATACTACTCTGTCAGGGTGCTACAAGCTCGAATAATCGCGGGTGCCGCAAGAACCAGCAACGCTGTTACTGAACAGCCCGGTACGCCGAAGGACATTTTAGTTTTCGAGGGGCTACAGTCCCTGATCGAGAAGGTGGGTCTTCAATGCGCCGCCAAGAGATTTTCTTCCTCCCAGTGGGCGTATTTCCTAAAGAGGTATTTCTTGCCTGTTTCCCAGAATGCATTCGTGAATGTGCGTCAGCGTCTAGCCAAGAGCACGCGAGATTGGTTGGAAGACATAATCCGGTTCCCTCGCACGAAGTATGCCAGAGCTTTACAAATGTCCAAACTGTGAGAAGCTTCGGCCAGACGACGGCCGCAAGTGTCCTCACTGCGGAGCCGATTTTCGCGGCGGCTTTCATGGTGGGAAACATGCCGTCCAGCCGCGCGAGTTGAATGCTGCGTTGAAGAATTTCCGTTGCGAGCATGGCGTCCTTCGCGATCGGCCATGCCCGAAATGCCCATGGCAGGATTGCGAGAACTACGAAACGCCGATCCTGATGCACCTGAAAGAGCTGCTCATTAAAGCTGGCGTCTTGGGTAGCGCGCAAGCCTGGGAAGGTGCAAAGTTGTTGCGCGCTCAAATTGACGCGAATGAGCATTGAGAGCACAAATCCTCGTGAGTCGTTGGATTCAGCAATGGCTTTCGGTTCGGCTTTACTGCGTAGCGGTGACAAGCAACGTTCGGCGCTGGCCATCTTGTTGTACGGCCTAACGCAGCCGCTCCAAAAGCCGGGCCAGGTGCTGGCCGTCGGGCTAACGGCAATTGCCCTTTCGTGCTGGCATTTGCACTTTCGGCCGGTTCGTAAGTGATCGTAGATCCGGACAAAACCTTGCACGAACTCAATGCCCCATACCCTGCATATCAAGTGCGGGAGCAGTTGCATTCGGCCGTGATGGGAAGACTGTTTCTACCTGTAATGGCGGGGCTGTGGCTGCTTGTGGCCGCGCAGGCGGGCTCCTACGAATCGGGAGCCCGCCGCGTTCTGATCACGGCTGTGCAGACAAAGTCAAATCTGAGGGTGGAGCTTACTCCCGGGTTACTGCGTGCGTTCAGCAGAGCCGGTTATCCAATTCCGGTCGCAGGAATCGAGTCCGCGACGAATACCCCGATTCATTTTCTCTTCTTTATCGAGTCGAACCGGTCTGCCACAAGGCGCGCAAAATTCGAACCCGCGCTTGAGCAATCGGAGTTTTTGGTTAGAGATTATGTGGCAGAGGCCGGAGATGTGACCGCCTACGCTTTTTCGGATACGACGGAGCGGCTAGTGAAACGTTCGACGGAATTGTCCTCGCTCCACGACAAATTCAGATCGCTTCGATACGGCAAAAAGGTGTGCCTTTTGGAAGCTCTACTGCAGGGTATCCGCGACACTCCGCGGGACGAAAATCGGCAGGTCGCCATCGTGATTTCCAACGGTGAGGACGACTGCAGCCCTGGCAAAGAAAAACAAGTGATCGAAAATGCGAAGCAAAAATCGGTTGTCATTTATGCTTTGGACACGCACTTCAGCCTCCGAAAAAGCTGGGGGACCGACCTAATGGAACGAATAACGGTGGCCACCGGCGGCCGTCTGTTGTATCCGGAAAATGCGAAGGCTGTTGAACAATCGTTTTCGCGATTGAGGAGCGACCTCGTATCCCAATACTGGGCTACGCTCGGGCCACCGGGAAGAGCGCGGAAATTCCAGTACTTGGGAGGCGGAGTCGAGCTTCTTTACCCGCGCTAGTTTTACGGTCGAAGGCCAAGATTATCGAGTGGCCAGGAGTTTTGTGTGAGGAGGCTCATCGACTTTAGCGGACGAGAAGTTGCGGTTCTATTGGGCGTTGCGACGTTATTTGATATAGCGATGAAGGATCTCCACGAGGTTTTCGGCGGCCCTAGCTTCAGCCGAGTCGACCTTTGAGTTCTTGCTCAGGACATGGAAGCGAATCTCGCCATCAATGATCTCAACAAGCAGGCTATTGATGGCCCCGCGGCACGCGGCTATCTGTTGGAGCACAAGCGAGCAGTCCTTTTCTTCCTCAATCGCGGCGCGAATACTCTCGAGCTGGCCTTGAACGCGGTTAACGCGGGCCAGAAGCTTCTTCTTTTCCTCGCTAGTGTGGGCCATCGGGCGAATCTCCTTGACATACTATACCTAGTATAGTATCACGGACGCGGCGTCACAAGCTGTTCATATCTCTTCAGTGTAATGAGCTGCATGTTCTGCCCCGGTCGATTTCGGTCAAAGAGAGTAACTTATGCGACGTTCAAGCGTTCTTGGATTCTTGTGTTTGACAGTTCTGGGAGGATGCGGCGAACCCCATCGACCGGTGTCCGCGGACGACGCTTCGGCGATCCAACGTTCCGGCAACCGCGTGACCGTTCCTGCATCTGCTCCGCTGGCAGGGCGGCTGGAAGTGGAGCCCGCACAATTTACGACCATTACACGCCAGGTGAATGCGCCTGCCTCGGTGGAGGCTGATCCCGCCCGCTATGCCCGTATTCTTCCGCCGCTAAATGGGCGCATCGTGCAGCTGTTCGTTCATCCGGGAGACGCGGTGGTCAAAGGACAGGAGCTCCTGGCGATTGATGCTCCGGACTTCGTCGGCGCCCAGACCGACTACTCACGCACTCGCAGCGTGCTGACGCAAGCGGAACGCAATCTGACGCGACAAGAGGACTTGGCGGCGCATGGCATCGTCGGGCAGCGGGATGTGGATCAAGCGCGGACAGACCGCGATTCCGCCGAGAGCGATTTCAACCGGTCAACGAAACGACTTCAGCAACTGGGCATGGACCCAGACAAAACCCAATTGGGCGCGCCATTGATCGTCCGTTCGCCGGTGACCGGCAAAGTGCTGGACGTGACAACGGCCACAGGTGAGTTTCGCAACGACCCAACGGCACCGCTCATGACCGTAGCCGATCTTTCCGACATCTGGGTAACAGCCAACGTGCAGGAAAAGGACATCCACTACGTCCACAAAGGC
>DATJZF010000027.1:0-31404 GCA_035499255.1 Dongiaceae bacterium | reverse complement strand
CGCTCCCCCTCCGCCGACCGCATCGAACAACTCCTGGCCTCCTACTCCCAGCGCTTCGCCTCCGACTTCCTAGCCTCCCAGCCCGTTCCCGACAAGCCCACCGCCTGACGCTCCAAATATTTCTTGTGATCGGCTGTGCGTCCGAGAGCATCCAACGTACCTGCCTGGCTTCCAGGCGGCCATGAAACTGAAGCAGGGGAACATCCGCATGTCCAAAAAAGTTGCCGAACTTCTGGTGGAAACGCTTGCCGCGGCGGGAGTGCAGAGAATCTACGGTCTTTCCGGCGACTCACTCAACGGAATCACGGACTCGATCCGCGCACAGAAGAAAATTCAGTGGATTCACGTACGCCACGAAGAAACAGCCGCATTTGCGGCAGGCGCGGAGGCCCACCTGACCGGCAATCTGGCAGTCTGCGCCGGTAGCTGCGGCCCGGGCAATTTGCACCTGATCAACGGCCTCTACGATTGCCAGCGCAGCCGCGTTCCCGTGCTGGCCATTGCCGCGCAAATTCCCAGCGCCGAAATCGGCAGCAACTATTTTCAGGAAACTCATCCCGACTATCTTTTTGGCCAGTGCAGTCACTATTGCGAGGTGGTGTCCCACCCCGAGCAGATGCCCCGCGTCCTGGAGATTGCCATCCAAACCGCGCTGGCGTGCCGAGGCGTGTCGGTCGTGACGATTCCGGGCGATGTTGCGCTCGAAAGCGCTCAGATCGACTCACCCCGCCTGCACTTTCCTCCGCCGAAGCCGAAGGTTAGTCCTTCCGATGACGAGCTGGCATCGTTGGCCAAGGTCCTCCATTCCTCTCGCAAAATCACGATTCTCGGCGGTGCCGGTTGCGCCGGTGCTCACGCCGAGCTCGTCGCACTGGCCGGCAAGTTGAACGCGCCCGTCGTGCATGCGCTGCGCGGCAAGGAATTCATTGAGTACGACAATCCTTTTGATGTGGGCATGACGGGGTTGCTGGGCTTCTCGTCCGGCTATCACGCCATGATGAACTGCGATCTTCTGCTGATGCTCGGCACGGATTTCCCCTATCGCCAGTTCCTTCCCTCGGACGCAACGATCGTTCAAATTGATCTTCGTGGAGAGCAACTTGGCCGGCGCACCAAGGTCGACTACGGTTTCGTGGGTGACATAAAGACCACCCTGCAAAGCCTCTTGCCTCGGCTGGAACAAAACCAGCATCCCCAGCACCTCAAGGAATGCGTCGAGCACTACAAGAACACGCGTCACGAACTCGACGACCTCGCCGTGCCCAGCCGCCAGGGGGAGCCCATCCATCCTCAATATGTCGTGCGCATGCTGAATGAACTCGCAGCCGACGACGCCATCTTTACCTGCGATGTGGGCACGCCGACAATTTGGGCCGGGCGCTACCTGAGCATGAACGGCCGTCGCCGCCTGCTGGGCTCTTTCAACCACGGCTCCATGGCCAATGCGCTGCCCCAAGCCATCGGCGCCCAGGCCAGCCATGCCGGCCGGCAGGTGATCAGCCTCTCTGGCGACGGCGGGCTTTCGATGCTCATGGGGGACATTCTTTCTTTGCGCCAGCTGCAAACGCCGGTCAAGATCGTGCTCTTCAAGAACAACTCGCTCGCCTTCGTTGAATTGGAAATGAAAGCCGCAGGCATCATCGACTTCGGCACCGACCTACAGAACCCGGACTTTGCCAAGATGGCTGACGCCGTCGGCATCCTTGGTCTCACGGCGAGCACTCCGGAAGAGGTTAAACCGATGTTGGCGCAGGCGCTGCAACACGACGGCCCCGCGCTAGTCGAAGTCCCGGTCAGCCGTCAGGAACTCTCCATGCCTCCAACGATCACTCTCGAACAAATGAAGGGCTTCAGCCTGTTCGCGTTGAAAGCCGTTCTAGGCGGCTACGGCGACGAAATCGTCGACCTTGCCAAGGTCAACCTCCTGCGCTGAAAAAGGTTCTTAAGCGATTTCAACATTGACGTGTTCGCGTAGCCCTCCATCGATATCGTGTAAGGGTTTGACAATACTTTAGGCGACGGCCAGAATTCGGCGATGGGATTGGATGCTAGGGTATGCTGCGACTGCATCAAAAAAGGCTCGGCGCGACCTCATCCTTTTCCACGACTGTTGGGGTTCGACAAAACGGGCGAGCCCACGCTTACGAGCAAAGCCAAGATCAGCGCTGATCAATGGGGCAGGCACGACGAGTGGCACAGGCACTCGTGCCCTCACTCCGGCTATTTAGTCGATAAGCGCCTCGGAAATATTGCTTTCGTGGCCCGGGTACGTGAATTTCTCGCGAGGAATTCACCGCACGATTTCCCAATCCTCCATGAGCGCGTGGTCTATAGTGGTTCACACTGTGGCGACTGGATCACAGTTCACGATGCGCGTAAGTTGTTGAAGGAAGCTAAGAAGCTAAAGGGCGCAACGGCTAACATTATGATTCTGAAGTTTGCAGATGATTGCATCGAATTGGCGGAGGCAAGCATAGCGACAGGCAATCCGATAATCTTTTGATTGTCTGCGCGGGTCCCCAGGTTCGGATTGTGAACCCGGGTCTCGGCTTTTTCCGATTTTCAGAGCG
Source organism: Dongiaceae bacterium (assembly GCA_035499255.1). GTDB lineage: Bacteria > Acidobacteriota > Terriglobia > Acidiferrales > UBA7541 > Acidiferrum. Next base: position 28,834 of record DATJZF010000027.1, on the reverse strand, counting down.
GTCGCTACTCTACCGCGATTTTCGCCCCGCGTTGCGTTGCGCTCGACAGTCTCTCAATCCGCCTGTCAATAATCGCGCGAATGCCCTTCAAAAACTCAATCCGCGAATTGGTGAAGTGCTCGCTTACCTCGGCAGGCACTTTGAACTGCTCCCGCACCGTGTCGACAACTTCCCGGCACAAGCAGCGTTCCTGCATCACCGGCCGCGTCGCGTTCGGCTCTTGTTCGTTCATGATGCCTCCTTCATTTCCACGGTAAGAATCCGATTCTCCAGCCGCGCCCGCGCCGGCACCAGCGTCGCCATCGACCGCGGCAATCCAATGTGCCGCCGCAGCGTGCCAATCTCAATCACCAGCTCATCGCCCTTCTTGAACAGCCCAACCTCGCCTTTGGTTGCAAACGGCAGCCGTAGCTGCACCTCGTACATCCCATTCCGCTTCCCGAACACGTACGGCTTCTCGGTCTGTGTTACTGCCGACGGGTCTTCGCCCTCAGCATACAACGCCGAGGCCAGTTCGTGCAGCCTTTGCCTGCCCAGCACCTCGTGCGCGAACAGAGGCACCCGCCGCACCGGCACCGGCGCGAAATACTCTTCCAATTCGCGCATCACGTTATCCTGCGAGCTGTGCCACTCGTTAAACCAAATGTCCTTTACTTCGATGGGCAGCAGCCGGTTCACAATCACCGTATCCACCGTCAATCCGTGGAGCGAGAAGTACACGAACGCGCGCTGTGTCTCGCGCAACACCATCTTTTCCGGGTTCGTCACCAGCCGCACCGAAGTGACCTTGGGGTCCTCCATCAGCTCATCCACGCCCTCCAGCTTCGAGAACAAATCGCGGATATTCGCAAAGTAGCTATCGGTCGGGAGTTCAAACGGCGCCACGCGGTTAGCGATCGGCCGCACCGCCTTCAGCAAATTTCGCTGGAAAGGGAAGATGTGCTTCATGTACCAGTCCAGCGTCGTCGGCATGCTGATGAAGCGCATGGACTCGGCCGTCGGCGCCGCATCCAGCACGATGACGTCATACTTGTCTTCGCGCCGGTACTGGTTGATGTACATCATCGCGCTTAGCTCTTCCATCCCGGGAAGAATCGCCAGTTCCTCCGCCTCCACGTCGCTGATCCCGGTGGTGCGCAGCACCGAGATGACGTACGAGGAGATCTGCGCCCAATGACGCTTCACTTCTTTCTGGATGTTCAGCTCGAAGATGGACAGTTTGTCTTGAATCGGCAACGGGTCCGAGGTCTTCGTGTGGAACAGCTCGACCTCGAGATCGAACGAATCCGCCAGGCTATGTGCCGGGTCGATACTCATCACCAGCGTGCGGTAGCCTAATTCCGCCAATCGTACGCCCGTGGCTGCGGCGAGGCTGGTCTTGCCGACGCCGCCTTTACCGCTAAAAAGTAAAATTCTCATACACTGATTCTATACGCCGGGCATGTCCGGGAGGTTACAGCCTTTCCCTTAAATTGATTCGTGAATACGCGATACGCCGCGGCCATGAAGCTCCGTTTCAGGTAACCGGGTCTTCTCCCTCCGGCCACACCGTTGCGAACAATAAAGCCACCGCGATTCCGATCGACACCTCTGCGAACCGGTGAAAGGCCACCTGCCACGCTGCGTCGGTCCGCGGGATCAATAACACTATCCCGACCGTCACCCCGCCGAAACGGTACGCGCTCCGGTCCGCCCGCAGCAGCGAGCACAAAGGTCCCAGAATCAACACCGCGATGGCAAAGAGCAACACATCTCGATGAAAATAGGTCGCCAACAATCCGCCGATCAATGCTCCCAGCGCCGTTCCCACGAATCGCTTCCATGAGACCGAGAACGCGCCCCCGAGGGTGGACTGCGTGATCACCACCGTGGTGATCGGCGCCCAATAGGCTTCCGGCAGACGGAACATCCGCGCCACCAGAAACGATGCCGCCGCCACGACGGCTGTCCGCACGGAATGCTCCAGGACCCCAAGGTGCTTCCCGGAACCATTTTCAGACCCCATAGTCTCCTTTCTTTGTGCCGCGTAAAGATGTCGAGTGCCATCAGCCGGCTCCCAACGAAGCGCTTCTATACCACACCTAACCCCGCCGGGAGTGACCCGCTCTGATCTGCGGCTGCTTATTCTCTTGATAAATCGGTTTATCCGGTCAACAGGTTCGGGCGACCGATATTAGACGCTCCTGGATCGTGCAGGGACGCGCGCGGCTTGTCGTTTAGTTTTCTGAATTGCTGCTATCCAAACGATTCGTTTGCCTGATGGCTTAACTAACCGGACGATATATGGAACCGCCCGCCGAAGGATAGCGACGAACCATGGCCCGTCAAGTCGATTCTGGCTGCATCCGGAAGTTCGTTGCTCGCATCCAACGGGTGCGTGGGGGTAAATCGCAGTTTCGTCTCTGTCGCCGCCGCCATTCTCGCGCGCTTCCACTCCTCGTTCTCGGCCGGCTTCCTTCCAATCGAAAGGCTCATCTAGCCCATGCCTCTGAAGAACTTTGACGGCCGCCGCGTGCTTTCCCTCGAGAGTCGCCGTTCCGCCGAACTTACGCGTTTGATCGAAATCTACCGCGGTGTGCCGTTCTCCGCTCCCGCCGTTCGCGAGGTGCCGGTCTCCCAAAACGAAGAGACGCAGCAATTCTCCCGCGACCTGCTTCACGGTTCGATCGACATGGTTGTGTTCCAGACAGGCGTGGGCGCGCGAGCATTGCTCAAGCTCGTCGAGCAAAAGCACAATCGCGAGACTTTCCTCCGGGCTCTGCGCGCTGTTCGCGTCGCAGCCCGCGGTCCCAAGCCGCTGGCGGTATTGCGCGAATGGGATGTGTCTGCGGCCGTGGTTGCTCCGGAACCTTGCACTTGGCGAGAGCTAGTTCGCGCACTCGACGAAATTCCCGGAGGTCTTCTGGGCGTCCGTGTCGCGATCCAGGAATATGGCGCGCCCAATCCGGACTTTGTCGACGCCCTCCGCGAGCGCGGCGCCAACGTTCGCACCGTCACTCTTTATCAATGGGATCTGCCGGAAAACACCGCGCCATTGCGCCAGGCTATTACCTCCACTATCAAAGGAGAGGTACACGCCGCGCTCTTCACCACTGGCATTCAGGTGGTGCATCTGCTCAAGATCGCCGAAGAGATGCGCGTCCGTGCGGATTTGCAGCGAGCTTTCCGCAAAATCTTTGTCGCTTCGATCGGCCCTTCCACTTCCGAAGCGCTGCGCCGCGCGGGCATTTCCGTCGACCTCGAACCCACTCACCCCAAGATGGGTGTGCTGGTGAAAGAGGCGGCCGAACGCTCCGATGAGATTCTTGCGCTCAAAGCCCACAACTGACCGTTCGACGTCCGCGCCCACTGCCGGCCCGTCATCCCGAATCCCGCGTCTGTTGCGGGTGAGGTATCTGCTTTCTCCTTCCGTCCCAGGTTACGTTTGGTCGTTTATTATCGGCGTGACTTCCTTTCCCTCGTCTTCCGTTGATATTCCGTAAACGCTGCTTCGCTGGCCAATTCTTCCAGCACTCGCAATTTCTCGCTGGCCTTCGCTGGTCGCCGCCGGATTTTCTCGCGTTCCGCAGCGAGTCTTTTCAGCCAAGCGCCGTACTCGGCGCCAAACTCCTCTTCGAATTTCTTCCTCAGCCGTTTCGCCAGCGATGGGCTCGCCCCGGCAGTGGAGATCGCGATCTGCAAGTCTCCACGCTGCACCACCGACCCATAATAAAAATCGCAGAGCTCCGGCACGTCCACGATGTTGCACAAAATCCCACGGCGCTGTGCTTCCCGATGAATGGCGCGATGCACCGCGTTGGACGAGGTCGCTGCAATCACCATATACACGCCCGTGAGGTCCGGCTTCCGGAACTTCCGCTTCACCCACTGCACTCGCCCGCCCTTGTGCCACCTGGCAATTTGTGCCGTCACCTCCGGCGACACCACGCGAATCATCGCCCCCGTCGACAGCAGCCCGGCAATCTTCCCCTCACTGATCTTTCCTCCGCCCACAATCAGGCACCGCCGCCTACTCAGCTTCAGGAACAACGGAAACAGCCTCGTGGGATGCTTTGATTTCTTCAAATCTTGATCCAGCACCACTCTTTGGAATACGGCACGCGACTCATCCGGTACCCGGATTTCTCTCCGGTCACTACGCAATCGCTCCAGTTGAATCCCACGCGTGCCTTCTGATCATACAAACCGGGTTCTTCCGAAAACGTCATCCCCTTCTTCAGTACCGTATCGTCTCCCAGCGCCAGGTACGGCGCTTGATGCCCCTCCGAGCCTTCTCCGTGCGCTGGCCGGTGATAGATATACTCCTGCATGCCCTGCGCCACCTGGTATTTGTGAATCTGATAGGCCACTTCCGAACACAGCGTGCCCTCTTTTTGCAGTTCCACTTGCATGTCGCAAGTGTGCTGGCTTACCTCCCACAATTTCTGCATGTGCATGTCGAATTGACCGGCATTGTCCGCCAGGATAAACATCCGGTAGTTTTCGCCGCCATATCCCCCGACGTGCGCGCCCCCTTCAATCTGCATGGGCAAATTGCGTTGAATGCGGTTGAACACTGGCTGATTCGGATGCGGATACGCACACAGCGGGCCCACTCGGCAGGCCACGTCGACTCCCGCACCGATTCCGTGATGCGGCGCGCCGTCCGCCAAATTCAAATCCGCGTAAAGCAGACTGTTGATCCACAGTGTCGTGGCCATACCCACTTCGTAATCGGTCACGTCGGTCCCGAACGTCAACACATAATCCCTCGCGTAGGCGTGTGCACGATCAAAGTAAACGTATGCACGGCGTCCCAACTCCAGTTCTTCCGGGGTTTTTACCTCGCGCATGTCCATCAGGGTGTCACCCACATCCACGAACTTGACTCCTGGCAAAATCTTCTGCGCCTTCTTCAAATCGTCGGGGTACATCTTTCCGTCAATCCCGATTTTCTTTCCTTGTACTCCCTTCTTCTTGATCCCCTGCAGCAGAAATTCCCACAAGTCCACCGGCTTGCCCTGCACCACTTTCCCTTCTTCCGGGAATCCGCCGTCGGCATGCTTCACGTCGAAATACAACCATCCGCCGCCGAACCACCAGCCTTTCACTAAATCGCGGTCCAGTCCCGGATACAGATACCAGGGATCGGGATCGTCCTGGCCCATAAACACAGCCTGCGGCCGCTCGGTCTTCGTATGCCAGTAGCCGGTCAGATAAATAATGTTGAGCTGGTCGCGCAGCAAAAACGCATGAATATCTTTCTCGGCGAGCTTGGCCTTGAATCGCGACACGGTCTGCTTATTCCACTCGAGCGGCAACCGGTCGTACTTCGCAGGCTCCGGTGGACCCTCCTGTCCGGCACGGGGCGCCACCAGCAGCGCTTCGCTTTTTCCGGTGGCGCGCGTGTTCAGCAAGTCCGTGAGCGCCGGGGTCATCGTGGTGGTCTGCATTCCGTCCACGCGATCCATTCGCGAGAAGAAACCACGACCAAACAACGCTACCGTCCCGCCCTTCAACAACTCGCGCCGGTTCCGATTCATGTCTCCTCCGAAGAATCTCGCATCGATTCTGAGAAAAAAGAAATTGAGAGCCGCTGCAACCGAACTGGAGAGAAGCTAACACAACCGGGGCGTCGCAAGTAAGTTCGCCATCCCGAATGTGCGACCCGGACTTGAGAGTGGAAAACCTAGCATGGACAGCTGCTCTTGCGCCCATCACGGGAGCAGGTCACGTCGGCCAGCCTTGGCAAGAAAGGGCGGTGACCGCCGGTTTCATGTCAATCGGTGTTGCCATCGTCGCTGCCTCCATTCTGTGCCTAGTGGGCCTTCGTCGTAGAGGTTAGGAGCAGTCATTTCTGCTGCAGGAGGCTTTGCAAGAATCCCGGCGAGAGTGAAGTAAAACGGCCGGGGCCAGTGTCGTCCGCTTGCCCGCTCCTTCGCGAATTCCGCCGAGAAGACTCTTTGGTTCTTTCGCTAACCTTTCCCCACCGGAAGTACAAGGTCCCTCCCTGTTCTTGCGTCTAGTTACTTTCAGGCAAGCTAGTACGATATTGTGTTTGTCACGCGCCTCTCCCCGGACTATCTTTTGCTTACCCCGGGCCGGAAATCTGCTTGGGCGTGCTGTCCCTGGGAGGACCGATGTGGGGGAACAAGAAGCCGGATACGCCTCAACCAGCGCAGCCGGATCAGCCGAAAAATTTTCCAGTCAATCCGCCGCCGTCGACACCTGCGGCAACATCTTGGGAGGGAACTAATTCGATGAGTACAGATGCTATGCGTCCGATGGGTGCAACCGCAGATCGTTCGACCGCGCGGCTGGGCCCCAGTTTGCACATCAAGGGGGAAATCTCCGGCAACGAAGATCTCCTGATTGAAGGTTCGATTGAAGGCCTGGTCCAGCTCGACGAGCGCAAGCTCACCGTCGGCGCCACCGCCAAGGTCACCGCGGACATCATCGCCCGCGAAGTGGTGGTCTACGGGACGGTGAAGGGTAATCTCCGCGCCAAGGACCGCATTGAAATTAAGAAGGATGGCTCCGTCAACGGCGACCTCACCACCGCGCGCATCATGATCGAAGACGGCGCTTACTTCAAAGGCTCCATCGAGATCGACAAGAGCGGCGAAAAGGAACACAGCGGCGGCTCCTTCTCGAAGAGCTCGTCCAACACGGCCACGGCCGGCGTTGGCCCCAAGACCATCTAAGCTCCCGACGATTTTCTTCCGCGAAGCGGCGCTCGATTTGTCTCGGGCGCCGCTTTTCTTTTCCCAACCACCACCCGGGACGATTCGCTGCCGCGTGCTTTCCGGTTTTGTAGGGACGCCCTTCTGAGGCCGTCCGCAACGTGTCTGTTGAGTTGCTCCAGCGTGGAGGCGGTCCAGGATCGTCCTGCTTTCGCCTCGCCGCGCATCACTTCCCGCTATTCCTGTATTTCACAACTTGACAACTTACTGTTGAATAGCTATTTTGGGTCAGGTGTTCCCCCTCACGGGAACAAGGCCGGCTGCCGCCCGCCGGTCTCGTCGCTCGCACCGCTCCTCCTCTCGGGAGTTTGGCCATGCTTGGGAGCCGTCGCAGCTTCCCATTCGTTCTCGTCGCGATTTCGCTCGCCACAATGTCTTGTGGCGGAGGCGGTGGGGGTGGAGGTGGGATCCAGCCTCCACCACCTCAACCCGACTTCGCCATCAGCGTTTCCGCCAGCCCCATCGACATTTCTCAGGGAAACGTCAGCCCACCCATCAACATCTCGATAAGTCCTCGAGATGGTTTTTCTTTACCCGTCAGCATCACCTTTTCCGGCTTGCCGTCCGGCATCACCTCCAATCCCTCGGCTCCATTCTCCGTCAATGCGGGCGCTTCCGTTTCCGTTCTCTTCGACGCGCTTTCGGACGCGGCGGCCGGCCAGTTCACAGTAACGGCTCAGGGCACCAGTGGCTCCCTCAGTCATTCGTCCGCTTTTACCCTGGACATCCATCAAACCGTTCCAGTCAATCTTCCCCGTACCACTTTTGTCCCTAACGATTCGGTTGCGTCACTGGATAATCCCGCGGGTGAGCCGCGTCGTCGCCATATGGTGTACGACGCGGCCAGCCAGCGGCTCTATGTTGCCAACTGCGCCATGAATCGCGTCGAGGTCTGGACCGGTGCTAATCCTTCACTCCTTGCCACCATTGATGTGCCTCGCGCTTCCAGTGCCGACCTGTCTCCCGATGCCAAAACACTTTGGGTTGGATCCGCAACGGAGCAAGTCTTTTCCATCGATGCCGTGAGCCTACGAGTCAACGCCCGATATCCCTCTCGGGGGCTCTCGCCGGTTCCGGGACTTGTCTTTGATCGCCCCATTGAAGTTTTATCTCTCGCAACCGGCAAGTTCGCTGTTCGCCTTCGGCAATCCAATACCAGCGAAGCTCTCCTCGCTTTGTGGGATCCTGCGTCAAATTCCTTCACCAATCTCACCTCTCTCGCGCCTGCCGTCTTTCAGAACGGCGTTGGTGTGCTCGCGCGTTCCGCGGATCGCACTCACCTGTTAATCGCTTCGAATGACCCGACCGGCGAACTCGCCATCTTCGATTCGAACGGCAATCTCATCGCAACTCCTCAAGCCCCAGTAGCAGGAACAATCCTGCTTGCAGCCGCCAACACCGATGGCAGCCGCTTCGCAGTCGTCGTCGCCTCTGGCGCCAGTTCGCAACTGCTGCTCCTCGACTCGAGGCTCACGTTTCTCACGAGCTACTCGACGCATCTACCGGCTGGCCTCGTCTTTTCCACTGACGGGCAGACTCTCTATCTCGACGAACCCTTCGGCAATTCGAACGTAGTCACCGCGTTAAACGCCAGCACTCTTCAGCCCGCTGCTCAAATTGCCGATATTCCCATCGATGGTGTACCCACCAATATCGAGGCAATCTGCGCTGCACCCTTCCTCTGTGGTCTCGGAAACCGCGGAATTTCCTTCCTCGACAGCTCCCAAACCGCTTCTCTCTCTCGAGACGGCCCCATCTTCTCTCCTGCACCCGCGGCGCAACCTGCCGATGGATCCATCGCTGGCGGCACGTCCGTGACGGTTACTGGCGAAAATCTCTCTTCCGCTGCGCAAGTACGTTTCGGTACGAACAACCCCATCGGCGTTTCATCCGCCAGCGATTCCCAGATGCAAGTCGCGTCTCCGCCCGGCGCTGTCGTTGGCCCTACCAATCTGACGGCCTATTTCTCCAACGGCTGGCTCGCGCTTGCTCCCAGCGCCTTCAGCTACGGCCCTACGATCCTTCGCGTTTTCCCCAATGCCGGCTCATCCTCCGGCGGCGACATGGTCACCATCCTCGGCTATGGTTTCGGGACTAGCTCCGGCAATCTCAGCGTCACCATCGCAGGTCAGACCGCATCCATCGTCAGCGCCGATCAACTTCCCGCCTTCCGCACCGCCCTCGGTCTCGACTCTACCTTCCCCTTTCCCCTGGAACGGGTGGTTATCAAGACTCCATCCGGTCCACCCGGCAAAACCGATCTCGTTCTCCACTCCGCGGCTGGCTCCAACACCTCCCCGAAAGCCTTTCAGTTTCTCGCTTCCACTCACGTCTATCCCAATCCCGGCCTGCACAAGTTCATCACTTATGATTCCTCGCGCCAGAAGCTTTTCCTAAGCTCCACAGACCAAGTCGATGTCTTCGATCTGAACGCACACGCCTTCGTCTCCCCTCTCTTTCCGCCTCCCAATGGCCCTCCTCCCTCCGCCGCCCTTCGAGGTCTCGCCCTCACTCCCGACCACTCCCAATTGTTCGTCGCCGATTTCGGTGCGCAGGATGTTTATCTGATCGACCCTGACGGTATCGCTTACAACGGCACCGCCGTGCGAATTGGCGGCGTCGCTGGTTTTCTAAACTCGGGTCCCGCTCGCGTCTCCGCGACCAGTGCGCAAACCGTTTTTGTCGGGCTCAGTGGGGAAGGGAACTCCAGCGGCTCGTGCGGTAATTGTCTCGGGCAGATGAACCTTCTCGCCAGCCCGCCCATTTTCGCGCCCGCTCCACAGCCCGAAGTCACTTCGCTCACTGGCGCGCCTCTACTGCAGGCCGATGCTGCCGGGGACACCGCATATCTCGCCTATGGCACCCCTCCCGGTGGACCCGTCGCGTCTTGGAGCGCCTCCAGCCCAAACGCCTTCGCGCTTTCCTCAGCCGCGGGCGTAGCGACGGACCTCAGCACCGCCGCCGACGGATCCTTGTTCGCAGTGCGCTCGCACAACACAAATGAAATTCGCGGCCCGGACCTCACGCTCTCGTCTGTGTCCGCCAGCGCCGAACTGGAATCGATTCCCAATCGCGTGGCCGTTCCCGGCTTGGTTCTGCATCCCAGCGGCGCGTTACTCTACGAGCCTTTTCTCGACGGCCCTCCTCCCTCCGCTCCTCCAGCCATTGGCATCCACGGCGGTATCGACATTCGCGACGCGCACAACGGCCAACTCCGGCTACGCGTTTATCTTCCCGAGCCCTTTGCCATGCTCGACACCGACGTCGACGGCTTGCATGGCGGATTCCTCACCACCGATGAAAACGGGCAACGCCTCTTTGTATTGACGACCAGCGGCTTGTCCATCATCCAACTCGCCAACGTTCCGCTCGGCATTGGCTCGCTCTCTCCGTCGGCCGGGTCCGCAGCCGGAGGAGTAGTCGTCACGTTGCGTGGCAGCGGCTTTGTAAGCGGAATCAAAGTCACACTCGGCGGAAAATCAGCGAACATCACCTGGAAGGACATGAACACCCTCACCTTCGCCACGCCCGCTCTCTCGCCAGGTCTGCAAACGCTCACGCTGACCAATCCAGACGGCGAATCTGCCTCCCTCGACGCCGCCTTCCAAGCCCAGTAGCATAGGCTTTAGCCTGTACCGAGCGAACGGAAACTCCGTCATTCCGCACGGAGTCCGTGCAGTGAGGAATCTCTCTTTGCCTTGATTTTCCTGTGACGCGAGGAAACAGCTTTTGCCCATCCCCTTTACCTACCGCTAACCATTCAGTGCTATCGTTCATCGAACAAATGCTGCCCAACTTCCAATCTATGGATCGATACGATGACAACTCGCAAGCTCGGCAATTCCGACCTTCAAATCACACCCATCGGCTTTGGTGCCTGGGCCGCCGGCGGTGGGAATTGGGAATTTTCCTGGGGTCCGCAAGACGATAAAGAATCCATCGCGGCTATCCACAAATCTCTTGAACTCGGCATCAACTGGATCGACACAGCCGCTGTTTACGGACTCGGCCACTCCGAAGAAATCGTTGCGCAAGCCCTGAAAGATTGGCGCGGTGCTCGCCCACACGTCTTCACGAAGTGCGTTCTCACTTGGGACGGCTCGCGTAAAGTCATGCCGAATCACTCGGCGGCTTCCATCCGCAAGGAATGCGATGCCAGCTTGAAGCGCCTGCAGGTTGAGACCATCGATCTCTACCAGATTCACTGGCCTCCCTCCGACAACGGTCCCGGCCTGGAGGAGGCCTGGCAAACGCTTGCGGCCTTGCAGAAGGAAGGCAAGGTGCGCTGGATTGGCGTTTCCAATTTCAATGTCGAACAACTCAAGCGAGCGGCGAAGATCGCAGCGATCACCTCGCTTCAACCGCCGTATTCCATCGTGCGACGCGCTATCGAAACTGAACTTCTCCCTTACTGCCAGCAAAACAATATCGGTGTCATCGTCTATTCCCCCATGTTTTCTGGCATGCTCACCGGCGGAATGACCCGCGAACGCGCTGCCGCTCTTCCCGCTGACGACTTCCGACGCCGCAATCCGGAATTCCAGGAGCCGAAGCTCTCCAAGAATCTCGAGCTTGTCGAAAAACTAAAACAGATTGGTGCGCGTCACGGGCGCAGCTCGGGTGAAGTCGCGCTGGCGTGGGTTTTGCGCAACCCAGCCGTAACCGGCGCCATTGTCGGGTCTCGCAGTCCGAAACAGGCGGAAGGGGTGATGCGCGCTGGCGACTTCCATCTGACGCGGGAAGAAATCGCGGAAATCGAAGAGTTTTCTAGCAGCATCGCCAAAGCCAAAGCCGCTTTTTAACGCTGACTGCGCTGTCATTCCGAGCGAAGCGAGGAATCTCTCTTTGCTCGCGCCGTCACGGGAGACATGCTCATGAATCTCGGCCTACCCGGTAAACTCGCCGTCGTCACCGGTTCCACAGCGGGCATCGGCTATGCCATAGCGGTTGCGCTGGCTGAAGAAGGAGCCAGGGTGGTCGTCAATGGCCGGACCAACGCGCGCGTTGACTCCGCGGTCGAACAGTTGCGGCTGAACAATCGCGGCGCCGAGTTCTCCGGTGTCGTCGCCGACCTCGGCACCGCCGAAGGCATCGCCACGTTTACCAAGGAAGTTCCCAACGCTGATATTCTCGTCAACAATCTCGGTATCTTCGAAGTAAAGCCCTTCCTCGAAATTCCCGATGAAGACTGGCAGCGTTTCTTCGAAGTCAACGTGCTCAGCGGCGTTCGCCTTAGCCGCCACTATCTGCCCGGCATGCTGAAGAAGAATTGGGGCCGCATCATTTTTATTTCCAGCGAGTCGGGGCAAAACATTCCTACCGAGATGGTTCATTACGGGATGACTAAGACTGCCCAGATCGCCGTCGCTCGTGGCATCGCACAAACTGTGGCGACTACGGGCGTCACCGCTAATTCCGTGCTGGTTGGCCCTACAGCCTCCGAAGGTGCCACGAACTTCATGCAATCTCTGGCGCTTCAGCAGGCCAAGAGTCCTGGCGAAATCGAAAAAGAGTTTTTCACCTACGCGCGCCCAACTTCACTCCTGAAGCGGTTCGAAACACCCGAAGAAGTCGCCTCCGTGATCGCGTTTCTAGCGAGCAATCAGTCTGCAATTATCAATGGAGCCGCGATTCGCGCCGAAGGCGGCGTGGTCCAGAGCATTCTTTAGCGAAGACTTTACAGGTTGCGGAAGACTTAAAACCGTCATTCCGAACGGAGTCTGCGGAGTGAGGAATCTCTCTTTGCTTTGGTTGTCTACGAAGAGAGATTCCTCGCTTTGCTCGGAACGACGGGGTTGGGAGACTCCGTCTGTGGCAAACACTACGCCCGCAAATAATCCGCGCGCCAGTTCTTTACCATCTGCTTGATCGCCTTGCCATTCTTAATGCCGTCTGTCAGGACTTTCCGAGCCAGCTCCGGTAGTTCGCCATCGCTTGCGAACCGCAACGCCACGAGCTGTCCAGGCGTAAACTCCACAATCCGTGCCTGCAAGTCATTCGGCAGCAGCTTGGCCATCCGCTGGCGCTCTTCCATGCGAATCACGCGGTCCTGCACCCGGAGCGCAAACAGCCGTGCATTGAAAATGAAGATCAGCAACGCCACGGCGACCAACACGCCGACCAATGCGTCCCAATAGAACCAGTGCCGTGCCAACCTTATAACCGACTGCACCACGTTCAGCACCATCACCGGCACGACAAAAAAATGAAACGTCGGCACCCACTTCGTGTGATTCGAGTAGTTTTGCTCCGCCATTTGGTTCCTCCCATATGGCTTAGCATTCTACCTGCCCGTCAGGTCAGTTGCTTATCTCGACGCATTCGTCCCTTCGGTACTTTGCGGAGCGTCTCACAAGAGCACAATGGACGAATGCAGTTTCCGCTTGGAACGCCGCAAGGAGTACGTATGACGAAGCTGAGTCTCGCGAGAATTATGTACGGCACGAATGAGGACCTTCATGGAACCCGGCCGCTAAAACGGCAAGGCGCTTCCGCGGTTGCTCTTCCGATGCCGCCGAATCAGTTCACCGCGTGGGAACCGCTGACGCTCCACGAACTTCTTCACCGCCTCTGGGCACACCTCACCAGAGGCTGAGTCACTGAGTGCCGTGGCCGCCGCCAACGGAATCCTTATAGACGACCCCGCCCTTCATCACGAATCTCACACTCTCCAGTTCCTTGATGTCCCGCAGTGGATTTCCGCTCACCGCAATCACGTCCGCGTATGCCCCGGGCGCAATGACACCGATCTCGCCTTTGCGGTCCAGCATCTCCGCTGGCCGCGACGTCGCGGACTGGATCGCCTCCACCGGCGTCATCCCAAACGAGACCATCCGGGTGAACTCGCGCGCTTCTGGCTCCTGCCAGGGAATTCCGCCAATATCCGTGCCGAACACGATTTTCAAATTCGCTTTCATGGCCTTTCGAAAACTTGTTTCGTGCACTTGAGCGCGCAAACGGTCTCTTTTTCCCCCCGCCGTGTTTTCCGGCTCCCAATCTTCGTAGTAAACCTCCAGAGTCGGGCAATACCAGGTCCCTTGGCGTGCCATTTGTTCGATCTGCGCATCAGTGATTTCCAGTCCGTGCTCAATGGAATCGCAGCCACCATCCAGCGCGCGTTGCAGCCCGATTCCGTTATACGCGTGGCACGCCACCTTCTTGCCCCACCCGTGGGCTTCGTCCACAATCGCCTTTAGCTCCTCCAGGGTCAGCGTCGGCTGCGAAACCAGTTGCCCTTGCGCTCCCACCCACGAGCGATGCGTCATGTACACCTTGATCCAGTCCGCGCCGTGGTCCAGTTGCTCCCGGGCCGCCTTTCGCGCTTCCACCGGTCCATCAATGACCTGGACACCTTTGGGAATCGTCAGCTCCGGCGCATATCCTTCAGGGTTATAGCCAGCCGTACTGGAAATTCCACGCGTCGAACAAAACAGCCGCGGCCCGGGAATCGTTCCTTCCTCGATCGCTTCTCGGATCTCCACGTCGCCATAGCCTGCTCCCTCAGTCTCAACGTCGCGCAGAGTCGTGAAGCCTTGCTCCAGAGCGCGTTTGCACGCATAGGTGGCTCGCGCTGCGCGCAATGAGATTCCTGCCTTGAAGATATTTGCGTCGTATCCGCCTTTGGCCGGATCTTCTCCCCAAAGAAAAATGTGGGTGTGAGAGTCGATGAGCCCAGGAAGGACCGTAGCATTCGAAAGATCGATTACCTTTGCTCCGGGCGGTGTCGCGGCATTGCCGTCTGTCACCTTTTCGATCCGGCTTCCACGAATGATGATCAGTTGATTCTTTTTGGCCGCGTTACCCTGCCCGTCAATCAGCGTACCCGCCCGGATCACCGTGATCGCCGTCGTCGAGCCGGCCTCCTGCCCAAACACCGCCAGCGAGCAAACAAACCATGCCGCCAGAAGTCCCATCGTCTTCCGAATCCACATATGATTGTCTCCGGTTTTACGTGCCGAACAGATTTGCCTGGATTCTTTTATACCCGTTTTCATCCGCCCACAAGCTAAGAGGGATCGCTGCCAGGTCGTCCACCAACGGCACCGCGTTTCCATCCGTCGTCAAATCGATCGTCCTTAGAAAATGCTTGCAGCTGTCGCAGCACTCCACGCGAATGTGCCGGAACTGCTCCGCCACATAGACGGGAAGCTTCTGTTCCGCTTCCTCGCCGCAGTATGCGCAGAAAATCCTGCGAAACTCCCATTCCTGCGTACAAAACGAACAAACTAGAAACCGTTTTCCCCCGTCGCCTTCTGGGCGCAAGATCCCCAACAACGGCAGGGAATTGCACCGCGGGCAGCGGCAAACCGTCATAGCTAGAACCGGGGGCAACATGGCCGCAACGATGAACTCCGCGTACGGCTGCAGGAACGCGCGCGCTACAAACTCGTTCAACGGATCGGCGCCGTTAGCGTCTGCCTCGGGCGGCTGCTGCATTCCGCTCTGCCAGAATTTGTCCAGCAACTCCGCCCAAACCGCCTCTGATTTCTGTAAACACTCATGAGCGTGTTTGGCCAGCGGGCCCGGTCCATATTTTTCGATCACGCCAAGGAACTGGCCGAAAGGCCGCATCAGAATCGGAGCGTTCAGCGGGCCGCGGAGATTGCCGTCTGCGGGCGCCACCGCGTGCCGTCCCCAAATCTTCGGGAGCTCTTCGCTAAACTGCTTCTGGAAGGCCGCGATGCGCATATAGAACTGCAGGATTTCTTTGGCGAACGCATAGGACGACGCCAGCGATTCAGCGCGCAAGATCCTCGAGTTGTAGTTGATTTTGCCTTGGGCGAGAAAACTCATTTAGGCGGTTCGGATGATCCGACGATCTCCTCGTACCATCCCGGATGATACCGCTTCGCGAATGTCAGAGACACGTCGCCGCGGATCACCGAGCCGAACGCGCCACGTTCCGCAAACACACCCATGTAGATGTGGATCATGAAATTGCCGATCGTGAGCAGCGCAAAGGCCGGGTGCAGCAGCACCGAAATGTATCGCAACCAGCGCAGGTTCCACGGCACGGAATCGGTGAACCACAATACAAATCCGGTCAGCAGCAGCACGATGCTCGAATAGAAAAATGTCCAGAAAAGCATCTTTTGTCCCGCGTTGTACCGCCCCGCGGGCGGCATCTTATCGTCCTGATTGGTGATGTAGAAATGCAGGTTTTGCCACCACTCCCGGTCTACTTGCTCATAACGCATCTGCCGCGACCACAACGAGAACATGTACCACACCGATCCCGTAAAGATCAGTCCCGCCCAGGGATGTAGCATCCGTGCCAGCGGCCCTCCACCAAACAGCGGCGCGAGCCACACGAACAACCAGGGCGACCAAAATGCCAGGCCGGTCCCGAGCAGATACAAATACGACCCGGCCGCTATCCAATGATTCAGCCGTTCTTTGAAGGTGTACCGCAACACATGGTGATGGGGCGTAAGCCGTTTCGGATCGCTCATGGCTGTGCTCCCTCGTGCGGTACCAGGTCTTCCTCTTCGCGCGCTTTCGGTCCAAATCGTAAGTAATGCACGAACAAACCGATCAATCCGCCGGCGATCGCCAGGTTGCCCAGCCACTTTAGCGGATGCTTCCACAGCTTCACGCTCCACGGGATGCTCGGATTGCTCGGCAATCCACCGTAGAGTTCCGGTTGTTTCACGTCGTGCAGAACGTAAATCACGCCGGTGCCGCCGACGCCCGGAGGATCGTACACGCCGGCGCTGGCGAATCCGTAGTGGTCGCGCAACTGACGCGCCCGCGTCTCGGCCAGGTCTTTCATATCATCCTTGGTGCCGAAGTGCAGGCAGCCCGTCGGGCAAGACTTGATGCACGCCGGCTCCAGCCCTTCGCTTACGCGGTCCGCGCAAAGTGTGCACTTGTAAACGCGCTTCGTCTCCAGATTGAACTTCGGAATATTGAACGGGCACCCCGTAATGCAGTAGCCGCAGCCGATACAGTTGGCCTGCTGGAAATCGACCACGCCGTTCGTGTACTGCACAATGGCTCCATCCGCGGGGCACGCTTCCAGGCAGCCTGGTTCCGCACAATGCATACACTGGTGCTTGCGCATCAGCCACTGCAGGGAACCGTCTTCGCGCTCATGCTCGCGAAAAAGAATCAGGTTCCAGTAATCCCAGCGCGTATCCGGCATCGTCTGATAGGTATTATCAAACGTGGTCCGCGAGAACGGCATGCTGTTCCACTCCATGCACGCCACTTCGCAGGCTTTGCACCCGATGCACGTCGTCGTGTCAATCAATTTGCAAACAGTCTCATCGCGCTGCGTGTCGCGCCCTGGCACGCTTCCGGGGTGAGCGCTGATCCTCTGAATGCGTAGTGTCGCTTGGCTCATGTTTGCGCTCCTACGCCTTCTCGAGCTTCACCAGGAATCCTTTGAATTCCGGGGTGTAAGCGTTCGGGTCAACAACCGAGGGTGACAACTGGTTCGTCAGCGTACGCGCCGTTCTGTTCTCGTCCTCGGCGATCCCGCGGTAACCCCAGTGAATTGGGATGCCGACCTGGTACGTTTTCTTTCCGCCGACCATCATGTGCTTGATGCGCTTGGTTACCATCGCCTTCGCAACGTAGGTTCCGCGGATGCTCGACACTTTTACGACATCACCACCGCGAATTCCTCTTTCCTGTGCCAGTTCTTCCGGAATCTCCACGAATGGTTCCGGTACGAGTTGCACGTTCATCGGATTGTTTTTAGTCCAGTAGTGATAGTGCTCCGTCAGGCGGTACGTAGTACAGATGATGTCGTAGCCGTCTTGCGGCGTGCCGTACTTGTCGTCTGGTGTTTTGAATCGCTTCACCACCGGATTTCTGGATTGCTCGGGATGCAGCGGATTTGCCAGCAGGCTCTCCGTCGGCTCGTAGTGTTCCGGGAAAGGCCCGTCCGCAAACGCCGTGAGAGGCGCGAAGATTCGACCCACCCCTTCGGGATTCATGATGAATGGGCCCATATGGTCGGACGGCTTGGAATCTGGCTTGAAGTCTGGCACGTCGTTGCCCACCCACTTCTGTGCCGCTTCGCTCCACCACACCTGGCGGCGCGAGGAATCCCAAGGCTTGCCGTCAACATCGCAGGAAGCACGGTTGTACAGCACGCGCCGGTTCGCCGGCCACGACCACGCCCAGTTCTGGTGCACGCCCATGCTTGAAGGGTCGCTAGGATCGCGTCGCGCCGTCAGGTTGCCGGCCTCTGTAAAGGAACCGCAGTAAATCCAGTTGCCAGAGGCGGTGCTGCCGTCGTCCTTCAGCCAGGCAAAACCCGGTAACTGCTGTCCGGCTTTCAGTTGTTGTTTTGTGGCCGGATCTTCCGCGTCCGCGAAAGTCTTGCCGTTAATCTCTTTTAGGACTTCAGTCAGCGAAGGATTGGTCGGGTCGGTGTAGCTCCACGTCAGCTTTAGAATCGGATCGGGGAACTTTCCGCCTTCTTTCTTGTAGAGATCGCGCACCCGCAGGAAAATCTGCGCCACGATCGCTTGGTCCAGCCGGCAGCCGGACGGCACGGGCAGCGCGGCGTTCTTCCACTGCAGCCATCGCGCCGAGTTGGTGAAGGTGCCGTCTTTTTCGGCAAATCCGGCGCAAGGCAACCGGTAAACGGTCGTCTGGATCTTCTTCATTTCATCGGTGCTGATACCGGGCGACTTCCAGAACTCGCTGGTCTCGTCCGGATAGATTTCTCCGACCACCAGCCAGTCCGCTTTTTTCAGCGCGTCGATATTCTTGTTGGAGTTCGGCCCGATGGCCACGCCGTTCATGCCAAAGGCGAACAGGCCTTTGACCACGCCGTTGTACATGTTGTCCCACAAGTAGGTCCAGGAGTAGTTGCGGTCGACTTTCGGCAAGTAGTCGTAGGCGAAATCGTTTTGTTTTGTGGCCGCGTCGCCGTACATCGCTTTCAACAGGCTTACGGCGAATTTCGATGTGTTCCCCCAATAATTGAACGATTCCCAGTTCCCCGGCTTTGACGCCTTCGGCGTGATCCGCTTCATCCAGGCTTCCAATGAAGTGTCGGCAGGGATCGGAACCTTTAAGTAACCGGGCAAGTTGTCGAAAATGCCGGCCATGTCCGTCGCGCCCTGAATATTCGAGTGCCCGCGAAGGGCATTCACTCCGCCGCCTGCGCGGCCCACGTTGCCAAGTAAAAGCTGCAGCATCGCCGCGGTCCGGATCGTTTGCGTGCCGGAGGTGTGCTGCGTCCATCCCACCGCGTAGATGATCGTGCCGACTTTTTTGGTGTCACCATCCTTACGGATCGACGTAAACAGGTCGGCGGCTTTCAGGAATTGTTCCTTCGGAACGCCCGAGATCGTTTCCACCATCTCCGGCGTATAACGGCTGTAGTGCTTCTTCAGGAGCTGGAACACGCATCGCGGGTTCTGCAACGTCGGATCGAAGTCTGGCTTTTCCGGCAGCGGCGGCGGCGTTGGAGCGCCCGAACTCGGCGGGTGAGCAGCCGCCCCAAGGGTATAACCCGGAGCTGACTGGCTGGACCCTGCTGCGCCGGCACCCGCGTAATTCCAAGTCGCGCGGTCGTAAACCTGCTTCTGAGGATCGAACCCGGAGAAGAGCCCGTCATTCTCGGGCAGCTTGAAATCATCGCGAACGATGAACCCGGCGTTCGTGTAATTGAGCAGATATTCTTTCGGATAACGATTGTTCGTGATTGCGTAGTTGATCATTCCGCCGAGAAACGCGATGTCGCCGCCCACACGCAGTTGGCAAAACAGGTCCGAAACCGACGCCGTCCGCGTAAACCGCGGATCGACCACAATCATCTTCGCGTTTCGATTGCGCTTGGCTTCAATGGCCCACTTAAAGCCGCAAGGGTGATTCTCCGCCGGGTTGCCGCCCATGATCAGCATCATGTCGGTGTTCTTTATGTCCACCCAGCCGTTGGTCATCGCCCCGCGTCCAAACGTTGGTCCCAAACTTGAGACCGTGGGGCCGTGTCAAACCCGGGCCTGGTTTTCCAGGTGCACGACCCCCAGGGCGCGCATGGACTTTACAACCAGGTAATTAAACTCGTTCGTGTCGGTACAGCCCCCGGTCCAGCCAATCGATTCGCAGCGATTGACATGATGGCCATCTTTGTCGGTTTCGATAAACGTGTCGTCGCGGGTCTTTTTCACTTTAGCGGCGATCTCATTCAGGGCCTGGTCCCAGGAAATGTCTTCCCAGTCAGTACCACCCGGGCGCCGCACTTGAGGTTTTATGATACGGCGATCGTTCAGGATGTCCTGCTGTAGCGATGAGCCCTTCGGACACAGCGTCCCTCGGTTGATGGGATGATCCGGGTCGCCTTCCACGTGCACCACTTGCGGCGTAACGTTTTTTGCCCGATCGCCGATGGTGTAAATTATGACTCCGCAACTCACCGAGCAATAAGGACACGTGGACCGCGTCTCATTGGCGCGAGCGATTTTTAATACTCGGAGTTGCGCGTAAGCCGGCTTGAGGTCGAAACCGAAAACGGCGGCAGCCGCGCCGCCTACAGTCGCAATCTTAAAGAAGTCCCTGCGTGTAGCTTCCATGGATCCCCCCCTGAAACTCAATGGAAACTGACGGGCAAGCGGGCTACATCATTAGCCTTTCCTGAACCGGCTGTCAAGCTCGTGTGATGCGTCCCAAGGGGCATGTAGGTACAGTTTTTTTGTAGTAGTGCCCTTAGCCTTTGTGGTTGGATTTCTTGAGCGCGCTTAAATCAGATTGATTGATTTTGCGTGATGCTTCAATTTGTCCCGGAAATTGGGGTGCGCGATGCTGATCAGCGCCAGTGCCCGCTCGCGCGTAGATTTGCCGCGGAGATTCACGCACCCGTATTCGGTAACGATATATTCCACGTCCATTCGCGTATCCGTCGCCATCTGCACTCGCGGTACGATGCAGGAAACGGTCGCGTCTTTTGCGGCGGACTTCAGGCCAATAAATGACTTCCCGCCCTTAGAGAAGGATGCGCCTTTTACAAAGTCGAATTGGCCGCCCGACCCGCTGTATTGGTGCCCGTTGATGAATTCCGCGTTGACCTGCCCGTACAGGTCGATTTCGATCGCCGTGTTCACGCTCATGATGTTGTCGTGCTCCGCGATGACGTGAATGTCATTCACGTACGACGACGGGTAGCTTTCCATGGAGGGATTGTCGTTGATGAAGTCGTAGACTTCCTGATCGCCGATCGCGAAAGTGAAGACATGTTTTCGCGGATGCAGGGTCTTCTTTCTTCCGGTCGCCGCGCCGCTCTTGATGAGCCTCACAAAAGCATGGCTGAAAAGCTCAGAGTGAATCCCCAGGTCCTTTCGGTCCACCAACTGCATCGCCACCGCGTTCGGCAGATTTCCGATGCCTAGCTGCAATGTGGCTTCGTCCGGGATCTGCTCTGCGATACACTGCCCAATCTTCATAGAACAGGGATCCGGGTCTTTGTACGGGATCTGCACTAGCGGAACGTGATTCTCGACGATCGCATGCACCTCCGAAATGTGCACCAGCGAGTCGCCAAACACCCTAGGCATGTTCCGGTTCACTTCCACCACCACTCGATCGCAATGCCTCAGCACAACCGACGCATAGTCATTGTTCGTTCCCAGGCTGAAGTGTCCCGATTTATCCATCGGCGACACCGTTACCACGAACGTGTTCACGTGGATATGCTCGGTAAGCGCCCGAGGTATGTTCGAGAAATTGATCGGAACGTAGCTCAAATACTTCCGGTTTTCGGAAATCCCCTTAGCCACCATCTTCCGGTCCGGATCGCCCATGAAGAACACACGGGCATCCACGTTCGCCAGCACTTCCGGCCGGATCAGAGTCTCCTCGCTATATTTCATCGAATGCTGGTAATAAAGATTGAGATCCTTCAGGTTTCCCGCCAGAACCCGGTCCGCGACGGCCTTGGCCAGTGCCGCGGGCATGCCCGCGGCCAATGCCAGGCACAACGTGCTGCCATTCTGAATGTGTTCAACTGCCTTCTCCGGCGTAGTCAGTTTTGCAGCGTATTCTTCCGCAGGTGTTCGATATCCCATGCGTTAAGCCTCTTAATTGGCGTGTCGTCTTGTAACGGGGAGCGATCCGTCGATATCCCAAGATCGCTTATCCCTTCCACGAAATGCAAGGGCCGAACGCACAGTGGCGGAATCCCGGCCTTTTCTGCTTGTTCAAAGACCAACTAGTACTAAAGTCCCGTTTATCAATCGCCGCACCGCCCCCAGAAAGACCGTCTCGCAGTTCGATTTCCGCTCAAAATAGAAAACGCACCCGAACGACTCCGCATGGCGTGCGGCGCTCCCGTTTCAGGGTGCCACGCGACGTTTTTAATATCTTTCTTGGGCTTGTGCGCTGAAATGTCTGACTATTCCCAGCTCGAAGCCGGCCGCTCGAGACGCGCTCCCCATGGGCGGAACCTCCGTTTCGCTCTGGTTGCCGGTCTGGCGATTGTCATTGTTTCGTCCCTTGCGGCGTTCTTCCTGCCCCATAGCCTCCTGCTTACCGCTTTCGGGGACAGCCTGCAGACCGCGTTGACTGCTCTCGCCGCCTTTCTCGCTTTTCAGAACGCCCGTAGGACCCACGCACGGCTGCGCATTTTTTGGCTTATGTTTTTCGCCGGAACCTTCGCCTGGACCGCCAGCAATTTCATTTGGACCCTTCAGGAAGTCTGGTTTTCCCGCGCCGTTCCTGATGTTCCCGCCGTCGACATTCTCCTGTTCTTGAAGATCGTGCCCCTTTGCGCTGCCTCTTTAATCGCTCCGGACAGCGGCCGGCGCTCACGTTTCCGCACTTTTGGTCTGCTCGATGCGGCCATCCTTTCTGTATATTCTTTCTACCTTTTTCTGTTTTGCGTGTACGCCTTCCGGCTTCAGCCAGGCGCGGGCGACCTCTATAACATTTCTTTCAACGTAGCTGACTGCATTGGGAATCTGCTCATCGTGCTGTGTGCCGCCATTGCGCTCCTGCGGTGCCGGCAGCGTTGGCGCACTCTCCATCTGCTTTATTTCGTTGGCGCCGCCTGTTACGGTCTGGCCTCAAATCTGGCGAACGTAGCGATCGACCTGGGAACCTACTACACCGGCAGCCTGTACGACGTGCCGCTCATTGCCGGCGAAGCGGCTTTCGTTTGCGTGATTCTCGCTGGACGTGATTCACGATTGCTTTCCATCACTACGCCGTCAACCAGCGACGACGAAGTTCATGGCAATCATTCCTTTGCTGCATCGCACCTGGCCATGCTGGTGGCCCTTTCCACGCCCCTGCTGGGCATTTGGTGCCTTGGCGATTCCAGTTCACCGGAGGTTCGTTCGTTCCGCCTGGTCGTCACGCTTGTCACAATCTTCGTGCTCACGCTCCTGATTTCCATTCGTCAGGATTTTCTGACGGTAGGCTTGATTGCGTCGCTTGCCGGCCTGTCGAAGACGTATCGGAGCATCGACAGGTTCAAGTCCCACCTCATCCAAAGCGAAAAAATGACCGCCCTTGGAGAGTTGGTTGCCCAGGTCGCCAACCAGATCAAAGCTTGCATGGCATCCGTGCTCGAATCATCCGCGCGACTCGCCTCGCGCCCCGAAGCGGAATCGCGCATTCAGAATATGGCCGGCAAAATTGGCCAATATGCGCAGCGCACCGACGCGCTTGTTGACAACATGCTTCAGTTTGCTCAGGAAACGCCGCTTCGCCTTACTCCCCTTGAAGTCAAGCCGCTTCTGGAAAACGCTCTTAACCTCAGCCGCGTCGCCAGAGTCTCCAACATCGCCGTCGACCTCACTCAGCTTGGTCACTGCCCGCCCGTTCGTGCCGACTCCAGTCAACTGCTTCATGTCTTTCTTCAATTGATCTCCAATGCCACGGATGCCCTCGTTGAAGTGAATGGCGGCACCCTCGACATCTCCATTCAAGCTCTGGACTCGCACGTTCTCATCGAGTTCTGCGACTCTGGCGCCGGCGTCAAAGAGCCCAGCCGCGTTTTTGAACCTTTCTACACCACCAAGTCAGTCGGCAAGGGTACTGGCATGGGCCTCAGCACTTGCTACGGCATCATCCAGCAGCACCACGGAGAGATTTCCTGTTTTAATCGCCCGGAAGGCGGCGCAGTCTTCGCGCTTCGCTTGCCGGCAGCTTTGGACGGCGCCACGACGCCGGGTGCAGAAGCCACTCTATTGCCGGAAGGCGTGCTATGAACTGTCCGCTGCGCCAACGCATCTATTGCGGTTTGGCCACCCTCGTTTTCGCCGCGCATCTAGGCGTCGCTGCGATTGCGAAACCCTCTTTTGCCCTCACCATGTGGGGCGACACGGTACCGATTCTCCTGCTCGTTCTGGCTATGCTTGCTGCACGCGAGAACTTCCACAAAGCCGAGGGCGTGCTTCACATTTTCTGGAGACTTGCCGCCTGGGGCATGGCAGCGATGGCTCTTTCGCAAGTCTATTGGTATTACTACGACTGGCGCCGTCTCACAAGCGTCCCCAGTCCGCTCATCGGCGATTCGCTATTCATCCTCGCGCACGTCTTCTTTCTTTCGGCCCTGGCTCTTCGTCCCCACTCGGCGTCTGCCGGGCGAGATATGCGCACGCGCAGCCTGGATTTCGTCCTTCTTTCAGCCTGGTGGCTTTCCCTTTACGGCTACTACTGCTTGCCGTGGCTCTTCTTGCAAGCCTATCCCCGCTACAATCCGAATTACTACCTGCTCGTCTTTTTGCAACATGTGGTGATTGTCATCGCCGTCGTGGTTCTGGCGATTCGCAAATCTGCCGCCTGGCGCCGTTTCTATCTCGCTCTCGCTTGCGCGTTCATACTGGTCGCCGGTGGAAACCTGCTCTTGAACGTGGCCATTGACCGCGGGTTTTACCAGTCAGGCAGCTTCTATGACACGCCTTTCTTTCTGGCGGTCGTGATGTTCACGTTTATCGCGGCTTTTAGCTCCTCGCTTCGTCCGGTCGAGGACACCACGCCGAACCGGGAGCTTGTTCAGAGCGTCTGGACCGCACGTCTCGCCATGCTCGGAGTGCTTTCGTTGCCTTTCCTTGCGCTTCTTGGCCTTTACGCCAATAACTTACCCCCCGCGGTTTCCACCTTCCGCCTGAAAGTGATCTTCGAAGCAACATTTATCTTGGGCATTCTGGTCTACTGGAAACTCAGCTTGCTCGCCCGCGAACTCGTCCGCCTGGTGCTGTTGACGCGCGATTCGATCGACAATCTGAAGGATGTACAGCAGAAAGTTGTGCACTCCGAAAAATTGATTGCCTTGGGCCGCCTAGCTTCTGGGGCAGCCCACGAAATCAGCAATCCTCTCACCGCCATCCTCGGCTACTCCGAGCTGCTCACCGACATTCCTTCGCTCACTCCGGATGATCGCGCCAACGCCCGCGAGATCCAGCAGCAGGTTCATCGCGCGCAAGCGGCGGTCACCAGCCTTCGCAACGTGCTTCGGCAGAACTCCTTGCCGGCCGCGGTCGAGGTCGATAAAACTCCCGCTTCCTGATACATTTCGTCCCAAATGCTCCGAATTTTCCTACTGGCCCTCGAGTGCACCTTTCTTTTTCTAGGTCTCCCGCTGCTGATCAAGTACCGGCTGATCCCTAATTTCCCGATTCCTTACCTCGTCGCTACCGGCGTCGTGATCTTCTTCCTGCTTCGCCATGACGGCTCTTTCGATTCTTCCCGGCTCTTCGCATGGGGAAACTATCGGCCATTCCTGCGCGGTATTTTGGTCCGGGACGTAATCTGCCTGGCTCTCCTCGGCTTGGCGGTCCGCCTCTTCGCGCCCGAGCTGCTTTTTTCGCTCATTAAGCAGAGGCCCTGGCTTTGGGCCCTCATCATGGTGCTCTACCCGCTCCTCTCCGTTTATCCCCAGGAGCTTCTCTATCGCGCCTTCTTTTTCCACCGCTACCAGCCCTTGTTCGGCTCCGGCTGGACCCTCCTTCTAGCCTGTGGACTCGCCTTTGGTTTTGTTCACATCATCTTCGGCAACTGGCTCTCGGTGGTTCTCTGTATCGTCGGAGGCTTTTTGTTTTCCTACACGTACCAACAATCCGGCTCGCTGCTCCTAACCTGCCTCGACCACTCCATTTTCGGTAATTTCATCTTCACCATCGGGCTGGGTCAGTTTTTCTATCACGGCACCCGCCGCTGACCCCTCCTTCGCATTTCTTTCCCACAACACTCCCCACGAACAGTAGAATAGGCATGTATCGAACCAGCGTCCCGGCGAATCGATACTTTTAACCGGTCGAATACGTATCTAACTGCAGAGAACCCAGACACTAAGGAGCAAGCCGCCGCATGGCGACGCCACCCGCAACCGCTAAGCCTGATTTGTCATCCTTGCGCATCTCCGATGCCAAGCGCGTCAAGGAGAGCTCCAGCAAGCGCTGGATTTGGATTGTCTTAGCCGTGGTGTTGCTCGGTCTGGTTGGTGCCGCCGCGTTCGCCTACCGCAATCGCAAAGTCGAGGTGGAGGTCGCTGCGGCCACCAGGCCGGCTACCGGCCCCACTGGCGTTCTGAATGCCAGCGGCTACATCACTCCGCGCCGGAGGGCTACCATCGCCGCGAAGATTACCGGCCGTGTCACTGGGGTCTACTTTGACGAGGGAACCCGCGTGACCGAAGGGCAGCTACTCGCTACGTTGGACGATTCCGACGCGCGCCGAGCCCTGGATTCCGCTAAGGCTGACCGCGATTCCGCACAAGCCGCGATCGCGGATTACGAAGTGCAGCTCAAGAACGCCGAAATTGAACTTCGTCGCTCGCAGCAACTGTTGAAGGAAGGGGTATCCACGCAGCAAGCCCTGGATTCCGCCACCATGGCTGCGGATAGCCTGCGGGCCAAAATTGCCCTGGCCAAGCAGCAGGTCGTGGGAGCCGAAGCAAGGATTCGCGAGCAGCAGCAGAATGTCGACAATTGCACCATCAAGGCGCCATTCGCCGGCATCGTCGTTTCGAAAGACGCGCAAGTCGGTGAAATGGTCTCGCCGATTTCCGCGGGCGGCGGGTTCACGCGCACCGGCATTGCCACGATTGTCGACTTGCATTCCAACGAAGTAGAAGTTGACGTCAGCGAGGCTTATATTGCCAAAGTTTCGAATGCTCAGCCGGTGAATGCCGTGCTCGATGCGTATCCGGATTGGCAGATTCCCGGTAAAGTCCGCACCGTGATCCCGACCGCCGACCGGCAAAAAGCTACCGTCAAGGTGCGCATCTCTTTCACCGAGCCGGACCACAAAGAGTTGTTCGACCCGGCCAAGGATCCGCGTATCCTTCCCGACATGGGTGTGAAGGTCAGCTTCCTGGAAACTGCGCCAAAGACGACCGACAAGGAAAAGAAAACGCCTGCGGTGGCGCTGGTGCCGCAAAAAGCAGTTCGTCAGGAAAACGGCAGCGCCTACGTATTCGTCATAAAAGGCGACATCTTGGAGCGGCGCGCCGTCAAGACGGGTGAACAGCGCGGCTCTGACATCGAAATTCTCGCCGGGATCCCACCCGATGTTCAGGTGGTCGTCGGCGGGCCCGAACCTCTACACGACGGGCAATCCGTCCAGATCCAAAAATAGGAGCATTCCGCAAATGGTCAAAGTGGATGGCAGCACTAGCTCAGGACTGATTCAGGTTCGCGACCTCGACAAAACCTATCGCCGTGCCGGCGAAGACATTCACGTCCTGCAGGGCTTGAATCTCGACGTTTCCAAGGGCGAGTTCATCGCTTTCATGGGCCCCAGCGGCTCCGGCAAAACCACGCTGCTCAATCTTCTTGGCGGGCTGGACGTCCCCACGCGCGGCAGCATCACCGTAGCCGGCGACGAAATCACCCATATGTCCGCAGGGAAGCTCACAGAATGGCGAGCGCGGCACGTCGGCTTCGTTTTCCAGATGTATAACCTCATCCCGGTGCTGACCGCGTTCCAAAACGTGGAATTGCCGCTGTTGTTGACGAAACTTTCTAAGGCGGAGCGCCGCTCTCACGTTGAAACCGCTCTCTCCGTTGTCGGCCTGGCCGACCGCATGCACCATTTCCCACGGCAACTCTCCGGCGGTCAGGAACAGCGCGTCACCATTGCCCGCGCCATCGTTTCCGACCCGACCTTCCTTCTGTGTGACGAGCCTACCGGCGACCTCGACCGCAAGAGCGCCGATGAAATTATGGCGCTCATCGAAGAACTGGTCGGCACACATCACAAAACCGTGTTAATGGTCACCCACGATCCTGTGGTTGCTGCGCGCGCCAATACCACGCTGCATCTTGAGAAGGGCGTGCTCGTCGAAGGGAAGAACCTTCCGCACTCGGTTCCCGCCGGAGGTGTGGCATGAAATTCAGCCGCATTATTTGGGCAAATATCACTCGCAAGAAAGTGCGCTTGCTTCTGACCATCGGCTCGTTTGCCGTTGCTCTGGTGCTGTTCGCGTTTCTCGCCGTAGTGCGTGACGCCTTCAATCGCGGCGCCGACGTTGCCGGAGCCGACCGCCTCGTGGTAATCAACCGCACCTCAATCATTAATCTGATTCCGCTCTCCTATCGCGACAAGATTTTGCGGATTCCCGGGGTCACTTACGTCACTCACAACAACTGGTTCGGCGGCATTTATCAGGAAGAGAAGAATTTCTTCCCTCAGTTCGTCATTGACCCGCAGAGCCAGCGCGACGTTTTTCCCGAGCTGATTGTTCCCGACGACCAGTGGAAAACTTTCTTGAACGACCGCCAGGGTGCGATCGCCGGCGCCAAAACTGCCGAGCGCTTCCACTGGAAGATTGGCGACCGCATTCCCATCAAGACCACGCTATATGGGGGTGGGGCCTGGGAATTCAACCTCGACGGTATCTACCACGGCAAGCGTGCCCAGGACGACGAAACGCAGTTCTGGTTCCAGTGGGACTACTTCGAAGAGCGCATTCCCCAGGCCATAAAAGGCCAGATCGGCTGGTATGTGCTTCGTGTCCAGAATCCAGATGATGCTCCCCGCATCGCCAAGGCGATTGACGAAGAATTTGCCAACTCACCCAACGAAACCAAAACGCAAACCGAATCGGCATTTGCCGCCAACTGGGTCAAGCAGTTTGGGAACATCCAGACTCTGATCCTTAGCATTGGCACGGTGGTTTTTTTCACCCTGATCCTAGTCACCGGAAACAC
>DATJZF010000026.1:0-47092 GCA_035499255.1 Dongiaceae bacterium | reverse complement strand
TGGAGACGACCACTTTTCGTTTACCCGGCGCAATGTCCCCTCCGTAGATATCATTGACCTGGACCCGCGCGAGACGCCTTATTGGCACACCACGCAGGACACTATGGACAAAATCAGTCCCAAGACGCTGGCCATCGTGGGCCACACCATCCTTGCGTCGGTGAAGGAACTACAGCAGAAGAAGTGAAAAGAGGGCTTGGCGCTTCACTTTTGCGGCGGTGGGTAGGGAAGAAGCTTGCCGACGGGCGAAGTAAGATGAAGTGTCGTGGCGCAAAGTGCGAGCAATCCGAACGATGCCCACCAGACGAAGAAGCCGACTTCGATTCTTAATCCCTGATAGGACTGAGGGGTGGTGTTTAAGGCGATCGGCAATGGAACGAGCACCCAGAGCCAAAGGGCAATGATGTACGAACGGCTGGAACGCAACTGTAAGCGGTTCACAACGAAGGGTGCCTTCAGCATCCAGAGGTTCGCGACCCACAAAACAGAGGCGGACAGCAAGAAGAGAAGTTCGCGGATCTGAAAAGGGCCTTTGAACAATTGGCGGAATTCGCTGGCGACCAGGATACCGGCGAGGAACGAGTCCAGGGCGGCCACGATTCCCGGATTTGTGCCGGGAAAGAACCAGTCACTCGAGCTCAGAGTAATCGTCGGAAGAAAGAAAGAGCAAATCCAGAGCACCAGCGGAATCGCCACGACGTAGACGTCCCGGTTGACGCGATTTGTGGCCGCCATTGGCTTCACGAAAGTGTCAATCGATGCTACTAAACATCAGTATACGGCTCGCGATGGGGCAGGCGGAGTTCGCGGTGTCCTGGGAAGCACCGCCTAAACGGCATCGCGGACGGCCTACCTGCCTAAGTCACTGGTCATATTTGAAAGCTTTGTTTGGATACGGCGGATGTTCGGGAACTTTCCGCGGGTCCTTGGCGATTTCATCTTTTAGAAGCTTGAGCGCAGCGTCCAACTGCGTATCGCCCCCCTTAAATGTTGCGTGCGGGAGATTGTCCACGACGACGTCGGGATCCACTCCGTGGCCTTCTATGAGCCATTTGCCCTCGGGGCCGTAGACGCCGAATTCGGCGGCCGTTGCAATTCCTTCATCGGCCAGTATGTTGCTGGAGGAGAGCCAAATCTCGCCGCCCCATGTGCGCACGCCAATAATTTTGCCGATGTCGAGGCGGCGGATACCCTCGGCGAACGCTTCGCCGTCGCTGCCGGTGTTCTGATCGCAGAGAACGACGACGTGGCCACGGAAAGCGTACTGCATGTTCCAGTAGGGATTGCCTACGCGGGGCTGCCAATAGAACCAGGCTTTGCGGAGTAGCTTACCCAAAATCCACGAGTCGATATTCCCCCCGCCGTTGTGCCGCACGTCAATGATCAGCCCCTGGCGATCGAAAACGGGATAGAACTCGCGGACCCACTGCTCGATATCGCCGCTACCCATCGCGCGAAGATGGACATAGCCGACCGCTCCCTTGGAGTCGGCTTCCACCTTTTGACGGCGAGTGTATTCCCAGTCGCTATAGCGCAGACCGCGCTCTTCATCTTCGGTGATTGGAGTAACAAGTACGTCGCGGGATTGATTGTCGGTAGCTTTTACGCGGAGAAGTACTTTACGACCAGCTTTGCCGCGAAGGAGTGCGCGCTCATCCGGCACACTGAGGGCGTCTTCGCCATCGATGCTGACAATGACCTCACCTTCGTGGACGGTAGAGTCCGGTTTAGCCAAAGGAGGCGCGAGATTGGGCAAATCAGGATCGTGCTGGAAAATATGCTCGACCACAAATCCGCCGGCTTTATCGTCTCGGCGGAGAACAGCGCCGAGGGAAGCGATGTCCACTTGGTCCGCCGGTCTCCGGGAATCTCCGCCATAAACGAAGATGTGCAGGGCAGAGAGTTCGCTGACCATTTGCGCCAGCAGATCGCTTAGCTCACTGCGATCGGAGACGCGATCGACCAACGGGAGATAACGGTCGCGCACCGCGGGCCAATCCAGCCCGTGCATGCCGCGATCGTAGAAATAGTCGCGCTCCAGCCGCCACGCGTCGAGGAACATCTCGCGAAACTCTTCGCGCGGATTGGTCATGATGGCCCAGCGAGACATGTCGATCTTGGCTTTTGCCAGAGCCTTGGAATCTGACACCGTAGACGCCTTCGTATCGGAATCGAGGATGTAGAAGTCCTCGCCCTTCCATACGGTCATCTTCTTTCGGTCCTGAGAGATTTCGTAGCTGCGCACGTCCGCCCACACCGTGTCAGACTGGTCGCCCTTGTTGGCGATGTCGACGCACTGAAGGTTGCGCTTCGGATGCGCTTCGGTGTTGCGGTCCAGCCAGCATAGGCGTTTATCGGTGGCCTGCAAATCGGAATAGTTTCCCGGCGCTACCGGGACTTCGTTGATGCGCGCTGCTATTCCGCTGAAGTCGATGTTGACGACGGGCGCGGGCTTCTTTTCCTCCGCAGGCTTTTTCTCCTCCGCGTTTTTCTTCTCGTCCGTTTTCTTTGCGTCGGCGTCTTTCTTATCCTTCTCGTCGGCCGGCTTTGGCTTTTCGTCACTCTTGGCAGGCTGGTCAGGGTGAAGCTCGTCAACAGGAGCGAAGGGAGAGCGCAAGCCCGGCGTGAGCGCCAGTTCGTAGATTTTCATCGAGCGATCGAAGAATGGGTCGGGCTGGCGCGGTCCCCAGGGGGAGGGAGTCACGGTGCGCAGCATGCGATCGGAAAGGAAGTAGAGCCACTTGCCGTCAGAACTCCACGCAGGAGCCTCGCTGTTGTAGCGGTCCGTGGTAAGGGCGTGGATCTCTCCGGATTTTGCGTTGAGTATCTTGATCTGCGTGAAAGTGTTGTCCGCGTTTTCGGCAAACGCCAGCCACTGGCTGTCGGGAGACCAACGAAGGTCGTCGAACTCGCCGTTCATGGATTGCGCGATGCGCTTGTCCGCTTTTGTTTTCAAATCGAGAAGCCAGAGTTGCTGGTCCTTGTCGCGATGGGCGAGCCAGTTGCCATCGGGAGAGACGATCCCATCCCAACGGAGAACTTTGGAGCTGGAGGTGAGCTGCTCGGGCTTTCCGATGCCATTCGCGGGATATTTCCAGAATTCGGTTTCGCCGGTCTCTGTGGAGATGGCGATGATCGACTTGCCATCCGGCGTGTAGCGCGCGTCACGGAAGCGGATCCCGGAGTTGCCTGCAATCCTGACGATTCGGCCGGTCGGATGGGCTGGAAGAGTGAAGACTTCGCCGCGCGCGGTAAAAACAAGGGCACTGCCATCGGGCGCGATATGGGCCATTGACAGGTATTCAAGCGGCTTCTTCACCCAGTGGTCGCGCAGTTGGTCATAGTCAGAGATCAGCGTGATCGGAATGATGGCGTCCTGATTTGTTTTCAGGTCGAGCAGCCAGAGGTCGGCGCCACACTGGTAGACGATCCGTCCTTCGGAAAGGGAAGCGGACTGCACATCGAACCCGCTATGCTTTGTGAGTGGCTTGACGTTCTTGCCGTGCGGATCCATGGAGTAGACGTTCATGGTGCCGTTACGATCGGACAAGAAATAGACGTTGCCATTCCAGAACATCGGATTCTTCGAAGTGCCCTCGTAATCTGCAGTCAGGGACGCTGCTTCAGAACCCGCGTCATAACGCCAAATATTCTGAGCGGTGCCACCCTGGTAGCGCTTGGTGTTGCTGCCTTGCTTGCTGTAGCGAGTAAAGAAAAGCGTTTTTCCGTCAGGTGTGAAACTGCCCTCGGCGGCCTGCGCCAGAGGAATCACTTCGCGGTGGCCTTGTCCATCAATCGCGACTAGCTTGAAGTCAGGCAGAGTGGAATAGCGGCGAGTCCGATAGAGAGCCCGTCCGTCAGGCGTCCAGCCGGCGACAATCGCGGCCGCGTCCCAGGTGCGTCGCTGCGGCAGACCGCCATCCACGGGCATCGTGTATACGTCCATCGGCCCTTCGTATTCCGCGCTAAACGCGACGGTTGTGCCATCGGGAGAGATCGCGGCACGGACTTCTTCTCCAGGATTGGACGTGAGGCGGCGCGCTGGGCCGCCTTTCGAGCTGACTGACCAGAGGTCGCCCTCCGCCGTGAAGACGATCGTGTCGGCATGGATCGCAGGGAAGCGGTAATAGCCGGGCCGCGTTGCGGGAGGATCTCCAGCACGGACGGGGAGCCATGCGAACAATACCGTGACGATGGCGACGGCAGCACTCGATAATCTTATGGACGGGCGATTCATGAGTGGTTTCTCCGCTGCGCACGGGCAACCGGAGCAGACGCGGTCAGGAGTCCGTGAGCGCAGCTTGTTGGGATGGAATCTGCTCGAGCGAAACGCGGGAGCATGAGCGAAAAGAGTATACATCTGGAACGCTGTATCCGCCGATTTAGCTGCACACAAAGCCTGTGCTAAATTGAATCATCCGCTGGGAAATGAAAAACGCCCATCCATATTCGATTCGAGTGCGAGCCGGCGCCGGCGATTACGTCGTGTTGTGCGAGAGAGGACTGCTGGGAAAGGCTCGGAAGCATATCGAGTCACTGGGGAAGACGTCGAGCATACACGTAGTAACGTCTCCGCGGGTTTGGCGGGCTCTGGGTCGCGACGTGAAGCGGGGTCTTGCGGGAGTGGCACAGTTGCAAGTGCACCAGTTTCCCGATGGAGAAGCAGCGAAGACTCTGCAGACCGTGGAATCGATTGCAAGAAAATTGGTGCGGGCGGGAGCGGACCGGCACTCGCTGTTGATTGCAGTCGGCGGCGGAGTGATTGGCGACGTAGTTGGATTCGTCGCCGCGTCCTATCTGCGAGGAGTAGCGCTCGTGCAGGTGCCAACGACCGTGGTGGCACAAGTCGACAGCGCCGTGGGCGGAAAGACCGGAGTGAATCTGCCCGAAGGGAAGAACCTGGTCGGGGCATTTTATCCGCCGCGATTGGTGTTAGTTGACCCCGAAGTGTTAAAAAGCCTGCCGGAGCGCGAGTTTCGCGGCGGTCTGGCGGAAGTGATCAAGTACGGTGTCATCGCCGACACCAAGCTGTTCGCGTTTCTCGAAAAGGAAATCGAGGGCATTCTGGGGCGGAAACCCGCGCCGCTTGAGAAGGTCATCCGGCGTTCGATCGAAATTAAGGCAGCCGTGGTGAGCAAAGACGAAAAAGAATCGGGCCTGCGGGAAATTCTCAATTACGGGCACACCTTCGCGCACGCTCTAGAGTCCACAACCAATTACCGCAAGTACCAACACGGCGAGGCGGTGGCTTGGGGAATGATGTGCGCTGCGTTATTGGGTCACGAGACGGTGAATACCCCAGCGGATGATGTGGCAAGAATTATTGCCCTGATCCGGAAGATTGGCCCCCTGCCGCCGTGGCCGTCGATCCCTGCGGCGAGGCTTTTTGCCGCAATGCAATCCGACAAGAAGACGAAATTCGGCAAGGTTCGTTTTGTGCTTTCGTCGCGCCTCGGAGAAGCCAAGTCGTTCGACAACGTCGCAAAAGTTAAAGCGATCTGTGTGCTGCGTTTTGGGCCAAAGTTCGTTCTGAATCCGAAGTTTGAACTCGGAAAGTCCCATGCCTGAGATAAGCGCACTACCCAAGGGCACGCTTCCGGAGGGTGCCCAGAACGAACGGGATGCCTCGCGAACCGTGCGCGAGATGTTCACGCGGATTGCGCCTCGCTACGACCTGCTGAACCACCTGCTCTCCGCTCAGATGGACCGCGTCTGGCGGGCGAAGGCGGCCCGAGAATTAAGACCGATCCTCGAGCGGCCCGGCGCCATGGTTCTCGATCTGTGCTGTGGCACTGGCGATCTGGCATTTTCACTGGCACGAGACGCAAAGGCGCGGATTATTGGCGCCGATTTTTCGCATAGCATGCTGGTGCGTGCCCGGCAAAAGGCTGTCGCCTCAGACGGAAGCGCCGCAGTGTCGTTTTTCGAGGGCGATGCCCTCGGTTTGCCAATCGCCGGAGGTTCACTGGACTTGGTTACGACCGCGTTCGGTTTTCGCAATCTTGCGAACTATGAAGCCGGCTTACGCGAAATCTTCCGGGTGCTGAAATCCGGGGGATCGGTGGCAATTCTCGAATTTGCGGAGCCGGCCCCCGGAATATTGGGGGATGCCTACCGCTTCTACACGCGCAAGTTGCTGCCCAAAATTGGTGGATGGATTTCCGGCGACAAAGAGGCGTATGCGTATCTACCGAAGTCCGTATCGCGTTTCTTTCGTCCAGACGAACTGTCGGCCTTGATGGTCAGAGTGGGCTACGAGCCTGTGAGGTATCAGGTGATGACTCTGGGATCGGTGGCCTTACACATTGGGTTCCGGCCGTAAATTTGTGGCTCGCACTCGACAATGAGCGATTACCACGTATTCTCAGGAAAAATCTATAAAGTTGGAATCATTCGCTACGTGGATGTTCCTGCGGATGTGTCTCGCGCCATGGGCGACCGGGCGCACGTTGCGGTGCGGGGAGAGGTCGAAGGCGTCCCCCTGCGCACGACACTGGTATCCCGTGGCCGCGGTTGCTATCGCGTGGCTCTTCATAGCGACATACGCAAGAAACTAAAAGTGGATGCGGGTACGTATGTGGAGATCGCCCTCGAGCGCGATGAGGAGTCGCGGGAGCCTGCACTGCCGCCTGCGCTGGTTCTGGCGCTGCGGCAGTCGCCGAAGGCACAGGCCCAATTCCGGTCGATGACCACGGCATTAAGGCGGCAGATCGTCCGGTATCTGACCTCGGTAAAACAACAGGCCACATTGGAACGTAGAGTAACGAAGTTCGTGCGGCGACTCGAGCAGATGTGCCAGGAAAAAGCGAAGAAGAAAAAGTAAATTCTTCGCATCGAATCTAACGAAACTCCCGTAACGAAAGTCAGCCTTTGCCTCTTGCGGAAGAAAAGAGGGATTCCTCACTACGGTCGGTGCTGAAATCGGGGGCATCGGAAATGTGCGTATTCGATTAATGACGGGTACGGAGAGGACCATTGTCGCGATGCGCAGGCGCACGTAGTCTCAGCGGTGACGGAAGCCTTCGGGAAGGGAGCCTCTGCCATGAACGAGGCACGCAGTGTCACAAAGACGATGATGACGCAATCGGCCAAGAGCGAGTTGAAAGGCCGCATCAAGAAGATTCGCCTGGAAGAGTCTCTCGTCGACATGGCCTGCGACCTTTGCATGGAGCAGGTGCCCATCGAACTGGCGTTCCAGCAAATTCAGGACAAGGCGATGGAGAAGATGGTGCCGTTGCTGGATACGAAGATTCTGGATCAGGCGGACATTATGCAGAGCTGCCTGGAAATGGTTGCGGAAGAGTCCGAGCGGGTGGCCTGGAGTGCGCTGCGCAAAGGCACGGAACTGCTGGAAGAAGGCTTAGCCATTCTCGAAGAAGGCCAGATCGAATTGCCGCAAGACGGCTACGTGAATTGAATTCCCGCGGCGCACCAGCTTCATCACCAACTAATCCGAAACAGAATTCTAGCGGACCCAGCCGGGATCGCAGCCGGCTTTCCGGCATTCGTCTTCTAGATCCGATAGCTGCTGCTTCAGAGAATCGATTTCTTTCTTCTTCGCGTCAACCTTGGCGGTCTTCTCGTTAATGTCGCCCCGATTGTGCTGCTCGACCAGTGCCTTTTGCGGGTCACTGTAATACTGAACCTGATCGCTGTTGAGTTCGCGCTGAAGCACATCCAGGTCTTTTTCAGCCTGCCCGAGCTTGTCATGTGTCTGCGAATACTTCTTGTGCCAGTAAGCTTCCTTCTTTGGGTCGTTCTCTTCCTTTGAGGCTTCGTCACCTTTAGCGGCGGATGCGTCTTGATTCTCGGCGGAGGCCGGTGTCGAGGAAGGGGAAGCCGTGTCTGCGGGTTTGGAAGGCATGTCGTCGTTGGTGACGACCTTCTTCGGCTTGGGCGCGGCTTTCTGTTGCTCACGCGACTTGCGGGCCGCTGCGGCCACATCGTCCGACCCCGGGTCCTGCGCCAGAGCGAAGCCAGCGGCAAGGCAGGCTAGCAAACCAACAAGCGCTACGCGAAGAAATGCTTTCGAGACCATGTCCTTACCTCCACCGGAGCGGGCAGGGATGCTCACACACCAAATGGCGAACGAAAACATTGTAGCGCGAAGGGGAGGGAGAGGGGGGAGGAGGCGCGTATCGGATAATGACCCGCGGATGTGCCTGCCCGGGGACCGGATCAGCGGCATTGTACTCGGCTAAGTCTAGGGCCGGAGAATCGTGGAACCGAGGAACGATGGCCAGCCAAACCAGGGAATCGCGTAAACCACGATAAAACAGGCGATTCCGAGGAAAGAGCCGAGGGGAAGTTGATATTGGGAGGCGATCGTCCAGCGCAGGGAACTCACATCTCCCAGGCCACGGCGGCTAGCGCGATGGGCAAGGTCGGTCTTCCAGCCAAACAGAAACAACACGACGATCAGGGCGATGCCAAGGAGGCTGCCAAGGAGAGTGCCTAGGAGAATGGTAAGAAAGGAACCCCGTAATCCGAGGAAGGTACCGACCATGGCCATCATTTTCACGTCGCCCATGCCCATGCCTTCGCGTTTCCGTACCAGTTTGTAGAGGGCGGCGGCGGACCAAAGGAGAAAGCTGCCGAAGGCAGCTCCCAGCAGTGCATCGAGGACTCCGACCGCCCATGAGGGAAGCTGCCCGACGCGAATGAGCATCGGGAAATTGTCGGGAAAGATCCTCGTGGCGAACGCGAGGCCGATGCCGAACCCGAAGGCGTTAATCGCGTCGGGGAGTATACGAACGCGGATGTCCGTGACGATCAGAATCATAATCAGGCAAGCAAAAATCAGATACTTGAAGGTGGGAAGAGTGATTCCGTAAGTGTAATAGGTCAGGACAAAAAGAGCTCCGGTGAGGAATTCCACGATCGGATACATCGGCGAAATCGGCAGATGACAATTGCGGCATTTGCCCCGCAGGATCAGCCAGCCCAACACGGGAATGTTGTCATAGGGCTTGATCGGCGTGTTACACCGGGGGCATTTCGAACCCGGCGATACGATGGAGATGCCTTCCGGAATGCGCGCGATGCAAACATTCAGGAAGCTGCCGATGACGATGCCGAAGAGGAAAAAGAAGAACGGGATCACCCTTCGAATGTGCCACAGGCCTGGCTGGTCCTCAATGCGACGGCGGGCTATGCGTGTCGGATGCCTAACGGGAACGATGACCTCCGCGGAATTTTGGTGGAGGGCAGGCATTCGATAAACTGAACAGATATGGCAATGAGTTGGTATGAGCATGCGATCCGGCGCTATGAGCACCGGCGCTGGACGACGGATGACAACCGCATGGTGCGGCCATTCGAATGGGGCCTGGAGCACGTCAATGGAACCGCGGTGCAGCGCGATCCTCGATTGTTTTTCGCCGAATATGCGAGCGAGATGATTGCCCGGAGTGATGAGTGGTTCGCTCCTGCGGAAGTGAACGATTATCGTGTTGACGAGCACGACGTTCTGACGTTTACGTCGCCGCTAAATTCGCCTTATTTAGAGAACGATATCGTTCACGCGCAATTGTTTGCGGCGCGAAAGTGCGGGCCCGCGGTGTTGGTGCTGCCTAACTGGAACGCCAAGTGGCACGGCCAGACCGCGCTGTGCAGATGGCTGCAGCGCGCGGGAATCACCGCCATGAAAATGAGCTTGCCGTATCACGACCGGCGCATGGCGAATGGGCATGAGCGCGCCGACCAATTGGTGGGTCCAAACATCGGGTTGACGCTGCTGGCGAACCGGCAAGCGGTACACGATGCGCGCGCCTGTCTTACCTGGTTGGAGCGGCAAGGCTACGACCGGCTGGGCATTCTCGGCACGAGCATCGGTTCTTCGGTGGGCTACATCACGCTGGTGCACGACAAACGGGTGCGCGCGGGGGGATTCTTCCACGTGTCGACGTATTTTGCCGACGTGGTCAGCCGGGGCATGACCACAAACCATGTGTGGGAGGCGTTGCGGCACGAAATGACGCTGGAAGAACTGCGGCGCTATTGGGCGCCGATCAGCCCTATGCCCTATGTCGAAAGGGGCATGGGCGCCCGCAGAAATACGTTCATGGTGTACGGGAAGTATGACCCTACGTTCTTGCCGGAGTTGACGCACGAAATGCTGGATTCGCTTCGGAAACACGGCGCGGACCCCGCCACGCTGGAACTGCCTGTGGGCCACTACTCGCTGGAGCTCGTGCCTTTTAGCTACGTGGCGGGCTACCGCATGATCATGTACTTCCTGGAGTCGCTCGCGTAGCCCTAATGAAGAACCTGGGCGATAGCTCCGCGCGCGATAACTGCCGCAACGGCGTTTACGTCGGGCGCTAGCCCTCGGTCGGCGGTGACTTTCGGCGATACAGCACGAACGGCGTCGTAGGCTTTCGTCGCCAGAGTCCCGGTCTTGAGCGGTGCGAGCAGGTCGATGCCCTGGCAAGCGCAGAGCAGTTCGATCGCGAGAATGTGGCGGAGGTTTTTCAGCATGCGCTCGAGGCGTCGCGCGCCGCTCATGCCCATGGAAACGTAATCTTCCTGATTGCCAGACGTAGAAATGGAATCGACGGAATGGGGAGTGGCTAAAGCGCGATTTTCACTCGTGAGCGCGGCCGCGGTGACTTGCACAATCATAAATCCGGAATTTAAGCCGGGGTCGGGCGTGAGGAAGGCCGGAAGCATGCTGGTGAGAGGATTGGTCATCTGCTCGATGCGGCGCTCGGAGATGCCGCTGAGCGTGGCCATCGCGATGGCGACTTGATCGGCGGCCATCGCCAATGGCTGGCCATGGAAATTGCCGCCGCTGATGATGTCACCCGCACCATTTTCGCGCACGAACACCAAAGGATTGTCGGTCGCGCTGTTCAACTCCACCATAGCCATTTCGCGCGCTTGCACCAGGGAATCGCGTACCGCGCCGTGAACCTGTGGAGTGCAGCGCAAGCTGTACGCGTCCTGCACGCGCCTGTCGGCGTCCGGGGAACGGTGGGACTCGCGAATCTGACTGCCTTCGTTCAAATGCGCAAGGTTGCGGGCGGTTTTGCCAGCTCCCGGATATTCGCGTGCCTGCATGATGCGCGCATCGAAGGCTCCTGGACTGCCGCGCAGGGCGTCAAGCGATAGAGAAGCGGCAACATCCGCCGTATCGGCGAGTTCGTCAGCCTCGCGCAGAGCCAGGCTCAATAAGGCCAGCATGCCTTGTGTGCCGTTAAGAAGAGACAATCCTTCCTTCGCTTCGAGCTGCACTGGAGCGATTCCGGCGCGCTTGATGGCTTCACCACCGGCAACGCGCTCGCTCTTGTAAACAGCTTCACCCTC
The DNA here is from genome assembly GCA_035499255.1 of Dongiaceae bacterium. Lineage (GTDB taxonomy): Bacteria > Acidobacteriota > Terriglobia > Acidiferrales > UBA7541 > Acidiferrum. The sequence goes on along the minus strand of DATJZF010000026.1, from coordinate 35,785 downwards.
ACCAATAACCACTTGTGCCAGATGTGCAAGAGGAGCCAAATCACCCGAAGCGCCAACGGAACCTTGAGATGGAATGATCGGGTGAACGCTGGCGTTCAACATCGCACAGAGTGTCTCGACGACGACGGGCCGGACGCCACTTAAGCCTTTCGCGAGGGCGTTGGCGCGCAGCAGGATCATTGCGCGGGTTTCCACGCCGGAAAGGGGAGTGCCGACGCCGCACGCATGAGAGCGCACAAGGTTGATCTGCAACTGGCGGACTTGGTCTGAATTAATGCGGACGCTTGCGAGTTTCCCGAATCCCGTGTTGATGCCATAGGCGGTGTGGCCTTCCGCCAGTAGTTTGTCGACCACGGCGCGGGACGCGTTCATTCGCGAAATAGCGTCTGAGGAAAGAGAGACGCTCTCCTGCTGTAGCGCGACGGCGTACAGCTGAGCAAACGTCAGATCGTTACCCGTAAGCACGACGCTCATTCGGCACTCCGATCGGGAAGGGAAGAGACGATGGCGAGAAACGCAGCCTTGTACTTGTCCGGAAAGTGCGTAACGCGGCCGTCGCGGCGGCAAGAGACGTGTGTCGTGTCGCCGGTGGCGAGCAGCTTGTTGTCGGATTGGCGGAACAGTTCGTAACCGAACTTCAGCATACGATTCTTGGCTTCGAGGATGCGCGTGCGCACGGTTAGCAGTTCGTCGTATCGGGCTGGATGATGGTAGCGACAGTGCACGTCCGCGACAACGAGGTAACAATCGTCTTCCACTTCCATCATCTTGTAATTGAAGCCCTGTGCGCGCATCAGCTCAACTCGCCCCACCTCAAACCAGATCAGGTAATTGGAATGGTAGACCACGCCCATCTGGTCGGTTTCGGCGTAGCGCACACGGATGGTCACGTCGTGATGGTCGAGCATGGTGATTTCAGGTGAGTGCAGTCCTCAGTATGCAGGAAACGGTCTGAAGTCGGTAGTCAGTAGTCGGTAGCCACGGTTGATCGTGCGCGATTCATTTGAAATCCGATGTCTCTATTATAGCGTCGGTTAAGGTAGACGATAGTATACTACTGAGATGCAAGACTATCGGGAACTCAAAGTATGGCAATGAAGTCATCGCCTCGTGCTAGACATTTATCGTCTGTCGAGGGCGTTTCCAGCTACGGAGAGATTCGGCCTTATCTCGCAATTGCGGCGGGCGGCTCTCTCCGTACCAACAAACATCGCTGAAGGGTCGAGGCGGTCCTCGGCGAGAGAATACGCCCATTTCCTGAATATCGCAGAAGGATCCCAATCGGAGACGCAATATCTGGTCTTGGTGAGCCGCGATCTGGGCTTCATGGCGGCCACCATGGCAGAGGGATATTTGGCCGAAAGCACAGAATTCTTGAGGATGCTCATCGCCTTACGGCAAAAAGTTCAAAGGTGCGGGTGATACTGTCGGCCGCTCATCGCTGAGAGCGAGTCGTCTTCTGTCAACTACCAACTACCAACTACCAACTACCGACTACAAACTACCGACTACCGACTACAAACTAGAGATTTAGTCAGTGCTTCTCCGCTTCGTCTTGCCAGATTGGCTTTCTCTTCTCGAGGAACGCTGCTAAGCCTTCCCTGAAATCGGGCGTGCAGCGGACCCTCGCACTCTCGAGGACCGCGCGCTCGAGGTCGTGGTCGACGCTAGCGGCGGCAGCGGAGACGAGCAGGTGCTTGGCGCGGGTGATGCTGCTGGGACTGGCGGCAAGGATAGTTTCAGCGAGTTCATGGGCGCGGCCCATGAGACTGTCAGCCGGGACGATCTCATTCACAAGGCCGAGTTCCTTGGCTTCCTGTGCTTCCACGAGCCGTCCGGTCAACAGGAGGTCGCGCGCACGCTTCTCGCCAACCTGTCGAGTAAGAAAAACGGAGACGATGGCGGGTAAGAATCCGATCTTCACTTCGGTGTAACCAAACTTGGCTTCGGGAACGGACAGGGTGAAGTCACAGAGTGTGGCGATTCCGCAACCGCCGGCAAGCGCGTGACCGTTTACTGCGGCGATCAGCGGGCGTGAGTAGCTCCAGATTTTGCGGAACATCTTGGCAATCCGGCGGGAGTCTTCCTGGTTTTCCGCGGGCGTTTGCTGAGCGATGGATTGCAGCAACTCCAAATCGATTCCGGCGCAAAAGGCTTTTCCCGTGCCGGTGATGATCGCGACGCGTGACTGCGATTTCTCGATATCGTCGAGCACCGCTTGCAGCTCGGCGATCATGTGGGTGCTGATGGCGTTTCGCTTGTCAGGACGATTGAACGTGATGGTCGAAAGGTGGCCTGTCGTTTCCAGCGTCAAAGTTTCGTAATGCATCCAGTGCCCCCTGTTACTGTGCCAATTCACCGTGGGCGAACCGGGCGCGCAGTTCGTTCGTCAACGCGATGGCTGATGCCAGTTTAACGCCATCAAAACCGGTTGCAACCCCGGCGCCGGTCAGAGCGGCAAGAACGCTTTCCGTGGGAATGTTTCCGACGAGGTCGTCGCCGGCGAATGGACAGCCGCCCAGTCCGGTGAGCGCGGAATCGAAGCGGCGGCAGCCGGCCTGATACGCGGCGAGCACTTTTTCTTCGGCGCTATCCGGCCGGGAGTGGAGATGCACGCCCAGCTCGATTCCTGCGACATGATCGTTTACTTGGGCATAGACGTCATGCACGAGTTGCGGAGTAGCGGTCCCCACCGTATCCGCCAGGGAAACGGTGCTGACGCGAATGTCCTTCAGCCACTCGAGCGTGTCCTGGACAATTTCCGGCCCCCAGGGCTCGTCATAGGGATTGCCGAAAGCCATAGATATGTAGATGACCAGGTCTTTATTGGCGGCCTTGGTTTCACGCTTCAGCGTTTCCACAAGTTGGCGCGACTCGGCACGCGTCATGTTGGCGTTGGCGCGGCGAAAGTAGGCGGAGATGGAATACGGGTAACCGATTGTGGAGACACCGGATGTGGCCAAAGCGCGCTCGAGGCCTTTTTCGTTGACGACGATGCCGATGATTTCGGGAAGGGCAGCTCCGTCGGGAAGGGAACCGAGAAGACCAGCCATGACCTGCTCGCTATCAGCCATTTGCTTGACATGTTTCGGCGAAACAAAGCTCACGGCGTCGATATGCCGAAACCCGGCGGCGATGAGTTCGTGGAGATAGTTAATCTTAACGTCAGTTGGAATTAGTTCAGACAGTCCCTGCCAGGCGTCTCGGGGGCATTCAACGAATTTAACGGTCTCCATCGAGCCTCACGTTGAGTTGAAAGAAGATGAACGCAGAGCACACAGAGACGCAGAGGTCGCGGAGAGGACTAGTCATGGTTCCATCGACTCAGCCACAGGGCAAATCGGGAAACGAAAGCTGTTCTCACGTCTGCAGGACCCCTGTTTTGAATTCAGCGATATGAGTATTCAGTGAAACGGCTTGGAGCGCCCAGATGAGGGCGTCGCGCGTTTGCGCCGGATCGATGATGGCGTCGAGCCAGAGGCGGGCCGCGGCATAACGCGGATCGCTCTGATGGTCGTAGGTCTCCTTGATGGACTCGAGCAGCTCTTTCTTGGCTTTCTCGTCCACCTTTTTGCCTTCACGTTCGAGTTGCTTCAATTTAATTTCGGCAAGAGTGTTAGCCGCGGCATCGCCACTCATCACGGCAAACTTCGCGGTAGGCCACGCGAACATAAACCGCGGATCATACGCCTTGCCGCACATCGCATAATTTCCAGCGCCAAAGCTGCCGCCGAGGATCACGGTAATCTTGGGCACTACGCTGTTGGCAACCGCGTTCACCATTTTCGCGCCCGCGCGAATAATACCGCTCCACTCGGCGTCTTTCCCGACCATAAAGCCATTCACATCGTGCAGGAAAATCAGCGGGATGCGGTTCTGGTTGCAGTCCAGAATAAAGCGCGCGGCCTTCTCGGCAGACTCCGTGTAGATGACCCCGCCGAACTCGATCCGCTTCTGGTCGGAATGTGGCGCGTGCGTCTGGACGTGCTTCTTCTGATTCGCAAGGATGCCAACGGCCCACCCGCCGATGCGAGCGTAGCCGCAGAGCAGCGTTTCGCCGTATTCGGCTCGGTATTCTTCGAAAAGGCTGCCATCGACGATTCGAGCGATGATTTCCCGCATGTCGTATTGTTTCGATGGATCGCTGGAGAAAATGCCATACAGCTCATCCGAGGGATAAAGCGGCTCGGCAAGCCGCGAGTGGCTGAAGACGGGCGGATCGGGAGCGCCCATCTTGTCGGCAATGGCGCGAATGCGCTTCAGACACGACTCGTCGTCGGGTTCGCGAAAATCGACCGTGCCGCTGATCTGCGCGTGCATCTTGGCGCCACCGAGCTCCTCGGCGGAACTCTTCTGGCCGATCGCGGCTTGAACGAGAGCCGGGCCGGCGAGAAATAAGCCGGAACCCTCTGTCATCAGAATGTGGTCGCACATGACCGGGAGGTAGGCGCCGCCGGCAACGCACATCCCCATAATGGCAGTGATTTGGGGGATGCCCTTCGCGCTCATGACCGCATTGTTGCGGAACACGCGGCCGAAATCGTCGGTATCAGGAAACACGTCTTCCTGCAGGGGAAGAAACACGCCGGCGGAATCGACTAAATAGATTGTCGGGGTGTGATTATCGATAGCGATGTTCTGCGCGCGAATTACCTTCTTGGCGGTCAGCGGGAAAAACGCCCCGGCCTTCACGGTGGCGTCGTTTGCGATGATCATGAACATGCGCCCGGAGACACGGCCTAGCCCCGTAATCGTTCCCGCCGCCGGCGCGCCACCCCATTCCGCGTACATCTTGTAGGCCGCATAGATGCCAAGTTCAAAGAAGTGCGTACCGGGATCGATCAGCTTGCTGATGCGTTCGCGGGCGGTCAGGCGATTCTTTTTGTGCTGCGATTCGATGGCCTTCGCCCCGCCGCCCTCGCGAATTTGCTCTTCCTCGTTTTTGATCTCGGTGAGGAGGTCAGTCATCTGATGGGCGTTCTTTTCAAACTGCGGAGCCTTGGGGTTGACGCTGGTTTTGAGAACCGAAGAGGACACGCGGTCGCCTCGCAAACGGAAGTCGCAGCTACCGAGTATACGGAGGAAGGAAGGTGAGACGCAAAGCGGAAGGCGAGGCCGGCTGCCAAGGGCAGCGCCGTTGACGTGGAGCACGAATCCGCCGTAGCATTCCACTCCAGCACGTATTCTCCACTTTCGCCTCAGGAGGCGCCTGTGCACACCGTCGGAAGTATCGCCAGCGACGGGTGTCTCCTTGTGGTGCTTGTCGCCTGACTGCTCAGTCCTTCCATCCCGCATAGTGCCTTGGATCACCTTCCGCAGGCGATTCCTGTCTGCGCGCCGGCTCTCCGAGAGCCAGAAAGAAGAATTCCGTGACTGCTCAAATGGAATTGACAATCGATCTTGCCCGCGAGTTGGAATTAGCGGAGGCGAGCGCCGCGGTTCGGTGCGTCGAATCAGCGAAGTCGGGGGAATCGGTACAGCGGTTTGCGGTAGAACCGATCGCGGGCGGCTTTGCCGTTTACTGCGGCCCGGACAGTCCGGTCACCCAAGCGGTCGGGCTGGGATTGCATGGCCCGGTCGGTGACGAGGAGTTCGACCGCTTGGAGTCCTTCTACTTCAGCAGGCGCGAGACGGTGCGCGTAGAGACTTGCCCCATGGCGGACGCCACGCTCATAAATCATTACAAACAGCGTGGCTATCACGTCAGCGAGTTTTCGAACGTGATGGTCAGGTCTGCGAGTGAAGATGCCAAAGAAGGGCTGCCGCCTGGAGTTGAGGTTCGCATTGCCGCGAACGACCAACTTGATTCATGGGCAGAGACGGTTTCCGAAGGATTCGGCGAGGGACGCCCTCGATCGCCGGAGATCGTGAGCATCATGAGGACCTTTGCGCAGGTGGCAGGAACCGAGTGCTATCTCGCAAGCATCGACGGCCGCGTAGCCGGCGGCGCGACACTGGCAGTACGGGGACGAATCGCCGGGCTATTCGGTGCCAGCACGCTGCCGGAATTCCGGAAACGGGGCGTGCAGACAGCGTTACTTCGTTGGCGGCTTCGGCGCGCGAGCGAGTTGGGTTGTGCACTGGCGATGAGCATCGCGCTACCGGGAAGCATTTCGCAGAGGAATATGTCGCGGGTCGGCTTCCAGTCGCTGTACACGAGAGTAAAGTTCGAGCGCCCGTACAAGCCCTAAGCAAACCAAGCAGGGATTAACTCGGCTGCGCCAGGCGCTTGTGAATGAAATCGACGATGTCTTGCGTCGAGGTTCCGGGAAGGAAAATCTCGGCGATGCCTGCTTGTTTGAGTGCAGGGATATCGGCTTCCGGGATGATACCGCCGACAAGAACGGTGACCTCGCTCATGCCTTTGTCGTGAAGCAGCTTCATGAGCTGAGGGCAGAGCGTGTTATGGGCGCCAGAGAGAATGGAGACGCCGATGACGTCCACGTCTTCCTGGGCGGCGGCCGAGGCGATCATCTCGGGGGTCTGGCGCAGGCCGGTGTAAATCACTTCCATGCCGGCGTCGCGCAAGGCGCGAGCAATTACCTTGGCGCCGCGGTCGTGGCCGTCCAGCCCCGGCTTGGCAATCAAAACCCGGATTTTCTTTTCAGGCATTCTCCGCGACCTCTGCCTCTCTGCGTTTGGGTTGTTCTTCTAAAGGATTATAGTTCCAAACGTACCGGTGAACGCCATCCTTCAAGGCGGCTTCATGGAAATTGATCAGAAGACCGATAGGGCAGCCAGAGAGCCTCAGGTAAGTCAACATGATCGCATCGTGAACAGGGGCGATCGAGGTGGTCGCTTTGAGTTCGACAATTACTCTGCCCGCTACAACAATGTCAGCGCGATAGCCGCAGTCTAGCTTGTTTCCACGGTAGACGACGGGAATGGGTTTCTGCCGGACGAAGTCGATCCCCAGTGCGAGAGTTCGAAGGCGAGACATTCCTCGTAGACCGCCTCGAGGAGGCCAGGTCCAAGTTCGCGATGAACAGCAATGGCTGCTCCGATGATGTTGTGAGTGAGTTCTTTGTCGGTCATTTCGGAGGAGCCTAAGGCGGAGACGCAGAGGGCGCAGAGAATGCATTCGACGCTGCAAGCTCCCCCGCCACCAATTACTACACTATATAGTAATAGCTAGGTGATGGCGACTTCTTCATAGGCGCCGAAAACCGTGCGCATGGCTTCGCAAATTTCGCCGAGCGTGGCATAAGCTTTGACGGCGTCGTAGATGAACGGCATCAGATTCTCATTGCCGGACGCGGCTTTGCGGAGAGCACTCAGCCGGCGTTCAACTTCGGCGGAAGATCGCTCGGCGCGGAGTTTCTTGAGGCGGGCTGCCTGACGATGGGCGACGGTTTCGTCGATCTGCAGAATTTCTATGGGCTTTTCGGGCGTGACGAAGTCGTTTACCCCAACGATGATTTTTTCCTTCTTGTCGACCGACATCTGGTAGCGGTAACTGGCCTCGGCGATTTCCCGTTGCGGGTAACTGTTCTCGATCGCGGCGACCATGCCGCCCATGGCGTCAATCCGGCGGACGTAGTCCCAGGCGCCCTGCTCGACCTGATTGGTCAGTGCTTCGACGAAGTAGGAACCACCAAGAGGGTCAACTGTGTTGGTCACGCCGGTCTCATGGGCAATGATCTGCTGGGTGCGAAGAGCGATAGTGGCGGCGAATTCCGTCGGCAACGCCCAAGCCTCGTCGAGCGAGTTGGTGTGCAGCGATTGAGTGCCGCCCAACACGCCGGCAAGCGCCTGAATGGCGGTGCGAACCACGTTGTTCATAGGCTGCTGCGCCGTCAGCGAGCAACCTGCCGTCTGCGTGTGGAACCGCAGGGTCCACGACCGCGGATTTGCGGCCTTGTACCGCTCGGTCATCGCTTTGTACCAGATACGGCGTGCGGCACGATATTTTGCAATTTCTTCAAAGAAATCGTTATGCGCGTTGAAGAAGAAGGAAAGCTGCGGCGCGAACTCGTCAATCGGCAGACCGCGGCGCACCGCCCACTCGACGTACTCCATTCCATCGCGCAGCGTAAACGCCAATTCCTGAATCGCCGTCGAGCCGGCCTCGCGGATGTGATACCCGCTAATCGAAATAACGTTGAACTTCGGCGTTTGCTTCATGCCGAATTCGAATGTGTCGATCACCAGCCGCATCGAGGGTTCCGGCGGGTAGATATATTCCTTTTGCGCGATATATTCCTTGAGGATGTCATTCTGCAGCGTGCCGGAAATTTTCTTCCAATCGGCGCCTTGTTTTTCGGCCACTGCCAGATACATCGCCCAGATCACCGCGGCGGGCGAGTTGATGGTCATTGAAGTAGTGACATCCGAGAGCGGAATCTGATCGAAGAGCACTTCCATGTCCGCGAGCGAACTGATCGCCACGCCGCATTTGCCGACTTCGCCTTCGGCGAGCGGATGGTCAGAGTCGTAACCCATCAAGGTAGGCAGATCGAAGGCGGTTGAGAGGCCGGTCTGGCCATTCGCCAGCAAGTAGCGGAACCGCTGATTCGTGTCTTCTGCAGTGCCGAACCCGGCGAACTGGCGCATGGTCCACAGCCGGGTGCGGTACATCGTGCTGTGGATACCGCGCGTGTAAGGCGGCTCTCCGGGAAAAGCCAGATCGCGCTGCGGGTCCCACCCAACCAAATCTGCTTCGGTATACAGCCGGCGAATGGGGTAGCCCGAAACCGTCGTGAATTCTTTTTGTCGCTCCGGGTTTTTGGCCAGAGTCGGCGCGAGGGTTTTTTCTTCCCACGTTCGTTCCGCCTGGGTCGGTCTACGAATTTCGGAAGTGCCAGCTGGCGCCTTGGTGGGGTTTTTGGGGGATTCACTCATTCTATGGCGCTCCCGGAGCGTGAGATCGCGAGTGGGCCGGCGCATCTGGCTCAAGCAATCAGAATATATGCGCCACAACGCAAAAACTAATGCTATGCGAATCCGCAATAGGCGGCAAGCCAGCCAAAGTGGTATGGGCCGCTTAAGAACCTGCGGTACGCGAACGGGCTGACCCTGGGAGAACGCGGTAGAGGTTGACCACAGGGATATTCCGTGCGCCGGAATGCACTAGGGAAAAGCAAGATTCGGGCGGTGCCGGCGGAGTCGGTATATCAGGCAGCTGGAACAGGTCGCGGCTTCGCCGCCAGGCTTCGAGCTCGGCGACGTAAGCATAAACTGTATAACCCTCGAGGTGCCGAATCCGATGGACGGGCAGGTTCAACTGCTTCTCCCAGCGTTGCGCGCAGCGGGTCGATCGATTCAGGTAAGCGGCAATTTCCTTCCAACTGTCCAGCCGGCGGTCGTCGGACGCGGTGGCTGCGGCGTTTGCATGGACACCATTGCCGTTATCGCTATGCGTGTGGACTGTGCTCATTGATCCTCCTCCTGTGCTCGTTCGAAAACTAGCGGTTCACCAAAGGCGTTGTCGTCGCTCGCGTTCAGATTGAGAAGCTCTTGCATCTCCTGCGTGGTCGCGGTCAACAGGAGAATTTCGTCAGAGTTGGTGTGCGCGATGTTCACGGCGCCTGCTTTGATCTGCGTGGCCAGCCACCTCGGGCTTACGAAACTCATCTCGAGTTGGTCTCCACGGAAATCGATTCTTGCCACGGTGTGACAAGGGAAGAAGTGCAGGAGGTAGAACTCTGACCCGGGGGGCACGGAGTTGGGGTAGAGGTCGAGAAAAGAGTCTGCTCCAAGACGGAACAGGTGGCCTTCGAAGCGGGAGCTGAAGTTCTTGTCTTGTTCTTTGTCGTCAACCGTAACGTTATAGGCGTTACCCTCGGCTGGCGTGAAGGTGAAGGTTACATCTTCGTCTTCCAACCGCCAGGCGCCCGGGAGCGCGCCGTCGGTCGTCAGGTCTTGAGTCGTGTAGTAGGGTTGCACCGCACTGACGACAAAGGCGGATTCGTCGTCGCAGCCGCCGAGGGCCAATGCCGCTGCGGCAAGGACGATCGCCAGTTGAAACCGACACCGCCCAAACTCTTCCAAATGCCTGACGGGCAACATAACGTCACCTCGCGTGGGCTTACTTGCCTCTCATTTGGGTAAGCGTCAAATCGAGTCAGGAATTGCAGCCGGTATAAAAAAAGAGGGGCTAGGTTCGAGACCGGATCATCCGGGCCAGTGCCATCTTGAGGAAGGAATACCGCGTGGCGCCATACATCGCGGCCGTCCCCAGAAGGAGCAGGAAAAGAGACAAGCGAGCCCGCCCTTCGAAACGGTCGGTCTGGAGGAGGATCAGAGCGGCGCCCAGGTAGAGAATGCCCACGACAAAGTAGTTCTTCATTTGCTTCCAGATGCTTGCGTACACCACCGCGATGGCCAAAGCGGGCAGCAGGTATTCAAATAGGCGAGCTTCGTGCTTCAGAGCCAAGTCGCCCAGCTTGTTATGCCAACGGTCGATAGCGGCCAGTTCCAGCAGCGCTACGGAAGTCAAAACATGGCCCGGAACAGCAAAGCGGAAGGCCTTTGCGACGACGCGCATCTGCGGTGACGAAAACTTTTCGCATACCCATTGCAGCGCAAAATAGATTGCCGCGTTGAGGATAAACAGATATTCGAGTTGGCCGCGGGTCCACGGGAACGCTCGCTGCAACCAGTCCTGGTACGGTTTGTGGCTTCCCGCCAATCCGCTGAGCGCCACGAAAGTGAAGAACACTGCTACTGGATAAAAGTACCTCGAGTCATTGGTGAATTGAAGACGCTCAAGGGTGATTGCGGCGGCGAAGAACAGAAACGCAGCCGGAAGCAGACGGTAGTACAGCCAACCCGGATCGGTGCCGAACCATTCCAGTAGCCCGAGGCGAAGAAGCGTGACCACGTATAGCCAAGCCGTCATTACCGAGAGCACCAACGCAAACACGGAGGAGCGTGTGAAGCGGCGCAGCCAAAAGAAAGCCGGCAGCGAGAGAAAGTCTGCCCACCAGATTTGCGCGTTTGTCGTTTGTTTGAATTTGTCGGAGAGTTTTGCGAGCAACTCCCAATCGGGATTTGCGGCGACCTTCGCGAAGAACCGGAATTCATCGAAGAAGACGACCAGCGTGATGGACAATAGAACGCAGAATGCCAGTAGATAGGCGATTCCTACCCGGAGCTGGCCCGCCTTCCATAACCGAAGTCCTCCATACAAGATGATCGCCGTCACGGCGGTAACGGAACTGACAATCGCGATTCGCGACAGCGCTGCAAACTCAAACAGGAATAGAAATGCCGCGCCAATGATGAGGATCCACGCGCCGAGGTACAGGCTGACTTGGGGAATGGAGAGCCGGCGGGCGTTGAGTATCCAGGAATCATCGCGCTCCACCAGGCGACCGTAACTTTTTCGCAACGAGTCATATTCGGGATCGGAAATGATGCGGTCCTCGCGCCAGCCATCGAGTTCGCGCAGGTGCCGTTCGATTTTCCCGTGCATCAGGCCCGAATAGGCGGTGGGTGACGCGTGCACCTTTTCGCCAGCCAGGAAACGTTCCAGATCCTCGGCCATCGCTTGGGCGGAGGGGTAACGGTCTTGGGGCCGCTTTTCCAGAGCCTTCAAACAAATGTTCTGAAGGTCGCCGGGGATCTCCCGATTGATGCGACGCGGCAGGAGGGGAACTTCCTGGCGAATCAGGTGGGCTTGTTCCGAAAAAGTCTCAGCATGGAAGGGAAGCGAGCCGGTCAGAACTTCGTAAAGGATCGTGCCGAGCGAGAAGACATCGCTGCGTGGATCGAGCTGGGCCCCTGGCGTAGTGTGCTCTGGAGAGAAGTAATCGGGCGTCCCCATAATCTCGCCGGGCCGGGTAACGCGGGCGGACCGATTATCCAGTTCCCGGGCGAGTCCGAAATCCAGGAGCCGTGGCTGCAGGTCGGCGCCCACAAGAATATTTGTGGGCTTCAGGTCGCGATGAAGGATCTGATGCTCGTGGAGAAATTCAACGGCCAGGGCGACCTTGCGCATAAGTTCCGCTTTTTGCGCGAAGGTTAGGGGCTTTGCGGCGTCGACAAGTGACGCACCCTCGACCAACTCCATCACGAAATGTGGTGGTTCGGACGGCTGGCCGAGGCTGAAAATCTGGACGATGTTGGGATGGCTTATGCGAGCGAGCGCCCTGGCCTCGTGCATAAAGCGGGTTCGGAGTTGCTCGTTGTCTGTGTAGCGCACGCCGAGCATCTTAATCGCCACGCGGCGGCCCAGTCCTTCATCATAGGCGAGTAGCACCCGTCCCATTCCGCCTGCCCCGATCACTCCCAGAATCTTGTGGCCGGAGAGCTTCTCGGGGAGGGATTCTTTCACGCCGACGGGGGTAACTCCGATCGATGTTTCTGCAAATTCGTCCATCTTGTTGAGGGACTGGAGCAACGGCCGCAGTTCAGCCTCGATCTCAGGGTGTTCGAGGCAGAATTTACCAGCGTCGACAAACTCCTGCTGCGAAACGAGGTCCAGATAATCCGCGAGAGCCTTGGCGATCTGCAAATCGCGGTCATTGCCATTTGCGGGATCCGGTGTGTGGCCGGGCAGCTCCGGTTTTCTATCGCTGCTCATCGGCGTGACTGCTCCGATTCGAGCTCACGAAATCGTTTCACGGCACGGTGCAGCAAGAGCGCAACGGCCTCGCGCGATTTGCCCATTCGCGCTCCAACTTCCTGTGTGGTGAGCCCGTCGAACTTCGAAAGAAGAATCACTTGCCGATAATCAGCGGGCAGAGTGTCGAGTTTCTTGAGCAGTAGCTGAATCGCTTCTTCGTGGGCAAACAGGCGACTGGGTGTGTTCGAGTCCACCGGGTCGGGACCGTTCGGATTGCTATCGGACCGAAAGCGGAGCATTTCTTGCGCACGGCGTTTTTGGCGGTTCTGAAAGCGGGCTGCGTCCACGATGACGTGGTCCGCGATATGCAACAACCAGGCCATGAAACTCCCGGGCGACCGATAAACAAAGCTGCCCATATCGCAGGATGCTTTGAGAAACACTTCCTGCAGAATGTCGTCCACTTCGTTGAGCGTACGGAGTTCGGAGCTCATCCGGTAGTAGACACTCACGGCGAGCCGGCGGTAATAGAGCTGAAAAAGAGCGGTGAACGCTTCATTGTCTCCGTGCTGGAAGCGCTGGACGAGGTCGAAGGTGGATGTGGGCGATGCCATCCTTGATGCGTGGGAGAACTTGCGCCTGCGTAAGCCGAATATAGCACTTTCCCGAGACTGGCCGCACGTCCAACTAAAGTAAAACGGCTACGCAACCGTGGAGGCAGCGTAGCCGTTTGTGGTTCGTCAGAAGCCGCTACTTCTGTCCTTCAATGCCCGCCTTTTCGAGCTGCTTGAACAAGGATTCCGTGCCGACAACCTGGCCATTCAACGTGCCCGGAATCAACGTGTCCTTTTCAAACTGTCCTTTCTTTCCGTCGGCAATCGAGACGTTATTCACATCGAGCGTGCGGCCAAGCGCGCGCTCGTAACCGGCCTTTGCTTCGGCCAGATTTGCAAGCGCGCGAAGTTCAACGCCCTGCGCGCTGATCAAGTCGCGCTGGGTAAGAATCACGTTGTACACCGTCGACGCACCAAGTTGATATTTCTTTTGCTCCGCTTCGAAAGTCTGCTGCTGCAGTTCGCGCGCCTTGCGGGCGGAGGCAACTTGGGCGCGGCCTTGTTCGAGCGCGATCGTCGTATTGCGGACGTCAAGGACGGCATTGTTCTTGATCTGCTGCACCTGCGCTTCGAATTGCCTTTCGATCAGTTGCGAGTGGATGTTGTCGGCGGTATTCGCGCGGTTGCGGAGCGGAAGAGAAAACGTCAGCTGTCCCGCGTAGATCGGGAACGCATTATGGAAGATCTGGGACTGAGCCGTGCCCAGTCCGTCGTACCGGGTTCCGATAACGGGGGCGCTCAGAGGGGTTCCCAGAAAATCGCCGGTCGGTATTCCGTTTGTGTCGAATACAGGCACCTGAGTCGGCCCATACTGTTGGGGACCTGTGGCAGTTATGGAGGAGTTGCCGGCCAAGCCCGCTGATGTGTACTGGAAGCCAAGCGTGGCGTTGGGCAGCAGCGCATTTTTGGTTGCGCGCACGTCGATATTGGCGTTCTCCAGGTTGAAGACCTGTTCGCGGACGTCGGGCCGCTTCTGGAAAGCCTCTTTCACGGCCTCTTCGAACGATGCCGCTTCAATCGCCTCCGGCGTTTCGGGTCTGTCCGTAGGAATAAGTTCGACGTTCAGGAGGTTGGAGGCCATAGGATCTTTGGAGATGTAATTCTTCAGGATGAGTTCGTCCTGGAGTTGTGTCGTTTGCGCCACGATCAAGTTGGTACGATCCGTAGCCAGTTCGGATTCCGCGCGAGTGACGTCGAGAGGCGCCATCGTGCCGATCTCAAGCTGTTTCTTGTTGTCGTTATAAAGCTTTTCGGCCACGGTAACCGCTTGTTGTTGCACCTTCACATTTTCGCGGGCATAGGCCAGCTCCCAGTAAGCGTTGATGGTGTTCGTGGTGGTGGTGATCGCTTGCTGCGTGAAAGCCAGGTCCGCGATCTTGCGGTTGTTTTCGGCGATCAGGATATTGCGGCGATTGACGAAGCGGCCCGCACCAGCCAGCAGAGGTTGGGACAGCGTCACAACGAGCGAAGACGAGACATACGGGTTGAAGAAGTTCGCGGCATTCGATGACGAGCGGCTGTTGTTCCACGCCACGTTGAAGTACGTACCGGTCTGGAAATACTGCGTGTATTGCGTGTTGTAGTAGGCGTTGTGAGAGGTAAGCCCGGCCGCGGTCACGCCGTTGCTCGTGCCGGTGCCTGCCGTGCCGGAAAGGAACGGGTTGTTGATGGGCACGGTCGCGTCGGAGAAACCAATTGTTTCTTGAAGAACGGGGTCATAAAAAAGAGAAGGGAGGTTCGCTGTCGATCCAGTAGCGATACTGCCCGGCGTGCCATAGCTATAGCCGCCAGCGCGTGTCTTGAGCAAGCTGGCGTCCGCGATCCAGGGGTTGTACCGCTGCACAACGATGTCCATGCTGTTTTCCAGCGCCAGCGCAATCGCGTCTTGCAAGCTCAATTCAAGTTTTCCCTCATGGATCAGTTGCTCAAGGCGAGGCGAGTTGGCTAGGACACCGGGAGCGATTGTATGCTGCGTATAGGGCAGCCAAACGCGCGGAAACGGGCTTCGCGGATGCGTGTAATCGTGCTTCGAGACACCCAGAGAAATCGGCACGCCGCCTTGCTTGGCAGGCTGAGCCTGGGAAGCCGGAGCAGGCTCTTGTGCCCGAACCGGCGCGACCGGTGTGCCGGCCATAACTCCGATCAGGAGCGCGGCAAGATACGGTCGTAGGGACGGCTTCTTCATAAGTATCCTCGCTTTATCTTGGAACACGTACAGCGAACAGCTAGTTACGGAGCTTCTTCTAATGATAACGTTCGCAGCGCGCGATTTGTTTCAAGGAACCTGGAATTGACGAGTCGCTGGAACGACACATCACTGTCGGGATACGGAAAATGCAGTGTAACAGGCGGCCCTTATCCTTGACAATGACGGCACGTGGCAGCTAGGCTGCTGAGGATTCGACGTTTAGCGGTCCAGAAGGGTTAGTTTGTGGACCGCACAGCGTCCAGGTTCACCACCATGAACACCACGCTTTCCCGCGAGCAGGTCCTTGGCATGTTTGAGATCGCCGGAGCCATTCGGCACGGCCATTTTGAACTCTCCAGCGGACGTCACAGCGAGACGTACATGCAGTGTGCCCTGGTGCTGCAGTACCCGCGGTTTGCGGAGAAGTTGGGCCAGGCGCTGGCCAACCTGTTCTCTGACGCGCACATCGACGTTGTGGTGTCTCCCGCGCTCGGTGGAGTGATCATCGGCCAGGAAGTAGCCCGGGCCCTGCCCTCTCCGAAGGATCCGATCGGTGGCGGAGTTCCAGCCTTGTTCGTAGAGCGCGACGCGAACGGGATCTTGACGTTGCGCCGCGGATTCAGTTTGCAGCCGGACCAGCATGTTCTGGTGGTCGAGGACGTGTGGACAACCGGGGGTTCGACGCAGGAAGCGATTCATGTCGTCGAAGAAGCCGGCGGCCGCGTGGTGGCGGCCGGGGCGTTGATTGATCGCAGCGGCGCGCAGATTGAATTTCCTGTGGAGTCCAACGCTTTAGTCGAATTGGAAGTGAAAAGCTACGAGCCGGACGATTGTCCGCTCTGCCGGCAGGGAAGTGTCGCCATCAAGCCCGGCAGCCGTTACGCGCGTTCCGCCCGGTGAGGTGTCGGACACCTCTGCATGCGCTACATCAAGCTCACGATTGCCTACGACGGTACCGACTTCCACGGCTGGCAGATCCAAGCGAACAAACCGACGGTGCAGGGCGAGATTGTCTCGATCCTTCGCCGGTTGACTCAGGAAAATACCCAATTGCTGGGAGCCGGTCGTACGGACGCGGGCGTTCACGCGCTTGGGCAGGTGGGCAGTTTTCGCACGCAATCCTCGCTTTCCGCGTTGGAATTTCAGCGCGCGTTAAACGCACTGTTGCCTGCAACGATCCGCATCGTCGACTCCGAAGAAACGGGGCCGGACTTCAGCGCGCGCTGGTCCGCGAAAGGAAAGGTCTATCGTTACCGGATCTATCGGGGGAGGGTAGTGCCGCCGATGCTCTGGCGCTTTGTCTTGCACTATCCGTTTCCGCTGGACGAAGACGCGATGCGCGACGCCGCGGCGCGGTTCGTCGGCATGCACGACTTCAGCTCGTTCGCCGCTTCGACGGGATCGGAAGAGGACGACAAGGAACGCAATATGCAGCGGGAAATTTTCGCTACCGAACTGAAGCGCACCGAAAACAACGAAGAATTATGGTTCACGGTGCACGGCCGATCGTTTTTGCGCTATATGGTCCGCAAGATGGTCGGAACCCTGCTGGACGTGGGCCGGGGAAAACTCAAACCCGCAGACATCGATCGGTTGTATGAGGTGAAAGACCGTTCTAAGTCTGGCCCAACTGTGCCACCCCAAGGTTTGTTCATGGTAAGCGTGGACCACGACTCGTCATTTCGTGTCGATTAGTCGCTTTGGCAGTTTGTCATTCCGAGTGGCGATGTGTGACCGAGGAATCTGCTCTTCGTTGGCGTTCGCACACGGCAGATTCCTCGCTTCACCCGGAATGACATGGAAGGCCCGGTCGCAATCTGCGAGAAGAAAAACGCCGCCGGGAAAGAACTCCCGACGGCGTGAAGTGTTTAGGCTTTCCTATGGTTAGTTGGTGGAAGCCTGAGCAAAGCCGGTGAAATAAGTCAGCACGTAACACTTGATCGTGCCGTCAGCTTGCGGAATGCCATAGACTCTCACCGGAGTGCCGGCAACCAGGTTTGTTGTCAACGTCGACTGACCCGCCGAAGTGGAGATGTCCACCGGGCTGACGGTCAGAACGTTGTTGGTCCAATCCACTTGATAGACCAGTGTGGCCGAGCCGGAAGACGTGCTCAAGCTGACCGGCACGGCATTGGCTCCGCCGGGAACGCTAACCGTGAAGCTGCCGTTACTATAAGCCGTGGCAGCCTGTCCAAGCGGCACCTGTGTGGGTGTTAGAACGGTAGTCGAAGCAGCCCACGAGTTTGCTCCGTTCGGGTCGTTCCAGATCGAATAACTTTGGCCGCGAACTCTCATCAAGCCCACGGTGCCGCCGAAGTTGACCGCGCCGTTTGTGGCAGTGGCGAAATCACTCACGGCATTCGCTCCGGTGTCGACGATCGTCGGGAACGTAAAGTTCCACCATTTGAAGCCGGTGATCGCTGCGCCGGACATCGGGTCAGTGCCATTGGGTGTTGCTGCGTTGATGTACGGCAAGGTCACCGTGTAATCGTCTTTCACCGTGCGGAAATTCCGCGTGTACGTAAAGTTGGTCAGCGAGCTTCCGGTAATCACACCGTCGAACCGCGCAATTTCGATGTCGATGGAACTGGCCACCAGCGGCGCTGCCAAAGGATCCACCACACTGGCATGCACCTTGAAGCCGCGCTGCAGGTTCGTCAGGAAAGCCGGGCCTTGGCCAATCGAAGTCGCATCGCTTTGTGCGTTTGCCGGCGTGCGGAAATAGAACAGCGTGTTGGCATCTACGGTTAGAGGAACGCCAACTCCGAGTTCGTTCTCCACCACAATCGTGTCCGTATTGTTATTGACGTGCAGCACGTGTCCCTCGGGACTGAGCCACACGCTATTGAACGAGCTGCTCGCCCAAATGCGCACGGCAACGAGCGAGCCGTCCACCTGGTAGCGGGCGGCCACGCGGATGAACTTGCCAACAACGGTCGAAGCGACCGAACCGAAGTCTTTCATGGTCGTACGAGTCTTCGCATCCATGTCGTAGAACAGCGTTCCGTTGGTGGCGTCGGCCAGGACGTTCAGGGTTTGCGAGGAGCTAATTTCCGTTTCGGGGTTCGTCGGTGGATACACCGCGTAGTCCTTGTCAAACGTCAGAGTGGAATTGTCCGACGAGACTTGCGTAACCGTGCCGTAGTGATGGCGCAATAGCAGGCGCCTGATGTCGTGGATGTGTCGCTGGCGGCAAATCGGAGTGAAGTCCACCGCCCACATCGTCAGGCCGCTGTTGGCCGGAGGAACGTGCGCCACGATAAATGCTGGATGAGAAAGGTCGAATTCCAAATCCAGCGCATTGTTCTGATTCGCGGTCACCACCAAAGGCTCGTCCAATGTGACCTTCACTGGAATCGTGGACCCGCCTTTTGCTCCCACCACCTGGATTTGGTTATTGGGAATTGTGGAGCTCGGTGAACCCGCGAAACCGGTTTCAGGATCGGCCGAGGCTGTCAGGATGATGTCATTTGAGCTGGAACTGACGGTGATGGTGGCGGCGGTGTACGTACCTTGCGGAATCGACACATTGCCGAGAATTTCCGACAGTTGATCGAGTTGAAGCAGATTGACGAAGGGCGCGGGAGTTGGCGCGGTGAAGACCGGCACCTCGTTTCCCCCTCCTTGCGGCGTCAAGGAAATCGACAGCACCTTCACACCAATCGTGGCCCAGTCTTCGGTAGACGAATCACTAATGCTGATCGTCACGGCGCCATTCTGCTGTTGCGGCGTGGGCGTGGGCGAAGGGCTGCCGCCGGACGAACATCCGTACGATACCAGGGCCATAGCCGCTGTCGCCGCTGCGAGTATTTTCTTCGAAAAATCACACCTCATTGAGTTCTCCTTAGGAGGGGCGAGACCTCCCGCGAAAGTTTAGGGGTCCGATGAGAAACTTGCGTGGTTCCCGCTTGGGTGGGGAGGACGGTCACCCAGCCCAGTTGACTGCTCAAACCCTGGGGTTACTCAAAAGTTGCGAAGAAATCCGCCTGAAAAACAGAGAATTAAGTACTACTGGTTTAGTTGGAGCTTTGGCTAAATCATTCATTTGAGAGGCCAGAGAGCGTCGAGGTGAACTCTTTGCCTCGTTCAGCTAGAATCGAAACATGGTGGCGACAGCGCTCACATTGGAAACATTGGCATCCATCGATCCTGCGACTGGCCTCGTGCGCGCAAATTTTGAACGGACCCCGGTCCTTCAGGTGCCGCAACTGATGCAAAAGGCGCGAGAGGCGCAAACAGCTTGGGCGAAGGTGCCGGTGAAGGCGCGATGCGCGCGGATCGCTATTCTCAAGACGAAAATCCTCGAGGCGCGAGACAGGTTAGCCGACGCTGTAGTTGCTGAATCTGGCAAACCCCGGGTCGAAGCGAAGTTCGCAGATGTGTTCGTTTCGCTCGATACCGCAGACTATTTTGCCAAGAACGGGCCGGCGCTCCTCCGCGCGGACAGCATCACGCACCACAGCACGGCCGCCAAATTCAAGTCGGGCACCCTCTATTACGAGCCGCTTGGCGTGCTCGGCATCATCAGCTCCTGGAACTACCCGCTGGCAATTCCCATGGGCCAGATTATTCCAGCGCTTGCAGCGGGCAACGCGGTTCTGTGCAAAGCAAGCGATTTTACGCCAGAGTGCGGCGTGCTGATGGAAAAGTTGTTTCGCGATGCAGGCTTTCCCGAAGGCTTGGTCACGATGTTGCAAGGCAGTGGCGATGTGGGACAGGCGCTGATCGATGCGCATCCCGACAAGTTATTCTTCACCGGCAGCGTTTTTACGGGCCGGCACGTAGCCGAAGCGTGCGCGCGTCAGTTGATTCCCAGCGTCTTAGAGCTTGGCGGAAAAGACGCCATGGTCGTTTTGTCCGACGCCAATGTTGCTGTGGCTTCGAGCGCTGCTGTTTGGGGAAGTTTCACTAACTGTGGCCAAGTTTGCCTGTCCGTGGAAAGGTTGTTTGTCGAAGCAAGCGTGGCGGAGAAATTCACGCGGGCGTGCGTCGAGAAAACACAAAAGCTGAAGCTTGGCCCAGGACAGGACCCGTCCGCCGAAATTGGTCCGCTCATCCGTCCTCAACACGTGCAGCGTATGAATGAGCTTATCGCCGATGCCGTGGAACGCGGCGCCAAAGTGCTGTGCGGCGGGCGTCCACGTCCTGACCTCGGTCCAAATTTCTACGAGCCGACAGTTTTAACCGGCGTGAATTCGTCGATGCAACTCTTCCGCGACGAGACCTTCGGCCCGATCCTCGCCATCCAAGTCGTGCGCGATGCGGACGAAGCCGTCTGCCTGGCGAACGACACCGAGTTCGCGTTGGCTGCGAGTATCTGGACGGCCGATAATGGCCGGGGCCAGTCGTTAGCGCGTCAATTGCGCGCAGGCACGGTGATGGTCAACGACCTGCTCAGCGGTTTTGCGATTTGTGAGGCGCCGCACGGCGGCAGCGGTCTCAGCGGCTGGGGCCGCACGCACGGCAGAGCCGGTCTGCACGAGATGGTCAACGTCAAATATGTCGACGTAGACGGCCTGAAAGGAATGCAGAAGCCGTGGTGGTATCGTTATGGAGCGGAGTTGGAAAAAGCGGCTGACTCATTCCTGAATTTTGAGTTTGGTGGCGGCCTCGCTTCAAAGGTTCGTCACGCGCGCGGTGCGTTGAAAAGCATGTTCCGCGACCACGGATTTTGAGTTTTCGCTCAAGGAGAGTGCAAGTGCCTGAGGAAACCACCACGACACCGGCAGAACCTTCTGTTTCATCGACGGAAGAAACAAAAGCGACCGCGCCGAAAGTGAAGACCCGCAAGCCGAAGCAGCGCGCCTGTGACGAAAAAGACGCAAAAGGCAAGCTCTGCGCCGGCCATTTGAAACGCTGGTACGATTACCCCGCGGAAGTCCAGGCCCTCGTGGGTAAAAACGCCGAGATTTATCGCTGTGAGTTCTGCAAGGTTCTGTACCGGCCGGACCCGAAACAGCAGCCCAATAGCTATACGGTTCGTTATTAAGTTTGCGCAGGGCAGGGAGGTCGCTCCGCCGTGTCCGAAAATGAACTGATCTACGATTGGAATCTCGCCGGTCCTTTGCCCATCCTGCCTGGCACGCAAGTTCTCATTAACGACGAAACGCTCCGCGACGGACTGCAGAATCCGTCCATTCACGATCCCTCCATCGAAGATAAGATCGAAATTCTCCATTTCATGGAAGTTCTCGGCATCGACTCGGTGAACATCGGCTTGCCTGGCGCCGGCCCGCGGGCCGCCGAGCACGTGGAAGCGTTGGCGCGTGAGATTGCTAACTGCAAAATGCGCATCCGGCCGAATTGCGCCGCCCGCACCATCGAAGCAGACATCCGCCCGATCATTGACATTTCACAACGCGTGGGTATTCCCATCGAAGCGGCCACCTTCCTCGGCTCCAGCCCCATCCGGCGCATCGTGGAAGACTGGACCGTCGACCACCTGGAACGCACTACCGAAAACGCGGTCAAGTTTGCCGTCGATCACGGCTTACCTTCCATGTACGTCACGGAAGACACGGTGCGAACCGATCCTGAGACAGTGGAACGGCTCTATAAGGCCGCGATTCGCAGCGGAGCCCGCGCGATCGTGTTGTGCGACACCGTGGGTCACGCGACGCCCGAGGGCGTATACAACCTCGTGAAGTTCGCCATGGAGAAGGTGGTCAGACCCTGTGGTGAAAAGATCCGTGTGGATTGGCATGGCCATCGCGACCGCGGGCTGTCTATCGCGAATTCCCTGGCTGCGGTCGCCGCGGGAGCCCAGCAGATTCACGGCGTCGCTCTGTCGTTGGGCGAGCGCGTCGGCAACACGCCGATGGAGTTGCTGCTTGTTAACCTGCGGCTGATGGGTCTACGCAACAATGACCTGACTTACTTGCGCGCATACTGCGAGAAAGTTGCCAAAGCGACGCACACCACAATTCCTCCAAACTATCCGGTATTCGGACGAGATGCCTTTCGCACCGCTACCGGCGTCCATGCCGCCGCGATCATCAAGGCGCTTCGCAAACATGACCGCAAGCTGGCCGATGCGGTCTACAGCGGTGTCCCGGCTCACATGTTCGGACTCGAGCAGATTGTGGAGATCGGGCCAATGAGCGGAAAATCCAATGTGATTTACTGGCTGGCGAGACATGGTATTCCTGAAACCGATGAGCTGGTGAATCGCATCTTTGAAGCGGCGAAACAGTCACCGCGCGTACTCACCAATGAGGAAATCCGCGCGCTGTGCACTTCGGCTGCCGCGACGTGAGGTAAAATGCAGGGCGACGCTTCGATGCCTGCTACTTTCGCAAGTGTTTTTGTTCGCCGCGCGCAACACCTGTCAATTGGTACAGTGAAACGCATCACGCTTTGCGTTATTCTTTCGGCTATGCCCCTTCGCGCGACGGCTACTCCTGCTTCAACTTCGGCAAAACCCCGCCGCGCCTCAATTGAAGAACTCAGTCAGGTGCGATCGGCCCTGAACTGGTTTGATGAGAACGTCGGCTGGGTTACCGATCTGCAGATTCGCCTGACGGAGATTCCCGCGCCATCGTTTCAGGAGGAAAAAAGGGCCGACGCCGTGGCGGTGCTCCTTGCAGAACAGGGGCTCGCGGTGCAGCGCGATGAACTCGGCAATGTCATCGGGGAGTTGAAAGGATCGAGCGATCAAGACGTGGTGATGCTCACCGCGCATCTGGATACAGTTTTCCCGCAAAACACCGACGTAAAAATCAAGCGTGAGGGCGAGCGCATTTTGGCTCCCGGCATTTCTGATAACGGAACAGGGCTGGCCGCACTGATTGCCGTCGCCCGCGCCGTGCATTTGTCGAAGATCAGGCCGCGAGAAACGATTTTGTTTGCGGCGAATGTCGGTGAAGAGGGCGAAGGCAATCTGCGAGGGATGCGCGCGTTGGTGGATGCGTATCGCACGAAAGTGAAAGCCGTGATCGTTCTGGACGGTTCTGGGATTGACCATGTGACCACCCGCGCGCTGGCTTCAAAGCGAATCGAGGTGGTGGTCACGGGGCCCGGTGGACACAGTTGGTCGGATTTCGGCATGCCCAATCCGATCAATGCCATGGTTCGCGGCTCGGTCCGTTTTATCAATACGAAAGTGCCAACTTCGCCCCGCACCACGTTTAATCTCGGCCAGGTGGAAGGCGGCACTTCCGTCAATTCGATTCCGTACGAGGCGCGCTTGAAAGTGGATTTGCGCTCCGAAAGCGAAGACGAAATCGTGCGCATGGAAAGTGCTTTGCGCGACTGCATGGCGGCAGGAGTACGGGATGAGATGGACAGCTCCCGCGACCGAAGCCGTGGCAAACTCGACTGGAAGGTTAATCTGATTGGTAGCCGGCCAGGCGGTGAATTAAGTGCAAATTCCGACCTGCTTGCGGCGCTGGTCGCTGCCGACAACGTTGTCGCGAACAGATCGCGCATCGAGCGATCTTCTACGGACGCGAACATCCCGCTTTCCATGGGAATCGATGCGATCGCCATTGGCGCGGGCGGAAACGGCGGCGGAGCCCACTCCTTGCAGGAGTGGTATGACCCGAGCGGCCGAGAGGTCGGACTGAAGCGAATTCTGCTTACATTGCTCGGTGTATCTGGGATTGCGGCGGAGAAAAGTAAGTGAAAGTTGCGTTCGCCCGCGCGCCAGGCGTCGTTTCTTTGCCGGCCCTGCTGTTCTGTTTCCTTCCTTTTACTGCTTGCTTCGCCCAAGACCCCCTCCCGGCAGGTCATCCAACCACGTACTACCTTCACGGGCGAATCTACACGAACGATCCGAAAAATCCGTGGGCGGAAGCTCTGGCCACTCGAGACGAGAAAGTCTTTTGTATCGGGAGCATCAGCCACGTCATGCTCGATTGTGGCGGTGCTGAGTCGCAGGATGTCGTGCAACTTAAGGGCCTGTTCGTGATGCCCGGCTTCAACGACGCGCACGCGCATCTCGGCGGCGCGGGCAGGGACAAACTCAATGTCCAGCTGAACGGCGTTACCTCGATTGCCGAACTGCAGAAACTGATCAAGGATGCCGCGGATCATCAGAAGCCCGGCGAGTGGATCCTGGGCAGCGGCTGGGATCAGACCCGCTGGACCGACCAGAAGTTTCCTTCCCGCAATGATCTGGACCAGGCGGCGCCAAACAATCCGGTCTACCTGGATCACATTTCCGGGCACATCGCGGTGGCGAATTCGCTGGCACTGAAGCATGCGGAAATCACGTCGGAAACTCCCAATCCGAGCGGCGGTGAGATCGAGCGCTTCGAAGATGGAGAAGCCACGGGCGTTTTGAAAGAAAACGCAAAAGAAATGGTATCGCAGCGCATCCCGTCCTCCTCGGATGAGGACCGCAAAAAGGGAATTCAGTTGGTGCTGGAGGAGTTGGCGCGCAACGGAGTCACCTCGGTCCAGGATTTTTCGGAGTGGGATGATTTTCGCGCTTACCTCGACTTGAAGCGGGAAAAGAAGCTTACCGTGCGTATCACCGAGTGGCTTCCGTTCACCACCTCCGTAGAGGACCTGCAGAATATGCGTTCGGAAGGGGGCACCACCGACCCCTGGCTTCGCACCGGTGCGTTGAAAGGCTTCCTCGACGGCGCCATGGGAACGCGTACGGCCGCATTGCTTGCGCCCTATTCCGATGATCCTGCCACCAGTGGGATCGTCACCATCGATCCCGAAAAACTGAAGACTATGGCCATCGAACGGGATCGCCTTGGATTTCAACTGGCTTTTCATGCCATCGGTGACAAAGCGAACCGAACTGCCCTCGACACCTTTGAATCGCTGCTTCGCGTGAATCCGCCCCGCGACCGGCGCGACCGCATCGAACACGCCCAGGTTGTCGCTCCGGAAGACATCCCTCGCTTCGGGCAACTGAAAATCATTGCATCGATGCAGCCATCCCACGAGTTGAATGACATGCGCTGGGCCGAGAAGCGCTTGGGTCCAGAGCGCTCCAAGGGCGCATATGCCTGGAACTCGCTCCAGAAGGGTGGCGCGCGGCTTGCTTTCGGCACCGACTACGATGTGGAACCGATTGATCCTCGGCGCGGACTATACGCGTGCCTCACGCGCGCCGGTCTTGACGGTACGCCTGCAGGCGGCTGGATTCCCGCGGAAAAGTTGCCGCTTCCGGATTGCATCAGCGCATACACCTCCGGTTCGGCGTACGCGGAATTCATGGACGGCAAGAAAGGCGAATTAAAGGTTGGGGAGTTTGCAGACTTCATTGTTCTCTCCCAGGACCTCACGAAGATTGCGCCCTCGGAGATTCTCAAGACCGAAGTTGTTCGCACCGTAGTCGGCGGCCGGACCGTCTATCAGAAAAACTGAACGGTCTGCAGTTCGCCGGTGTAGGGCCGGTCCTTCGTCTCATAAAAGAACAGTCGCACGCGCTTGCCTTTCCAATCCGCGCAGGCAGGGGCGTTTCCAGAATCCTCGTCGAGGCCCTCGACGACAGCCAGTTTGTCGAGGCTGGAATACAGGAACCTCATCGCAGAATGATTCACCGTCAGTGTTACTCGCCCCCTCGAACTTGAATTGCATTCTGCCTCGGCGATTACCCCTTCCGCCATGTACAGAGTTCGCGTCTCTTTGGGTTGGCGCCTCGGTTCCAAGTTTCGGGGGTCTGCAGCACCGGATGTCGTTATGTCAGGCGTTACAACAACCGGTATGGCAGCTGCCTGCGCTTCCCTCAATTTCTCAGCTCGTTCCGCAGCCTGTCGCAATTGTTCCTCATAATCCGCGATGGTGTGCATTAGTTCTTGGGCATTCGTCTTGTCTGCCGGAGTCCAGGCAGCATGGTTGATGCGCTCAGCTAAGGATTTGGCTTCCTCAAGTTTTCCAGCATTCAACAAGACGCGTGCGAAATTGATGGTGTATTGCAGATTTGCGGGATCCAGATCCACCGCTTTGCGAGCCAGTTGAATGGCTTTGGCGTTGGTGTCGGGCGCACCCGAATAAAGCGAAGCCAAATTCGTATACGCTGGCGCGAAGAGCGGATTCATGGCGACCGCTTTCTCCAGATCCGCGATCACCTGCTGGTGTTCCTCTTCCGATCCAATACCGGCGCGTAATCGGGAAGCCGCATCGAAGTAGAATGCCGAGAAACTTGCCCCAGGCAATTTTGTGGCTTCCGCAAAAGATTCTACGGCCGGCGCAAATTGCGTCTTGGTGTATGCCTGCAAACCCTGCGCTTCGTAGGCAAGTGACAATTGCGGATTTAGCCGCAGCGCCTCGCGAATCGCCACATCTGCTTCGGCGGGTCTGCGGGTGTGAATGTAGAAAAGTGCGCGGTATGCCGCCAACTCGGCCGAAGGCATTTCGCGCATTTCCATACTTCTTGCGTCGGTGCGAACGATCGTTTTGACCGTGCCCACCGTGAATTGTTGCTTACGGACGTAGGTTTGTATTGTCTGTGAGAAGAGTTTCAGATCGCCGAATGTCTTGCGGGCAGCGTCTACCTGGTCGCCGCTGGCTTCCCAGGCCTTGATGAAATTCAGAAGAAGTTGCTGCTGCCGCGCTTCGGGATCGAGCAGCAGGTAATGCACAATGGCCCACGACTCCGCATAGAAAACGGACACGCGATTCTGCTCGTTGTAATAGAGCGATGCCTGATCGGCAGAGAACAATTCCTCGATCGGTATGAGGGAACTCTGTTTCAGAGTCTGAAGGCGATACGGAGCGGGTACGCCGATCTCTACTTCTTTGTCAAGAATCCGCGAGTTCCCGAAATATTCCGCCAGTCCCTCGCTCAACCACACAGGCATATCTCGGAAATTCAGGTTGAGAATCGCGTGCGCATATTCGTGGTAGATGACCTCATAGGGATTCTCGCCCTCCGTGTTGGTTCGCAAGGCCACGAAGTGCCGGTCCTCACCGGAGACGTAGATCCCGGCGGGATGCGCGCGGCCTTTAACCTCCCAATAGCGCGGCAACAATACCTTGAGCGAATCCTCGTTCTTCAGACCGAAGATAATCAGCGGACAGCCCAGGTCCACCCGTAGACTGGGGAAAGCGCTGCGGAAGACTTCGCGGAATTGTTCGAATTGTTCGGCAATCCGGCGGGTTTCTTTATCGCCGGCATTGCTGACCACGATGAAATGTGAAGAACGAGCTTCGATCCATGTGTCTTTTGCCCCGACGGGCGACGACACGCCTGCCGCGAGTGCGCTTAAAGCCGAGACTAGAAACGCGCAACGAAGGAGGGTCCAGCAGAGTTGCATCAGTTCGAGAATTTACCGGATTGCGCACCCTGTCAAGCCATCGTGCGTTTGTGGCGCCTTTGCAGATAAACTGACTTCACGTGTCCGGAGTCCCTGTCCTTGGATCAAAAAGTCAAAGCCGATCTCTCGCTGACATTCTGCTCCCTCATCTGGGGAGCAACCTTTGTCGTCGTGAAAACAGGGTTGGATCATTCCTCTCCATTCCTGTTTCTCGCCGTACGTTTCTCGATCGCTGCAGCACTCATGGCGCTCCTTCGTCCGCATGTGATTCGTCAGGTGGAAAGCGAAGAGCTATTCGCCGGATTACGGTTGGCCTTTTTCATGTTTGCGGGCTACTGCTTCCAGACGGCAGGCTTGCAATACACGACGGCGACGAACTCCGGTTTCGTGACTGGATCGAGCGTGGTGCTCGTTCCGTTGCTGCTGGGGATTTTCTGGGGCCGCAAACTCACGAACTGGATCTATTTCGGAGCGTTCGCTGCATTGGTCGGATTGTACTTCCTTACCGTGCCCGCAGAGGGCATGCGCTATCTGAACCGCGGCGACGTGATGACGCTGGTCGCGGCGGGATTTTACGCCATCCACATCATTCTCGTGGGCGAATACTCACAGAACCATTCCATTTCCGCACTCAGTCTGATCCAAGTGGTCGGTTGCGCATTGATGGCCTGGCCGCTGACCGCATTTTCGGCGGCCATTCATTGGCAACCAGCTCGGTTTGCTTGGGGCTGGCCTCTGGCGGTCTCGATTGTCATTTGTGCCGTCTTCGCCACTGCGATCGCATTCACCGTGCAACTTTGGGCGCAGCAGTACACTTCACCGGGTCACGCCGCCATTTTGTTCGCGCTCGAACCAGTTTTTGCCGTCATCACCTCATACCTGTTTTTGCACGAGTATCTAACTGCCCGGGCGTGGAAGGGCGCCGCCTTGGTCGTCGGAGGCATATTATTGGCAGAGTTGCTGGCCGAGCCGGCCGCGCCGGAAGCGCCAGAACCGATCTTCGAGGGGCGAATCTACTTCAAACCGTGGTGGCGAAAGTTGTAGCGCCGGGCTTCAGCCCGGCAGAACCCTGCGAGGCGCGCCGATCATCGCCACCAGACCATTGACTGCCAACTGCTAACTACGGACTCGCGACGACAAACTACTGCCCGTTCGAGTAATGCTTTACGTCGACCGCGTGGTGCATTCTGGCGTTCACCGGCCGGCCCTCTTCGTGCGCGGTGATCTTCTCGTGGTGTTTCAGAGTTTGTCCGATGTCATCCAGGCCCTGGAGCAGCACTTCCTTCCGGGCCGGCGCGATCTCAAAGTTGTACTTCATACCGTGCTTGTCGCTGATCGTCTGATTCGGCAAATCGATGGAAAGCGAATAACCTTCCTCCGCTTCCGTCCGCTTGAAAAGCTCATCGACTTCCTCTTCCTTCAGGATCGCTGGAAGAATGCCGTTCTTGAAGCAATTGTTATAGAAAATGTCGGCGTAGCTGGGCGCGATGATGGCGCGAAATCCATAATCGTCGATCGCCCATGGAGCATGTTCGCGAGAGGAGCCACATCCGAAATTGGCTCGGGCCAGAAGAACGGATGCGCCTTTGTAGCGGGGATAGTTAAGGACGAATTCGGGATTCGGGCGGTCGCCGGGCTGGAAATACCGCCAGTCGTAAAACAGGATTCGACCGAAGCCCTCGCGGGTGAGCGCTTTGAGGAACTGCTTCGGCACCATTTGATCCGTATCCACGTTGACGCGATCCATCGGTGCGACAAGTCCCGCGTGCGTGACAAAAGGCTTCATTGTGTGAGCATCCCCCAAAGGTGCTGCTACGACTTCACTCCACCTGCGCGACGTCGAACTCGCGCACATCCACAAAGTGGCCTGCAATAGCCGCTGCCGCCGCCATCACCGGGCTGACCAGATGCGTGCGCGAATCGCGCCCCTGGCGGCCTTCGAAATTGCGATTCGAAGTACTCGCGCTGCGCTCCTTTGCCGGCAATACGTCGGCATTCATGCCGATGCACATGCTGCAGCCCGCATCGCGCCATTCGAATCCGGCCTGCGTGAACACCTTGTCCAGCCCTTCTTTTTCCGCCTGCGCCTTGATTCCGCGCGAGCCCGGCACGATCAAGGCCTGCTTGATATTGGTGGCCACATGTTTGCCGGCAACCAACTGCGCCGCGGCGCGCAGATCGTCTAAGCGTGAGTTCGTGCAGGAGCCAATGAATACACGGTCCACCGGGATGTCCACGATCGGCGTTCCGGGTTTCAGCCCCATATATTTCAGCGCGCTCTCGGTCGCCTTCTGATCGTTCAGGTCCTTGAAGTCGTGCGGATCCGGCACGCGGCCGGTTACGCTGGTCACCATTCCGGGATTGGTGCCCCAAGTCACTTGCGGTCCAATCTCCCCAGCTCGCAGTTCGACGGTCATGTCATACTTCGCGCCATCATCCGTCCTGAGAAGTCGCCAACGCTCTACCGCTTCCTGAAAATCCTTGCCACGCGGAACAAATGCCCGGCCTTCCATGTACGCGAATGTAACGTCGTCGGGCGCGACCATTCCCGCGCGTGCGCCGCCTTCAATGGTCATGTTGCACACGGTCATGCGCCCGTCCATCGAAAGCTCGCGAATCGCCTCGCCGGTATATTCCGCAACGCAGCCCGTTCCGCCGCCTATGCCAATCTTTCCGATGATCGCCAGAATGATGTCTTTTGCTGTGACGCCTTTTGGGCGCTTCCCGGTGACTTTGATATTCAGCGTCTTCGATTTGCTCTGCACCAGGCACTGCGTGGCCAGGACGTGTTCGACCTCGCTGGTGCCGATTCCGAAGGCCAGCGTGCCAAACGCGCCGTGGGTCGACGTGTGGCTGTCTCCGCAAACGACGGTCTGGCCCGGTTGCGTTATACCCAATTCGGGGCCGATGACATGCACGATGCCCTGATTTTGGCTGTGCATGTCGAACAGGCGCACGCCAAACTCCGCGCAATTCCGCGCCAGCGCCTCGAACTGCAGTTTGGCATCCTGATCGACGATCGGCAGTAAACGATCCTTGGTTGGCACCGAGTGGTCCATCACAGCAAACGTCAGATCCGGCCGACGCACTTTCCGGCCTTCGGCTTTCAATCCCGCGAACGCTTGCGGGGAAGTGCCTTCGTGGATCAAGTGCCGGTCAATGTAAATGAGCGAGGGCTTTCCCGGTTCTTCGTGAACGACGTGGCTATCCCAGATTTTTTCGTAAAGAGTTTTGGCTGTCATAGAAGTACCCGAATAGTTTAGCACTCCGAAAACTTGCGGCAAGCCAGCCCGCTCATTCCCCATTCTGTCGCGCCGTTTTGCGAAAGGGTGGGTCTGCTCTTCGCCTCTATGTCCTGCGTAGGTAAGCTTTCCGTGGTCCGCCTCGTGAATCTTGCCGTTGTCAGCCCTATTTCTTGGCAAACTCTTCCCGCACGTCCACCTGATAGTGGCGCACCCGGCGATCGTAAGAAGTCAGCAAGTGTACCGCTTCATCCGCCACCACCGCTTGTTCGCGATCCGGCCCAGCGAAGCGATCAATCGCCTCCAGAGAAGACCATAGCGTCTCGACGATGAACTGCACCACCACGCCGTCGGATTGCGAGAGCACGCGCGCTTCAAGGAAGCCATCCGTCATCCGCAATTTGGGCAAAACGTGCACATCAAAATGCCTAAGATATTCCGGAAACCAGACCTGCGTCGAGCGTGCGGACCAAAATCGCACTACCATCTCCGCTCCCCCTGAGAGCGAAAGCTCTGTTGCGCAATAGCGTACCATGTGTTGGACGTATCCCGGTTTCTCGCCGTTGCGTCTCGCCACCGCCCTAGCTCTTTACGTGTTAGGCTAGCGCCATCCAAGCGCGACCGCTCGCCGCTGCCGGAGTCACCGACAATGAAAACGTTCGCCAAGTTTCTTGGCTTGCTTGTCTTGGTCTTGCTAGTCGTCGCCATCGCGAAAACCTACCTTGCTCCCTCAAAACAAATGCCCGTAGTGCCTGCCACGCAGGAGCCCATCGATGCCCAAAAAGCCGCTCGCGATCTCTCCGGTGCTATTCCTTTTCAGACCATTTCGTGGGAAGGCGGGGGCACTCCCGAACAAAAGAAGGCCGCGCACGAAGCCTTCGACGCTTTTCACGTCTATCTCGAAAAGACTTTTCCTCAGGTCTACGAAAAGCTTCAGCACGAAATTGTGGGTGACGAAAACATTTTGTTCACTTGGAAGGGAACTGATTCCTCGCTGAAGCCGATGTTACTCACCGGCCATCAGGACGTGGTGCCGATCGAACCGGGTACCGAATCGAAGTGGACGCAGCCGCCATTCTCCGGAGCGATCGCTGATGGTTTCATTTGGGGGCGCGGCACGATGGATGACAAGGTGACGGTCGTCGGCATTCTCGAAGCGGTCGATTCGCTGCTTTCGAAAGGGTTCCAGCCGAAACGAACCGTCTATCTTGGATTTGGTCAGGACGAAGAAATTGGCGGACTCGAAGGCGCTGAGAAAATCGCGCAAGTGCTGAAATCACGCGCCGTGGAACTGGGATTTCTTGAAGACGAAGGTGGCTTAATTACCAGAGGCATGGTTCCCGGTGTGAAAGCGCCGGTCGCGGTCATCGGCACATCCGAAAAAGGATATCTCAGCCTTGTTCTCAGCGTGGACATGGAGGGCGGGCACTCTTCGATGCCGCCGAAAGAATCCGCCATCGGGATTCTCAGCGAGGCCGTGCACCGCGTTGAAGAAGACCCGATGCCGCCGCACGTTCACGGACCGGTGGGTGATTTCCTGGACTATGCGGGCGGAAATGCGGCACCACCGCTCAACGTTGTCTTCAAAAATCTGTGGCTATTTGGCCCAGTCGTCCAACGAGTGCTCGCCAGTGCTCCCGACACCAACGCGCTGCTACGCACCACCGCCGCGCCAACTATTTTTCGCGCCGGAGCAAAAGACAACATCATGCCCAGCCAAGCCGAGGCGGTGATTAATTTCCGAATCCTGCCCGGCGACTCGATCGCCAGCGTAACCGGGCATGTGCGAGAAGCGATCCACGACCCGCGAATCAAGCTGCAACCTATCGCGGGAGAACCGCCTACTGAGCCTTCAAAAGAATCAAGCCCGGATTCGCCGAACTTCAAGCGTTTGCAGAAAACTGTGGGGCAGATTTATCCCGATGCCGCTTCTGTCCCGTTTGTTTATATTGCTGCGTCAGATACCAAGCACTACGCACCGATCACCAAAGATGTGTATCGCTTTTTGCCGGTGCTAGCAGAGCCCAGCGACCTTGACCGCATCCACGGAACGAATGAGCGCATCGCTATCGATAACTTCGCCAAAGCGGCGCAGTATTACGCCCAACTCATTCGTAACGCATCGGAGTAATCAGGTTCACGCCTGAAGGAACATCAACCGCCCGCGATCGAGGGCACCAGCAGCAGCTTGTCGCCATCCTTCAGTTCCGAGCCTTCGCCGCTGAGGAAGCGAATGTCCTCGTCATTGAGGTAGACGTTCAGGAATTGCCGGATCTGCCCCTGTTCGTCCCGAACATGCCGCGAAAGAGCAGGGAATCGCGTGGTCAGATCGTTCAACGCTTCCGACACGGTGACGGCGCCGCTCGAAACGCGCTGCTCCCCATCGGTGAACCGCCGGAACGCCGTCGGTATTTCAATCGTCACTGCCATATCTCTTCCTCTTTTCTTGGTCCTTCCATTTTGAATCCCGCAGGCCATCATGCCGGGAGTCAACTCTCCCGAAGACCCCCGGCACCAGGTTTCAGATGGCTCGCGCGGAAGATACTTACGAAGTTGCGCGAACAGCCACACCTTCTTCCAGTTTCTGCGCGACCAGCGCCTCAAACGCTTCCAGCTTCGGGGCAATCGCTTCCGTCGCCGGGAAGTCCGCGGCGATCGCGTCCGTGGTCTTCAGCCCGTTTCCGGTAATGCAAACCACCGTGGTCTCGTCGGGACGGATGCGGCCCTGCTGGATCAACTTTGCCGCCACGCCAGCCGTCACGCCGCCCGCGGTTTCCGCAAAGATGCCTTCCGTCTGCGCCAGTGTTTTGATCGTGTCAATGATTTCGGGATCGGAAATATCTTCCGCCCAACCTCCCGATTCGCGAATCAACCGCAGCGCGAACGGACCATCCGCGGGATTGCCAATCGCCAGCGACCTCGCAATGGTGTTCGGCTTTTGCGGCTCGAACCGCGCCAGATTCCGCTTCACGCCGTCAGCGATCGGCGAGCAGCCCGTAGCCTGAGCGCCGAAGAACTTCACCTGCTTGGGCTCCACCCAGCCTAGATGCGCCAGTTCGCAGAACGCTTTCGCAATCTTGCCGATCAGCGAGCCGCCCGCCATCGGCACCACCACGTTGTCTGGCAGTTCCCAGCCAAGTTGCTCGGCAATTTCGTACCCGTGCGTTTTGGATCCTTCGGCGTAATAGGGGCGCAAATTGACGTTCACCAGCCCCCACTGGAAACGATCCGCGATCTGTGTGCACAAGCGGTTCACGTGATCGTAGTTGCCGTTGATGCGCACGATTTTCGCGCCGTACACGGCTGTGTTCAGCACCTTTGCCGGTTCCAGGTCAGCGGGAATGAACACCGTCGTGTCGAATCCCTGCTGCGCTCCCTGCGCCGCCACCGCGTTGGCCAGATTCCCCGTCGACGAGCAGCCCACGGTCTTGAACCCAAATCGCCGAGCCGCCGCCAGCGCCGTGGCCACAACCCGATCCTTGAAGGAGAGAGTAGGGAAGCACACCGCGTCATTCTTGAAATAAAGATTCTTCACGCCAAGAGACGATCCGAATTTCTTGGATTTCACCAGCGGTGTTCCGCCGATATCGTGCGAAGGCTTGAAACCCTCCGGTAGCGGTAGCAGTTCCGAGTACCGCCACATGTTGAACGCCCGGTGCGCCAGAGTCTCGCGCTTGGCAATCTTCCCGAGCGCGTCGTAGTCGTAGCTCACCTCGAGCGGCGAAAAGCATTCCTCACAGAACGATTGCGGGGTATTGGCGAATTTCTTGCCGCATTCCCGGCATCGCAGATAGTAGAGCTCCTTCATAAGTCACCTCGCGATAGACCGCGCCGCATCCAGGCTTGGGCGGGCCTATGCTTGAAATGACGTGACATTGACTGAGGGCAGCAAGGAGGGGCCAAAACGAAAAACCCTCCGTGCCAAAAAGCTTGGAGGGTCTCAGAAGTTGCTCTGTAGAACGCTACCAGCTCTTTAGCAGTTTTTTACGTGGAGCAAGTCGCCCTAAATCGCCACGTGACGCCGTACAAACGGCTCCCACCTTTATGCCGTATCCCGCCTCCCCTGTCAAGCCCATTGTTATGGCCAGGTGCGCCGTGTGCGTGAGCAGGGCGCATCAGGAACAGCGGCCGTGTGGCCGAGGCGTTAAGCGTTAAAACGAATTCGGGTGCCGCATCCCTGTGGTTTTCAGGGTGCGGATTTTCTCTTACACTTACGACCAGTTGAACCGGCTCACACAGAAGTCTTATCCTGATACTTCGACGGTGAATTACACGTACGATAACGACTCCCGGTTGACCCAGGTGACCGATCCCACTGGCACGTACCAGTTCACGTTCGACAATATGGGGCGGCTGACGGGCACCTCCACGCAGTATGCGTTTCTCACCAGCCGGACGTTCACGACAAGCTACGGCTATGATGCGGCCTCGAACCGCACCGGATTTACTGACCCGGAGAGTGGTTCGACGAGCTATGTTTACGACACGCTGAACCGGCTTCAAACGCTCACGCCTCCGGCAGCAATTAGTGGTGGGAGTTTTGGATTTGGATATGACGTGTTGAGCCGCCGAACTAGCCTCACGCGACCGAATTCCGTGAACGCCAACTACGGGTACGATAATTTATCTCGGCTCCTCAGCATGACGCACGCAAAGAGCGGAACCACTCTCGACGGTGCTGTGTATACAGTCGACAACGCAGGGAATCGTCTGACGCGTACCCCACAGCCCACAGGGACTGCGAGTACGTTTGGGTATGACAATATCTACGAGCTACTTAGCGTCACGCAAAACGGTTCGACGACAGAAAGTTATACTTACGATGTAGTGGGCAACCGACTGACGAATCTGGGCAGCGCAGCGTGGAGCTACAATGAACTGAATTCGCGCCCAAACTACTCGTACACCTACGACCTGAATGGGAACACCCAGACGATGGTGGATTCGTCGGGCACGACCACGTACAGCTGGGACTATGAGAACCGGCTGGCGAGTGTTGCGCTTCCCGGCTCCGG
>DATJZF010000025.1:0-63465 GCA_035499255.1 Dongiaceae bacterium | reverse complement strand
GCATCGCCACGGACTGCTGGCGAGCGTGCAAATCACATCCTATAATTCGCATTCGGCCTCCTTCGTTCCGAGCGCTGTAGGGTGAACACCGAACAGTTTACTCGGCTCGTCGTGAGGCCGACCTCGTTATGACATCAACCGTTAACTCGGGTTCTGAAACCTCAATGGACCGGTTGCCCTGCCGGCTAAGATGGTCGACGCAACATTTCATTCAAATTTATCCGCGGGCATGGCGAATCCCAATGTTTCTTGGACGCTGATCCGAGGTTTCGTCTCCGCCTTTCCCGTTCCTATCTCCTATGCCGTCAAACTCGAGAGAGGATGCGATAAAGGATGCCACCGAGGAGGATACCCCCTCCCGGTTTTTTCGGATGTGTTGAGAGTAAAGGTGGTTGCGGGCGCGTGTTTCTGGATGTGCTGATGACAAAGGGCGTTATCGTGGTGCTAACTTGGCTCGTATGTCCGGTGTTTGGGCGAAATACAGGGTTGAAGTCAGGTGATTTGTTTCGCACCTACGGCGCTCGGGTGTGTGGGGGAGATTCCCAGCGCTGACGCGCTGGGCTAAGTTGTTACGCGCCTCCGGCGCTTCGCCAATTGGAACTGACTCTCAGGGATCGGCGGAGTCTGTAGCCGAAGAAGAGTCGGTGAGATTGTTGGAGGCGGGTTGAGCGGAACGGTTTGCGTCAGGCAGAGAGACATGTGCGGTTGGGTGAGCGGGAGGCTGGAAAGCGGGGGCGTTGCGAACGACTTTGCGCCAGTTGCCCCGGAAGCACTCGAGGAATTCGTCCTTGGCGAGTTGCTGGTTCTGGGTGATGACCTGGGCGAGATAGGCGAGGGCAGTAGCAGTTTTGGGCTTGATGTGGCCCTGTGCAGTGGCGGCGAAGAGAGCGCCGAGAGCGGAAGTGAGGTCGCAATTGGTAAGGACATCGGTGCCGAAGAAATGGGCGATGTCGCGGCCGATTTCACGAGCTTTGAGACGTTCGCGGTACTCCTCGCCATGGTAGTAGCAAAGCCCATGTCGTCGGGAAATTGGGGCATGGTGCAGCGGCGTCCGTCAGCGAAGGTGAAATGGCAGCGATCCGAATCCGTGGGCATAGGAATCTCCGAAGATAAATGTGGAAAAAGAAAAAGCCCGCGCGAGGAGGCGCGGGCGCAAACATCTACGGGAAGAGTTTGGCGTACGTGTCACGATTTGTTAAGTGTTAATTCGGTAACGACATCCGCAAGCGTCGCATCCGCGTCAGGATTTTGCGCGTCCGGAGGGAGGCGCGGTTATGCATTTGGAGTTGTGGCGAAAGCGAGAGTGATCAGCGTTTTTTGCTCGAGTTCGTGGGCTTTGGCGGAGCCGGTGGCAGGGCTGGCGCTGGCGGAACGCTTCACGGTGCGAACCTTCAGGTTCTTTGCTTGCGCGATGCGTTCGAGGCGCGGAAGGACGTAGAAGAGAGCGCCCATATTGGCAGGTTCTTCCTGCACCCAGACAATTTCGCGGGCGTTGGGATGAGCGTCGATCGCCGCGGCAATTTCCGTTTTGGGAAGCGGATAGAGCTGATCGAGGAAGAAGACCGCCGTGTCGGTATCGTTGCGGCGGCGACGCTCGGCGCGGAGCTCATGAGCGACTTTGCCGCTCGCGATCAGGATGCTGTGCGCGTCTGTGACTTCGTTGTCAGGAACGAGGGTCAGGAAACGTGGACGCTCAAATTCGTCGATGGGCGAGCTGGCCTCGGGATGGCGCAACATGCTCTTCGGCGTGAAGACAACGAGTGGCTTACGCCAGAGGCGACGCGCCTGCCGGCGCAATAGGTGGAAATATTGCGCGGCAGTGGAAGGCTGACAGATATTCATGTTGCCTTCGGCGGCAAGCTGCATGAAGCGTTCGATGCGCGCGCTGGAGTGCTCGGGGCCCTGGCCCTCGAAACCGTGAGGAAGCAGGAGGACTACTCCGGTAGGCAGGCCCCATTTATCTTCGCTGGCGCTGATGAACTGGTCGATGATGACCTGCGCGCCGTTCACGAAATCGCCGAACTGGGCTTCCCACAGGACGAGGCCTTCGGGGTAATCGCGAGAAAAGCCGTATTCGAAGCCGAGACACGCCGCTTCGGAGAGCGAAGAATTGTAGATTTCGCAAAAAGCTTGCTTGGAAGCGAGGTGGGCGAGGGGGAGATATTCCTGCTCGGTCTGCGTATCGACGAGAACGGCGTGGCGCTGGTTGAAGGTGCCGCGCTGGGAATCCTGGCCGGTGAGGCGGACGGGATTGCCTTCCAGGACAAGCGAGCCGTAGGCGAGGAGTTCGGCGAAACCATAGTCGAAAGGACGCTTCCCTTGACCCATTTCGGAGCGCTGATCGAGGAGCTTGACGATTTTCGGATGTACGTGGAAGCCAGGCGGCGTTTTCACCAGGCCAGCGGTAATTTCGGCGATTTTGTCGCGAGTTAAGCCGGTGTCCACTTCGAAGGAGGAATTGTATTTGCCGTAGTTGTAGGGCGACCAGTAGTCAGGCAGCTTGCGCAGGTGCGGAATTTTGGTGAGCTTGCCGGCCTTGCGTTGCTCTTCCTCGTACTCTTTTTTCACCGTTTCGGCGATTGGTGTGGCGTCGATACCAGTTTGCTCAGCATAAATCTTCCAGAGCTGCGCGTGATTCTTGATGCGATCGTAAAGGCGCGGTTGAGTGATGGTGGGATCGTCGACTTCACTGTGGCCATGGCGGCGATAACCGATTAAATCGATCACTACATCCGAGTTGAACTCTGCGCGATATTCGGCGGCAATGCGGCCCACACGGACGACAGCGTCAGCATCCTCGGCGTTGACGTGGAAGATGGGCACACTCTGACGACGCGCGATGCTGGAGGCATACCGCGAGGAATGCTCTTGGGCGGGGCGAGTGGTGAAGCCGATGAGGTTGTTGACGATGACGTGGATGGTGCCGCCGACGGTATAGGCCGCGAGGTCGGCGAGGTTCAAGGTCTCCGCCCAAATGCCTTGGCCGGCGAACGCGGCATCACCATGCATCACGACGGCCCAAACTTTGTTGAGCGTGGCTTTCGAGCGATCGACGTAACCACCGGTTTGCACGCCATGGCGGGTTTGTTTGGCGCGTGCGCGGCCCATTGCGACGGGATCTACGGCTTCGAGATGGCTCGGATTTGAAACAAGGTGGATATTGAGTCTCTTGCCGGCGCTCGTGGTATAAACGCCCGTCGCGCCAACGTGATACTTCACGTCGCCGGCGCCAAGGACGCTGCGGGGATCGACGTCTTCGAATCCTGCGACCACGTCGTGTGCTGCTTTGCAGGCGATGTGGGTCATGACGTTGAGGCGGCCGCGGTGGCTCATGGCCATTACAGAATCGACACCGCCGAAGTCGCCCGCGGCATCAAGGATGGAATCGAGCAGCGGAATCAGCGACGTGTTGCCTTCCAGAGAGAAGCGCTTGCTGCCGAGGTAGCGGCTCTGGAGCACCTGTTCGAATAGCTCGGCGCGGACCAGTCGCTCGAGGACTTTCGGCTGGTTGACCTCGTATTCAGGGCCTTCCATGCGCTCGGCGACCCAGTTACGGCGCTCGAGTTCGGGGATGTGGAGAAACTCAACACCGATAGTGCTGCAGTAGACGCGGCGCGCTTCGTCAGCGTATTCGCCGGAGAGGCCCTCGAGGTCAGGGCACTTCATTGGGGTGAAGTAGCCGAGGGGATCGAGGGTGGCCTCGTAGAAGCCCCAGCGGCGGAAGAGATAAAAAATGCGTTCGCGTTCGGCGTGGCCGGCGCCATTGCGGGCGGGGCCCTTCTGCGCGGTCTTCGCGGACTTATCAGGAGCGAGCGTCACACGGTTTGCCATAGGTCGTATCTACAGACCTTCTATTTTGCCATAGAACGGAAAAGGCCAACGGGAAGGTGAAATAGTGCGTATCACGAGACGCAATCTCTCTGGGAATCTAGGAAGCAGTTTCCTCGCTTCGCTGGGAATGACA
Organism: Dongiaceae bacterium; assembly: GCA_035499255.1. GTDB lineage: Bacteria > Acidobacteriota > Terriglobia > Acidiferrales > UBA7541 > Acidiferrum. The sequence goes on along the minus strand of DATJZF010000025.1, from coordinate 59,501 downwards.
GGATTTGAGGTAGGCCAGGCGCCAAAATGGGGCTTTTGCCGCTGGAAAAGTCGAGCAAACTGGCCAGCACGATGAGTCAAGCCACTGGGATGCGGGTGTATCGCGCAGCGGATTCGCAAGTTGAGGTCGCGTACGCGTTTGTCCAGGAGTACTACGAGGCGGCGGCCGTGATGGTGCGCGAGGATTTGGACGAATTTGCACGCGAGTATTTTGTGGACGGCGGCGGGGTGTGGTTGGCAGAAGACCGCGGAGTTGCCGTGGGCTGTATTGCGTTGCGAGCGCTGCGTGACAAGATAGGGTGCGGAGAGATCAAGCGCCTATATATTAGGCCGGAATATCGTGGACAGGGACTCGCGGACAGGTTGCTGGAAGCGCTTGAGAGTTACGCGAAGGAAATCGGATATGAGTGGCTGTATCTGGATACGGCTGCGGACATGAAAGCCGCCGCGCGGTTCTACGAGAAGAAGGGATTCGAACCGTGCGAGCGATACAACGAGAATCCGCAAGCCGCGATTTTCATGCGAAAAGCTGTTCAGTGATTGAAACGGATTGCCAGAAAGCGTGAGTGTACGTGTCGTACCGATCGCGGCCCGCCTCAGAAGGCGGGCCGTACAAGAACCCCCCGGGAATTCATCGTTACGACCAGCGCTGGGAATCGGGTACACTGGATATTCCTAGAATTGGGGATAGCGCATCTAAATTTAGGGTTAGTAGACGCTCAATAGGGGAAGCATGCCTGTACCTGTATCCCAGATGTGGACGGTAGCCAGCTACGTCCTCAAACAAAAGATGAAGGGCCGCAAGCAGTACCCGCTGGTGCTGATGCTGGAGCCGCTGTATCGCTGCAACCTGGCCTGTGCCGGGTGCGGAAAAATTCAGTACCCCGCGCACGTGTTGAAGCGGGAACTCTCTCCGGAAGAGTGCTTTAGGGCGGTGGATGAGTGCGGCGCGCCGATGGTGTCCATTCCTGGCGGCGAACCGTTGATGCACACGCAGATCGAGAAGATCGTCGAAGGACTGGTCGCGCGTAAGAAGTACATCTACCTGTGCACGAACGCGCTGCTGTTGAAAGAGAAAATCGATTTGTTCAAGCCCAGTAAGTACCTGACATTCTCGGTACACATGGACGGGCAGAAAGAGCACCACGATTTCTCGGTATGTCGCGAAGGCGGCTATGAGCTTGCGGCCGAAGGGATTAAGGAAGCGGTGGGACGCGGCTTCCGGGTAACGACGAACACGACGTTGTTCGATGGCGCCGATCCCAAGAGCGTGCGAAAGTTTTTCGATGAAATGATGGAGCTCGGTGTGGAGGGAATGATGCTCTCCCCCGGTTATTCCTACGAAAAAGCGCCAGACCAAAAACACTTCCTCGGGCGGGCGCGGACGCGCCGGCTATTCCGTGCGATTCTTTCGAATCGCAAGAAGAGCTGGCAGTTCAACCAGTCTCCGTTGTTCCTGGAATTCTTGATGGGCAAGCGGAATTATCAGTGCACCCCGTGGGGCATGCCGACCTATTCGATTTTTGGGTGGCAAAAGCCGTGTTATCTGCTGCAAGACGGGTATGCGGATAGCTTTGCGGAGTTGATGGCCGAAACCGATTGGCCGAAATATGGCACCGAATCGAATCCCAAGTGCGCGAACTGTATGGTGCATAGCGGATACGAAGCGACGGCAGTTGATTACACGTTTAGCGGGCTGAAGGGGCTGCTGAACACAGCAAAAGCGGTTCTGTTCGGCAATTACGACGACGATGAGGCTTTGCGGATGCTCAACGAGCCATCGGTGCCGGTGCATTCCTATAATCCGCTGGTGCAAATCGACACGAATTCCAAGAACTACGAGGAACAACGCGCGTGACCGGGCCAAGACACGCGGATCGTCCAGAACACGCGACGGATGCGCATGTCGATCAACTGGAAGTGGCACCCGGGGCTGAGCACCACACCCTGCAAGGCTGGATCCCTGAATTGGCCCGTGAAGACGAGCTACGGGAGGCGCTGGAAAAAGCGTTCGATTATCGTGGGGATGTAACTGTAACCCGCAAAGATGGAACAAAAGTCGAGGGTTACATCTTTGATCGTGTCGCGGGAGCGACTTTGGCCACGTCATTTGCCCGAATTTTGCCCAAAGACTCGAATCAGCGTGTGAAAATTTCCTATGGCGAAATTGCCGCCCTAGCATTTACGGGACGAGACACGGCGGCGGGAAAGAGTTGGGAAGCGTGGGTACGCAAATATTGGGACAAAAAGGAAAAAAGCGGGGAAACGTTGAGTTTACAACCGGAGTCGCTGGACGAGTAAGAGTCGAAATCGGCTGGCTGGTTATAGAACTATTGAATCCATTTAAGTAAAAGAAAATAAGCGAGTTAGTTGTTTGCGCTTGCGCACAAGTGCGCCCATTCGCCGATAGACAACCGGGCTATATCTGTGATAACGTTAGGTATAGCGTTTGTTGCTCTTGTACTACCTTTTGACTCGTTCAGGGGGCTGCGAGAACAAACTCGCAGCCTTTTTTTTCGGGGCTAGAGGCATCTCGAGGTCTAGGGTAACCCAGTCTTCGGTCCAAGAGAGGCAAAGCAATTTCAATTTCGAGGTTCAGCAGTGAAGGAACAAGGAACAGTGAAGTGGTTCAATGCTTCGAAGGGCTACGGATTCATCCAACGCCAGACCGGTGAAGATGTGTTCGTACACTTCTCCGCCATTCAGATGGACGGCTACAAGTCCCTGAATGAGGGTCAAGCAGTTGAATTCGAGGTGAAGAAGGGTCCGAAAGGCCTTCAGGCAGAGAACGTCACAAGCCTCTAGCCTGTGCATTGGAGGGGTCCTCGAGGGGTCGGGGACCTCTCAATTTCGCGAGTGAATAGGACGGAAGAAACCGCCAAGTCGTTCAAGGAGGAAGTTGTGCAAGTAATGCAAGAAGGCCAAACCATCAAGCATGAGTTATTCGGCTTGGGCATCGTAACCGCGTCCGATCCCGAGCGCACTAGCGTCGATTTCGATGATCACGGCCCCAAGTTGTTCGTGACCAGCATGTTCACCGCAGAACTCATCGGCGAAGCGCCCGCGACCCCGCCCAAGACCAAGCGCCGCCGGAAGGCGTCTGCCGCAGCCAAAGCCGCGAAGAAAGCTCTGGCCGCCGCGAAGTAAGTTCCGCTCGAAGTTGACCTGCCTGCAGTAACCCCCGAAACGCGCCAGAATCTGGCGCGGGGGTGTGTTTACACGTACCTGGCCCCTACCCACCTGTGACGGATAAGCGTCGCCGACGTTACTGGACAATTGTGCTTCGTCGATCTAGGAGTAGAGTAGCGAGAATAGGCCCAGGGAACCCACGAAATCCAACTCATGATCTGGAGCTGATCTATGCACCTTGTGCCGCGGCAGCACGCATTGAAGGTAACTGTGTGGCTTGGTGTAGTTGCTTTGCTGGCGACTGGGGCAGGTGGACAAACCGCGCCCGGTGTTTCCGACAAGGAAATCATCATCGGATCCTGCGCGGCGTTGGAAGGCCCGTCCAGCTTTCTGGGACGCGAGACCGTAATCGGGGCCGAGACTTACTTTCAGATGGTGAACGAGGAAGGCGGGGTCCACGGGCGGAAGTTGCGGCTGATCTCCGCGGACGATAGCTATGATCCCGCGAAGGCTCAGGCGTGTTGGGACAAGCTGATGGCACAGAAAGTATTTGCGGCGGGATTCTTTGTGGGGACTCCGACGGCTGTGAAGTATGTGCCCTTGGCAGACACAAACGATGTGCCGCTGGTGGGGCTATTTACAGGAGCGCAAACGCTCTACGCGCCTTTGCGCAAGTGGGTCGTGAATGTGCGAGCCTCGTACTACGACGAAACGCGTGAACAGGTGGAGGGCCTCTGGAATACATTGCATTACAAACGTATTGGGGTGATCTACCCGGAGGATGCATTCGGCAGCGCAGTGCTGTCTGGCGTGCAGGCAGCATTAAAAACAAATGGAGGCGAACCAGTAGTCACCGCGTCGTACGTCCGGCAGACGACGCAAATGGGAGATGCGATCGAGAAGGCAAAGGCGGTGAATCCGGATGCTGTGGTCGTCGTCGGCCCGTCAAACACGGTAGCGCCAATTTTGAAACAGGCTCACGCCAGGGGATGGAAGCCGCTATTTCTAACGGTTTCGTTCGTGGGGACGGATGAATTGATTCAAGAAGCTGGCGAGGACGCGGAGGGAGTAGTCATAACGCAGGTAGTCCCGCCGTATTATCTGACCGACTTGAAGACTGTGGCGCTGTACCGGCGCTCACTGCAGAAATATATGCCGAATGCACGGCCGAACTTCGTGAGCCTTGAAGGATTTGTCGATGCCATGGTTATGGTGGAAGGATTGAAAAAGGCAGGTAAGGACTTGACAAGAGAGGGGCTGATACACGCGATTGAGTCCATTCACGAAATGGATCTGGGACTGGGGCCACAGCTGAAGGTGGACTACTCTGCGAAAGACCACAAGGGATTCGACCATGTGATCCCGACGGTCGTACGTGGCGGGAAAGCCGTGCCGTTCACGGACTGGGGCATGGTGGCGCCGAAATAGAAGAGAGTAAAAGGAGCAATTAACGGGTAGCGGATTCGGCTTGGTCGAACGCGTGGTAAGAGGAGCGGACCAGTGGGCCGGCTTCGACGTGCTTGAAGCCCATCTGCTGCTCGCCGGCTCGCTTGTATTCCGCGAATTCATCCGGGTGAACAAAGCGCACAACAGGCAGGTGCTCGCGGGTGGGCTGGAGATATTGGCCTAGGGTGAGAATGTCGGTGCCCTGCGAGGCGAGGTCCTGCATTGTGGCGAGGACTTCGTCCTTTTGTTCGCCCAGACCTAACATCAAACCGGTTTTGGTGGGAACGTCAGAGTGCGTTTGCTTCGCACGACGCAGTAGTTCGAGAGAGCGCTCATAGAGCGCGCCTTTGCGGACCTGGCGATAGAGACGCGGAACCGTTTCCGTGTTGTGATTCAGAATGTCCGGCTTCACCTGTAACACGGTGTTGAGTGCGGTCCAATCTCCGCGAAAATCGGGTATCAAGACTTCCACTTTGCAACTTGGAATGCGCTTGCGGATTTCGGTGATAGTGCGGGCGAAAATGCGCGCTCCTCCGTCTGGCTGATCGTCACGATTTACGCTGGTGACGACGGCGTAGCGCAGACCCAAGCGAGCGGCGGCTTCAGCAACGCGGATAGGCTCGTCTTCATCGGGCGGGCCGACCGGCTTGCCGGAAGGCACGGCGCAGAAGCCACAGGCGCGGGTGCAAATATCTCCCAGAATCATGAAGGTGGCGGTGCCGTGTTCCCAACATTCGCTCATGTTAGGGCAGCGGGCGGACTCGCAGACGGTGTGAAGGTCGAGCGTACGCATGATCCGCTTGAGGTCCTGATAGCGCTCGCCGCCAAAGAATTTGACGCGGAGCCAGTCGGGGCGGGGGTGGGCGCCGGGCGTAGGAATTACAGTCGCCGGGGCGTTGGAGATGATGTGGAAGAGAGAGGCCATTTGTGCCACAAAACCCTATTTTACGGGTTTTGCTCGGAGCTGTCCAAAGCCGAAAGGAAAAGCTGGCATGAAAGCCAGCGCTACATAAAGCGAAAATAGCGATTTGGTGGCGGGGGGAGCAGAGCTCCGCTGAACGAGTTGGGGACGAGACGTGGGAGTAGAACTCCCGAACTCTGTGTTGAGGCGTTGTTGGCTGACAAGGCATATACTCAGGACGTTAAATCTATGAGCGTAGGCCGGTTCATGACTCTGGGATTGCTCCTGCTTACCGCGGGAGTGTGCGCGTCTGCCCAAGGGCCGCCAACTCCCTCCGGCAACCAAATCCAACAAGAAGAGACGTGCAGTGTTAGCGGAATGGTCGTGCGGCGAGAGGACGGCGTGCCAGTCAAGGGTGCGCTTGTCCAGTTATCCAACCCGGGAGAAAAGGATCGAGAGCAACATACAATTGCGGTACAGAGCAAATCTGATGGGCGATTCGAGTTGAAGAACGTGCCCGCCGGCAAGTACCGGCTTTCTGCGTGGAGGAATGGGTATTTTGAAATGCAGTATGGACAGAAGAAGCCCAGTGATCCGGGGGCGAGCTTTACGTTGGTTGCCGGGCAGCGAATGACCGATCTGGTGTTCAAGTTGGGCCGGGCGGGAGTGATTACTGGGCACGTAGTGGACGAAGACGGGGAAGCGATGCCGGACGTCATGGTCGCAGCTATGCGCGTGGCGTATGAGAAGGGTCACAAAGAGCTGAAGCCCCGTGCATTCAATCAATCGAATGACTTGGGCGAGTTCCGGTTACATGGATTGCCGCCTGGACGTTATTTCATCAGTGCACAGATGCAGAGCTGGAACCACGTTGTTGGGGACCGGGAATTTTCTGGGGAAGACAAAACGGTGGCAGAGAAGGCGTACACCAAAATGTACTACCCGGGATACACCGAGGCCGGCAAGGCTGCCGCCATTACTGTCAAAGAAGGAGAAGAGATTCGCGGCATTGATTTCCTGATGAAAGAAGTGATTGTCTATCGAATTCGAGGAAAAGTGATCAATCAGGTTACAAAGGGTGGCGTGCGGAATGGCATGATTCAAGTCCTTCCGCGGAACCAGCGCAACTACTGGATGTCATACGGAACGAATGACATGCTGAAGCCTGGAGGGTCATTTGACATTGCGGAAGTGCCTCCGGGTGAGTACACGGTTGTCGCATTGTTATTCGACGAAGGCAAGAACTACATGACACAACAAGATGTCGATGTAGCGGCTGCCGATATCGATGGGCTCAGCCTGATTGTGGGACCGGGACTGACGATTGCGGGCAAAGTTGTTTGGGATGGACAACCGAGTCTATCGAAAGAAGAGTTCGGAGTTCGCCTGGCTCCAGAAGGTGTCGACTTTTGGGGCGACGGGGATTCGCGGGTGGAAGAGAACAACCAGTTCACGTTGAAAGATGTCGCAGATGGTGTATTCAGGGTCAATGTGTCCGGCCTGGGGAAGGACTGTTACGTAAAAGAGGTGCGATACGGAGAAAACACGTCGACAGATACACTGCTGCGAGTGGCGAAAGGGTCGACCGGTGCTCTGGAAATCACGATCAGCTCGAGAGGAGCGCGAGTGGAAGGGACGGTCTTAACGGAAGACAACCTGCCAGCAGCGGGTGTGTGGGTGGTGGCGGTTCCGGAAGAAAATAAGCGGCAGTTTGAACGACTGTATAAGTCTGAACGCACGGACCAGAATGGCGCATTCAGTCTGCACGGGCTGGCTCCCGGAAAATACAAGCTGTTCAGTTGGACCGAAGTCGAAGAAGGTGCATGGGAGGATCCAGACTTTCTGAAGCCGTTTGAAGAGAAGGGCGAGACGGTGGAAGTGCAGGAGGGCGGGGCCCAAACTCTTCAACTCAAATTGATGCAGACGAAAGACAACAGCAGCAAGCCGGAGTGACCGTATTCCCAAGAACGGCAAATGAATCAGAGTGGCTGGCGGGAGGAGCGGACGAAATCGCGCAGAACGGTGACGTTCGGACCGTAGGCGCCGATGCGGCCAGCGTCGACAGGAAGACCAAGGCGTTCAGCTTGATCGAGATCGACTCCCGCGTCATCCAACTCGGAAAGGCTGAAACCGGCGGCGGGCGCGACCCGGTTCATGCCCGCAGGGTAAACCGGGCGGGGAGGGCGACGCCGATGCCAGGGCCGGCGAGCCAGTTCATAGAACTGCTTCCAATCGCGTTTGTGCCAAGTGTGCATTCGTACGCTCTATTCGAGTCGGTTCATTGGATGCGGCGAGAGCGCCAAGAGTTCGCTCGGGTCGAACCGTGAACCTGCGCTCGTCTGTTTCCTGTCTCCGCCGGGATGAACCAAACCGTAAAATCCGAAAGAGGCTGTCATTTTCATACACTCGCAACGGGAGCGGGCGAAGAAATTTCTTTGCCTGATGTTTCAAACCCGTCAACTTCTGAAATGTTCCGGCGCGAAAATTTGTCTGGGGCGAATTGCCGAACGCCAAGAGCCGGAGCGAGTGGAGCGATGGCGATTGAGCGCCTCCAGTGTCTTCGGGGCGGATAGTACACGGAACAGGGGATGAGGACCAGTTGATTTTGGACGGGCCTGTGAATTTCGCGAAAGGGAGCAGACACACGAGCACCAAGCGGAAGAAAAGCGAGATGGAAATTGTGCCTGGGACATCTGGGCGGAGAGCCCCCGCACAAAACGGAAAGAGAAGAAGAAGGAGGCCGAGCTTACCAGCGATTGCCGCGGTCGCCACGGTCGCCGCGATCCCCACCGCGTCCACCGCCACGACCACCACGATCACCGCCGCGCCCTCCGCCACCTCCGCCGCCGTAACCACCGCGGCCGCCACCACCTCCCGAGCGCTCGGTCTGGGGACGGGCTTCGTTGACGACGAGGTTCCGGCCACCGAAGTTCTGGCCGTTGAGGCTGTTGATGGCGCGATCCGCATCTTCGTCGCTGGCGATCTCGACGAAGGCGAAGCCGCGAGACTGACCCGTGAAACGGTCGCGAATGAGACTGATTGCTGAAGCGCTGACACCCAATTGACCCAACCATTCTTGCAACTGCTCTTCCGCCGCACTGAACGGAAGATTACCGACGTAAAGCTTCTTCACCTCGAACTCCTTCTGCCCGGAACCGAAAATCGAGTCGCGGAGCGCACTGGAAAGGCCTTCACCGCCTAGAGGCAAACCTGCAGGAGTGCCGAGGGCAGGAGGTCGGCCAGTGGTCCCGTGCATGGTCTCGAAAAATGCCTCGATTTGCAACCTAATAATCTGGAGAAAAGGTGACCTGCAAGGGGATGGGTGGGGTCGCGAATACCGCAAGAATGGTATAGGATGCGCGGCCAATGCCCTCCGTGAGGTTGCCATGCGCGGGACGATGATGGAATACCCTTTGGTGCTGCCATCGGTGCTGGAGAGAGCCTCGAAGCTTTTTCGGCACGTCGAGATCGTATCGAGGAAACCCGATCGTACCGTAGCGCGCTCGGACTTTGGCGCATTCTGTCAGCGGGCGAAGCGGCTGGCAGAGGCACTGACCAAGCTGGGGCTGCAGCGAGGCGATCGGGTGGCCTCAATGATGTGGAACCATGTGAGCCACCTGGAGGCATTCTTCGGTGTGCCGTGCGCCGGCGGGATTTTACACACACTGAACTTGCGGCTTCATCCGCACGAAATCGCCGGGATAGCAAATCACGCGCAGGACAGATTTCTGATCGTGGATGATGTGCTGCTGCCACTCCTGGAAAAATTCGAGAGGGATGTTCCGTTTGAGAAGGTGATCGTTGTGCGGTATGGATTCGATAGTGTGACCGAAGGCCGGATCGATTACGAGGAGCTGCTCGCGGACACGACAGGGGACTTTCGATATCCAGAGTTGGACGAAACCGACGGCGCCGCAATGTGTTTCACTTCAGGAACGACGGGCTGCTCGAAGGGAGTGATCTACACGCATCGCTCACTGGTGCTGCATTCGCTTGCGGAGGCAATGGTGGACACGTTCGGTCTGAGCCACCACGACACAATGCTAGCGATCGCGCCGATGTTCCACGCCAATGCGTGGGGCGTGCCGCACACCGCGGTGATGACCGGTACGAAGTTAGTGTTCATGGGGCCAAATGTGGAACCGGAAGGCATTCTGGACCTGATGGTATCTGAGCGGGTCACTGCTGCAAACGCCGTTCCCACTGTGTGGATCAGCGTGATAGAAGCGCTCGAGAAGGATCCAACTCGTTGGCCAATCAAATGGCCGGTGCGAATTGTGTGTGGCGGGACGGCTCCACCGGTGGAGTTGATGCGGCGGCTGGACCGTTTCGGATTGCACATTCTGCATCTTTGGGGAATGACGGAAACGTCGCCACTGGCGACGACCGGCCATTTGAAATCGCGGATGGTGAATTGGTCGGAGGAGCTGAAATACACGGTAAGGGCGAAGCAGGGTTGGCCGGTGCCGCTGGTCGACCTGAGAATCATGAGACCCGAAGGAGAGGCACCCTGGGATGGGGAAACCCCGGGCGAGATCGAGGTGCGAGGACCGTGGGTTGCCAGCCACTATTATGAATCGCCGGACCAGGCTCATCGCTGGAGCGAGGATGGATGGTTTCGCACCGGAGATGTCGGAACAATCAACGCGGATGGCATCATGAAATTGGTCGACCGCGCGAAGGACCTCGTGAAGTCGGGTGGGGAATGGATCAGCTCGGTAGATCTGGAGAACGCGTTGATGGGGCACCCGGCGGTGAAAGAGGCGTGCGTGGTGGGGATTCCGCACCCGAAATGGCAAGAGAGACCCTTAGCGGCGGTAGTTTTGCGCGACGGTATGCACACAACTGAGTGCGAACTACGCGAGTTTTTGAGCACTTGCTTTGCGAAGTGGCAACTGCCGGATGCCTTCGTATTTGTGGACGCAATTCCGCGCACGAGCGTGGGCAAGTTCAAGAAGATGGCACTACGCGAGCAGTTTGCCAATTGGGAATGGAAGGCATAGGCCGGACCTGCCTTCCATCCCGGAGTTGACCGGCATCCTAAGTACGGTACGAAGCGTTGATGCGGACGTATTCCGCAGTGAAGTCGCAGGTCCAGTAGCGCGCAGAGGCTTTGCCTGCGTGCAAATCCACGATGATGTGGACCTCTTTTTCGAGCAAGCGATTGCTGGCGGCGCGCTCGTTGAAATCAATTGGTTGGCCGCGGCGCAGAACCGGGATGCCCGCCATGTGAATGTCGACCTTATGGGGGTCAAACTTGACTCCGGCGCGGCCGGCGGCGGCGAAGATGCGGCCCCAGTTCGGATCACCTCCGGCAAACGCAGTTTTCACGAGCGGCGAGGTGGCGATGGTCTGGCCGATGCGGCGAGCCGCGGCTTCCGTGGACGCATGGCGAACTTCAATTTCGATGACGCGCTGCGCGCCTTCGCCATCCGCGACAATTTGCAGGGCGAGGGATTGGCAGACTTCTTCGAGAGCTTTCGTGAAGGCGCGATGCGCCGCTGTCCTGGGCTTGACTGCCGGCGCGCCGGCGGCACCATTTGCCAAAACCAGAAGTGTGTCATTCGTGGACGTGTCGCCGTCGATGGAAATGGAGTTGAAAGTCCGGCCTGTCACCTCGCGCAGCGTTCTCTGAAGCAGCGACGGAGAAATGTGTGCGTCCGTGGCGACGAAGGCAAGTGTGGTGGCCATGTTGGGATGAATCATTCCGGCACCCTTGGCGCAGCCCACGAGGTGAACGCGTTTGCCGCCCATTTTGAAAGAGGAGGTGGCGGTTTTCGGGCGAGTGTCGGTGGTGCAGATCGCCAGCGAGAATTCCGCGAAGGAACGAGCGGATGGGCGGCGATTCCTGGTGATGCCGGGCAGCGCACGTAAAACCTTTTCGAGCGGAAGCGGAACGCCGATCACGCCCGTAGAGCAAACGAATACTTCTTTGGGCTGGCAATTCAGGCGGCGAGCGGTTTCTTCTACGGTTTTGACCGACGCCTGATAGCCTACCGTGCCGGTGGCGCAGTTGGCATTGCCGGCGTTGACGATCACGGCGCGCATGCGACCCTTCGAATCTTTCAGGTGAGCTTTGGAGACAACCACCGGCGCGGCGACGACTAGATTCTGCGTAAAGACAGCCGCGGCGGAGGCGGGAACATCACTGCAAAGGAGGGCCAGATCGAGCGCGCCCGTTTTCTTCAGGCCACAAGCAGTGGCTGCGAACCTGAATCCGCGAGGCAGGGCGGCTTCGGACGGGGCGTGGTTCATGGGCGCGGGTTCCGCAGGGCGCAGGCGATACTCACGGAAGAGACCTCCGATCCTCCGCGTGATGCGAAGCGGTTTCAAGGACGTAGACGACAGCAGGACGGTTCATGGGTTTTTCTCCAGTCGAGCGAGTTTTTGTTCAAGCTGTGCGATGGCAGCGCGAACAGGTTCTGTGGCGGTTCCGCCGGGAACAACTTTATTGGCGATGACATCTTCGACGGACGGGCCTTCCAAAAAATCCTTCTCAAAGAGCGGCGAGATTTTCTGAACGTCTTCCAGAGATAGCTGCGTCCACTGTTTTCCCTGCCGTTCGGATTCCTTGAGAACTTTTCCAATCAGATCGTGAGCTTGGCGAAACGGAACGCCACGATGGACGAGGTAGTCTGCGGCATCTGTAGCAAACAGCGCTGGATTGTTGGCGGCTGCCCGCAGGCGATCCTCCCGAAACTTCGTTCCGATGATCGCTCCCATTGCAATCCAGAGCATGTCTTCGATCTGGTCATGCGCGGCGAAGAGGCCTTCCTTGTCTTCCTGGAGGTCGCGCTGGTAGCTAGTGGGCAGGCCTTTGAGGGTGGTGAGGAGACTGAAAAGGGCACTGGTGATGCGGCCGGTTTTGCCACGCAGCAGTTCCCAGGAATCAGGGTTCTTCTTCTGAGGCATCAGGCTGCTGCCAGTCGAGTATTCGTCGGGAAGGATGACGTAGGAAAATTCCTGCGAAGCGAAAAGGACGAAATCTTCGGCGAGACGCGAAAGATGAGTGGCGATACCTGCGAGAGCGAAAAGATAGTCGAGCGCGAAGTCGCGGTCGCTGACGGCGTCGAGGCTGTTCGCGGTAATCCGCGAGAAGCCAAGATCGTGGGCGATGGCTTCCCGGTCAACCCCAAATGCGCAGCCAGCCAGAGCGCCGGAGCCCATAGGGCAAGCGTCTGCGGAAGCGCGTGCGTTTTGCAAGCGCCCCGTATCGCGTGCGAACGCCTGCGCGTGAGCCATCAGGAAATGGGAAAGCAGGATGGGCTGGGCGTGCTGCATGTGGGTCATGCCCGCCATCGGAGTCTTCAGATTCGCCTTGGCCTGGAGCACCAGCGCGCGGATCAACGCAACGAGTTTCTGCTGAGTTTCGGCGGCGGCATCGATGATGAAGAGGCGAAAATCAGTAGCTACCAGCTCATTGCGGCTGCGGCCGGTATGCAACTTCCAGCCGAGAGGGCCGAGCTCTTCGACGAGCGCCTTCTCTACGAAATGATGGACGTCCTCGGCGCCGGAATCTGCCAGCCAAACGGGATCTTGCTCGGCGCGGTCGAGGATCTTGTCGAGAGCCGCGAGGGTCTGCCGGACTTCCGTTTCCGTCAGTATGCCGACACCCTGCAAGGCTTTCGCCCAGGCACGGTCCACGGCAATCTCGTAGGGAAGCAAGCGGCAGTCGAACGCAAAGGAGTTCTGGAACGCGTCGAAGAGCTCATCCGGAGCGTTCTCGAAGCGCCCTCCCCACAGGCGGTCATCTTTGCGTTCGGCCATAAGAGTCGCACGTTCCCAGTTCTAATTCGCGAGTAAAGAGAAAAAGACCCTGCCCGGCGTCGGGCTGATTGGATTCGGCAAACTCGGGACTGCAGCTACGGTTTGCCGGCTTCGGCTTTGGCCTTCGGTCGAACGGTGACCGGCAAGGCGAACAGATTGATGAAGCCTTCGGCGTCTTTGGGATTGTACCGGCCCATGGTGAAACTGGCGAGGTCTGCGCGGTAGAGGGAGTAAGGGGAAAGGCGCTTGGTGACGTTGAGCGTGCCTTTCCAGAGCTTGAGACCGACGGAGCCGGTGACGCGCTGCTGGGCGATGTTGAAGAAGCCGTCGAGCGCTTCGCGAAGTGGCGAGAACCACAGGCCGTTGTAGACGAGTTCGGCGTAGCGGACAGAAAGAGCCTGAGCGAAGTGCGCGGTTTCGCGGTCGACGGTGAGGCGTTCGAGTTCGCGATGCGCGGTTATGAGCAGCGTGCCGCCGGGAGTTTCGTAGGCGCCGCGGGACTTCATGCCGACCAAGCGATTTTCGACGAGGTCGGTGCGGCCGACGCCGTTACGTGCCGCAATGTCGTTAAAGGTGTTGAGAAGTTCGATGGGCGGCAGTTTCTTGCCATTCACCGAGACCGGAGTGCCCTGTTCGAAGCCGATTTCCACTTCTTCCGGTTTGTCGGGAGCGCTTTGAGGTGAGACGACCCATTGCCACATGGCTTCGTTGGGGGCGTTGGCTGGATCTTCGAGTTCGCCGCCTTCGTGGCTGAGGTGCCAAATGTTGCGGTCACGGCTGTAAATATTCTTCTTGCTCTGCTCGACGTGGACATTGTGTTTTTCTGCGTAGGCGATGGCGTCTTCGCGGGAGTCAATGTCCCACTCGCGCCAGGGCGCGATGATCTGCACACTTGGCGCAATCGCTTTGTAGGCTAATTCGAAGCGGACCTGGTCATTGCCCTTACCGGTGCAACCGTGAGCGAGGCCGTCGGCGCCATATTGGAGCGCGAGTTCCGCCTGGCGCTTGGCGATGACCGGACGCGCCATCGAGGTGCCGAGCAGATAAGTGTGTTCGTAAACCGCGCCGGCACGTAACGTCGGCCAGATGTAGTCCTTGATGAACTCTTCGCGGAGGTCTTCGATGACAGCGGTTGAGGCGCCGGTGGCCACCGCTTTCTTTTTGGCGGCTTCCAAGTCTTCCTGCTGGCCGACGTCACCGATCATGGCAATCACTTCGCAGCCATAATTTTCGCGAAGCCAGGGAATGATGATGGAAGTATCGAGCCCGCCCGAGTAGGCGAGCACAACTTTCTTGGCTTTTTGAACGGGTTGATTCACTGCAATTCCTTTCGATATTAAAAATAGCGATTTTAAGTGAACAGCGCGTGCAAAATCGCCTTCTGCACGTACATACGATTTTCGGATTGTTGGAGAACGGCGGAGTAGGGAGCATCGAGAACTTCGTCGGTGACCTCGGCGCCGCGGTGCGCCGGAAGGCAGTGCATGAAGACGGCGCCGGGGCCGGCTAGATCCATGAGTTTACGGTTCACTTGATACGGCTTGAAGATGCTGCGGCGGAGTTTTTCCTCGGACTCGAAGCCCATGCTGGTCCAGGAGTCGGTGTAGACGGCCTGAACGCCGTCCACTGCTTCCTTCGGATCGGTAAAGAGCTCGATTCTAGCTTTCGTTTCCTTCGCGACGCGTTTGGCGTCCGTGATCACGTCCGCGTCCGGCGCGTAATTGGCGGGCGTAGCGATGCGAATGTGCGCTCCGAGGCGAGCGGCAAGATACACGAGCGAGTGGCAAACATTGTTTCCATCGCCCACATAGGCGAGCTTGAGACCTTTCACCGAGGCAAACTTCTCTTCGAGCGTGAAGAAATCGGCCAGCGCCTGGCATGGGTGGAACCTGTCGGAAAGGGCGTTCACCACCGGAATGGAGATCGAGGCGGCCATTTCTTCGAGAACGCGTTGTTCGTAAACGCGCGCGACGATGCCTTGCACCCACTGCTCGAGGTTGCGCGCCACGTCAGGAATCGACTCGCGTTCGCCTAGACGAGCCTGGGTGTGGTCCAGGAAGCAAACGAAACCACCCATGCTCTGGATGCCGACCTCGAAGGTGACACGGGTGCGAAGCGAAGGTTTCTCGAAGATCAAGGCGATGTGCTTATTGCGAAGCACGGAGGCGTAGCGCGCGGGTCGCGCCTTGATTTCCGCGGTGCGCTGGAGGAGGTCACGCGCGTCCGCAGGGCTCCATTCGGCGCCGGTGAGAAGATCTTTGGCGATGGAGACCGGGATAGTGAGCGAGGTTGCTGCTGTCATTATTTATCTCCTAAGTGCTAAACAAAAGCGCTGGCGGCTTGCCCATCGGGAGAATTCTCCCGATGGACACGCGTGCCAGGTAGACCGGAAAACGTGTTTTTGACGGACGGCTCGGCAAAAAGCTGAGGATCGAGGACGGCGCCCGCAGCTTCTCCCCCGACGATATGAACTTCGCTCACGCCACCCTCGAGCGCGCGCTTAGCGGCTTCGAGTTTGAGGACCATGCCGCCGGAAACGACGCGCGAATGAACAAGAACTTCAATCTGCTGGCAGGAGATGGCGGAGACGACCTGTTCGTTCTGAAGGACGCCGGCGACGTCGGTCAAATAAATAAGATGATCGGCGCCGATGAACTCCGCGGCGGCCGCGGCCATGTGGTCGGCGTTAACGTTGTAGAGTTCGCCGTCTGTGCCAAGGCCGAGGCAGGCGGCGACCGGAACAAGATTTTCGCGCCAGAGGGACTCGAGGAATTTCACATTTACGCCGGTGAGGTAGCCGACGAAGCCCAGGCTGCCTTCCGTGTCGTTGTGGACGAGGGGAGCGGCCGAGAAAGCTGCTGCGTCGGAGGCGGAAATACCGACGGCCGGCTGGCCGGCGGCTGTGATTGCCCCGGCGAGTTGCTTGTTAAGAAGGCCACCGAAGACCATGACGGCCACATCGCGGGTCTGCCGATCAGTGACGCGCAGGCCGGCGACGAATTTACTTTCGATGCCGAAGCGCTTGAGGGTCTGGGTGAAAATGCGGCCGCCGCCGTGAATCACGAGGATTTCGTGGCCGTGCTGAGCGAGTTTGGCGACATGCAGCGAAAGCGCGGCGACCGTGGCGTTATCTTCGAGCAAAGCGCCTGCAAATTTGATGACGATTCTCATAGCAAACCGGTTTGCTCCTCGAAACCCGTCATGAGGTTGAAATTTTGGATGGCCTGGCCAGCCGCGCCCTTGCCAAGGTTGTCCAAGCACGAGACAACAATGAGGCGCTTGCCAGCATTGTCGAGCGTGAATCCGATGTCACAGAAGTTAGTGTTGGTGACGTGCTGCAGTTCCGGCAGCTTCCCTGCCGGCCAGATACGAACCATGGGTCTACCCGCAAACGCGTTGCGATAGATCTTCTCGACACGGTCTGGCGCCTGATGAGACGCGAGAGAGACGTAAATGGTGGAGAGAATACCGCGCGCGACGGGGAGTAAATGCGTCGTAAACACGAGACGAGAGTCCGGGATGCCGGTGTGCTCGAGAATTTCGGGTGTATGGCGATGCGAGAAAAGATTGTAGGCGCGGAAGTTCTCGCCAACTTCGACGAAATGAAGATCGCGGCGGGGTTCTTTGCCGGCCCCGCTGGCTCCCGACTTGCAGTCACAGACTATGTTTTGCGACTGATCGAGCATGCCGGCCTGAAGCAATGGCCGCAGCGCGAGGATCACGCTTGTGGCATAGCAGCCGGGATTGGCAACGAGATTCGCAGCGCGAATTTCGCCGGCGTAAAACTCCGGCAATCCGTAGACCGCTTCTCCCAGCCGGTTCGCATGAGGCGCGGGCAGTTTGTACCAAGATGTGAATGTCTCGGCCGAAGAAAATCGAAACGCACCGCTCAAGTCGATGACCCGAAGCCCGGCGTCGCGGAGCCGTGGAGCGTATTCCGCCGAGGCTTCATGCGGAGTGGCCAAAAACGCAGTGCCCGCGTTGCCGGCAATGACGGTTTCTAGCGAAAGCGGACGCAGCGGAGCTTCCGCGCGGGCGCGAAGCTGCGGAAACATTTGCGAGAGGCATTGAAAACCGTTGGTCTCTCGAAGGTAAAAGGTGGGGGGCTGGACCTCCGGGTGGCGGAGCAGCAGCGTGGCCAGCTCAAAACCGGTATAGCCAGTGACACCAATGACGGCGATGCTGCGAGGGTCCCTCATTTTACGTGTGACTCGATTTTCCTCTGGAGGGATTCACGTGCTTTTTTATTGGTAGTGATGATCAGGACGGTGTCGTCACCGGCGATGGTGCCGGCAATCTCGGGGAACTTGGCGCCGTCCACAGCGGCGGCGAGGGGCTGCGCGCCACTCGGAGGCGTTTTGAGGACGAGTAAATTTTCCGCCGGGCGGATATCGAGCAGAAATTCGCCAAGAGCCCGCGTGAGAGGAGGAACGGCCGGAGCTTCTTCGGCGCCGGCGCTCGCGAGGCGATAACCGGCTTTCGTTTTAAAAAGCTGCAGCTCTTGAAGGTCTCGAGAGAGGGTCGCCTGGGTGACACGGAGGCGCTGCTGGGCCAGGCGCCGGCGCAGGTCTTCCTGGTTGGAAATGCGCTCTGCGCTGACGAGGCGGAGAATTTGTCCGTGGCGAAATGTTTTTGTGGCGCTCATCGTGCTATATGCAGCGTACTGAATATTTATACAGGCGCACGCATAGCGTGTCAAATATTTTGCGAAAGAATATTCTGACTTGGAAACTCCAGCTTCGCCGATCGGCAGGCACTGGCGGAAAGGCTTATGATGAAATTGCCGCACGCTAGCACTCGCCGTTTCCTGAATCCTCAATTCGGAAGTCACAGGAGCCGACAATGGCGAAAGAACGCAATCCGAAGAAGCCTCGCGAAGAGTACCGCCTGCGCACGCGCCTGATTCATGGAAGTTTCGCGACCGGCAAGTGGGACTACGACCATCACGTGGTACCGCCGCAATCGAGTTCGGCGACGTACCGGTTAACTTCGGTTCATAGAGGCGCGCAAGGGTTCGTGGAGTTCGCGACACCGGAATCGCGCCGCGCGCCGATTTATATTTACGACCGCTTGGACGAACCGAGCCGCGGAATGCTGGAAGAGAACCTTGCCGTTGCGGAAGGCGGCGAAATCGCGGTGGCGTTCGCTACAGGCATGGCTGCGGTGAGCGCGGCACTTGGGATTCTAACTACGACCGGCGATCAGATTGTCGCGCATCGGGTACTTTACGGGTGCACGCACAGCCTGATGACCAACTGGCTGCCGCGCTACAAAATCCAAACTGAGTTCTGTGACCTGACGGATCCCCACGCACTGGAAAAGGCGGCCACCAAGAATTGCCGCGCCGTGTATTTCGAGACTCCGGTCAATCCGACGATGGAGTTGATCGATATGCGGGCGATTCGCGGGGCAGTGGATCGCTTGAATAGCGGCCGGGCCGAGGCGGAGAAAATTCAGATTGTAGTGGACAATACATTTGCGACTCCGTATTGCCAGCGGCCCTTAGACCACGGTGTCGATCTTGTGGTGCATAGCCTGACCAAAGACATTGGGGGCTTTGGGACCGAGACGGGTGGTTGTGTGATCGGCGCAGGCAAGTACTTCAATCAACTCATGCTGTACCGCAAGGATTTTGGTGGGGTGCTGTCACCGAAGAGCGCGTGGCCGATTCTGGTGTATGGATTGCCGACGCTGGCCACCCGGCTGGTGAATCAGCAGAAAAGCGCGCTGCAGGTGGCGGAGTTTCTGTTGAAACAACCAAAGGTGGCGCGCGTCATTTATCCCGGACTGCCAAGTTTTCCTCAGAAAGAGCTGGCGCGCAGGCAAATGACCACGCGCGAAGGAGCGTTTGCGCCTGGGAGCATGCTCTATTTTGAACTGCGGGGGAAAGACGGCACATCGAAAAGCGCGGCGGAAGCCGCGGAGCGGTTTGTGGACCATGTCGCGGAGAAGTCCTACACGATTACTCTGGCCGTAAGCTTGGGACAGATTAAGACCCTCATCGAAAGCCCGTTCTCGATGACCCATGCGGTAGTGCCGGAGGAGGAGAAGGTTCGAGTGGGACTGTTGCCTGGAGGAATTCGGCTGTCGCTCGGGCTGGAAGATTGGCACGACATTATTTCCGATTTGGAGGATGCGCTGGCGGTCGTCTGACCAATCGTACAGGTCAGGATAGGCTGCTGCATCATTGAGCGCACGCCGCGGATGATTGCTGGATTTTCGGGCCAGGGAATGTTACAGAATCAGCAACAGCGAATTTTGACTTATGACTGAGCTATGCCACATTTCAGGGTGCAAGCATGACGTGCCGCACGCTCTAGCCGAGCAAAGACTTTGCATCCTGCATTTTACGCTGTCCTTGGAAGCCAGCTGCTCGGAGATGCGCCGAGAGACTGCCCTGGGAAACACGCCACACGATCGGCAGCGCGAAATCATGGGTTTCATCACCGAAAATGGAGAACGGCTGGCGCGAGTGGCGACGAGCGGGCTGCATCTGACCGACGATCTGAAGGCCCGCGTGCTGAGTACCTTCCTTACCCTGATGAATCTCCGCGAGAATCTGGATCGCGCGGCGCTGCGCACGCCCACGGGCCGCGGTGGCTTTGCACGTTAGCCAGAAATCACGCACCAATATATTTAGCGTATAGCGAGCGCGCGATTGCCGGGTCTTTCGTGCCTTTAAGGATCGCGCGCCCGTCGGTGAACACCGTCATTTCATAAGGCGGCACGCGGAAACGGAGCAGAAATCCGTTCTGGCGAACATCGGGAACCGTGGGCGCGAGCCGCGTTTCAAGAAGCTCGAGATTGAGTGTGCGGTTACGCTCATGAATCTGGACGGAATCCCGGCCACACATGGTGATATGCGGCTGAGCGGCGCCGGTCAGATGCGCGAACTCGTGGCGCACACAAACACGGCATTCGGGATTGCGCTGCGGCCGAATGGACTGGAACCGGCTGCTCCAGACATCGAAGGAAAGCAATCGCCCATGGAGAGCATCGTCACGACCCGCGAGGAATTTAAGCGCCTCGGTGACTTGAAGGGACGCAATCAGGTTAACTACGGAACCAAGGACGCCGACGGTGTCACAAGTCTCGTCAATTCCGGTTTCCGCAGAGGATTCGAGGAAACAAGCCAAGCATGCGGTTAAGCCGGGACGGACGGCCATACTGACGCCATAGCTGGAAACGGCAGCAGCGTAAATCCAGGGGATTCCTGCATTCACGGCGAAGTCATTGATCAGGAACCTGGTCTCGAAGTTGTCGGTGCCATCAAGGATCATCGGAAAACCGGAGAGCAACTCCTTCGCATTGCCAGGGTTTAAATCGGCGACGGCGCCTTCGATCTGAACATCCGAATTGATGCTCTTGAGCTTGCGCTCGGCGGCTAGAGCTTTGGGGAGAGCTTCGCGAGCATCGGCCTCATCGAAAAGGGTCTGGCGCTGCAGATTGGAGGTTTCCACAAAGTCGCGGTCGATGACACGAAGCCGGCCAAGACCAGCCCGGACAAGCAGGTTGGCTGTAGCTGCGCCGATCGCGCCGCAACCGACCAGCACAGCACTGGCGGATACCAGCCGCTGCTGTCCTTCCCGGCCAATTGGCTGAAAGAGCATTTGGCGCGAATACTTCTGGTCCAGAGGTTGGTTCACGTAAAATAGAGTCCCAGCACTCGACCCTCCCATGATAGCCCGAAAGGGTTCCAGGGAAAGCAACGCCCATGTGCTAGGCTTCGTCTGAATAGTGAAAGCGGATGAAATTCCGATGGGACAATAGTTTGCACGGATTTCTGCTTCTCCTGTTCTTCGCAGGAGCCGTATGGGTGTGCCCTCAAGCCGCTTCGCAAGAGCAGACGGTTGCGGCAGCGCCGGTGATCCGGGAAATCCGAGTTGTGAAGGACGGTGACGGCGTTTTGACCTCCACTCTACCGGAAATTGCCGCCAAGGTGGGTGCGCCGCTGGATCGTGATGAGGTTGCTTCGAGTATTCGGACGCTCTATCAAACCGGGGATTTTGCCGACATTCGGGCGGTCACCGTGAACGCGGCGGATGGTATACGGCTCGATTTCGTGGTCCGCGAGAACCTGTTCATCAATCAGGTCATCATTCTTGGATTGAAACCGCCTCCGACCGAAGCATCTGCGGCAGGCGCGATGCAACTGAGTTTGGGGCAGACCTATCGCGCGAACGATGTGGAAGACGCGGTCACCAGACTTAAAGACACGCTGCGTGAAGAAGGCCTGTACGAAGCGAAGGTGACGGCAGAGCAGCAAGCGCATCCGGAGACGCACCAACTGGATGTCATCGTCCACGTCGATCCCGGCCCGCGCGTCCGGCTCGGAAACATCGTCTTACTCAACAATTCAGATTACAAAGACGCGCAATTACTTAAGCTCTTCAAGCTAAAACAGGGAAGCGAAATCACGATCGCAAAAGTGCAGGCGGGCACGGGCCGGATACGCAAGTTCATGGAGAAGACCGGTCATTTGAGCGCGAGGGTATCGGTGCGGCGGGGGGATTATGACCCGGCGACGGACGCGCTGCCGCTGACGCTCGAAGTGACGGAGGGGCCGAAGGTGCAGTTGAGCGTGCAAGGCGCAAAACTCTCAAAGCGCGATTTGCAGAAACTTATTCCGGTGTACCAGGAACGATCGGTTGACGCCGACCTGTTGGAAGAAGGGAAACGGAACCTGCGAGAACGGATGGAGCGTGAAGGATACTTCGACGCCAAGGTGGACTATGCGGTTTCCTCAAGTAGCGGGAAAGGCGCCAACTCTGATCTGGCCGGGCAGCAAGAGACGATCGTCTACAGAGTGGATCGCGGTGCACGTTACAAGGGGCTGCGCATCGAGATTTCCGGAAATCGTTACTTCGGCACGGAACTGCTGCGTAGCCGGTTGTCGATCACACCGAGCAGCCTATTCGTGAAGCCGCGCTTCAGCCGGCGATTATTGGATGCTGACGTACTTTCGATGAAGAGTCTGTACGCCGCGAATGGTTTTCTCAGCGCGAATGTTGTGGCTACCACACCTTCGACGAACGAGCAAAAAGGCGGCGAGCTGCTGGTGAAGTTCAACATTGACGAAGGCAAACAGACGCTGGTCTCCAGTTTGAAAATCCAAGGGAGCAGCGCAATTTCGGAGGAGGAGTTGCGCGGGGTTCTTGGTTCCCTTCCCGGTCAACCGTATTCGGAAATCAGCGTGGCGAGTGACCGGGACAATATTTTGGCTCTGTACTTCAATCAAGGTTTTCCGAACGCGAGCTTCTCTTGGACGGCCGAGCCCGACACTTCGGAATCGGCGGAAAACGACCCGGGGAAAAGCGGAGGGAAAACGTCAGCGGCCGGGAACAATATTGAGCGCGGTGAACCCATGCGGCTGACCTACTCGATTCAGGAAGGGCGTCGCGTGATCGTCAACAGAGTATTGCTGGCCGGCTATAAGCACACACGGCCATACGTGATACAGCGGCAGGTGCACTTGGAGACGGGCCAGCCTCTGCGCGAAGGAGACGTGGTTGCTTCGCAACAGCGCTTGTACAACCTGGGAATTTTCAACCGTGTCACTATCGAGTCGCAGAACGCGAATGGGACTGATCCAAAGAAGGATGTAGTCGTACTCGTGGAAGAGGCGAAGCGGTACACCATTGCATACGGGGGCGGATTGGAGGCGCAGCGTCTGGCGAGCACCACGGATCCCACTGGCGGAGAAGTGAATTTTGCTCCCCGGGGAATCCTGGAAATTTCCAAACAAAATTTGACGGGGCGGGCTGATTCGCTGAGCTTGAAGCTGCGGGGCAGCACGATTCAGGGGCGCGCCCTACTGGCATATACGGCGCCTGACACGCTTGGCAGGTCAAACCTGAGTATGCAGGCAACGGCGTATGTTGAAAAGACACAGGACATCAACACGTTCACGCAGACCCGATACGAGGGAAATTTGCAGTTGACCGACCAACTTTCGCCGCGGTCGTCGTTGCTGGCGCGGTACGCTTTTCGAAAAGTGACGCTGAGCAATTTAAATATTCCGCCGCAGGAGGTTCCGCTATGGAATCAGCCGACGCTGGTTTCGGAATTCAGCGGAACATGGTTTCGAGACACGCGTGACAACCCGGCCGATGCCAACAAGGGATCCTTCAATACCGCGGACTTCAGTGTGGCAGGCACCGCACTCGGATCGAGCGCCAGTTTTTTCCGGCTGTTTCTCCAGAATTCCACGTACCGGCCCATCACACGAAACATCAGTTTCGCCCGGTCGATCCGGATTGGAATTTTGGCGCCGTACGCATCGACCGTCTCGCTGACATTTCCCTCGCCGTCAACCAAGCCGCTGCCACAACTCATCCCTTTACCGGAGCGGTTGTACGCCGGCGGCGGAACATCGCTGCGGGGCTTTGCTTTGAACCAGGCGGGACCGCGCGACTCCATCACCGGGTTTCCGGTCGGTGGACAGGCGATGTTGATTCTCAACCAGGAACTGCGCTTTCCATTGAAGCTGCCGGTGATCGGCTCAAAACTGGGCGGAGCCATCTTCTATGATGGCGGCAATGTCTATAGCCAGGTCTCGCGAATTACGTTGCGGTGGCAGCCGCCAAAGCCGGTATTCAAGGAAGCGTATCCGGGGCAGCCGCCCGGCAGGTTCAATCCGACGCAGTGTGTATTGAATTGCACGAACGAGCTCAACTATTTCTCGCACACGATCGGGTTTGGGC
This sequence comes from Dongiaceae bacterium, assembly GCA_035499255.1. Taxonomy (GTDB): domain Bacteria; phylum Acidobacteriota; class Terriglobia; order Acidiferrales; family UBA7541; genus Acidiferrum. The sequence goes on along the minus strand of DATJZF010000025.1, from coordinate 35,556 downwards.
TGCGCTACGGCACCCCAGTGGGACCGATTCGCATCGACATGGGCTACGAATTGAATCAACCGGAATTCGTAATTCCGTGCAAAAACACTGCGCCGCTATGCCAACAAGGAACGCGGCTGCCAAGGTTTCAGATCTTCTTCAACCTGGGATCGAGTTTCTGATGCGCGGCTGGCGGACTGCCATTGCGGCCCTTTGCGTTCTGCCGGTGACAGTGTGTTCCGTGAGGAGCCAGGAGGTCATTGATCGAATCGTAGCCCGTGTGGACACGGACATAATCCTACTAAGTGATGTCCGTGAGTTGGCTCAATACCAGCAACTGGTGGACGGTAAGGCGCAGTCGGACGCCGAAATCCTGGACCGGTTAATCGATCAGTGGATTGTGAGGCAGGAAGCGAAAGCCGCGCTTTTCCCCGTGCCGTCAGACGACGACGTGAATCGGAGTCTTGAGCGCTTGAAGAGGTCGTTTTCTTCAAGCGAGGCATTTGAAGAGCGGAAGAAACAGAGCGGACTGAGCGACGATGATGTTCGCCGGATGTTGCGATCGCAGCTGTACCTGAGCAATTACCTGGATTCGCGATTCCGGGCTTCCATCCAGATCGATGACAAAGCGATTCAGGAGTTTTACACCAACCGTGTGGTTTCCCGCGCGGAGTCGCGCGGCCATACGCCCCCCACGCTGGATGCAGCGCGGGACTTTATCCAGGAAGCCTTGGTACAACGGGCCATTAATGAGCAGGCCGACAAATGGCTGAAAGAAAGCCGAGCCCGGTTGCATGTCGATAATCTTTTGAACGAGACGCCGAAATGACGAAAGAATTGCGCTGGCGAAGGGTTCTATGGCTCGAGCACTTGTTATGGGTGTTGGGGACGTGGACGGTGTTGCTGGTCGCGCTGGGAGTCATTGCGGTGGGGAGTGGATTGGCGAACCCGCTGCTGAGGAGAATTCTGGTAGGCCGGCTTGAGTCGCTAACGGGCGGGCAAGTGGAAATCAGGACCGTCACCGTCGGTTGGTTCTCTCTGAACGCCACAGTCAACGGCCTGGTAATTCATGGGACGGAACCTGGCGACACCGAGCCGCTGGCAAGTGTCGAGCAAGCGAAGATTGGCCTGCGGATCGATTCGTTTTGGGGGCGACGAGTGGGACTGAATGAATTGATTCTGCAGTCGCCGCACCTGCACCTTCGCGTCGAAAAGAACGGGAGCAATAATCTCCCGGGAATACAGAGCAGTCAATCCAGCGGGCCGCTGCAAGAAACGCTGCTAAAGCTGCGCATCCATCACGTGGAGATCAAGGACGGTTGGCTGCTGTACAACAATGTCAAGTCGTTAGTCGCGGTGGAAGGTGGCGACTTGCAACTCGACGTGCATCTAAGCGGTACACCTGAGAAGCCGATGTATTTGGGCAGTCTGGACTGGCAATCGATTGAACTAGGGCGGCGACGAGATGTACCGATGCCGGCGAACGTTTCGGCAAAATTCTCGCTGAATCAAGAGGGATTCTCGATCAATCAGGCCATCGTGGATGTCGGCCGCTCGCATATTGACCTGCAAGCAGAGACAAAGGATCTGGAGTCGCCTGTGTGGACTTACAAGTACCGGGCTTGGCTCGATCTGTTAGACATCCGGGAAACCTTTCGCACGCCCGAGGTACCAATTGGGCGTATCGATTTGAGAGGCGAAGGAGCAATCGAAAAGGAGGGAATCAAAGGAAAGGGGAGTTTTGCCGGCGACAACATCACGCTGAGCTTTCAGGATTTCCACACACCGAACCTGACCAGCCGCTCCAGTTATGTACTGGACCCGAAAGGAGTCTTGCTGCCGGATTTTGTGACCACCGGGCTGCATGGCAGCGTGCGGGGACGGATCACCATGAGATTCGAAGGGCTGCAATTCCGGGCTGACACGCATCTGGAAGGGATGCGGCTATCGGCGGTATCGCCGGCGATCGACCATGCCGGTTTCCCGGTGGATGCGCTTCATTGGGACTCGGTCGTTTCCGCGGACACAGTGGAAACGTGGCACGACAGTTTTCTGGATTTCGACCTCTCCGGGAAAATGCACTGGCAAGGGCCGGACGAAGCTGAGCCCGGGCACATACCGGTGAGTGGCGACTGGCAGCTTCGTTATCGGGACAAGTTGAATCTTCTGGAAATCAATCAAGGTGAATTCGAAACACCGACTTCCCGTGGATCGTTCACGGGAAGATTGGATCCCAAAAACACCGCGCTGGATGCCAAAGTGGACATAGGCTCGTTGCTGGCCTGGGACGATTTCATCCACGCCCTTTCGGGGGACAAACCCGGGACTCCCGAGGCTGCGGTTCGCATCGATGGAGCGCTGCAATGGACGGGGAAAATTATAGGCCCATCGGACGGGCCCGAGTTTTCTGGACACTTCCGTGGTGAGCGCGTGCGGTATGACAACGTGCGGCTCGATACGATTGACGGAGATCTCAACTACTCGCCGTCGCATTTGGTGATTACCCGCGGGCATGCGGTGCGCGGGGCGATGAAGGCGGATATCGACGGCCAGTTGGTGCTTACGGACTGGGAGTTCAAATCCGAGAATGAGTGGTCTGCCGAACTGAATCTGGAAAAGGTGCCCATCCAGGCGCTCCAGGATTTGGCGCGCGTGAACTACCCCGTAACCGGGACCCTCACGGGACAGTTTCATGGCCGAGGGACGAGGGCGGAGCCCATGCTGACGGGGCTGCTGGATGTCGCCGATGCCGAGGCTTACACGGTGCCGTTCAACCGGCTGCGTGGACAAGTGACGGCAACGCCGGACGAAGTGCGATTGGCGAATGCCGAGCTGAGGTTCTTCCCTGCCGGAAGCGAGAAGACGGGTGCGGGGATCGTGACAGGCACGGTTGCTTACCGTTTTAACGACAACGTTTTGAGCACGGATCTGGTTGGGGCGTCACTGCCACTAGCTAACTTTCGGCGAGTGCGAGTAAATAATCTCCCTATCTCCGGCCAGATTTCGTTGCGCTTGAAATCGAATGGTCCGTTACTCCAACCGCAGGCCGAAGGAAGCTTTCGGGTGGTGGATTTGCAGATGGGCAGCGAAGTGATTGGAAGTTTTGAGGGTGATCTTCATTCCGATGGCCAGGCAATGCAATTGAAGTTGACTTCGGCGATGAGCACAGGAGCGATCGGCGGGGATATCACTCTCGGGTTGACGGATCCGAACCCGCTGGACGGAAAAATTTCAATCAAGAACATTAACCTGGATCCTTACCTCATCAGCGCGTTGCATCTCCAGAAGTTCAACGGACACGGCGCGGCTGACGGAAATATCAGCGTCAAAGGCGAGCTGCAGCATCCAGAAACGGTGACTGTGGACGCCAATCTCTCCCATTTCATCGTTACCTACGGCGGTGTGGAGCTTGAGAATGCCGGCCCCATTCACATCACCTCGACGCGAGACAGCCTCAAGATCGATACCGTCGCCCTAAAGGGGACGGACACGAACGCCTCAATGTCGGGTTCGATTCAGTTCACTGGCAGACGAACGATTTCGCTGAAGCTGAATGGTTCCGTTGACTTGGGTTTGCTGGCCGGATATATCCCCGATGTGGACGTGGTGGGACACGCGGACATCAACGCTTCGTTCGAAGGCACACTGGACCGTCCGCGCATTATCGGCCAGGTGAAATTGAACAGCGTGTCCGCGCGATCGGTGGATTTTCCGACAGGTTTGAGCAACCTGAAGGGCGACCTGGTTTTCGACGCGAACCGCCTATTCTTCAGTAATCTCACGGGAGAGGCAGGCGGCGGGGTGATCGCGCTTTCGGGGAGCGTCAGCTATTCCGACAAACCACTGCGGTACGACATAACGGCGAAGACCGACCGGTTGCGCGTGCGTTATCCGGAAGGGATGAGTTGGCAAGCGGGCGCCACGTTGAGGCTGACGGGAACGCCCGACGGCGGTCTGTTGAGTGGAAAAGTACTCATCCAGCGAGTGAGTCTGAACGAGGGTCTCGAATCGGCTGGCGCGCTGTTCTCCACCTCCAGTTCCAGTGGCGGCACCAGTTCCAGTTTTCTGCGGAATTTGCAGTTTGACGTGGAAGCATCCTCCACGCCGGATTCACGAATGGAATGGCCCGGCGCCCACCTTGAGGCCGAAGCGAGTCTGCGCGTGCGTGGAACGGCAGAGCATCCTATTTTGCTGGGACATATCCATGTGCTCTCCGGCGAGTTATACTTCCACGACAGCAAGTATAAGGTGGCCCGCGGGGATTTGAACTTCGCTAACCCGTTCCGCCTGGACCCGCTGATCAACGTGGAAGCGACCACGACGATCCAGCAGTACGAGATCACATTGAACTTCAGCGGGCAGGCCAGCAAGATGAGTTTGTCTTACCGCTCCGATCCGCCGCTGCCGGCGAACGACATTATTACATTGTTGGCGATGGGCCAGACCAGTTCGGAAGCCGCGTTGCGCACGGGAGGAACGACATCGGGCGGGGGCCTGGGCGCTTCGGCACTCCTATCCGAGGCGATTTCGAGCCAATTGGGCGGACGTGTGGAGAGGTTGTTTGGAATTACGCGGTTCCGCGTCGACCCGGGTCTGGCGGGCGTGGCAACGAGCAGTTCGGGCCAAAATGCGGCGGCGCGGGTGACAGTGGAGCAGCAGGTCACGCCCAGTTTAACCGTCACCTATGTTTCGAACGTTAGTTCAACGCAGCAGCAGGTGATTCAGGTGGAATACAACGTCACGCGGAATATTTCGGTGGTGGCGCTGCGCGATCAGAACGGCACGTTCGGCGTGGACATCAAGTTTAAGAAGCGCCTGCCGTAGAGAAATCTCTGTTCAAGATAGGCGTCAAAGCTACTGAGGATCCTGCTGCTGAGCGGCCTGCTGCGAGTTGTCGGCTTGCTGCGCGGCCCGGCGCTGCTGCATCGGGTGGCGCGCGCCAGCATTGCCGATGTGCGCGCTCTGGCCCACGCCCGGATATTCCTGTTTGGCTTCCTGCAAAGCATCCTTTACTGCTTTTGTAGCTTCGGTGCGAGTGGCTTCCTGGATCTCACGGAAGATTTTGGGGTTCTCGGAGGCGACCTTCTGTCCGAGCGGCGAACCATAAAACTGAAGAAGGCCTTTGATTTCTTCGCCGGTGTAGTGCTTGTCGTACAGAGTGACAAGCTGCTCGGTCACGCGATCGACGCCATAACGTTTTTCGTATTCGTTGATGGCGGTATTGACGAAGGTCTGGCCTTTTTCGTTGTTCGGAACGGTAGCGAGCAATTTCTCCCGGTATTGTTCGGCGATCTGCTTAACAGAGTCCTGCACTTGATCGCGCGCGCCGACAAGCTCGAGCAGCGACCGGATGTCGGCGTCTTTTGTGGGATCGATGTTGGGCAAGGACGACGGCTTGTTGCCCTGTGTCTGCGCGGCGGCTTGTACGGCCACGGGCGAGCTGCTCTGAATGGCAATCAGAAACATGCCGACGTAGAGAACGATCAACGCTAAAGCCGCCTTCATAATGCCTCCGACAGACGCCGCAATGCGGACTACCGCTGAGTGGTGGTCACTTGAGAATGTTAAGCAAGCGAAAAGAGGCGCGCGCCTGCTCGCGGGGGCAGTTTTGTTGCGTCGGTCACTGTTCGAAGGTGCAGGAGTTGTGGAAGATTGCTACGGCTGAATATCGATGGGCGTGCCAGTGGGAACGAGGGCGTAAAACTGGTCCATTTCCGGATTGGTGAGCGCGATGCAACCGTCTGTCCAATCCGCCAAACGATGTAGTCTGCCGAGCCAGCCGAGGCCGTTCTTTATGCCGTGAACCATAATTAAACCGCCGGGGTCAACTCCCTCTCTGGCTGCCCGCTCACGATCAACGCTATTGGGACAGGACACATTCATAGCCAGGTGAAAGCCACTACTCGGATTTTTGCTGTCCAGGGAGTAGTCTCCTTCGGGAGTCTTATGATCACCGGCCCGAGTCTTCCTGCCGACTGGACTGCGGCCAAGCGAGACGCGGTATCGGCACAGTTCGCGTCCGTCACGAAATAGCACCATCTCGCGACGACTCTTAAAGACCACAACTTTGTCGGCGATCCCGGGCCGAAGAGTTGCTGGCGGCCACCACGCGTAACTGCACACAATAGCGGTGATGGATAACAAGATAATGGAAGCCAAGAGTTTCCGGATGTTCATTGCGTGCAGCCTTCGCGCGTTTCCTCAGCTACACTTAACATACAGTGGCTGGATGTGTCGCAAGACTTGAGCTTCCACGTGCGGACATGACATCAGACGAATGTTCCAAACTTGTTCCCGGCGACCCTTACGCGGAAGAACGGGCCGCTATGGTCGAAAAGCAAATTTACCGTCGCGGAATCGTAGACGAGCGCGTTCTGCGTGCCATGACAACCGTACCGCGTCATGAATTTGTCCCGCTCGGTTCACGCGCGATGGCGTATGCGGACGAACCGCTTGGCATCGGAGATGGGCAAACGATTTCGCAACCTTATATTGTGGCAGCGATGAGCGCAGCGCTGGAGTTGAAAGGCCACGAGCGAGTACTGGAAGTTGGCACGGGGAGCGGGTATCAGGGAGCGGTCTTGGCATTGTTGGCGCGAGAGGTATTCAGCATCGAGGTTCGCGCGGGACTGGCGCGCGGTGCGGCGGAGCGGCTGACGCGGTTGGGGTACGAAAATGTACACGTACACTGCGGCGACGGAACCCAAGGCTTGAAGGAATTGGCGCCTTTCGACGCGATCCTGGTGGCCGCCGCTGCTCCAGCGCTACCTGCACCACTTCTGGAGCAGCTCAACGGAGACGGCGGCAGATTGATTGCACCTGTTGGCGGTGGTGATCATCAACAACTGGTTTTAGTGGCCCGCCATGGCAATGAGTATGTCTCTGAGATGCGCGAGAATTGCCGCTTTGTGCCGCTGATCGGCAGGCATGGATGGAGAGCGGAGAAGCTCTTGTGAGCGAGACACTCGAGCTTTCCATCGTTATCCCCTCTTTTAACGAAGAGCAACGCCTTCCCGCCTCGCTCGAGAAAATTTCTACGTATATTCGCGAGAAGCGGCCTCGCACAGAAGTGATTGTTGTGGACGACGGATCGACAGATCGTACGGCGGCGGTTGCGAATTCCTGGCACGAGCGCATCTCGATGCTGCGAGTGGTTTCCAACGGTGTGAATCGTGGAAAAGGCTTTAGTGTGCGGCACGGTTCGCTGGAGGCCCAAGGCGACGTCGTGTTGTTCACGGACGCGGATCTCTCTTCGCCAATCGAAGAGGGTGAGAAATTGCTGGCGGCACTGCAGTCGCACGATGTTGCCATCGGCAGCCGCGCGGTCGACCGCAGTTTGATCGAAGTGCACGAGTCGCTTTTCCGCGAATTCGCCGGCATTATCTTCAACAGGATTGTTCGCGTGATTCTGCGCTTGCCTTTTGTGGACACGCAGTGCGGATTCAAAGCCTTTCGGCGCACGCGCTGTCAAATTATCTTCGATCAGCAAACCATCGAGCGGTTCGGCTTCGACCCGGAATTGCTCTATTTGGCACGCCACCACGGGCTGTCCATCGCGGAAGTGCCTGTCCGATGGGCACATTCGCCGGCAACGAAAGTGAATATGATGCGGGATAGCGTGCAGATGTTTTTGGATGTGATTGTAATCCGGTGGAATGCGCTGCGGGGGAGATACCGAAAAGCCCACTGAGCGCGGTGCGACTTTGCGTTGCAAAGTACTTGACATTTGTTGCCCGCTGAGCTATCTTTCCAGCATGGCTGGTCTGCGCCTCAATCGCGCTTCTCTTCCGAAGCCCATTCCGATCGATGCCCGTGCGGCGGATCACCTTCGCTACATCCGCGAGACCATGGAAAGTGCTGCGGAGTTTACCGCGGTTCCCGGCTGGGGCGGCGTGACGATGGGTTTAACGGCGCTAGCAGCAGCTTGGCTGGCATCGCGCCAGGCGACACCATTTGGCTGGGCGGTAGTATGGCTGGCTGAGGCGTTCGTAGCCGTGGCGATCGCGGCGCCGGCCGCTGCGACGAAAGCGCGTCGGGCAAACTCTTCCCTGTTCTCTGGTCCCGGCCGGAAATTTGTGTTGAGCTTTGCGCCGCCGATCGTCGTGGGCGGCCTGTTGACCTTGGTTTTAGTGCAGATGGGGATTTATGCAGCGCTGCCAGGAGTATGGCTGCTCCTTTATGGCACTGCGATCGTCACGGGCGGTGCTTTTTCGGTTCGCGTAGTGCCCATTATGGGTCTGTGCTTGATGTCCGTCGGGGCAGCTTCCTTATTCGCTCCAGCGGCATGGGGTAATTTCTTTATGGCGGCGGGCTTTGGATTGGTGCAGATTGGTTTTGGCCTGTGGATCGCGCTGAAGTATGGAGGTTAGTAGAAAGAGATGGCGAAAACATCGACAGCCCGACAGGATCGCATTGCGCGCGAAGAGGGACCGGCGCCGGTCCGCGCGGCTGCATCGCAACCGGTTTCCTCGAGCCTGGACCGGCTGATTCACGAACGAATCCGCCTGGGGATCGTAAGCGCGCTTGCGGTGAACCGTTCACTGACCTTTAACGAATTGAAAGCTCTGCTAAAAACCACCGATGGGAACTTGAGCGTACACGCGCGGAAGCTTGAGGAAGCGGACTACATCTTGTGCAACAAGTCCTTCGACGGACGCCTGCCTAAGACCGAGTATCGCTTGACCGCGGCGGGACGGAAAGCGCTGGAACGTTATCTCGACCACATGGAAGCGCTGATCCGGGCGACGCGGGAGCGATAGTAGGCAAATTTTTTTGGGCGTGCACTTTGTATAACAAAGTACATTACCCAGTGTGGCGGCGGGGAAGACGGAAAAATGCTCATGCAAACGATCGTTCGACAGCTCACTCTCGATGTTCCGGCGCTGGTCGCCCATCCTCTGCACGTCGCCATCATTTGCGACGGCAATGGCCGCTGGGCTACTTCACGGATACTTCCTCGTTCCGCGGGGCACCGCGCGGGAGCGCAAGCAGCACGCGGTGTGATTCGCTGCGCGCCACATCTCGGAATCCACACCCTTACCCTTTTTGCATTGTCTTCCGCCAACTGGAAGCGGCCGCCTGCCGAAGTGAACGCCATTCTCGAAATTCTCCGGGAGTATCTTGAGGTGGAGACGCGGCACTGCGTCAACGAAGGAATCCGCTTGAATATCATCGGGCGCCGCGACCGGATCCCGCCCGCATTGCGGGAAGCTATTCTGGAAGCAGAAGCGTTAACCAGCAATGGCAAACAACTCCACCTGCGGCTGGCGGTAGATTATTCGGCGCGCCACTCTCTTTTTCAAGCTGCCAGCAAATTTTACAAAGCGACGGAGCTTTCCGCCGAATCGTTCAGCACTGTGCTTGCAGAAGTGCAGCGCGGCGGGTCAACGGATGTGGACCTGCTGATTCGCACGGGCGGCGAGCAGCGGATTTCCGACTTCCTGCTTTGGGAGTGCGCGTTCGCCGAATTTGTGTTCATCGAGAAGCGCTGGCCCGATTTTACGCCCGCAGATTTACGTGGCGCGATCGCGGAATTTGCGCGGCGCGAGCGCACGCAAGGGGCGTTGCCGCGGGAATGCGCAAGCTGAGAGCAGGCCACATGTCTGTCTACACACCACATTTTGCACCCATCGTTTTTCTTGTATTCGTGGGAACCGCTGCGCTGCTCTTGTTGTGCGTGTTTGTGGTTGTAATTGGCGCATTGCAAAAGTCACGCCCCACAGTAGTGGGAGCATCGGCAGCGGGATTTACGATTTTGCTGGGCTACACTACCGTGCTGTTCAGCATTTCGGCGTTCAGCAGAGATGTGGAGATTACGCGGGGCGCGTGGAAGTACTTCTGTGAAATTGACTGTCACATAGCGTATTCGGTCGGCGAGTTACAAGTCGTCGACAACGCTGGACGGGAGTTCCAGCCGATTACGGCGAGTGGAAGATTCGCCATTGTGCAGCTCAAAAGTTGGTTTGATCCGATGACGATTTCACCTCGCCGCGGCAACGGACCGCTCACTCCTAACGCCCGGGAAATCAGGCTGCTGGATGTTCGAGGAAGGAGATTTGAGCCATCAGCCAAGGGCCAGATAGTGCTTGCGGCGATGGGTCTGCATTCGACGCCGCTGCAGGAATCACTTCGGCCCGGAGACACTTATGTGTCTTATCTGGTCTTCGAAGTCCCACGAGATGCAGCGGGTTTGAAATTGTTGGTCACTTCCGCCGGTGAGGAAGGCTTGCTTCTCTGGGACGATGAGCGCAGTCCCCTGCATGGCAAGGCTTATTTCGACCTCCCCCATAGCTACCTTCAAATGTAAGTATTTGAGTTGTTTCTACTTGGACCTGCTGGCATGTAGGTTCTGGCCCCTGACGTTTGTGCGACCTCCATCGTCTATACCCCAGGAGAAGCTATGGCATCGGCGGGACTTATGCTGCAGTGGGAGCATAGAATCTCAACTGTGGCAGGTGGGGGGACGGGGCGGGTGGAACCGGCCGAAATTGAGGATAAGTCGAAGCGGACCAGCGGGGTGAGCGAGGACGCGGCGCTAGCCGAGGGGTGTCGCCAAGGAAAGGGGGCGGCATATGAGCGGCTTTATCGCGCGCAGGGAGCGAGAATGCGGAACCTGGCGCGCAATTTACTGGGCTCGCCGAGCGACGCGGAAGACGCGGTTCAAGAGACCTTCCTGAAGATTCAGAGAAGCATTGGGAGTTTTCGCGGGCAGTCCTCGTTCGTCACCTGGACATTCCGAATTCTGGTCAACACCTGCTACGACATGCGGCGCAGCCGGGTCCGGCGAAAAGAACACGCACGGGATAGCGATCCGGAAAAGCCACAGCCACGCGAGCCGCGTGCGCCCAATGCCCATCCTTCACTGCGCATGGCGCTGGAACGGGCTTTAGCGGAACTGACCAAGCACCAGCGCGAGGTTTTTCTGCTGTACGAAGTGGAAGGGTTTCGGCATTCGGAGATTGCCACGATGTTGGAGATCAGCGAAACAGCCTCGAAAAATACTTTGTTTCAGGCCAAGCGGAATCTGCGCGGCATGCTGGAGCCTCCACGCAGCGCGGAAGCGGGCGGTGGACGATGAAGATCACGTGTCAGGAGCGCGAGCGGATTTTTCTAGACGGCACGCCCGAAGAATGGGCGGGGTTGGAGGAACACGCGCTGAGTTGCGCAGAGTGCGCGGAAGAGGTCAAGGCGTGGAAGGCCTTGAGTGTGGCCGCGCAAGAATTGCGGGACTATCAGGAAAGTCCGGCATTTTGGAACCGGATTGAGAGTGCGTTGCAGGAGCAGGAGCAAGGCCGGGCAGGGTTCTGGGCAAAATGGGCGTTCTGGCGGGCCGTTCCAGTTGGCTGGCAGACGGCACTTGCTGGTGCCCTGGCGTTGCTGCTCGCCGTAGGCGGTTGGTACGCCATAACGCAAAGGCCGAAAGACGACCCAACCGCTGCGAAAAAACTGCTGAAAAACGCGGCGCTGGTGGAGGTGGAACGGACGGAACGCGAGTACATGAAAGCGATCGACAAACTTGCGGCCGATGCCAAGCCGCAACTGGATTCGCCGAGTTCGCCGTTGCTGGCAAGCTACGGGGAAAAGCTGCTGGTGCTGGATAGCGCGATTGACGAACTCAAGGCGGAAGCGGCCCAGAATCCGTCGAACGCACACCTGCGTTATCAGCTTTTGGCGATGTATCAGGAGAAGCAGCAAACGCTGCAGGACGTTTTGGAGACGAAGCGATGAAAGATGGTTCCAGGCCAATTCAAGCAAGGAGAGCGGTGGTGCTTATGCTGGCGTGTGGATGGTTGGCCGCGCCGGTGTTCGGCAATGGAGGCCAAAGCACCGCCACGCGTGATTTCAAGAAGACGCTGACGATGGGGGAAAACCAGACACTGAGCCTTGATCACAAATTCGGCGACGTGCGGATTCACGGTGAGAACACGCGCGAAGTGAAGATAGCCGCCACCATCCGCGTGCAGTCGCACTCTCAATCGGAAGCCGACAAATTCGCGGATGAAGTGAAAATCGAAGTATCGCAGGATTCGTCGGGGATCAAAGTCCGTACGGTGTATCCAAACGAAGGCTCCGGCTTCAAGATGTTTGCGATGGGGTCGTCCTTCTCAGCGGACTACGACGTCACCGTGCCGACGGATGCGAAGTTGTGGATGAGAAACAATTTCGGCAACGTGGAGATTCGCGGAGTAAAAGGCTGGGCCGACGTGGAGAACGGACACGGGCGGCTGGCGTTTCAGGACGGAGGCTCCAGCAAGCTTACAAATTCCTTCGGGTCGGTTGAGTTGAACACCGCGGATGGCGGTGCGACCATCGTGAACACGAACGGTGCGGTCACAGCAAATACGGTCAAGGGTACGCTGGACATCAAAGACCGGTTTGCGTCGATCACGGTGAACAATGTGCAGGGGACGGTGACGATTTCTGGCGGCAACGGTGCGGTGGAGGTGGTGGATGCCGGCGGCGCGAAGATCAGCAACTCGTTCGGGTCTGTGAACGCGCGGAATATCCGTGGCGAGTTGATAGTGAACGACAACAATGGCGCGATCGAGGTCAATACGGTGAGCGGTGGTGCGCAGCTGAACACTTCGTTTGGCTCGATTAACTTTACCAACGTCAATGGCGCCGTGAAGTGCACTTCGTCGAATGGGCGTGTACACGGCAACCAGGCTGGCGGCGAGGTTTACGTCAAAACGACGTTCGGCGAAGTATCTCTTGAGCAAATCAATGGCTCGGTGGAGGTGGAAGATTCGAATGGCGGCATTCTGATCCGGGAAATCAAGGGCAAAGCTACGCTCAACACATCATTTGGTGGGATTGAGGCCAGTGGGTTGCCCAAGGGCGTACGCGCGACGACGGGCAATGGCCGCATTTCCCTGAGCGACGTAGGCGGAGAAGTCTACGCCAAAACCAGCTTCGGAGCGGTGAGCGTGCAGCGTGTCAATGGCGGGTTGATCATAGAAAATTCGAACGGGCCAGTGTCGGCGAGCGGAGTCAAAGGCGATGCTTCCGCCAAAACCAGTTTCGGGGCGGTCACGTTGGAAGATATCTCGGGAGCAGTTACGGTGGAGAACCAGAACGGGGCGGTTACGGTCTCGGCAGAGCGCGGTTCGTCGGGCTGCCGGCCCATCTCGCTGAAGACGTCGTTTTCGCCGATTCAATTGCGAATTCCGGAAGACGCGAATTATCAACTCACCGCGCGGACTTCCTTCGGGCACATCACCAGCGAAGTTCCGGTGACTTCGACGGGAGTGCTCAGCGGCGACTCGCTGAATGGCAAGATTGGCAACGGAGGCTGCACGCTGTCGCTGACCAATTCGAACGGCAATATCGAGATTCTGAAGGCGGGCCGGTAGAGCGGTTTAGTATACGTTTCCACACTCGATTCCGAGCCAGGCGAAGAATCTGATTTTCGACGAAGGATAACGGATTCCTCGGGCATACACCCTCGGAATGAGAGATTCCGCGATTCGGGTTGAATCAACCGGCAGACTGAAACTTGCGGCGCTCGCGATAGAGGGCGAAAGCGTTGGAGATGACGCGAGTGGCGGTTTCCGTTAGATGATACTGAGCCAAGTCCTCTTCTTTTACATAGGCAACATCGGTGACATCGCTTCCCGCGCAGGCTTCGCCGGAAATGCGTTCGCACAAGTAGTCGAGGATAACGTAATGATAGCGAGGCCGGACGGCGCCGTCGCCGCCGGGGAAAATGCGGTCGAAGGCTTCGATTAAATCGAGGACCTTTACGTCGAGCGCGGTTTCTTCCAACAACTCACGAGCAACGCCGGCCTGCAGCGATTCGCCGAGTTCGAGTGTGCCTCCGGGAATGGACCACTGGCCGATGAGCGGCTCGGTGCCCCGGCGAATCAGCAGGACGTGGTCGTTCTCGATGACTACGCCTCCGATACCGACTACCGGTTTCTCTGGATATTCGCGAGCCATGCTCCTATTCTACGTTGCTGCGGAACGCGTTACACTGAGGAGGTTCAGGTTGACTTTCCCGACTCAGGTATATAATACGCGGGGCGGCAGTTCCTCAAGTTATCGGAGGCTTTGCCGCGCAAAGACCAAATCGGAGGATGGAGCCGTGCTCCGTTGCCCAGAGTGTTCAGCCGAAATTGACGTGGACGAAGACGAAGTTGAGGAGGGAGAGATCCTCAGCTGTCCGGAATGCGAGACGGAGCTTGAGGTGTCGCAGACGCATCCGGTGGCGTTAAATCCTATCTCCGATGAACTCGAGGAAGATGAAGAAGATGACGAACTCGAGGAAGACGAAGAGGATTTCGACGAAGACGGCGACCTCCCGGATGAAGACGACGATGAGAGTGACGATGAGGACGACGAGGACGAGTAGGGTGTAGTAGTATCGCGGTCCGGTTATTTCAAGGGATGAAATTCCTTTCGCCAGCAGTTCTTTTCGCAGCTTTTCTATATCTCGCAATCCCATGCGCATCGCAACAGGCGCCGAGTTCTCCACAGGCCCCGGTAGCGCCCGCGACGAAGACGCCGCCTCCCGGCGCCGAGCCCCAGAAACGTAAAACGAAGCCGGTTCCGTCGTTTCTGATCATTGGAACCGTTTTCAACGAACAAGCGCTGTCGTTTGCCGGAGTGCGGGTTCGCGTGCGGCGGACCGGAGAGAAGAAATTCGAGTGGGAGACAGACACGAATGCGCGCGGCGAATTTGCTATCCGGGTGCCACCGGGGTTCGAATATGAAGTGGTCGTTCACGAAAAGAAGTACAAAGAGCAGATGAAACCGGTGGACGGCAAGGTGGATGTGCAACAACGGCTGTCGATCAAGCTAGAACCAGTCAACCCGCCAACTACGGGAGCAAAGCCATGAGGAAAACAAGCCGGTACGCGTTCTTGATCGGTGCGGTGTTGCTATTGATGATTGGGTTGGCAGCGGGGCAAGGAAACAAAAAGGACAAGGAGTCGACGCTGCGCAGCGTGCGGGGGGTGGTTTCGGACAAGTCCGAAAAACCGATTGCGAACAGCGTGGTGTTCCTGAAGAATCTGCGAACCAACGTCGTAATCAGCCACTTTACCGACGCGGAAGGCTCTTACCGGTTCACCGGGCTTGATCCCAACGCGGATTACGAAATCCACGCGGAATTGAATGGCGAAAAGTCGGCAGATCGAACGGTAACCTCACTTGATAGCCGCAAAGAGATCACGCTGAACCTCAAACTCGACCGGAAGAAGAGTTAGTCCTGGGAGCGCGGAGAACCTGGCAGGCACGGGGCACCACGGAGATGTCGACAGGAGTGGTGCCGAGAATTTCTCCATCGCCTTGAAACGGCCGTGGCGGATCGGTTTCGATGCGGACCCGTGTGACGGGTCGCCGGCTTATGTGTGGAGTACTTAGTTCGCCCCTAGATGCCAGTTTCGGCAACATTCCGAGAATCTCCCAGAGGCTGAGATCTTCAAGAACAACGAGGTCCAGCACACCGTCGTCGGTTTTGGCATTGGGCGCCAGCGCAAGACCCGCGCCGAAGCTGGGGGTATTTAAGACGCAGGCCACGAGAGCCTTCTCGATCTGAAGAGTCGCTTCGCCATCTCCGGCTGTAATCGTCGCGCGAACCGCATGGAATCCGGCAAGCGCGCGGATTGCCGATAACAGATACCGGGAGCGCCCGCGCAAATTGCGAAAGCGGCCGCTCGCATAACGAGCAGCTTCCGCGTCCAGGCCGACGCCCCCGCCCCCCGTGTAAAGGCGTTCATTTCCTTCGGAGGTTCGAACGCGCACGGCATCCAGGGCGCAGGTTTCGCCGCGCATCACGAGCGCGGCGGCGGCAATGGGGTTGTGCGGCAGTCCCAGAGAAGCAGCCAAATCGTTGCCACCGCCCGCCGGGATGATGCCCAGAGTGGTTTGCGGGAAGTCGCGGACGGCGTTCAAGAGAAGTTGGAAGGTGCCATCGCCGCCGACTGCGATAATGCGTTGCCGGCCGGCGCGAGCCGCGTGGACTGCCTTTTGTGCGAAGTCTTCAGCACTTTCGGTCATCTCTGGCTGCGCCTGCCAGCGTCTTTCGGCCAGGAAACGCTGCAAGTCAGGGACAATCTCCCGAGCCAAACCGCCGCCAGCGGCAGGGTTTACGAGTAAAAGGTCAGGTCGTGAGGTGTGGGTCGGGCTAGCTTGGTGCGACGGCTGGCTGGGCTGATCTTCCAAATGTGACCTGCAGATGGGAGAAATGGTGCCGGCGGGGGGAATCGAACCCACGGCCTAGGGATTATGAGACCCTCGCTCTACCACTGAGCTACGCCGGCGTCAGGCAATTTTCCATCGTACGAAGTAAGCGGGAAGGGTGTCAAGGGAGGGCGAATCGTCGCCCTTTTGAATCTCACGATTCGGGGAGCAGAAACGGGGTCGCGGTCCATTCCATTGGGGTAACCAGGAGCGGTTGGTCCGGTGCGCGGTCAAATGAGGAGTTGACACGAAGGATGCGCGAAAGTAGGGTCAACGCTGCTGTAGATTGACCCCGCCCTATCCTCGTTCCACTTTGACCAAAGTCCGATCAATCCAGCCCAGAAAGAGAAGTACCATGACCCCAGAAGAACTCGGTAACATTGCCAATGAACTGAAGCGGCTGGGCGGAGAGCTGAACCTTTCTGACCAGCAGAAGGACCAATTGAGAGCCTTCTTAACGGAGAAATACGAACAGCTGCAAGAGTATAAAAAACACAACCCAAACGTCAGCAAAGAAGACATCGCCCAGTACATTGCCAAGAATCGGGCAAGCGGGCGAGAGAAAATCGAGAAGTTCCTGACGCCAGAGCAATTGAAGGTATGGGATGCCGAGGTGGCAAAGGCAAAGGACTTTCTCAGCCAACGGGCCGCGACGGCATAGCCAGCTTGGTTTTAATTCTAATCTTCCACCAGGGCGACCTCAGGAATAGGTCGCCCTTTCTGTATCCTGTCAAAGCCCGAACGAACGGAAGTAGCGAGGGCTAGGTCTCGGCGCTTCTTTCTAGTACTTTAGTACCAAACCGATGGGACTGGCGTACTGTTGTTCGAGAGAACAGGTGGGCGCTACGGTGTGCATGGCGGAAAAGCGCCACCGTGCCAGGTACGCGAAGGTACAGCGAAACCGAGGCACGGGGTACCGTTGTTCGTTTATTTACAGTGGCGTAGTGTGCCCGACTTGACACTATCCTGAAACAGGATAGGATTGTCTCCGTTCGTCCATTCCCACGGAGGCAACATGTCAAGGAAACTGGGAGCGATCGCGCTCGTCCTGGCGGTACTTGTTTGTTCGATGGAGTTAAAATCGGCCCTGAGTGGCGGTGCTCAGAATCACGCGACCGTATTGATGGCCAACGGTCCGGATCCGATGCCGCAGGGACCGCCCCCGGGAAAAAAGAGCGGTAAGTATCATGGGTCTTTGCTTGTAGCCAACGGCCCGGATCCAATGCCACAAGGACCGCCCCCGGGAAAAAAGAGCGGCAACTAGCCTGGCGTCTGCTGACGCGGTTTGATGCGTCGTAGAGACCAGGTGAAATGAGGTCAATGCCTGGTCTGCTCGCGACGGTGATCTTCTATTTAGGAACGGCCTTTGAGCTGTCGTTTGTGGTGTGTTCCCTTCAGAAGAAATCCTTCGTTCGATATTTTTTTCTGAACCTGTATTTTATTTTGACGCTCGCCTCGAGCGTGGTTCGTCGCTTCTCTCTTTCTCACTACGGCGTGCGCTCGTACGAATATTGGTATGCGTATTTTTACTCCGACGCGATCCTGACCCTGGCCCTGTATATTGCGCTTATCAGCCTGTATTCGAGGGTGTTCGGCGAACTGCGTTTCAGCAGGTACGTCCGGTTTAGCGCGGTTCTCCTGCTTCTAGGGACGGCCGCTTTTTCCTATGCGGTGGTGGCGCAATCGGAAGACCGGCTTGCCACGAACTTCGTGTACGAGATGTCCCAGAACCTTTATTTCGTGGGTCTTGTGCTGACCTATGTGTTGTGGGGCGCAATCCTGAAATTGGGCGAGACGCGGACGCGCGTCGTACAGATTGTCCTTTCGCTCGGTCTATATTTCAGTGCGTATGCCGCCAGCTATGCGCTAGTCAATTTCGCCGAAAAGTACTCCGTGGTGAGTTTTCTCGGACCGGTGGTGAGCTGCCTATTGCCGCTTTCCTGGACAGTCACGATGTGGCGGCATTCGGAGGAAGCGCGACTGGTGCCGGCGCGCCTTGTGGCGGTGCCACGATGATGGCAGTCTTAATTTTCGCCGTGTCTGTGGTGACATTATTGATGTTTTTTGTGTCGTATTGCAGGTCCCTCATGGCGGCTTCGTCGCGACACCTGCTGTCGGCGGAAGTGCGGGATGTGACCGGAATTCACGATCTACCGACCGCGCGCGACTACGCCAAAGTGATGCAGTTGCTTCAGCTTTGTCCGGAACGGCCAGAGGATCGTACCGGGCTACGGGCTGTCAGCTTGTATTACGACATCCTCCAAGTGACGCAGCAAAGCATTGCGCGACTCATGCCGCAGCTCCGAATCTGGACAGAGACCGAGCGCGCTGGCTGTGCGAATTTTGCGGCGGTGGCACTGGACCGCTGCATCGCCTTTAACCGCGAGATTCTGGCGCGCGAAGGCGAATTCTAAGCGACACTCTTTCCCCTTGCACTGCTGACTGATTCGCAGCATACGTACATTGATGGATATTCGCAGGCACGAGATCGGTGATAGTCTGGAGAGGCTCCTCTCACCGGAGTGAGAGCGTCCGCAGCGCAAAAACCACCGGTGAATACAATATGCTCGCAGTGTGGCACGGTACTCGGATCGAACGCGAGTACGTGCAGTTTTTGTGATTCCACAGCGTTACTCCGCCGTTCGGAAGAGTCGCAGCCAGTACGTTCCCAACTTGCGTTGAATGAAGCCCAGCGCGAGGAATGGCGGGGCGAACTGGATGAGCGCCTACAGGCTTATCGGGCGCGACGGCGCAAAGTGTCAGCGAAGGAAGGGCAGTCCGCGCTGCCATTCGACGACGAAGAATATCCTCCGATTCGAAATGTTGGCGTAGAGGTTGAAGAGAGCCGCGAATATAAGTCCGGTCGGGCGGATGACTTCGCCTTTACGATTGCGATCGGGCGAATGGCCAAAGATCCGGCCGAGGCGGATCCCAGGTTGCTCATTGATGTCTCGCTCCCGCCCGAGCCGGAGGGAGAAAATTCGGAGGCATTGCCGGAGCCGCCGGCAGCGTTACCAAACCGGCTCTTTTCATTAGCCACGGTTGAGGAGCGACGCCGGTCTTTGCTGATCGACGGCGCCTGCCTGGCGTTTGCATATGGCGGATTCCTAGCACTTTTCGGCTCATTGGGCGGCCACTTTAGTCTGGACAAGCTGAGCGCAGCGGTATGTGTATCGACGTTTGCGTTTGTCTACCTCCAATATTTCGGGCTGTTCACGATTTTTGGGGGCAGCACGCCTGGAATGATGGTTACGGGCGTGCAGGTGGCGAGCTTTACGGGAGACGCTCCGATGCCGCGGCAGTACTTCCTACGAGCGGTAGGCTATATGCTTTCCGCAGCGACGTGTTTCCTTGGATTTCTCTGGGCCATCTGGGATGAAGATGGTCTGACGTGGCATGACCGGCTCTCGCAGACGTACCTCACTCCGATCGTCGGCCTGACTGAAGACGAGCTGCACCACCAGACATTGGCGCACTGATTCGCGCGGGGCCTCGCAATTTACAGCGTTGGATTGAATTGGAGACGAACGGCGAATTAATCGCCAGCTTGTTTCTTGGTGACTTTTTCGTCCGAAGCGATTTTTCCGTCGCGGATGAAGATGACGCGATGCGCGCGTTGCGCGATGTCGAGTTCGTGCGTCACGAGAATGATGGTGTTGCCTTGACCGTGCAGATGCTCGAACAGGTTCATGATCTCTTCGCCGGTCTTGGAGTCAAGGTTCCCGGTAGGCTCGTCCGCAAGAACGATGGAGGGATCATTCACCAGAGCGCGCGCGATGGCGACGCGCTGGCGTTGGCCGCCGGAGAGTTCATTGGGCTTGTGGTGCATACGCGGAGTCAAGTCGACTCGCTGCAGCGCGAGTTTGGCCTTTTCGATGCGTTCTTCGGCCGGGGTACCGTTGTAGATGAGAGGAAGCTCGACATTGTGAAGCGCTGTGGCACGCGGCAGAAGATTGAAGGTTTGAAAAACGAACCCGATTTCCTTGTTGCGGATGTACGCGAGTTCGTCGTCGTCCAATTCGCTGACAAGCCGGCCAGCTAGCCAGTAGCGGCCGGAGGTGGGGGAATCCAGGCAGCCAATCAAGTTCATGAGGGTGGACTTACCCGAACCCGAAGGACCCATGATCGCGACGTATTCGCCTTTGCGAATTTCGACATCGACGCCCTGCAGTGCGTGAACCTGCTCGGCGCCCATTTCGTAAGTCTTGGTCAGGCCTTCGGTGCGGATTACTACGCCAGTATCGACAAGGTCCTGACGATAAGACTCTGACGCTGTGATTTCAGTGGGCATGTTTTCTCCCGGGTGCCGGTGATTATTTCGATTCTTCGTCCGTCTTCTTTGGAGCGGAGTTGTCGACCTTTACAGAAGCTTCCGGCTTGAGCGTGCGCAGGGCCTTGTAACTGCCTACGACGATCTCATCTCCAGGTTCGAGGCCTTTCGTAATTTCGATATCGGTGACGCCGGAGATGCCCGTCTCGACAGGGCGAAATACCGCCTTCTTGGCGTTTACGACGAACACCCCTTGCACTTCATCCTTCTTTGGATCTCCCGTAGCAGCGGGTGGCGGAGCGGCAAGGGTGACACTGCCATCTTTCTTGGCGTTCTTGGCAGCCTCCTCGAGGTCTTTGCGCGACCGGACCGCGAGAGCCTGAATAGGAATCGCCACAACGTTCTTGCGTTCCGCGGTTTTGATCTTTGCGGTGGTGGACAGGCCAGGCCGCAGATTTTCCGGAGGACTCTCGAGCGTCACCACGACCTTAAAGTCTTTCGCTTCCTGATTGCTGGTGGTGGTCTGAGTGGTGGCAAGGCCGGAAGTACGCAGCACAGCTTGCGAACCGATCTCTGTCACTTTGCCTTTAAAAACCTTACCGGGGACCGCGTCGATGGTGACGTCCGCGTCCTGACCGATCTTTACGTTGACGATGTCGGTCTCATCGACTTTTACTTCTGAGGTTACGACCGACATGTCGGACAGTGTCATCAGAAAGCTTCCGGTAGCGTTCTGGATGCCGGGAACGACATACTCGCCCATGCGCACAGGCAAATAGCTGACGATTCCGTTGATTGGGGACGTATAGACGGTCTTTGACAGCACATCTTGCTGGTGAACCAGGACGGCCTTGCCCTGCGCGAGTTGGGAACGAACCTGTTCGAGTTGAGCTTTCTGGGCCAACATGCGAGCGCGGGAAGCTTCCACAGTGGCAACCGCGGCGTCATAGGTAGTTTTGCGCTGATCAAAATCCTGCTTGGGAATCAAGCCATCTTTGAATAGCCCCTGGCCGCGATCGAAATCGAGCTTGGCTTTCTCCAGATTGGCTTCCTGCATGGACAGGTCAGACTGAGCAGCCTTGTAGCTGGAATCGGCAGCTTGAACGCCGGACTCGTTGGAATTGATGGCAGCCGCTTGGGCAGCGACGTCGGCATTTGCCTGCACGTTATCCTGCAGGAGCAGTTTGTCGCCCTTCTTGATATGGTCGCCTTCCTTGACCAGAATCTCAGTAATGCGGCCGAAGCCCTGAGCCATGATGTTGGTGTAGGTAGTGGGCTTGATTTCGCCAGAAGCGGTAACTTGGGACACCAGCGATTCCTGCTTGGCTACTTTCGAGGTCTGCACTGTGACCACGCCTTTGTTGGCTTGGTTAATACTGACGGCGACGATAATTGCGATCGCCGCGGCTCCGCCCACACCGATTGCGACCTTATGCCACGTCTTCATACTGATCCTTTCGCCGATCCGCTGCGGACCACCCGCGCGGCGGGACACCAAAACTCAGTTAGGGAGGCTGCTGTGCCTAATTCTAATACGACCTGCCACGGTCAAATGTTTCGCAGACGATACCAGTCAGGGGAAGTCGCGGATGCACCGGCGTCAGCCAGAGCTGTGTTCGAATTCCTGATGGCTACAAACAGCTCACCACTAAGCCTATTGTAGGTCCAAATTGCAGGAAAAAAAAGAGTTGCCGGCCGCCCGTACAAGCCAAGCCACGGACCTCCACTGTTTTAGTTAGACGCCACCTTGCGAGATTTGGTCAGCCAGCCGAGATTAAAATTCGGATGAAATCTGGCATGGCGGCGAGGATCAGGCGTACTCCGAATTCCGGGGGTTCTGCGGCGAGAGGCACGAATCGACAGGAACGGTGGCACGAATCGTGGTGCCCGAGGAATCCGACTCGACGTACAGCCGCCCGCGTAGGTCCGCGAGCCGTTCGCGCATGCCTGCCAGCCCGATACCGCCACCATGGCCGTCTCGGAAGCGACGCAGAAGTCCCGGCGGTATGCCGTGTCCATTGTCGGTAACCTGCACGGTGGCCACGCCGTTCTTGCAGCTGAGGTCAACGCGCACGCGCCGGGCGTTCGAGTGGCGATGGACATTCGTCAGAGCTTCCTGCAGCACGCGGAACAGGGCCAGCTCCGAGTCCTTGTGCAGCCGCCCCGAAAAATCATCCACGGTGAAGCTAGCCTCGATGTCGCTGCGCTTCGCAAAGCCTTCAACATACCAGCGAGCCGCCGAGTACAAGCCAAGTTCATCGAGAAGCGGCGGATGAAGGAGGTGGGAGATGGTGCGGACTTCGCCAAGGGAACGATCGACGAGTTCCATGGTCTCAGAAAAGTGAGCCTTGATATTCGGGGAGTCTCCCGCACAAAGCCGTTCCAATTGGGTCAACTGCAAACGAACGCCGGCCAGGTATTGGCCGACACTGTCATGCAATTCGCGTGCGATCTTGCGCCTCTCCGAGTCCTGAAGTTCGAGAATGCGGCCGCTTAACGCCCGGTAAGAGTCTACGTGTTCGCGAATCAGCTGTTCGCTTCGGCTACGGCGCTCCGCTTCATTGAACAGAGAACGGAGGTTGAAAAAGGTCAAGATCACGGCGGTGACGAACGAAGTGACCAGGACCGCGATCAGGAGACGGAAGTGGCCGGACCAAAGCGCCAGCCGTTCGTTGAGCAAGCGATCTTCTTCGCGTTCCATGGCCTCAAGGATGGCCAACATTTGTTCTTTGCGGTCCCATGTCACTCGCAGAAGGTCCTGGCGCGCGCTCTCCGGACCTGGCAAACAGGTGAGACTGGTCCGGCAACTTCCGACTTTTGAATGCAGCTCGGCCAGGAGCGGCTCGATCTCACTCAGCCGCTCTTGTTGCACGGGATTGTCCTTTGTTAGTTCCCGCAAAGAGAAGAGCGAATCGCGTTGGCGATCGAGGTCTTCCGCAACGCCCTGTAGATAGCTGGCGTCATTCATCTGCAAGGCGGTGGCGAGCCTGCTCGACAGATCCAACCCGGTCAGCCGGGCCTGGCGGATCTGACCGCGAACTTCATAGGTGTGAAGCACCCAACGCTGGCTCTCGTGCATCCGGTCGACAACGATCCAACCCACGATCGCGGTCGCCACAAACAGAAGGGCCGCCAAAAAAATCGTGATCACACCGGTAGTCGAGTGGCCCGCTGAGCCGAGCTTTCCTTTGACGAAACCTTTAGCCAAGGATCTGCCTTTCGCTTGGACTAACTCTTGATCACAACGCCTGCGATTTCTGGTGCACGCCGGTTTGGAGCGTAAATGGTACCGCAAGGCATCCCGGGCGATGGTCAATGTTACGCGTGGGGCGGGGGGCCCTTCGTAATTTCCCGAACGACGGATTTTGCGGAGCTTTCGTCGATTTTGGGACTAATGTAGGATCCGTCTCCTACGACGACGCGCAACGCTTTCAATAACTCGCCGTCAACATCGGCCTTGAGGACGTAGCCGCGAGCCCCGGCCTGGAATGCACGCGAGAGAAGTTCGCGGGAATTGTGCAAGGTAAGAAGCACGACATGGGTTTCGGGAAGGGATCTCTTGATTGCCTGTGTGGCAGCAATACCATCAAGGACTGGCATAGAAACGTCCATGATAATGATGGAGGGCCGAAGTTCGGCAGCCTTCCGAATGGCCTCCTGCCCGTTTTCGGCTTCGCCACACAGTTGCCATTCGGGAAACGGCTCGAGAATCGAACGGACACCACGACGAATGAAAGAATGGTCGTCTACGACCAAGACAGTGGGCATTGCTCCTCTCCTGGGACGCCGGTCATCTGGAGCAATCATTCGACCAGAGATAGCCGTTGGACAATTATCGTGACCTGGGGCAGGCGGAGAGCGGATCGCGGGGAGTTAGGCCTCAATAATCTGGTTTCGGATCGCGTAGCGCACCAATTCGCTAACGGAATGCAGTTCGAGCTTCCGCATAATGTTGGCACGATGAGTTTCGGCTGTCTTGACGCTGATGCCGAGCGCCACGGCAACTTCTTTGCTGCTGCGACCTTCAGCGAGCAACTGAACGATTTCACGTTCGCGGGCGGTCAACCTGCTTCGCAGGGTGGGTTTGGGATCGAGAGCAACATCGGAGCGGGCGAACCCGTCCAGCAGGATCTCGGAAGCCTCGCGGGTGAAGTACGTCCTGCGATTGGAGATGGCCTCCACCGCGCTCACCAGGTCCCGGTCCGCGTCAGATTTGAGAATGTAGCCGCGCGCACCGCAATCGATCACGTCGCGCACTAGTTGATCCGTGAAGTGCATGGTCAAGATCAGAATGCCGGTTTTGGGCGAGTTCTTCTGAATTTGCCGCGCAGCCTCCAACCCGTTGAGGTCGGGCATGCTGATATCCAGCACCGCTACATCGGGTTTGAGAGTCTCGGCCAAAGTGACCGCCTCACGCCCGGTTTTCGCTTCGCCGGAAACTTCCCAACCGGATCGGGCGGTGAGGAGCTGCTTCAGGCCGCGTCGAATAATGTCATGGTCGTCGGCTACGAGTATTTTCAAAGTCCGGTTCCCATCTTCAACGCGCTCTCATCATTTTGGGCATGGCAGAAAATACTGCCACGGGCTGACGGAAGTCACGGATATTTAGAATCCCCACTGCTGACTAACGTAATGCGCCTACATGATGTTGCTCGACCGCAAGACAATGAATACAGGGATGCCTGTATTTTGGGTTTGCGGAGAACCGAGCCGGGCGGGAGGCCGCTAGTTTAGCGCAAATTCGCGGCAATGCCCCGCGAAACTGTTCGCTTATCTCCTTTGTTTCGATCTAGACCGAAGATCGGGTGGTCCTTCGTCCCGGTAATCTTTACCGGCAATTTCGTGCCACCGTCAGGGGACCGAAAGAAAGGGTCTACCGGTTTGAGCAGGAGCGACTTGATTCCTGTGGTCGTCTGGGAAAGGCTGGCATCCAGAAACAGGTAACCACGAAAATTAAGTGTGCCTTTCCCTAGTGTGTAACTGCCAAGCACGTTGAGGTGGGCGCCCGGAACGGCGTAAGCGATTTTTGAAAAATGAACGATCCCCTGCACGGTATGGATAGAGGCGTCAAGACGGGAGGGCACGTGAGCGATGGACATGTCCTTGGGTTGGCCCAGGCCCTTGCGGCTAAGTGCGTCCACTTTCCCCTGCAGACTCGGATTCCCGAATTCGCCAGGCGCGAGGAGAAAACTTGCGGCCACATCCAGCCGATCGCTTAGGTCCTTGTCTTGCTCTGGAATGCGAATGCGTGCCTTCAGTCTGACGGGCCCTTTCAGGACAGGCGATGGCGTTTTCACGGCAAGACGGATCAGATCCTCTGCACGAGCCGAATTCGATTCAGCTTGGAGGATGATTGTTCGCGCCGGGATTCCCGACACAAGGTCGACGACTTCGCCGTTCACATACAGGGTGGTCGAAAGGAAATGCGCCGCGATCGAGTGGAGGTAAGTGTTCCCATTGGTGCCATCGACCACCGCGGAGAATTCTGTGCGAAGCTCCAGCGGATTACCAACACGAGCAAGCGTGAAGTCCGGTGTGACGGTGTTTCCGTGTACCTCGAGATAGTCGAGCGGTCCCGCGAAATTGCCAGTCGAAGAGAGCATGCCTCGCAGACCTCTGATGGTTCCGAGATCGGCATGCAAGAACTCGTAATCCGCCTGGATTGGCGTGGCGGTCGGCTCCAGACCGTGCCATGGTCCAAAGGTGCCCTTGACATGAATTTCGCCGCGCGGTACGGCGTTGGTCAGTTGTGCTTCGAATTCGGAGGGCGCATCGAAGTTCAGATTCCTGAATTTCAGCTGGCCCAGCATGAGAACTAGCGGCCGCTTGTCGAAACGCGCGGGCAAAAGGGTAATGGTCACGTTGCGTGCGGTTAGTTCCGCGACAAGAAGAGGGAATTTCGCCGGCAAGTCAAACGAAGAATCTTTTTTTCTGGCCTCAGTAGGCGCGCGGGGAGGGAACGTAAGCTCGAGCCCATTCACTTGCACGCTGGCGAAACGCAATTTCGGTCTGAGCAGGCTGGTCAAATCCGGTGTTAGGGACAGCTCGGCAATGTGGAGGAGAGGCGCGATGTCGCTCCGATTATGATGGCGGAGCGTGAGTCCGACAATCGTGACCTTGGGGAGAGGGCGAAAGGAGAAACGGAATTCCGAGATAGAAACCTGGCTTTGGAAACGATCGGCCAGGAAACGCTCGATTCTTGTGTGAAGCAGTAAGCCCAAAGTCGGGCGGAGTATGACAAGCAAGGCCTCGAAACCGAAGCAAAACACCACAGTGACGAAAAGCCACGTGCGTTTATTCATGACGGATCCGGTCCCAAGATAACAGGCGGGGCATCATCGTGAGGCCCCGCCTGGCCCGAGTGAGCTTGCTAAGCGAAAAATCAGACGCCCTTGCGGCCCGTGACCAGAACCGCTATCCCGGCAATGACGGCAATTGCGCCCAGGATCGGAGGCAACGGGATAGTGTGATGCTCTTGTTTAGTCGCTTGAATAGGCCCGATGTCCACCACTTTCTTCTGGGTAGTGTAAGTAATTCCTTGGTAGGCCAGAGCAATTGCGCCAAGAATGACTAAAACGACAGCGAGGAGGGTGCGTCCACTCATGGTTTAGCCTTTCCGTCCCGAATCAGGACTCATGTGCGTCGAAGTAGATGGCCGACGAGGGAAACCAAGAACAACACGAGGAAAATGTAAAACAGAATCTTGGCGATACCGGCTGTGGCTACTGCAATGCCTGTGAACCCGAGCAGGGCCGCAACAAGTGCCACGATGAAGAACGCTAATGCCCAACGAAGCATTTCTTGTCTCCTTTTCAAACCATTTCGGCTGTGAAGCGGCAGCCTCGCTTTCTTTCTAACCCCCAAGCGCAGACCAGCCTATCGGGAGATCACCCGACGGCTTTGTGCATTAGCCCTTAAAGCGCGCGACATACAGCATTGTCCCCATGGCCGCCCTGCCTTTTGGGTATGTACGCGAGCAGGCGATTGCGGTTTCATTGGCACGTCAGGAGCGACCCAGCTCAGCCCCCGGACCTGACTACAAGGGGAGCGAGGAAGACCAAATGAACTGGGAACAGGTTGAAGGTAAGTGGAAGCAATACGCCGGGCAGCTGAAAGAGAAGTGGGGCAAGTTGACGGATGACGATCTGCAGCAGATTGCCGGCAAGCGAGAGCAGTTAGTCGGGAAGATTCAAGAGCGGTACGGAATTGCGAAGGAAGAGGCGGAGCGGCAGATCGATGATTTCTCCTCTTCTTTAAACGCGAACGCCAGGGCGGCAGAGAGAAGTTCGAAGACTCACGCAGGGCGTTGACAAAGAGATTGACATGCTGCCTTTGGCGGTCTGTCAATGTGGGGGAGCCGTAATGCATCATAGGGCGGGCAGCGGCTCCCTTTTCTATTTTTTTCCATCCATTCTCAATTTCGGGGAGAGCGCACCGTGGATCTGTTAACGACAATCGCGATCGTTCTACTGGTGCTTTGGCTGGCTGGTCTGGTGTCGTCTTACACCTTGGGCGGATTCGTTCACATTCTCCTGGCGATCGCGTTGGTGGTCATCCTCATTCGCGTGCTGCAAGGCCGGCGTCCCATCCCGTGATTCGTCCGAGCGTTTTTGTTTGAAAGTGGTGCTTTCTGTGTATTGGAAGGCGCGCACGACTAGCGCAAGGTAGCTAGGCGACACGATACCTGCCGAGGATTCAGGATTCCGGAGCAGGTCCGAAAGAGAGCAAACCAAGGGGAGCTGTAAAGATGGCTAAAAATAGGTCTGTGTTTGGCATTTACTCGACGCGAAATTCAGTGGAGGCCGCCATCGATGCATTTCGCGATGCGGGTTTTCAGAGCAACGATATTTCGGTACTTCTGCCGGAGAACCTCGGATCAAAAGAACTGGCGACGTTGAAGGAGACGAAAGCTCCAGAAGGCGCGACAGCGGGAGCAGGCTCCGGCGCGGTGATTGGCGGAGCTTTGGGCTGGCTGGTAGGCATCGGCGCATTGGCCGTTCCGGGCTTGGGGCCGTTTTTGGCGGCCGGGCCGCTGGTCGCGGCACTGGCGGGAGTGGGGGTAGGGGGCGCGGTTGGCGGATTTACTGGGGCGCTCATTGGCATGGGCATTCCCGAATTTGAGGCGAAGCGTTACGAAGGACGCCTGAGCAAAGGCGGCATCCTGTTATCGGTCCACTGCGATACTTCGGAAGAAATCGATCGCGCGAAAGAAGTAATGAAGCGGACTGGAGCGGAGGATGTTTCGTCCACGTCGGAATCGTCCTCCGACGCGAAAACGGATCGAGCGGCTTCCCGCGGCGCCGGCTACAACCGGTAAACGGATTCTTGACCTTCTCTAACCTGACCACCCCGCGCCCCTCTTCTTCCGGAACGGCGGAGGAAGAGGGGCGTCCTTCCGAAAGGGCGCGATGAGAATCGAAGCAGCGGACTCCGATCACGCTCATGCTTTAAGCAAGATCGTGATTCTGCTAGGCGGGATCGTCGTAGCGCTGCTGATTGTTTTCTGTTATTTCGCGAGTTCGTTCTGCATCACGATAGTTCTCGCAACGTTCCTTTCCATTTTGGTGGACCCGGTGATTTGCGCGTGCGAGCGTTGGATGCCGCGTTCCGTGTCTTCTGTGCTCCTCATCATTACGGGAATGGCCGTGCTGGGTTTGTTTTCGTTTGCAATTTTTGGCCGTGCCTCGGCCATCGCCGATCGTGCCCCGATTTACGCAGAACAGATCCGGCAAATGATAGCTCCCTTCGAGCACAAACTCGCAAGAATGGAGGAAACGGCGGGGAAAATCGGCGCCGATGCGCCATCGCGGGCGGTGCCGGAGGTCAAGGTCAAGCAGGCGCCCAGCTGGCCGTCCTACGTGGTGAGGGGTTTTGGCTCGGTCTCGAGCACGTTGGTTGTATTGGGCCTCGTGCCGTTCCTGATGTTCTTCATGCTGTTGCAGAAAGAGAAGTGGTACAACACCGTCGCATACGTGTTGGGTCCGAAGCACGACCCGAACGAGTTTGCGACGCGCGTGGCGAGCATTGTGCGCCGGTTTGTGATCAGCAACGTGCTTGTCGGCCTGGTTATGGCGATTTTGACCATGCTTCTGATGTCCGCTCTGAACGTGCGGGGAGCATTTGTGGTGGGCTTCGCGAGTGGCATTTTGAACCTGATCCCGTTCCTTGGAGCCATCCTGGCCTCGATGCTGCCGGCCGCCGCGGCCGTGGTTCAGCACTTCCCGCTGGGGACCATTGTAATTCTCATAGCTGGCGTGATTTCAATGCACGTCGTTTCCGCGAACCTGATCATTCCGCGATTTGTGGGAACGCGAATCAATATCGGGCCGGTGGCTGCCACTGCCGGAATTTTGTTTTGGGGCTGGCTGTGGGGAATTTTCGGGATTCTTCTGGCCTTGCCGCTGACCGGAATTGTGAAATTGCTGATCGATTATCATCCAGTGCTTACGCCGTTTTCGAACATGCTCGGAACTGCCGTGGAACCAACAGAGCCGCCAGATGCTGTGCAAGATCCGTCCACGTCCACATCGTCGTGGATCGAAGTCTCGAAGTGAAGCCTCGGATCTTGTTACCTCGCAGCCGCACGTCATATACAGCGGGTCATGTATGGCCTGACTGTAGTCTCGTGTGTCACAGATAAGAATGAATTACGGTCCCTGCCTGCCATCGGTAATTAGCAAGCGCAGTTCAGTACGAAGGTTCGCCAGCCACCGTTGAAAGGAGTGCAAGCGAATGAGTGGGATCGACGTGGGCAAGCGAGGATGGAATGTGGTGCTTCTGTCGATGGTTCCGATAATTTTGCTTTTGGCGACTGCCACTCCGTCACACGCTCAAGTTGCGGTGACCGTGGCGTTCGCGCCGCCGGAATTACCTGTTTACGAGCAACCGCCCTGCCCCGCTGAGGACTACATTTGGGTGCCGGGATACTGGGCTTGGGACGGCGACGATTATTACTGGGTGCCGGGGACGTGGGCAATGGCGCCTGAGGTGGGCTATTTGTGGACACCGGGATATTGGGGCTGGGGAGGTGGAGGTTATCTGTGGCACGCGGGCTACTGGGGGCCTACAGTGGGCTTCTACGGCGGCATCGTGTACGGGTTTGGGTATTTCGGGCATGGTTACGAAGGGGGACGGTGGGACCGTGGCCACTTCTACTACAACCGCACAGTAAACAACGTGAATGTAACCGTGATTCACAACGTGTACAACACCACGGTCGAAAATCGAAACGTGAATGTGACACGCGTGAGCTATAACGGCGGGAATGGCGGAGTGAATACGCGCGCGACTGCACAAGAGGAAGCAGCGGCTCGGGAACGGCACGTAGCGATGACCGCGGCGCAAACCCAACACATGGACGCGGCCCGGCAAAATCGGGAGTTTCGGGCTTCCGTGAATCAGGGCAAACCGCCCGTTGCCGCAACGGCTAAACCTGCGGAATTTCACGGGCAAAACGTGGTGGCAGCGAAGGAAGGGGGCCGATATACGCCGCCCCCGAACCGCACAAACGGTGCAAGGCCACCAGAGACAAAGAACAACGCACAGCCTGGAGGCGGAAACGGCAACGCACGCGCAATTCATCCGAACGACTTGCCACCATACGACCGGCCCAATGCGGCGAATGCGAACGCCAGCAAAGAAGAGCAAAAGTACCAAAAGCAGCAGGAGAAGATGTACCAGAAGCAGACGCAGGACCGGCAAAAGCTCCAGCAACAACAAGACAAGGAACACCAACAGGCACAAAAACGCCAGGCCGACGAGCAGCACAAGCAACAGATGGAGCAGAAACACCAGCAGCAGACCGCGCAGATGCAACAACGACATGTGCAGCAACAGCAGCAGATGCAGCAGCACGCCCCACAGCCGCATCAAGCGGCGCCCCCTCAGCATGAGTCACAGCCTCCGCATGAGTCGCAGCCTCCGCATCACTGAGAAGTGACGAGTTCACGCGCGAGGGCTGGGAATCGGTGCCGCTATTGGCGCCATGCGGGGAGGGGGACAACCTCGGTCGTGTCGATGGTGCCGCACACGATGCTCGTATTGGTGCAGACAATGAAATAGGTGCCGGGAGACTCCCACCAAGCCAGCCTGGTCATCAGATCTTAGGCATTACCCGTTCCGGTGCCGGTTTCGACCACCACTGCGTCCTCATTCATGCGGGCAAAACACACACCGTACCTGCGCTCCATCTCTTCCTTGCAAGGGCAGGCAGGATTCGAATTCACGTCGCCAGAGGCTACTGCGACATCGGATCTTTCTACGAGGGGTGCTGATGAGTCTGAGCGGGGCCGTAATCGGATTGGAAGGTATCGATGGAGGCAACGACGGTCTGGCTGCTGGTGTTATAAACGAAATAGCGCCCAGGGTTTTCCCTGGACCGCTGCGTCATCCGGTCAATGGCGTGGTTCAGGCCATCTACTGCCTCCAGCCAGAGAACCTCTTCCTCTGGGGCCCCGGAAAATACGTCGTACGTTTGCTTCATGGGCGAGCACCTCAGAGACCCGGGCGAGAGAACCGAAGAGGAGCAGAGGCGAAAAGGAGAATGAGAATGCCCGGGGGACGAGTATCATCCGCTAGTCGAGGATTGTCAAATTCCTATAGCATCTGATATAGACCTTGCCATGTCACAAAGAGCAGCTATTTTAATCAGCTGCCTGGAAGAGGAGGCGAAAGAAATCCGCCTCCGGGTGAAACGAGACCAGCGCTCGGTGAGCAGTTACCTGCTGAAAACGCTGATGCGCTGGGTAGAGTTTGAAGAAAAGCTGTACGGAGAGTTATCCCGATACCTGGAGACGGCCGACGCCGTGTTCGCCCGGAGACCGGAGCCGCCGCGAGGCCCGCGAACGACAATTCTGGAGACGGATTTGGCTTCCTGGCGGCTTATGTCGATACCAATCTCTTGCATTGCCTCCACAGCAAGAGGATCGACGCGTGTTGATGCAATGCCCGCACTCACGGCCGTCACGCGATTCCCTGCCAATCTGGATAGGAACCCCTGTGCCATTTGACTGCGGACCGCATCTCCTGTGCAAAGGAAAAGAATTTTTGGAGTAGTGTCCATGAACACATAATTAGATTGAGGCGATGAGCGCGGCAATCCAAAATATCGGGTACGCGGCGCTAGGCCGATCTAGGGTGTAATAGTTGCACGAGGAAAGTGTAGATCTTAGGGCCGACCGGTGCCCGCCGCTGGCTACTGGAAATGGTTCACGAGGCGATCCAAGAATATAAGCTGCCCCTTCGAAATGCGCGTGCGCGCCTCGTCGACGGGGAACCAATCTGCCCGGTCCATTTCTGGAAAATCTTGTTTCCGGCCGGATCCGGGTGGCCATTCCATCGAGAAAGTGTTGCTGCGAACTTCGTCTGGCGAGCAATCGCCTTCGAAGGCCCACGCGAAGACCACTTTGCCGCCGGATTGCTTGGCCTCGCCTAGTGAAATAAATTCTCCATTCGCTTTAATCCCGGTTTCTTCCTCGAATTCTCTTTTTGCCGCGTCCAGAGCTTCCTCACCTTCAACGCGTTCACCCTTAGGAATGGACCACGCGCCGGCGTCCTTGTTCTTCCAGAGTGGTCCTCCAGGATGAGCTAAGAATACTTGCAGGCTCGCATCACGCCTCCTGAACATCAACAGTCCTGCGCTTGTCTTCGGCATGTCAGTTCGAAGGCGGTGGATGAAGCGCGCGGTTGGTAAGTTGCCAGTCGATGCGCCAACGATGACCAGGCACGGGTAGCCAAATGAGTCTCTTTTGGGGCGTCCCGCGGGCATGGTGATAAAGCGCGGCCGAGCGTTCATAAAATCCACGGGTATGCCAGGAGTCCGGAAATCTCTGGAAGTCCAGGTGGTGGCAAAACTCGTGGCATAGGGTGCTCAAGAAGGTCCCGAACGAAGTGACCTCTTTGCGGATCGGCGTTTTCATCCAGACGCGAATGAGAATGGCATTTGGACTGTAATCGCCAAAAAGCTCGGTTGTTGAACGCTCTCTGACGCGGAGAGGTCTAGCGGCGAGGACTCGCACGTCGCAGTGCTTGACTTGATAGAAATCGGCGGCGGTAGCAAGAAAGTCTTCCGAGGCCCGGAGAACTTCTCTGGTCCGTTTTGTCTCCATGGCAGCTTCGATGGCGGCCGCAGTTCTCCGCAGCCTGTCATCCACGGGCACGCGCAAAATGTTGAGCTTGTCGCTTTCAGCGAAGAGTTGCCTATTTTTTTTTCGAGGCGGCGCATCCGTCAGCATGGCTCGCTTCATTCTGCCCGAGGCCGCGCATTCGGACAAGAAGCCCTAAAACTCACCAGAAGCCTGCCGAAAGCACAGATAAACGCCGCGGGTGGTGGTTCTTCCGCGCGTGACGTTCTTCCAGGGAATGGCCAGCGAAAATGTATTCCCTATGGTAAGCTGTCGAAAGCACACGCCGGAGAGGTGGCCGAGAGGCTGAAGGCGGCGGTTTGCTAATTCTACCTGACCTGTTCGCACTGATCGATTTTCATTTGTTTTGTTTGAGTTGGATACTCCTCAGTTGCAGCGCCATACCTGATTTGCAGACTATTGTTCAGCAAAAGTTCAGCAAGTTCCGTACGCCAATTTTCCCCACCCCACAATCTCTCGCCTGACACTTCTGCCGTGCACATTTGTCTTGGTTCGGCTCTGCGTTGCGAGACCGCGGGGACTGCCAAAATACGCGGAAAACATACAAGACAGCTCTAACTGTGGGTTGGAGTGTGGGTTGGGAATATCCATCGCGAGTGACACTCATACACGCTTTTTCAACTGATCGAAGCCCCATCAAACTTACAAGCTTCTCGTTTTGTCCGTGAACGCAGCCTGTCGGCCCATCTCTAGGATCCGCTCGGAATCAAGATAGCTGTAAAGCTCGATGAGCTTGGCAACGAGTCCGGTCCAGCCGGTTTGGTGGCTGGCGCCGAGCCCGGCACCGTTGTCGCCATGGAAGTATTCAAAGAAGCAGATATTGTCGCGCCAGAAAGGATCACTCTGGAACTTTTCCGTCCCGCCATAAACGGGACGCCGGCCTTGTTCGTTGCGCAGGAATATCCGTGTGATCCGATTCCCGAAGCCGGCTTGCGAAGACTTGATCAAATTGCGTCCCGAAAGGTTCGCTCCTGTGGTCTTGAGAACTTGGAGAGAGCCGGAGGCAAATCACTTTGGAGTGACCTGCATCTACTGTGACCCGGTAGTGCGCCGCGACCAAGAACATCGAACTCGCCAAAGATAGCGTGGGGATGTTCCATGCGCAGCTCGATACGGAACAGTACAGCGCGATCTACGCGGCAACGGACCAAAAATTCAAGGCCGCATCCACCGAGGCCGATTTCGACAAGCTGCTCAAAGCGGTTCACAACAAGCTGGGCACAGTGCAAAGCTCCAACCTTCGCAATACCGGTGTAGCGTGGTACGCCGGTCAGGGCGCCACGGTTACCCTTGTTTACGACACCACATTCTCCCAGGGCTCCGGCACCGAGCAGTTCCTGTGGCATATAAAGGACAACTAGGCGACGCTGTACGGGTACCACATCAATTCGAACGATTTGGTCACCAGATAGCGGTCCGGGGAACGGTGAAGGAAGGCACGGCACGGGTCTGAAGACCCGCCGCTACAAAAGGCACAACAAGATCGAAGATGCCGGGCTAAAAGCCGCGGCGCTACAGTCGGAAGGCAAGATGGCGGCGTAAAGCCGCCGGTACAAAGAGAAGGAGCGAGTTCGTTTCGGAAAAGACAAGAAGAGAAAATCCGCACTCTTTGCAGAAGACGCAAGGAGTGCGGCACCCGGCATGCGATCTTTCGGCTTACAGGTGTGATCCGCAAGCATCTGCGCTCAGTATTAATCTTGCTTTACCTGTGACATTAACTTAGGTTAATATGTCGCTGGCTATGGGCTCGACGGCAATCGCTCTCTTGTGGCTGCTCCTATCCGCCACACCTCGGCCAGCAGACCCTGGGAACATCTGTGGTGTAGTGCAGGACCAGACAGGTGCGGCAATCGGCGAAGCGGCACTCGAATTGACCTCCGAAGGTATTCGCTTCACTGTCCACTCCGATGCCTCTGGACAGTTCTGCTTTAATCGCATCGAACCCGGCGATTATCAGCTCACGACGCGGGCGCGCGACTTCCG
>DATJZF010000024.1:0-5876 GCA_035499255.1 Dongiaceae bacterium | reverse complement strand
CCGCCATGACCCAAGTCTGTAACGGCTGCTACCGGAGATATCATGCAGGTAGCTTGAAAATATCGCGTATTGTCGCTGGTTCTTGTTGAGGTAAGCAGGAGTTCGTGTCGAAACAGTCCAAGCCCGGAGTGTACGTAGCATGGAAGACGGTGACCTACCGTAGCGTGCTGCTGATGACCCTGGGGGCCGCTGTGATTCTGGGTGGCGCCTTACACCTGGCGTTTCCAACCGTGACTGATTCGACGATCCGCACGGCGGAAAGAATCTCCACCGATCTGCTGGAGAAGGTTGCCGGACTGGCGCCGCCTCTGAAAACGCCATCGGCGCCCGTGGGAAAGCAAGCTCACTTTACCGCGCTTGATGGAACCGTGCGCGTGCGCAAGGGGAATGGCAACAGTTGGATCACGGCGGACTACAACGTGCCGCTGGAGAAAGGCGACGTAGTGCAGACGGCGGCCGAAGGCATGGCGAAAATTGTCTTCAACGACGGAACCAACTACACGATCAAGCAGGACTCTCTGATTGTGATCGAGGAGAACTCGGCCAACGATCAGCAGCAGACGAATGTGGCCGTCGCCGTGACGACCGGCACGGTCGACCTGACCACCGCCACGTACGTGCAAGGATCAAAATCGCAGGTGATTGTTGCCGGCGCGAAGGCATCCCTGGCTCCCGATTCTTCGGCCATGGTGCGCAATAATCCGAAGGACGATCAACACGAGATTCTGGTGAAAAAAGGCAGCGGCGACATCGAGCGCAACGGCGAGAGTGTTCGTCTGGCCAGCTGGGAGAAGGTCAGTTTCAAGACTGACTCGAAGAAAATGGAACGGGCCACCGAAGTGGGTCCGCCCGCTCCCATTACGCCAGGCAACATGATGCCGGTTTTTGTGAACGCCGGGGACACGTCGAAGGAAGTGGAGTTTGCCTGGACCCCGATCACCAGCGCCGCCGGCTACCGGTTGCGCATCGCCCACAACCCGTATTTTTCGTCGTTGCTGCTGGACCGCAAGGTGGACACGCCTAGTGTGGTGGTGACGGGCATGCCCATTGGCCCTTATTACTGGTCGATTCAGTCCTATGACGCATCCGGACGCGAATCGGTGGAAAGCGAAAAGAACAGGTTTACGATCATCGCCAAAAGCAAGGAGAAGGTGGAGTTGCCGCTCGATATCGATCCCTTCGTCCAGCACGGGCATGTGATTGAAGTGACCGGCAAGACCGAGGCAGGGGCGCGCGTGATGGTGAATGGCAGGGAAGTCCCAATGGTCAGCGACGACGGCTCTTTCCACTACTTCACGCCACCCTTGTCAAACGGCGAGAACCTGATCACGGTGACAGCCCAGAACTCCAAGGGGGGAGTGAAGACTCACCAGGAAAAGGTGGTCATACAGTAGACTTCGGGCGGCCGGCTGCGTGCCCTGGGTTGGAAATAGTTGCACAAGTGGTAACCTGCTGGACTGGAACAAAGTAGAATAGAGAGACCGAAACAATAGACTCCCGCAGAAAGCACGGCCCAGGTTCCGGGGAGAGACGATTTTCAGAGAGAAGAGAAGTACTGCCATGTCAAATAACGGTTTTCATAATGGATCTTCGCGCAACCACAACCTGCGTTCGCTTTTCAGCATGTTCTCGAGCGATCTGGCCATTGACCTTGGAACCGCCAACACGCTGGTCTATGCGCGAGGCAAGGGCATCGTGGTCAACGAGCCTTCCATTGTTGCCTTGAATAAGAATACGAACGAGGTCGAGGCCGTCGGCAAGGAAGCCAAAGAGATGCTGGGCCGCACGCCGGGCAACATCGTCGCCATTAAGCCGATGAAGGATGGCGTGATTGCCGACTTCAAGGTGACCGAGAAGATGTTGAACTACTTCATCCAGAAAGCGCACAACCGCAAGATGCTGGTGCATCCGCGAATCGTGATCGGTGTGCCCTCGGAAATTACGCAGGTGGAAAAGCGCGCCGTGATGGATTCCGCTTATCGCGCGAAAGCCAGCGAGGTGCATTTGGTGGAGCAGGCAATGGTCGCAGCGATTGGCGCCGGTTTGCCGATCACCGAACCCAGCGGCAACATGGTGGTTGATATTGGCGGCGGCACCACCGATATTGCGGTCATTTCTTTGAGCGGCATCGTCTACTCCCGGTCGGTGCGCATGGCCGGCAACCAGATGGACGAGGCCATCATGAATTACCTCAAACGCAAGTACAACCTGCTGGTCGGCGAGCGCACCGCCGAGCAGATCAAAATGGAGATCGGTTCGGCCTACCCGCTCGACAAGCCGCTGACCATGGAAATCAAGGGGCGCAACCTGATCGAAGGCGTCCCGAAAACGATTACCGTGGACGACAGCGAAATCCGCGAGTCGCTCAGTGAATGCGTCTCGACCATCATGAACGCAATCCGTGTGGCGCTGGAGCGCACGCCACCCGAGCTTTCGGCCGATATCAGCGACCGCGGCATCGTGCTGACGGGCGGCGGCGCGCTGCTCAAGAACCTTGACAAGCGGATTCGGGAAGAAACCGGCTTGCCGGTCTCGATCGCCGACGATCCTCTATGCAGCGTTGTGCTGGGTACGGGCAAAATGCTGAGCGACTTCAAACTACTGAGAAAGATTTCGATCGAGTAAACGCGGCAGCCAGCAGCCGGTACCCAGTACCCAGAAAGAACTCTCCGGGATACAGAACTTCGGCGCCCGCGTTAAATTGACTGGCAACTGGGTACTGGCAACTGGGTACTGGTTTTATGGAATCCGTTCTTGGCCGCTATCGCAACCTGATCGTGCTGGTGGCGGTTCTGTTTGCGCAGGTCTTGGGTTTGGCGGTGCAGGTCAAGCGCGCCACCGATAGCGAACCGACGCGTCTGATTCGCGTCTGGGCGGTTGGCGCGGTTACTCCTTTTGAAGAAACACTTCACTGGTTGCAGTCCTCCACCGGAAACATCTGGCACAACTATCTTTACCTGCGGGGCGTACGCGCCGAGAACCGCGACCTGAAGCAGCAGATCGAGCAGATGCGGTTGGAACAGGCGCGCATGAGCCAGGATGCCGATCAAGCGCACCGGTTGCAGGCCCTGCTTTCGTTCAAAGAGCAGTTCATTTCGAAAACGATGGCTGCGCAGGTCATCGGATGGAGCGGCAGCGAGCAATCGCGATCGATCTATATTGACAAGGGAGCCCGCGAAGGGATCAAGTCCGATATGGCCGTGATCACCAAGGACGGCATTGTCGGCAAGGTGCTCCAGGTCTTTGGCTTGAACCCTCTGGAACGATCTGTCTCGCAAGTCCTGCTGATCGACGATCAGACCAGCGGCGTGGGCGCGATTCTGGATAAAACACGCCTGCAGGGCATTCTCCGGGGCACGCCGTCGGGCGATGTTGTGCTCGAAAAGGTGATGAGCGATGAAACGGTGCCGGTTGGCGAACTGGTCCTCACCAGCGGAGGAGATGGCATTTTCCCGAAGGGCCTGCCGGTCGGTAAGGTAACACGCGTGGCCCCAGGGAATGACCTGTTTCTGAACATCCGTGTGCGCCCGGCAGCGGATCTGAGCCGATTGGAAGAAGTGCTGGTAGTCACCAGAATTGATGAGATGCAATCTCAGCCCGAACAGACTGGCCCGCTGCGGGCTGTGGACATTCTCGCGGAGCGGTTACCCTCCGTTCCTCCCAAGCCGGAAAGTTCAACAGATTCAGGCAAGAATCCCGCGGCGCAATCTACCGGAACACCCCTGAATATGGCTCCCTCTGCGGGAGCGGCCAAGGCGAATTCGCCAAACGGCGGCGCGTCTCCTGCCGTTTCCACCGCGCCCCCTGGCGCCGCCAGACCGGGAAGCTCCGCGCCGAAAACCGTAACCAATCCCGTCCATTCAGCCGCCACGCCGAAACCGCAGCCAGCGGCGCAGGGCACTCCACAATAAGGTGGCCATCACTTACACGTCCGGAGAGCAGGTTGAGGTCTATCGCTTCAGCCTTCCAGCGACCATCCTCATCCCGCTGATAGCGGTCTTTTTGCAGGCTTGGGTCCCGCTGAGGTTTCCTTTCTTCAAGATCTTCGACCTTCCCCTGCTTGTGACCATCGGCTTCGCGACCGCGCGAAGGAATCCACTTGCCGGTCTCTTTACTGGCGGCCTGATCGGGATTCTTCAGGACGCGCTCACACATCAGCCCATCGGACTTTACGGGATTGCCAAAACATTCGTCGGATTCGGCGCCTCTTCGCTCGGTATCAAAGTCGACGTGGAAAATCCGGGCGCCCGCTTTCTGCTGACTACCCTGTTCTACGTTGTGCACGAGATCGCTTTCTTCATCATCGCGCGTGGACTGGTTGGCTTGCACATGCACTGGAGCTGGCCCCATGAGATTAGTTCGGGAGTCGCGAATGCGGTTCTGGGAATTCTCGTGTATGCGCTGCTCGATCGCGTAAAGCAGCGCACCTGAGCTATTCCCTGACCTCCCGGCTCAACTGTCGCCCTCCCTCTCCGCCCCTAGATTGGGTTCGCCCGCGATGTTTTGCAAGAAGGCATAACTATCCCAGGAAGAGGTCCGCGAGACCGTGGTTGCTTAAGGTGGTTTCAGCAGCGACGCGGACCAGAGGCGACAGCGCGGATGGGCCAGGCCTTGTGCCCGACCCCGCGTACTCTGCGGTGCTCGGTGAGCGCGGGCCAGGGGGATTGTCGCTACACCTTTAGCAAACCACGAAATGCCCGCGCGGCATAGTAAGACTCCGCGCCGTTGTGATAGACGAAGACCATATCGAAGCGGCGATCGCAAAACAGGGCGCCGCCGAGCGCCCGGACGGCGGAGGGTGTTTTAACCCAACTTGACGTTTTCGTATCGAAGTTGCCGAGTTTTTGCATTTCTCGATACTGTTCTTCCGTCAGTATCTCGATGCCCATGCTCGCCGCCATGTCAAGAACGCAATCCTTTGGTTTATGTTCTTTTCTTGAGTCCAGTGCGTCGCGATCGTAGCAGAGACTTCTGCGGTCTTTCGGGCTCTCCGGCGAACAATCATAAAAAATGTATTCGCCCGTTTTCTTGTCATGACCCACAACGTCCGGTTCCCCGCCGGTTCGTTCCATTTCATTGAGTGACCAGAGTTTTTGGGTATTGGTTTCCAGTCTTGCCTGAATTGGTGCCCAATCAAGGCTCTTATGGCGGCTCATGTTTTTCTGAAAACGGACTCTTAAAGCCGCGAGCAGTTCTTCACATTGTTTTGGCGACAACTCCTTCCTGTTCCTCTTACCTTGCGGCATGGTGTTGAAGTCCTCCTCGATTGACGTGTTTCAGAAGAGTGCGACTGGAAGAGTGCCTTTTGAAGATGCTTGGCAGCCAAGCATCTGTTATCTTCGAAACGGCCGGACGCATTTTGAGTATATGGGTCGCCACGCGAAGGACAAGAATTTTTTTCCGCCGCTGACGGCGGAAGGCACCGCCGCAGGATTCTCGCTCGTGCGAATAGCGGCGGGTGTGCAGGTCGCGTACGGATAGCGCTTCGGGCTTCACGATCTTCGAGACAGCCTAAGAAACTGGCTTCAAAAAGCGAAGATTAGACCTTATCGTGTAGGGCAATCTGCGTCACAGCAAGATACCGACGCGCTCGACCTCGACAGGCAGGAAGGCAGCGACAAAATACGGGCGGCTCAGGAAGAGTTTCTCGCCGCTAAGGGAATAAGCACAGTCGCGAACTGATGTAGGTTAAGGCTACCACCCACTGTTGCTACCGCTCACTCTTAACTGCTTTA
Organism: Dongiaceae bacterium; assembly: GCA_035499255.1. Lineage (GTDB taxonomy): Bacteria > Acidobacteriota > Terriglobia > Acidiferrales > UBA7541 > Acidiferrum. Next base: position 141 of record DATJZF010000024.1, on the reverse strand, counting down.
GAATGAATGGCGGGGACGACGGGACTCGAACCCGCGGCCTCTGCCGTGACAGGGCAACAATGAGATGTAACTGATTGATATCAAACGGTGTCGGCGGACGTCGTTTGGTACGAAATGATACCGGAGAGCATTTGTTATCGT
>DATJZF010000023.1:0-66824 GCA_035499255.1 Dongiaceae bacterium | reverse complement strand
CGAGTCGCAGGTGGGCGACGTGCTGAACCAGAAGAGCTGGGAATCGTTGCCGCTGGAAACGCGCAGCCAGAACGAATTCATCTTGAACCTCGCAGGCGTGGTGCCGGACAGCGGAACGGGACGCGGAGCATCGGTTGACGGCGCGCGCACGGGCACGGGCAACTTCCTTGTGGAAGGGTACGACAATAATGACCAGGGCTTGGGCGGCGGCGGTTCGCTGTACGGCCCGGGCGGCGCGAATACGACGATTTCGCCGGACGCGATCGCGGAATACCGCGTGATCGAGCACCTGCCTCCAGCCGAATACGGCAAGGCGGGCGGGTTCGTGACGGACACGGTGCTGCGTTCTGGAACGGACCAGTATCACGGCTCGTTGTTTGAATACAACCGCGTGCAGGCGCTTGCAGCGAACAGCTTCTTCTCCAATTCCAGCGGCGAAACCGACCACCTCGTGCGTAACCAGTTCGGCGGTTCGGTGGGCGGGCCGATCATCAAGGGTAAGACCTTTTTCTTCTTTACGACCGAAGCGCACCGGGTGCGCTCGAGTTCGCCATTGACGTTCACGAGCACGACGCAGCAGTTTGTGGATTTCGTGAACTCCGGGCAATTCGAACAGTTCATGGAATCGGGTGGTCCAAGCGCCGATAGCGCGACGGGCGGCCTCTGCGTAAACATTGGCGGCGGGCCCTGCCCGGGCGGATTGCCGAACTCGGCAACGCTGGGGACGGTGTTCAAGCAATTGCAAACCGCGGAGCCATTCCCGTTGGCGGCGACTGGAGACAAGTGCGGCCAGGGTTTCTGGACCGGCGCGGGTAATGGATATACCAACTTGCTCAATCCAGGTGCAGCAAACCCCTGTGGCGACGCCATCCAATATCCGGTTCCCGTGTACGGTGAGGTAACGGTGAGCCAGCCGACACAGACCAACCAGATCCGGTACTCGACGAAAATCGATCAGAAAATCTCCGACCGGCACCAATTGAGCGGCACGTTCCTGTACGACAACGCCGACAGCATCACGAAGTATGCCGGCGGCGACGGCTATTACGGGCCGGACCTGCCGCAACACGGCCGAGCGATGAACGCAGGTATCACCTGGACGTGGACGCTCTCGCCCACGATGACCAATCAAGCGCGCATGGCGTATGTGCGGCACACTGGCGACTTCCCGGGGGACTCCGCAGCGAATACAGCGAAAATCCCGGCGTTGGCGACGGCATTTGATGCAACCGGGTTCAGCTTCGGAAACGCCAGCAACCTGCCGCAGTTCTTCACAGAAAATGCATTCATTTACCGCGACGACCTCTCGATCATCAAGGGCAAGCACAGCTTCAAGTTCGGTGTGAGCTACGAGCGGACGAGGAACGGATCGTCGTTCAATGCGGACATCTACGGCGAAATCCTGCCGTACGACATCGAAGACTTCATGACCGATGAAACCTTCGGCGACAACATCGACAGCCTCTTCTTTGGCGGACCGGCGTACGGATCGTGGTACGAGGCTTCGGCGGCGGTGGTGCCGGCGACAGGAGCGGTGCCGGACTTCTATCGTGGGTACCGCGCCAATGAATACGGCGGCTATGCGCAAGACGACTGGCGCATTACCAGGACCCTGACCTTGAACCTAGGTGTGCGTTATGACTACTTTGGCCCGCCACACAATTATCAGCCCGGACTCGACTCCAACTTCTACTTTGGTTCGGACGCGACTCCGTTTCCCACTGCGAGCAATAACCCTTTCATGCCGGTGAATAGTCCCGTGTATGCAAGGATCGCGAATGGTGCAGTGCAACAGAAGAACAGCGACATCTGGGCAAAAGACTATAACAACTTCGCACCGCGTGTTGGATTTTCGTGGGACTCGTGGGGTAACCAGAAACTCGTGGTCCGCGGCGGCTACGGCATCGGTTACGACCGGATGTACAACAACATCTTCGAGAATATCCGGTTCAATCCTCCAGGATATTGCCAGTGCGCGTTTGGCGCGTTAATCAACGGCACTCCGGGCGGGAACCTCGAGACGCCCGGAATCTACGGAGTGCCTTTTACCGGCACCGCGCAATTCGTGAACCCGGATTTGTTCCCGAATGGCTTGCCTGCCGCAACACTCCGGCACATGGACCAGAACATGTACACCCCGTATTACGAACAGATCAACTTCGGCATCCAGACCGAATTCGCAAAAGATTATGTGTTTGAAGCGGACTACATTGGAACCTTCGGGAAAGGGCTGCTAGGCTTGGTCAACATGAACACGTTCGATGGCCGGACCGTCGGCGCTCCGTACAGCAGCAAGCGGATCAATCCGAACTACACGAACGACAGCATGCGGACAAACGCGTTCAATTCGAACTATAACGGCTTGCAACTTGTTGTACGCAAGCGTTTCACGAATGGACTGCAATTCAACGCGAACTATACATACTCTAAGGCGCTGGACCAGTTGAGCGACGTGTTCACGTTGAAGACTGGCGCAGCCTATCCAACGGACAACATGAATATCTGGAACGACTACGGACCGGCCGATTTCGACCTGCGGCACCGGTTTGTGGGTTCTTTCAGCTATGACATGCCCTTCTGGAAGGAGAACAAACTGCTCGGCGGGTGGGGTATCAGCGGAATCGTTACCCTCCAGAGTGGTACGGGGTTCTCTGTGATTGACACCAATCACGATGCAAACAAGGATGGCATTTACGGCGACCGCGTCAGCTACACCGGAGGCGGACCGATCACCAATGCGATTCTGGGCAAAGGAAGTCCGGCGGATGGGTATTTCAACCCGAATGCATTCGCGGACACCACCTGCCCAGCAACCGTGAACCAGGGACTGTGGTGCAACGGCGGAACGGGCCGGAACGCGCTGTACGGTCCGGGGTTGGTAAACGCCGACTTCGGCGTATCGAAGAAGTTCCGGATTGGCGAGCGGATGTCGTTTACGTTCATGGCCAATTTCTTCAACCTCTTCAACCACCCGAATTTTGGGAATCCGGACGGCAATCTGGCCAGCCCGACGTTTGGTGCGTCCACCAGCACGGCGTCGCCGCGCATCACGCAGTTGGCGCTGCGGTTCGACTTCTAAACAAAACCTAAACTCTTACCGGGGAGCCTGAAGTTGGGCTCCCCTTTTTATTTTTATCCGAAGATGCCGGGCTAAAGCCGCGGCTCTACGTGGAGCGTGTACAATACGCGGCGCGATGAAGGAGGTGGGATGACGTTTGCGGAGTTTTGGCCGGAGTATGTGCGGGCGCACAGCGAGCCCGGGACGCGCGGATTGCACTTTGTGGGAACGTTGTTGGGTTGGGGAATTTTTGTAGCGGCAATTGTGACGCAGCATTGGTGGTGGATTGTTGCGGCCTTACTGGTGCCGTATGCGTTGGCGTGGATTGGACATTTTTTTGTGGAGCACAACCGCCCAGCGACCTTTACACATCCATTGTGGTCCTGGTGGGCAGATCAGAGGATGGTGGGGATGATGCTGGCGGGAAAGATGGGAGACGAGGTGCGGAAAGCGTCGGAACGCACGAACGCTTGAAGGTCGTAGCTGCACGAAGGCGAACGTTCAAAGTCAAAAGTTAAAAGTTAAAAGTGGAGAGTTCGTCCTAAGTGTAGAAGTGCGGCGAGAGCTGTCAACACGGCGGGAGTTCATGCCGCAGAAAAGCGCTGGATGGGGCGGGGGTGGCGCTGCCAAGTTACTCCGAGCGGATGGCTTGGATTTCTTTGCCTTGGATGCGGATCTCTACGCCCAGCGGGGGACGGATGTCGGAGCCCTGGACGATGGCGCCGCGAATCCAGATATTGCCGGGAAGATTGGCGGTGCGGAGGGGATCATAGAGGGTGTGACTGCACGGATTGCCGACCAGCGGGTGCGTAGCGTGACGGAAATCGTAATCGGTGCGGAGTCTGTCGAGATCGGTGACGTATTCGAGTTTGCAGTCGCCGTAAGGCGCTTTGCGAGAGAAGGCCCAGTAGCCGGAAGGGGCAGTGGCGGAGCCTCCCGGGAGCCGCACGATTGTGGCAGGGATGTTTTCGCCAGTGAGTTTATTGCGGACGAAGAAATCGACAGAGGACCAAGGCTTGGCCATGTCGGCGACTTGAGCAATGGCGGGGTTTTGCTCGTCGGCGTGGGGCAAGAGGGAATTGGGGTCCGGAGCCGGGGATGGTACTTCAATTTGCGGGGCGGGTTCCGTGCGAGTGGCGCGCTCGAGGGGCTTGGGCCGGGACAGGAAGCGGACGGCGAGGAATAAGCCGAGGCCGAGCACGGCGATACCGACGATGAGTGGAAGAAGAGGATTGCTGCGGCGCGGACGGGAGCTAGAGCCAGAGACACCCGGAATGTCGGGCATGTCCGCCTTGAAACGCGATGGGGATTGTTCCGTCATCATCAGCCAAGATTCGGAGAAGCTGGGTCACCCGAAAACGAGAGAGTGACGGGAGTACCTCGACCAACTGAAGGCATTATAGACCAGAGGAAGGGCAGTGGCGAGTGGTTGAAAAACAAAGCAAGGAGCTAAGGGAGAAAGGGAGTAAGGAAGGGCGAAGCTAACGAGTGCGAGGTTGAGGAGTGCAGAAGCGAACCAATTTCCACATGCGCAGAGCGGCAGGTTGGAGAAAGCCTGCGGAGGTTGATTGCATTGCTAATAAAGGTACAGGTGCACGGGTAGGGCTTGTGTTGAGGGGCAGAGCAGCCTAGTGTAGTAAGAGGTAAGGCGGAGACCTGTCCGCAGGGAATGGCTGGCGAAACCAGAGCATCGGCGCGCGCATTTGTTCGAAGCTTGAACATCTTGCTGAAGTTTGCGCGATTGTACGAATTTGGCCACGTAAGGACAATGGCGCAGTTCGATACTGCGTGGAAAGAACTGCGATCGGCGCTGGATGAGGGCGGAGATACAGGCTTGCTGCTGGGTGCTTCCGGCACGCAGTTGCTTTTGGATGGCGTGCCCTTGGGTGGAGCGGCGGCAGAAAAGAGTTTCGCGCAACTGCTGACAACTTCGGGAATCGCCAGCATTCATTTTTCTCCCAACGCCACACAAGCCAGTTTTTCGCGATTTGTGCGCGCATTTCCGAGCGGAAACGCGAAGCCGAGTTCGCTGGCGGAGCAGTTGAAGGCGGCGCTGGCGGGCGAAACCAGCATCAAGATCAACGAAATTCGATTCGTGGCGGAAGACAGTTCGGTCGCGGGGATCAAAGTGGCCGCGCAGTTGACCGCAAAAATGCTGGGCAATCAGAGCGACAAATTCCGTGACTTTTTCGAAGACCCGCAGAAGATGCTGCAGCTGATACTGGCGGCGGAGAGCAGCCGTGCGGGTGGAAGTGGTGGCGGAGGCGGCGCGGGATTCGGCGGTAGCGGCGGCGGAGGCGGTGGGACCGGCTCTGGGGGCGGGGGAAGCGCGAGTTGGAGCGGAGGCACGGACAGCAGCGGGAGTTTGTGGGACGCCGGCAAAGCCTCGGGTGGAGGAGGCGGTGGCGGAGGTGTAGGCAGCGGAATTGCGAGCGGCGCTGGAAGCGGCGGCGGGTTTGGCGTAGGTGGTGGAGGGACTGGTAGCGGCCCAGGCTGGGGTGGGGGAGGCGGAGGTACGGGCGGCGGTGGAGGAACCGGAGTTGGGACTGGCGGGGGTACAGGCACCAGTGGAGGTGTAGGCGGTCCAGGTGGGGGAGACGGAAGCGGCGGAAATGGCGGGTCCGGGGGTGGCGTTGGTGGAGGAAGCGGGAGCGGTGGTGGCACGGGCGTAGGCGGAGCCGGCGCTGGCGGCGCAGGGACAGGCCGCGAGCCGGGGAAATGGATGACCGCGTCGGCAATGCTGCGCGGCTCGGTAATGGGCGGAATTGGAAGCGGGATTGGCGGCGGCGTTGGTGGCGGAGTAGGAAGTGGCGAATACGCGGTGGCCGAAGAAGAAGTGCGGTCGATGATCGGCCTGTTCGCGCAATTAGGAAAATCACGAAAAGATCCGGAAAGCCGCAGCGGCATGGACCAGACAACATTCCAGTCGCGGCTGACATCGCTGCCGGTGCGCGCGCAATACACACTGCAGCAAGCTCTGGCGGGACTGGCAGCGCAGGCACCGATGGACAAGCCGGATAAGCCGATGCTGCTGAAGCTGGCGGAACACGTGGCGATCCGGTTTGCGCTGGACAGCTACGAGCGCGGCGAGTTGCGCGTGAACGCCGTGAAGCAACTGCTGGACCGCATGAACTCCGAGATTGAAGCGCTGCGAAAGATTCTGGGTCAGCAGGAAGAGACCATGGCGGCGGCGGGCATTTCCGTGCAGTCGTATACGGAGCTGCTGGACCAGGAATTCTGGGTGCAGGTTCCGGAAGAGAATAAGAAAGAAGTGCTGACCTCGGATGAGGCATGGTGTGTGCCGCCGAGAAACGTGCGCGCGTTTTTGGAAGAGATGTTGCGGCGCGGCGAACTGAAGACGGTGAATGAGATTCTGACGAAGTATGCCGGCTGCGTGGCGCTCGAAGCGCCGGAAGCGCGGCGAACCACCGCGATAGGATTGTCAGACCTGGCGGAGTTCTATGGAAGCGGTGACGGAAGCGCGTTGATTGATGTGATTCAGCGATTGGGAAATCAGCTTTCGGTGGAGCGCGAGGCGGATTTGCAGACGCTGGTGGGCGCCGCGTTCGTGCGCATGAGCCAGGAAGCGGGTGCGAAGCGGTTCTACCCTGCACTGCAGCAATCGCTGGCGTCGCTGGACAGCGTCGAAGCGTTGCGGCCAGGGTCGACAAACAGTTTGCGGCAGAGGATCGGGGCGGAGGAGCGCCTTCCGGAATTCGTGGAAGACACCATGCGAAGCGGGCACGTGCCCGACGGCCTGCTGGAAATCCTGGCGTTGATGCCGAAGGCGACGTTGCACTATGTGACAAACCGGTTCTCGAATTGCGGGTTCCGTGAGGACTGCGAGCTGTTAGGGAACGTGGTGAGCGGATTGGGCGAGGAGGCGGTGCAGCGGCTGGTGGAGATTCTGCACACGTCACCCGCGACGGAAGCGACGGAAGTAATCGGCTTGTTGAGCCAATTGGCTCCGGACGCGGTGGAGAGACTTTTGCCGGGCAGGTTGTCGCAGTGGCCGCGGGCGTCGCACGACCGTGCGATACGGCAATTATCGGCGGCGCCGGCTCCCCAGAGAGCGCGGCTGTTGGTGGCGCTGTACGATTCGCTTGATCCATTGATCAAACCGCTGGCACTCGATGAGATGGGGATGAGCGGACAGCCGGAGTGCATACCGACGCTGGTGGACCTGGTACGGGACGACAGCACGCCGGGATTCACGCGAATCAAGGCCATTGAAGCGGCGGGGAGATTGCGGGCGACGGGAACCAGTGCGACGCTGCAACAGATGCTGGAAGCCAAGCAAGTGTGGCGCTGGGCGTATCCCAGTGAACTGCGTATCGCAGCGGCGCAGGCGTTGCAGAAGATCGAGCCGGCCCTGGGGATGGAAAAGATTGCAGCGAGCGGGCTGGACCGCAAAGAACTGGTGCTGGAGCCGACCGATCCGGAGCCGAATGCGCCGGTGATCCGCCAGCGGCGTTACGCGCGGCTAAAGCTCAGCAAGCATGTGCCGGCAGTGACGACGAACCTGCGCGAAAACATTCGATTGACGGTGGCGGAATTGAATATGGGCGGGGGCATCGGAGCGGCGGACCGGCACCTGGCGCCGGGTTCGCTGCTGTCGCTGAAGTTTTCGCATGGCGTGCGGAATATCCGTGCGCAAGCGATAGTGCGAGGCGCGCGCCCGCAGGCCATGGCGTTCGAGCTGGTGGAAATGGATCTGGATGAAAGAGCCAGATTGCGAAGATTGTTATTGGAGCTGGGCGGTCTGCCACAACCGTCGAATGTGAGCAACCGTGCACGGCGGCAAAGCCGAGTGGCGTTGGTGAAGTAGGCCACGATCCTCGAAAGTGACTCGCTCGGAATTTCATAGATAACAGCCCAGCCCCGAGAAAATCGTCTTGGCGGAATTGCCTTCAACGTTGATGACCGCGGCCAGTGGTTTTTATAGGCACGTCCAACGAGTGAGACATCAAGCCGGCCCTCGGCACGCGTATCCGCAAAGTCCCAGGGAGTCCATTCGGTGACTTCAGGAACATCAACGACCGGTGGTCAAGGTCGCAGCAGTGGCCGCGGATTGTTTTAGGGCTGGGCGGTGGTGTCGGTCGCCGAGGAAGTCCGGGTTCTGGAGCCGCTTCGGGAGAATGAACATGGCCGGAACCGTCATGACAAGCAACAGGACGTACAGATTGGCGCGAAGGGCGGGAGCCAGGTAATTCGTATGTTTGGGGCGAGAGCTCAGCCGCCAAATGACCCATTCTTCCCAGATAGTGGTCAACGTGATGCTTGCCAGCAGCGCGAAAAGGATTGCAGTGAGTTTGATGATCCAGTAGAGCGCAAGTTGATGAGTCTCAAGCGCTCCTTGCCCTGCCATGAATAGAATGCAACTTGCTACGAAGGCAGTGGTCATGAGCGTAGCAAGAACCGCGGGCGAGACGCGACCCAACCATTTTAGCGGCGCCGCATGGACGAGCCGCTTCGCCGGCAGCCAGCACAGAAAGTACACGACCGGTACTCCGACGAGCCATATTGCGGGGGAACTTGCGAGCATCGCCGCAACTAGCAGGCCAACAAAACTTGTCAAAACGTTGCCGAGAAACATCCGGAATACGGCATGAGGGCGCGTGAGGCGGCGCTCGAAGACGGCGAAGAGCACTGACTTCAGAGTTACCGCGATCATCAGGACAATCAGAGAGCGTGACAAAGCGAGTGCTGGCAGCGTGGCCTGGATAAAAGGAACCACAGGTTCGCAGGCAGAGGCCACTGGCGCTGCGAATATCGAAACGATTGGCGGAACGAGCCGATAAATTGTCTTCACCGCGAACCCTTCTCACTCAAACTAACGCTTTTGGGAGTTAGTAGGCGCGCTCATTTCGTCTGGGTTGTGTCTAAGGACTAAGCCGACTCGTGCGAGTAGCGGGGCGCGACGAAGGACCGCCGCGCTAAAATGAGTCGGGGCGAAAGGTGTCACGAATGACGGCGTTGTTGGAACTTTCGCGTGCGCAGATCCTTGGTCATCGGCGACGGGCGGGCTCGCTGGATGAGCGGCTGCCGGCGGGAGCGGAGTCATTGCGGCGCGCGGCGTGGGCCGGATTGCAGGATTCGATGCCGCGGGCGGCGCTCTTGTCGATTCATGCGCGGGTGGAGGGGACAGAGCCGAACGGCTGGGAGCATGCGGCGCTGCGGCAATTGTGGGGACCGCGCTACAGCAACTACGTTGTGGCGGCAAAAGACGTGGCGATTTTCTCGCTGGGGCGGCTGACCGAACACGACGGCGGTCAGAAACGGGCAAGCGAGACCGCGACGCGGTTGCGGGCGTTCCTGCGTGGCAGACGGATGCCGTGTGAGGAACTGGGGCACGCGATGAGAGTGAATCCGAACAGCCTGCGGTACGCGGCACCGACGGGGACCGTGCTGATCCATTGGGACGGTGCACGACAGCCCACGGTGTGGTGCGTGGCGGCTCCCGAGATGGATGCGCGAGAAGCCCGGCTGGAGCTGGCGCGACGTTACCTGCACATTTTCGGCCCATCGACAGAGGTGTCATTCGCGCGGTGGGCGGGGATGAGGCCGGGAGAGGCGCGAAACGCGTTCGCGGCGCTGGCGGGCGAACTGACTGCGGTTCGGACGCCGCTGGGGAATGCATGGATCTTGTCGAGCGACGAAGGGAGCTTCCGAGCAATGCTTGGGCGAACTGCGGCGACACGTTTGCTGCCCAGTGGCGATACGCACTTTCTATTGTGGGGAGCAGATCGAGAACTACTCGTGCCGCAGCCGGAGCATCGGACGATGCTATGGACGAGCCGGGTATGGCCGGGCGCACTGCTCATTGGGGGAGAAATCGCAGGAGTATGGCGGCGGGCAGGAGCGGAGGTTTCGATTGAGCCATGGCGACGCTTGTCCAAGAAAGTGAAGGAAGCCGTTGAGGAGGAAGCTGCGTCGTTGCCGCTGCCGGGGCTGAATGAGCATATTCGGGTTAAGTGGATCGCGTAGGCCAGAATCCGCGGAGATACCTGTGGGAATTCACAGGTGCAGATGCCCCACATCACTGATAGCATGCTGGGAACATCGGGTTTCCCCTACAGTTTCATCGAGGCGCAATTTGCCGGAAGAGAATCACGCTCGCCAATATCTGCCAATTTCCGACTGGCTGCTGAAATACGAGAAAACTTGGTTTCGTGCCGATGTAATCGCTGGCTTGACGACGGCGGCGGTAGTGATTCCGAAAGCGATGGCCTACGCCACAATCGCCGGATTGCCGGTGCAAGTCGGGCTGTACACGGCGCTGATCCCGATGGCGGTTTATGCGCTGACGGGGAGTTCGCGGCCGCTCAGCGTAAGCACCACGACAACGATTGCAGTTCTTACCGGAACCGAACTGAGCCTGGTGGCGGGCAATGGCGATTCTGGGGCGCTGGTCACGGCCTGTGCAACGCTGACGCTGATGGTTGGAGCGATTTTGCTGGCGGCCTCACTGCTGCGGTTGGGCTTTGTAGCGAATTTCATTTCGGAGCCGGTGCTGATCGGCTTCAAGGCGGGGATTGGCGTCGTAATCGTTCTGGACCAGCTGCCGAAAATTCTGGGAATCCACTTTCCCCGGGGTCCCTTCTTCCATAATGTGCTGTCGGTGATCCGCGGAATTCCCGAAGCCTCATCCGCGACGGTAGCGGTAGGAATCACGATGATCGTGTTGTTGGTGGTGATGGAGCGATTTCTCCCCCGAGCTCCGGCGCCTCTAATTGCCGTGGCAGCGGGAATCGTTGGCGCACGGTTCCTGCAGTTGCAAACACACGGGGTGGAACTGGTGGGCTACATCCCCAAAGGACTGCCATCTATCACGAGACCTGATTTTTCGCTGGCGGAAGCGCTCTGGGCGCCCGCGCTCGGCATCGCGCTAATGAGTTTTACCGAGACAATAGCGGCCGGAAGAGCCTTCGCCGACAGCAAGGAACCACCGCCCCGAGCGAATCAGGAGTTGTTCGCGACAGGATTGGCAAATGTGGCTGGCGCGCTCCTTGGGTCCATGCCAGCCGGCGGGGGAACCACACAGACTGCAGTGAACAGGCTCGGGGGCGCACGGAGCCAGTTCGCTGAAGTCATTTCGGCGGCACTTGCTCTGGCTACGATCGTTTTTTTGGCGCCGCTGCTGGGGCTTATGCCACAAGCCACGCTGGCAGCGGTGGTGATTGTGTACTCGATCGGGTTGATCAAGCCTGCGGAATTCCGGGCGATTCTGCTGATTCGCCGAACGGAGTTCTCGTGGGCGCTCACGGCATTCGCGGGCGTGGTTCTTCTGGGGACACTGAAAGGAATTCTGGTGGCCATTGTGCTGTCGCTGGTGGCGCTGGCGGCGCAGGTCGCCGATCCACCGGTCTACGTTCTAGGACGAAAACCTGGGACGGGCGTGTTTCGGCCGATTTCGAAGGAGCATCCCGAGGATGAGACATTTCCGGGATTGCTGTTGCTGCGCGTCGAGGGGCGGATCTTTTTTGCAAACGCGGGACACATCGCACAGAAGATCAGATCCTTAGCGAGCGGCGTAAATCCGAAAGTGGTTGCGATCGACTTCAGCGGTGTTCCAGACCTGGAGTACACCGCTCTGAAATCGTTGATCGAAGGCGAGAAGCGGCAGCGCGAGTTGGGTGTTTCGTTGTGGCTCGTGGGCCTTAATCCCCGTGTTTTGGCAATGATTCAGAAGTCGCCACTCGGGGAAATTCTTGGCCGAGAGCGCATGCAATTCAGCGTGGAGATAGCGGTCGAGAAATACCAGGCGATGCGGAGAATAGCGTAGAAGCTATGCCATCTGGGCCATCTTCGAAAGGGAGGGGAAGAAGGTTTTGCCGCCGAGGACGATACGCACGGCGTTGACGAGATCGCTCCCGGCGCGCGACTTGGCGACGTAGCCTTGCCCGCCAACATTCAGAATCTCGCGGACCACGTGTGCCGAGTCGTAAACCGAGAAGAAGAGAATCTTAGTGGCGGGACTTTCCTTGCGGATACGCTGAGCTGCGTCGATGCCGGTGAGGTTGGGCATATTGATGTCCATAATCACGAGATCGGGCCGAAGTTCGCGAGCTTTTCGGACGGCTTCGTTGCCCTCAACGGCTTCGCCGCAAACCGCCCACTCGCTGTGACTCTCGATCAGGCCACGCAGGCCGCGGCGCATCAGCTCGTGATCATCTGCGATCAGGATGCGGCTGCGATGGATGCCAGCCTCGGTCTGAAATTCGGGCGGCGGTTCGGTGGATAACGTGACGGCCTCTGGCGATTCAACATGCGCGCAGAGCCTATTGGTAACCGGTAAGGCAGCGACAACGGTCGTTCCGTTGGGTCCAAAATCGACTTCGAGTTGGCCGCCCAACTGCCTGAGGCGCTCACGCATTCCAGGAATGCCTACGCCGAGAGAAACGATGGTCTCGCCGGTAAGGACGCGCTTGGCGCCTGCAAGGCCTCCGCGTCCCTGGTCGGAAATCTCCAGGCGGACTTTCCCTTCGCGATTGGAAATGCGAATTTCGGCGGTGGGACTGCCGGAATAACGATGCACGTTGGTCAGACTTTCCTGCACAACGCGGAAGAGAGCGGTTTCCGTTTCGGCGGAGAATCGACCCAGGTCCGGAGCGACGTCGACCGTCAGTTGGATGGCGCTGCGCTTCTGGAAGCCTTCGGCGTACCAGCGAATGGCGGAAGCCAAGCCCGACTCATCGAGCAAAGGCGGATGGAGGAGATAGGACAGCGTCCGAATCTCATCCCCGATCTTGCGGGAGGTTTCGCGGCATTCTTCGAGGATGCGCATCGATTCCGGCGCCGCGTCAAGCGACAATCGGCCGAGGTGATCCAGGGACATCGACAACATGGCAACGTCCTGGCCAATAATGTCGTGCAAATCGCGAGCGATGCGGCGGCGTTCCTGGTCCTGCAACTGAAGAAGCTGGCCGGACAAGCGTCGCAGAGAAGCTTCGGTAACGCGCAACGCCTCGTTGGACTCGATCAATTCGGTCAGTTCGGTGGCAACGACGCAGACGGATTCTATGGCTGTCTGCTGGCTTGGGACTAGTGTAAGTCTGACCGTACGTGGTTTCCCTTTACGGGTAATCAGGCGGATTTCGCCACGCGCGCCCTGCTTTTGTCCATTGTCGATGAGCGCCTCTAAGACCAAGAGCTCGGATTTCGAGACGAATTGCCCCAAGGGGGAGCCGATGAGTTTTTCCAGGGGCGCTTCGAAAATCGCCGCAAAGCTGGCGTTGCAGTAGAGTACGGTGGTATCGGCGGAAAGCGTGGCGGCGCCTTCTTCCATGGTTTCGACGAAGCGCCGGTACGGGTGCTCGGCACCTTGTAGAGTAAAGACCTGCTCACCACTGTTTCCGTGGACGACGACGGCGTCAATTTCGCCCATGCGAATGGCGCGGAGTGTCTCTTCGAGCTCAATCTTCTGCGCGAGCAATTCTTCGAATTCGGCGGGTTTGTTTTCGTCCCGAGCCTTCGGCATGCCGTACTCCTACCGTATTTTCAAGTCCAAGCCGAGAACTACGCGGTTCTGATCGGAGAAGTCTCCAACCAGCCTGCGAAGAGGGAGCGGGAGTAGTTTGATGACCGTGGGAGCGGCGATAATCTGTCCCTCGGAGGCCAGGGCGGGCTGTTGATAGATATCGACGACTTCCAAGTCGAAACGGCCTTTTAAATATTTCTCGCACAGGCGCTTGAGGTTTTCGACGGATCTAACGGACCTTCCGGTCTGGCCGGTGACGTACAGCCGGAGCAAGTATTTCTCGACTGCGGGGATTTTCCTGGATTTGTGGCGCGTTTTGCTTCTTGCGAGCTTCATTTGGGTTCCTCGGGCTCATGCAAATTGAGCCCCACCAGGACGCGGTCCAGGTTGGAGAGATCGCCGATGATCTTGCGGATGGGCACGGGCAGCTTTCGTACGAGGGTAGGGATAGCGAGGATCTGGTCTCCCTGTGCCAGTTGAGGCTTTTTGATGAGATCGATAACGGACAGTTTGTAACGTCCCTGCAGGTGCTCCTGACAAATCTTGTTGAGATTTGCCAGGGCGGCGAGGGACTTGGGTGTCTGACCGGCGACATACAACCGCAATTCAATTAATTCGTCTGACCCGTTGGTGCCGGATCGGCGTTTGGACTTAGCTGCTGTTGATCTGCTCACGTGGTTCTCCCTCGCATACCGTTATGAACTCGGCGGCGTCTGGAGGAATCTCCGCCGGCTCGAAGAGTAGTCATTGCGGCGATGTCATGCTCCAGGGCGAGTTCCCTGGCCGTTGCCTGTTCCGAGTCGATACCCGCGCGGATCTCGTCTTCCACCAACTCCGCTTGGAGAGCAACAACTTGCGCTTCGATGGCTCTGCGTTTTTGCTCGAGGGTTCGGCGTTTTTCCTCAGTGGCCTGCTTGCGCAGCAGGACATCGGCTCTTTCGCGCGCTTCCTGAGTCAGCCGTGCAGAACCGGTCAAAACAGTTCCAGAACCCACGTAAACCGGAGCAAGGCGAATGCCTTCGTTGGTCAACACGAATTCGCGCACCTGGTTAGAGTGGGCCATGCCACGGGACTTCAGAACGTAGACGCACCGATTGCGTTCGCCGTTGAGTTCGACGTCGCGAACCAGAATCCAGGTGTCGATGAGCGAGGATATGCCGACGTCAGTCTGCTCAAATTCGCGGTGCGCTCCTTGGGTAAGGGCGGTGAAGAGCGCTGTGACGTGCCTGGTTTTTAGGAAATCAATCAAGCGCATCAGCATCGAGTTGATTTCCCGGAGGCTGCCGCTCAAGAGATTGGTAACGGGATCGATAATCACAGCGTCGGGTTCGTATTTCTCGACGAGTTTGTGAATGCGCAGAAGGTGCATTTCCAGACCGCTCTGGGTGGGACGCCAGGCTTCGAGAAAGAGGCGACGCCGTTTAATGTGCTTGTCCAAATCGATGCCGATCGACGTCATGTTGCGAATGATCTGTGAAGGCGACTCTTCGAAGGCGACATAAAGGCATTTACCACCGTCGGTACAGGTGCGATCCGCGAACTGCGCCGAAATGCTGGATTTTCCCGCGCCCGCAGTTCCTGAAACCAGAATGGTCGAGCCACGATAAAAGCCCTTTCCCTCGAGCATTTCGTCAAGCTCTTTGACGCCAGAAGAAACGCGCTCGCGGGAAACCGTGTGATTCAAACCCATCGAGCTGCTAGGCAAGACGGAAAAGCCCTGCTGGTCGATCAAAA
Organism: Dongiaceae bacterium; assembly: GCA_035499255.1. Lineage (GTDB taxonomy): Bacteria > Acidobacteriota > Terriglobia > Acidiferrales > UBA7541 > Acidiferrum. The sequence continues at coordinate 51,552 of DATJZF010000023.1, read as the reverse complement.
ACGGAAATTCATCGGAACCGTGAGGCGATCCTCGGTACTTGACAATTCGCATGCGGCGGGTAGAGAGCTGGTCGGTCACGCGATGGTCGAGGAGGACCACGCAGTCGGAGACGTACTCCTCCAGTCCGTGGCGCGTCAGCGCTTTCTCTCCGCGCTCCGCGGTGACGACAGTAGTAAGGCCATGGTCTCTCAGCCAGCGGAAAAGACGGCGTATTTCCGCGCGCAACACGCCCTGGTTCGAAAATCCGGAAAAGATCGCCTCCAAGGTATCGAGAGCCACACGTTTCGCGCCCACGGATTCCACGGCGTACTGCAGTCTCACGAATAGTCCTTCCAAATCGTAGGCGCCAGTCTCCTGAATTTCAGAGGGCTCAATGCGCACGTAATCCATCAGTAGTTTTTTTCGGGCTACAAGCTCCTTGAGATCAAAACCTAACGACGCCACATTCTTGGTCATTTCGTCAGCGGTTTCTTCAAACGTGAGCAACACGCCTGGTTCGTTGAATTCTGTGGCGCCCCGAACGAGGAACTCCATAGCAAACATGGTCTTGCCGCAGCCAGGTCCGCCGCACACGATGGTGGGGCGCCCCCTGGGCAGCCCTCCATTTGTGATTTCGTCGAACCCGGTTATCCCCGTAGGCGATTTCTCCAATTGAGGGAGACTCCGGGTCCCGTTAGTTGTTCGAGTCACTGCAGTGGCCAAGGCAGGCCTCCGAAAATAATCGCGTCGCCGAGAGCCGTCATTATCCACGAATTCTGTGGCGCCTGAACGGGTTCGATACCTCTTTACAGGATCTCTGTTAGAGAGATACAGGAGAACGTGTAGACGTTTGATCGAATCGACGGACTAAGTAAAAGCAACGTCCGAACTATCCGGCTTCTGATTGCGTGTCTTGTCAGTGATGTCGATCCGTGGTGACCGAATCACAGTGCCAGTCGAGGAGTGGGGGTATAGAGTTCCACCTGTACTTCGAATGTGAGAAACCGGACAGGAGAGCAGGTGTGGGAACTGGCCGAGTGACTAGCTGACGGGACAGTCACATGGGACGGCTGTACCATTGTGGCGCACAGTCCATCCCTCTACGGTACTAGAGATGACGTCCTAGGCAGGGGACCGCGAGGACTATAGACCGAAGACCGGGTACCGTACAGGGATGAAAACGGATCCTCGAGCAACAGCCGGCCGCGTATTCGTAAGAAGCCTCAACATCCTGTTGAAGTTCGCGCGATTGTACGGCTACGACCACGTGCGTACCATCGAGCAATTGAAGATTGCTTGGAACGAGTTACAGACCGCAATTCCGGAAGGATCGGAAGGCGGGCTGCTGTTGGGCGCGACGGGATCGCAATTGTTGTTGGATGGCGTGCCTCTCGAAGGCACTCCCGCGGAAAAACAATTTGCGCAGTTGTTGAGCGCGGCCGGACTGGCCAGCATCCAATTCCATCCGTGCGTGACAGAGGAAGAGTTAGTGAGTTTCACGCGAGCGTTTCCCACCGGAAAAGCGAAACCTGCGGAATTAGCGCAGCAGATGAAAGAGGCGCTGGCGGGAGCGCGCGGGATACACCTGAATGAAGTCTGCTTCGTAGCGACCGACGCGAGATTGAAAGATGCGAGCATGGCAGCGCAAATCGCGGCCGCGTCGTTGGGGGACAGCCAGGACTCGTTCAAGAAGATGCTGAACGACCCACAAAAATTATTGGAATTGATCGCCGCGGCAGAAGGATCGAAGGGCAGTGGAACGGGGGAGGGTGTTGTTGGAGGCGGCGCGGGTGGCGGCGGAATTGGACGAGGAACTGGGGCAGGTGGAACTGGAAGCGAAAGCGGAGGAACCGGCGGTGGACTTGGTGCCGGATATGGCGGATCCGGGACGGAACCGGGACTGGTGGGGAGCGGGGAGGGAGTTGCTGGGACGACAAGCTACGGAGGATCAAGCAGCGGCGGCAGAGCAGAGTCCGGAACGAGTGAAACCGGAGGGGAAGCGGGCAGAGGTTCGGGAGGCCTTGGGGGCGGAGGCAGTACTCCGGGACTCGGCACGGGAGGAGGGACTGCAGGTGGAAGCGGAACGGAGGCAGGTGTTGGCCGAGGGCAAGGCAGCGCTGCAGGCGTTGGAGGTGGAGCTGGGATGGGGGCCGGCCCGGGATCGGCGGGGCCGGGTGGAGGCGGGTCAGGTGGCACGGGAGCAGTTGGTGGAAGCGGATTCGGCCGGGGAAGCGGCCCTGGAGGTGGTGGCGGAAGCGGGTTCAGCGGGATGTTCCCTGGCGGTGTGGTGGGAAGGGGAGGATTTGGAAACGAACCGTCGGACGAACAGATCGTGGGAATTTTGCGAGCGCTTACCGCGTTTGGAAAGGTGGGAACAACGCAAAACGTGGCTGCCGCGACGGTGGAATTTCAGGATCACCTGAACGGCTTGCCGGGAACTTCGCAGAATTTGCTGCGGAATGCACTGGCGGAAATGGCGGAGCAGGGGAAGAACAAAAAGCTGGATCAAGGCGTGCTGGTGCAGCTGGCGGAGCATCTGTCGATTAAATTCGCGTTGGAGCAGTTCGAACGCGGCGAAGTGAAAGTGAACGCCGTGAGACAGATGCTCGACAGGTTGAACCAGGAGATCGAACAACTGCGGCAAATCCTGGGGCAGCACGAAGAGAAGATGACCGACGCGGGATTGATGGTGGAGTCGCACCGGGAAATTCTGGACCGGCAATTCTGGGCGAACATTCCGGAGAGCGCGAAACGGGAAGTACTGCTCTCGAACGAGGCGTGGTGTATACCGGCGAAGAACGTGCAATCGTACGTGTCGGATCTGATTGAACAGGGAGACATCGCTGACGCGACAAGCATTCTGGAGAACTATGCGAGCTGCGCAGACAGCGAGGATCCGGACGCGCGCAAGCGAGCGGTGACGGGACTTTCGGAACTGGCGGAACTGTACGCGAAGATGAATCCGCGATTGCTGGCGGAGGCGCTCCGGCATGTTGGAGTACGGCTGAGCGTCGAGCAGGACCAGGACTTGCAGTCGCTGGTGAGCGCGGCGTTCGTCAGGTTGTGCCAAGAAGCAGCGGCGAAGCGGCACTTCAGCGCGATGGCGCAGGCTCTGGACTTGCTGGCGGGAGTGGAGACGCAGAGACCGGGAATTGCGCGATCGTTGCGGGTAAAGATGGGGATCGAAGAGCGGGTGCCCGAGTTTGTGGAAGAGGCGCTGCGCGCGAGACAGGTATCGGCGGGGCTGACCGGAGTACTCAAGCAGTTGCCGCAAACGGCGATGGAACAGTTGGCTGTGAAGTTCAACCGATGCCAGTTCCGGGAAGACTTGGAGAACGTGGCGAACCTGGCGCACGACCTGGGCGAAGAGGCACTGCAGTATTTGCGAAGCACAGTACGAGGTGGTGCGCATGCGGAAGCGGTCGAAATGGTGGGGCTGCTGGCGCGGCTCGACCCCACCGCCGCGACAGTGTTCCTCCCGGCGCGGATCCGGGATTTCCCACGGGCGGCACAGGACCGGATCATTCGACAGATTTCGGCGTCGGGGGCCGCGGGCCGGGCGAGAATTTTGTTAGCGGTGCTAGACTTTGTGGACCCAATGATCATGCCGTTGGTAGTGGACGAGGCGGGAATGACGGAAGACCGAGAAGCACTGGGTCGACTACTGACACTGGCAGATGGGGATGTACCGGCGGGAGCAGCGCCATATTTGCGAGTGAAGGCGATTGAAGCTTTGGGAAGGTTAAGAGCGCCGGAGTCTGCAAATGCATTGAAACGGATACTGGAGGCGCGGAAGTTGTTTGGGTGGGCGCATCCGCAGGAAATGCGGATTGCCGCCGTGCAGGCGCTGGAAAAACTGGAGCCGGAATGGGTGAAGCAGTTTCTGCCAGCGAGCGGGATCGAGCCGGAAGACTTGCGATTGGCGCCGCTGGACGTGCCGCCGAGTCCGAAATTCGTGCGGAACCGGAGGCATACCCGCGTGAGATTGCAGAAGCCGATTTCGGCGGTGAGCACGAATTTGAAGCAAAACTGCCATTTGGATATCCGCACTGCAAGTTTAAGTGGGGGCCTGGCGACTACGAATATGCACCTGGCACCGGGTACGCAGGTGACGCTGAAGATGCAGCTAGGTTTGCGGAATTTGCAGGCGACGGCACTGATGCGGGATTACCGGGCGCAAGATATGTCGTTCGAGTTTGTGGATATGAGCATGGATGAGCGGGCGAAACTGAGGAGATTGTTGCTGGAGAATATGGAGAAGGGATGAGGCCTGCGTGATGCATCGCGCAACCAAGCGCGACGGGCTGAGTTCCTTGCTTTGGCCGGAATGACAAGTTTCTTTTGTCGCGCCTAGACACCGGGAGAACGCGACTCTAAAGACCCACCGCTACAAAGACCGACACCACGGCTAAAGCCCAGGCTGTGCAGCAAGAAGTCGAGTAGAGAAAGTCGTGTGATGCAGAATTAGTAACTCTTCATCAGTACTATACGAAGGTACGATAGTTGGATTTACGCGTACTGCCAAGCGATTTACGCTCTCCTTACAACGAAGACCCGATAGCTGGCCCGCCCAACCGGCGACAACGCGCTTCGTACAGGTGATCACGTCCGTGAAGCTACTGAGCAAAACCTGGTTGCTGATGGCATGCCTGTTCGCAATTGCAGGCGTGGCAAGCGCACGCGTCGACGGACCCGCGCCCGTGAGTTTCCCCGACCATCCGCGACTGACGGTGCAGAGACTCGCGGACGAGTACGGGCTGGGGGCAGTGACCGCGACGGCGATGGGGCAGGACAAGGACGGATTTTTGTGGATCGGGACGCAAACGGGTCTATACCGCTATGACGGAACCCGCGCACGGAAGATGACGGATGTAGAGGGACTGATCGGGCACTATGTCGTGGACCTGGTCATCGCGCCTGATGGCACGCCGTGGTTCGCCGGAAATCGAGGAATTGCGCACTACAAGCACGGGAGATTTGAGGGTGTGACGATTCCAGCGCAGGCGATGTCGCTGGGAAGTGGAACCCAACTGATCGCGGTCGACAGCAAAGAAGTGGTGTATGCGTTGCTGTACAGCCATGGATTGGTGCGTGTGGACACGAAGGATCCGTCGCGGACGAAAGTGTTTGCAGACGCGGAGGGAATCAACGATACGGTGAATGGAATCGCCCGGGCGGAGAACGACTCGGTGTGGTTTACCTTCGGAAATCGTGTGGCGCACTTGCAAGCGGGTTCGAACAGCGTGGAGATCGACAAAGAGATTCAGCTGTCGAAGGACCGAGTAATGGCACTGGTGTGGGATGGTACCGGAACGCTTTGGCTGAGAAGCGCCACGAAGCTGGGCAAACTGGATCCGGTGGCGCACAAACTGGTGGAAGAAGAGATTGCGATCGGGCCAGCAGATGACGAGGAGGGACGGCCAGTCGTGGATCAAAGAGGGCGCCTGCTCGTGCCGTCATCGACGGGATTATGGTGGCAAGGGGAGAATGGGGAGTGGCAGGTTATTACGGACAAGCAGGGAATTTCGAGCAATGACATTGGATTCGCGACGGAAGATCGCGAGGGAACGCTGTGGGTTGGAGGATCAGGAACGGGCCTGGATCGCTTACCGGGAGTAAGAGCGTGGACAGACTGGACGACGCAGGAAGGATTGCCCGACAACTCGACGTGGGCGACGCAAAGAGATCTGCATGGACGGCTATGGGTGAGCACGTCGAGCGGAATCGCTGTATGGGATGAGGGAAGGCACGGCTGGTTGAAGGTGCCGCTGCCGGAAGCGGGCGGGAGGATGCAGGCGAGGCAGATCCAGGTAGCAAAGGACGGGTCGGTCTGGGCCATGACGATCACCGGGGCGGTCGTTCGGGTTAATGGAGACACTTTCGCGACGACGGTGTATGCGAATTATCGCGGACGGCCGTTCCGGGCGATTTATGCATCGCCGAGCGGGGAGATCTGGGCGACGTCGCGAGAGCATCTGGTGCGGTTCGAGGCCACTCACCCGGAGAAGGAGCCCATCGATGTGCCTGTGGCGGTGCCGGGTGCGGGAGAAGTGCAATTCCTGACATTCGCGCCGGACGGGACACTGTGGGCGGCAGGGAATGGAGCGGTGTATCGGTACGACGGGAAGAGTTGGAGGATGTTGACGGCCAGGGATGGCCTGCAGGGGCAGGCGATCACCAGTCTAACGGCGCTGAGTGGCCGGGAAGTGTGGGTGGCGTACAACGATGTTGTGGAAGTGTCGCGGATCTTGTTGGATGCGGGAGGGAAGGCGCAATTCGACAACCGGCCATGGGACTGGTTCATCGTTGGGCATGATTCGAAGAAGCGAGTGTGGTTCGACGGGACGGACGGTCTGGCGGTGTATTCACCCGACGGAAGCATCGAGCGACTGAGCCACGCGGATGGACTGTTGTGGGACGACGTGAGCCCGTGGACAGGGGTACGAGAAGAAAAAGACGGAAGCTTCATGATTGCAACGTCGCGCGGACTCGCGCGATACCGGCCGCAACAGCGCACGACGGAGGAGAAGCCGGTGAGTGCGGTGATCACATACGCGGCGCTGGGGGGAATGGAACGAGCGATCCAAGATACGCCGAAGGTGAAACCGGCGGATGGGTCGCTGACGGTGCAGTTCACGCCGATGATTCTGGGAAATGGCGATCGGGTGTCATGCCGTTATCAGTTGAAAGGGCTGGAAAAACAGACCACGGAGACGCAATTGCGGGAAGTGCAGTTTGGCGGGTTGCCGGCGGGATATTACGAATTCTGGGTGCAATGCGGACAGCCGGGCGCGTCGAGGGAAAACGGCTTTGCGAGCTTCAAATTCCAGGTGCTACCGAATTTCTGGCAGACCTGGTGGGCGGAGTTGGCGGGTGTGGCGCTGCTGCTGACCAGTTTTTGGGGTTACGTGTTTTTGCGCACGCGAGCATTGGACCGCCGGCGGGTAGAGCTGGAGAAGGCGGTGGCGGAGCGGAGCGCGGAGCTGCTGCAAAAGAACAAGGAACTGGAAGAAGTGTCACTGACCGACCCGCTGACGCAAACGCGGAACCGGCGATACTTCTATGAAACGATCTCGAAAGATATTGCGCAGGCGGTACGGTCACACCTGAAGACCCTGGATCCGACGGCGACGCCGGCTCCGCGACAAGAGCTGATTTTTGTCCTGGTGGACATTGACCGGTTCAAGCGGGTGAACGATGAAATGGGGCATGCCGCGGGCGACGAGCTGTTGATCCAGATGGCGAAGAGAATTCACTCGGTAATGCGGCGGTCAGATGATTTGGTGCGCTGGGGCGGAGAGGAGTTTTTGCTGGTATGCCGGACGACGGATCGCGACAACGCACCATTGCTGTGCAGCCGCGTGCTGGATGCGGTGAGAAAAGAGCCGTTTGATGTAGGAAATGGGGTGGAGATACACAAGACGTGCTCGATCGGATGGGCGCCGTTTCCCTGGCTAAAAGACGACGTGAATATGCTGTCGATCGACAACGTAATCGAGATGGCGGACCGCGCGCTTTATATTGCGAAACGCGAAGGGCGCAACCGCGCATACGGATTGCTGCCCACGCAGAATGTGTATAAGTCCGAGAAGCCGGTGACGATTGAGACGCTGCGGCACTGCCCGCCGGATTTGGTGCAGATTGTGTAGGTGGCCGGGTCTGCGCAAGCAGGCTGGGCTGAGTTTGTCCTGCGTTATTAGGAAAACCAAGAAATGAAGGGAAGATAGATCTGGGCCATCGAGCGTGAGAGCCCACCCTTTACAAACATCGCAAAGGATGGGGCACCCTCAAGTCCTTAAGCGCTGAGACGTTTGTGGGAGTGCTATGCGAATTGCGGTGGTGTCCGATATACATGGGAATCTAACGGCGCTCGAGGCGGTGATCGCGGACTTGCGGCATACAGGGGCGGATGTGGTGCTGCAAGGCGGAGACCTCGCGCATGGAGGGGCGGGTCCGGCCGAGGTCGTGGATCGTGTGAGGGAATTGGGTTGGGCCGGAGTTCGCGGAAATACGGATGAAATGTTGTGGGCGCCAGAGACGCTGCAGGATTTTGCAGCGGGCGCACCGCCCGGGCTGAAGAAACTGTTTGAGATGACCGAGGAAATGAGAATGTGGACCTGCGAGCGATTGGGTGAGGCTCGGGTTGAGTGGTTAAAAACGATGCCCATGGTTCAGCGGTGCGGGGAACTTGCGGTGGTGCATGCAAGTCCGGACGACACGTGGAGGGGGCCTGGCCCGGAATCGAGTGAGGCGGGCTTGCAAAAGGCATTTGGGGTACTGGAGGCGCGGGTCGTAGTGTACGGCCATATCCATATGCCGTTTGTGCGGGAGTTGTCCGGATGGACGGTGGCGAATTCCGGGAGTGTGAGCCTGTCGTATGACGGGGATGCGCGAGCGTCGTATGCGGTGGTGGAGGGCGAAAGGGTGGAAATTCGACGTGTGGAGTACGATATTGAGGCCGAAGTCGAGGCAATGAGGCGCGAGGGTTTGCCGCATGGGGAATGGGTGGCGGCCTGTTTGCGGACGGGGAAGTTTGTGGGAGTGTGAGGGGGTTTACGGCGCACGGTTCAATCGTGCCGGCGGCAACAAACCTGGCGCTGAGCCACCATAGTGGTGGCGAAAGCCGGGGAAAGTGGGAGCAGGACTTCTCCAAAGTGGCGGCGGTTGGCGGGGGCGCATCCAACCAGTTACAATTGGTTGTTTGCGCTGAGTCACATGGAGTGATCAGGGCGCGAGCGGCAATGAAAGATGCCGGGCTGAAGCCACGGCGCTACACATTCGAACGCAGAAGCACAGCCAGGAATGGCTGTGCCACGGACGACCTAACTTATGGAAGTAGCCCAGGTACTTGACCGCGTTGTAGCTAAGTTCATCGGGACGAAGCACGAGCGCGACATCAAAAGGTTGCAGCCGGTGGTGGCTGCCATCAACGCCAAAGAGGCGGAAGTGCAGGCGTTGAGCGATGAGCATCTCAAGGAGCGGTTTCAGGCGTTGAAGACGGAGGTGCAGGAGCGGCTGAAAGACGCCGATCCAGCGGAATCCGCCTACAAAGAAGCTTTGCGGCAGGCATTGGAGCCGGTGGTGGTGCCGGCGTTTGCGCTGGTGCGCGAGGCGGGGCGCCGGTTCCTGAAGATGAGGCACTTCGATGTGCAGCTCATCGGCGGAATGGTGCTGAACGACGGCAAGATTGCGGAAATGAAGACGGGCGAAGGCAAGACGCTCGTGGCGACATTGCCGGCGGCGCTGAACGCGTTGGCGGGGCGCGGCGTACACATCGTGACAGTGAACGATTACCTGGCACGACGCGACGCGGAATGGATGAGCCCGCTGTATCGCGGATTGGGATTGACGGTCGGTGTGATTGTGCACGATCTCGATGACGCACAGCGGCGGGCGGCCTACGGGGCGGACCTGACCTACGGGACCAATAACGAGTTTGGGTTCGATTACCTGCGCGACAACATGAAGTATGACCTGGCGAGTTGCGTGCAACGGGGGCACCAATTCTCGATTGTGGACGAGGTCGACTCCATCCTGATCGACGAAGCGCGGACGCCGCTGATTATCTCGGGTCCGAGCGAAGAGTCGACAGATAAATATTTCAAGATCGACAAAATCATTCCGAAGCTGATTCGGGAAATCGATTACACGCTGGACGAGAAGCACCGGCAAGCCACGCTGACCGAAGAGGGATTCAACAAGTGCGAGCGATTGCTGGGGATTTCGAACCTGTCGGACCTGGGAAATGTGGAGCTGATGCACCACGTGTACCAGGCGCTGCGCGCACACACGCTATACAAGCTGGACGTGGACTATGTAGTGAAAGACGGGGAAGTGATCATTGTTGACGAGTTCACGGGACGGCAGATGCCGGGGCGGCGGTGGTCGGATGGGCTACACCAGGCGGTAGAAGCGAAAGAAGGCGTGAAGATCGAACGCGAGAACCAGACACTTGCAACGATCACGTTCCAGAATTACTTCCGCATGTACAAGAAGCTGTCGGGTATGACTGGTACGGCGGAAACGGAAGCGGCGGAATTTGGGAAGATCTACGACCTGGACGTGGTGGTCATTCCCACGAACCGCTCGCTGATTCGCATCGAAAACCCGGATGTGGTGTACCGGACGGAGGGGGAGAAGTTTGAAGCGGTGGTGAACGGGATTTTGCAGGACGACAATTCCCTGGCGCACGGGATCCGGCATTTTAATGAGCGCGGGCAGCCGGTGCTGGTGGGCACGATTTCGATCGAGAAGTCAGAAACGATTGCGGAGTTGCTGAAGAAATCCGGGATTCCGCACCAAGTGTTGAACGCAAAGCAGCACGAACGCGAGTCGCGCATTGTGGCGCAGGCCGGGCGCAAAGGCGCTGTCACAGTGGCGACGAACATGGCCGGGCGCGGGACGGACATCCTGCTCGGCGGGAATCCGGAGTTTCTGACGCGCGAACATTTCCTGAAGAACAAGCTAGCGCTGCCTTATGCGGCGGCTCCGGCGGTGATCGGCGAGCCCGGGACTGACGGGAATGGCGCAGGTGAGGCCGCGACGGCCACGTCCACGGTACCGATGGTGCTGTTCCAGCATGAAGGAAAGATTTTTCAGGTGCCGCAAGAGCAGTGGAAGCCGGTGTTTGACTCGTTCGCGGAGCAGTGCAAGGCCGAGCACGATGAAGTGGTGGCGCTGGGAGGTTTGCACATTTTAGGGACGGAGCGGCACGAGGCACGACGCATCGATAACCAGTTGAGAGGGCGCGCGGGACGCCAGGGCGACCCGGGATCTTCGCGATTCTTCTTGTCGCTGGAAGACGATTTGATGCGGATTTTCGGCGGCGAACGGGTGAAGCAGTTGATGTTCCGGCTGGGGATGACGGAAGGAGTGCCGATTGAGTCGCGGCTGATTTCGAGCCGGATTGAGAACGCGCAGAAATCCGTGGAAGCGCAGAACTTCGACGCCCGAAAGCATTTGCTGGAATATGACGACGTAATGAACAAACAGCGCGAGACGATCTATGCGATCCGGCGGTCCGCCCTCGAAGGTAAAGATCAACGCGATTACGTGATGGGAATCGCGGAAGATGTGGCGCGAGAGATCGTAGAGACATACTGCCCGCGGGAGCAGCACCCGGGACAGTGGAATACGGCGCAGTTTCTGGCGGAGATTCACACTCAATTTGGGATTGATGCGAAAGCGGCGGGAGCGGATCCAACTTCGCTGAATCACGACGAGCTGGCGGAAAAGACCGTCGAAGCGGTGATGGAGAAGTACGGGGAGAAGGAAAAACAGTTTTCGCCGGACCTGCTGCGCTGGCTGGAGCGCCGGATTATTTTGGATGTGGTGGATACGCAGTGGAAGGACCACCTGCTCTCCCTGGACCATTTGAAGGAAGGTATCGGACTGCGCGGATACGGGCAAAAAGATCCGCTGGTAGAGTTCAAGAAGGAAGCGTTCATTTTGTTTGAAGACATGATGACGCGGATCGACAACGAGACGATCCGGTATTTGTTCCATGTGCAGATTCAGCAGGGCGAGCCGCCCCAGCAACAGCAGCCGCGGCCTGCTCCGCCGAGGCCGCAGGTTCACAGTGCAGCGGCCGCCGTGGCAAGTGCAGCGGCACGGGTAGAAGAAGCTCCGGCGCAGAAATTGCCGGACTTTGCGCGAGCTTTGGAACGGAAGCAGGAACGACAGCAGAAGGATTTGCAATACCAGACAGGCGCGGCGCAGGCGGAGGCGCCGAAACCGGTGCGGGCCGGGGCGAAGGTGGGGAGGAATGATCCTTGTCCTTGCGGGTCGGGGAAGAAATACAAGAAGTGCCACGGAGCGAATGCGTAGAAGCAACCTATAAGAGTGAAGAAGTATAAGGGTGTAAAGGTAAAGAACCTTTCGATTTGCGATCGCGCTGCAAGGAAACCGTATAAAGTTCAAAGTGCAAGGTTCAAGGTACAAGAGTTCATAAGTTTGTGTGTGAACAGGGAGCGAGGGGAGAACTAAACAATGCCACCAGGGATGCCAGGGCAACAGCAGATGCCGGAACGCCAGCCGATTCCGGGAGTGAAGAATTTGGTGGCGGTGGCGAGCGGCAAAGGCGGCGTGGGAAAAACCACCGTAGCCGTGAATCTGTCACTGGCGCTGGCGAAGCTGGGACACAAAGTCGGATTGCTGGACGCAGACGTGTATGGGCCAAACGTGCCAATCATGCTGGGAGCGACGGGCGAGCCGGTGGCGACGCCGCAGCAGAAGATTATTCCGATTCAGGCGCAGGGATTGAAAATGATATCGATGGGCCTGCTAAATCCGGGAGACAAGCCGGTAATTTGGCGCGGGCCGATGCTGCACAGCGTGATTACCCAATTCTTGCGCAGCGTGGAGTGGGGACAGCTGGACTATCTGATCATCGATTTGCCGCCGGGCACAGGCGATGTGCAGTTGACGTTGATTCAGACGGTCGCGGTCACAGGGGCGGTGGTGGTAACGACGCCGTCGACGGTGGCGCTGGCGGATGTGCGCAAGGCGATTGAGATGTTCCGGCAGGTGAATGTGGAAGTGCTCGGGGTGGTGGAGAACATGAGCACGTTTGCGTGTCCACATTGCGGGAAGCCGGTGGATATTTTTGGACACGGCGAAGGCGCGAAGACCGCGGTCGCCTATGGCGTGCCGGTGCTGGGCGAGATTGAGATCGATCCACGGATCCGGCTCGGCGGAGATACCGGCAAGCCGGTCGCGGCGCAGGGGGAATCGGCTCCGGCGGCGCAGAGTTTGTATAAGGTGGCGAAGGCGGTGACGAAGAGATTAGAGGAAGTGGGCGCGACCGCGGGCGGGCCGACGGTGGAGATTGATTGAAGAAGGAAGTAAAGAGGTAAAGAAGCAACGAAGCAACGAAGCAACGAAGTAAGGAAGAAACAAAGAACTCAGAACCGGTGAATTGAGAAATTGTGGCAAAGTAAGCTGCTTTAACGTTGTTCCTGCAAAAGACCTGGACTCGAGTTAAGCCGCTGTTGAGATCCTTCGCTTCGCTCAGGATTACTAGTCTCCTGCTACATGTATTTGCATACCCTCTCGCGAAGGCTTCTCGCCCACCGTTTCGGTCGGGCGAACCAGGAGAAAATTCCGCAAACCGTATAAGGTATAAAGTATAAAGTTTCCAGTTGGCGGGTTGCCGTTCGTGAGCGGCTTGCTTCACTGGAACATTCCTGCGGTAACTCGCGTTCTGAAAAGTGAGGGCGATTCGTATGGATGGGTCCGTACCGGTCGGATTTATGCCAGAGGAACGAACTCAGGGAGCCCGCTCGGGAGAATGGGCACTTCTGGGCGGGCTTTCGTTTGTAGTGTTCGCCGCACACATGCTGGTGAGTGGGCGGTACGGCTACTTTGTGGATGAGCTGTATTACATCGCGTGCAGCAAGCACCTGGCGTGGGGATATGTGGATCAGCCGCCGCTGATCGCGGTGATTACTTGGTTGGAGCACGTGACACTGGGCGAATCGTTGAGTGCGCTGCATTTTTTGCCGGCGGTGGCGGCGGGCCTGCGGGTGCTGCTAACGGGATTGATCGCGCGGGAACTGGGAGCGCGGCGATTCGGGATCGCGCTCGCATGCGTGTGCGTGATGGTGGCGCCGATTTATTTGGGGCTGGATTCGCTGCTGACCATGAATGTGTTTGAGTCGCTGTTCTGGATGGGCGCGGCGCTGGTTGTCTTGAAGATCTTCAATGGTGCTCGGGAAGAAGAGGAAAGCACGGGTCTGAAGACCCGCCGCTACAACAGGCAAAAGTTGTGGCTGCTGTTTGGGGTGGTGTGCGGCGTGGGCCTGCTGAACAAGCACTCGATGCTGTTTTTTGGGTTTGGACTGTTCGTTGGATTGTTGCTGACGAAACAGCGGAAGCAGTTTGCGTCGCCATGGATTTGGGTGGGCGGAGTGATCGCGGTGCTGATTTTCTTACCTAATCTGTTGTGGCAGGCGCAGCGGCACTTTCCGATGATTGAGCTGCTGCGAAACGTGCAGGCGAGCGGGAGAAATGCGGAGATGGGGCCGGTGAAGTTCCTGCTGACGCAAGCGCTGATCTTCAATCCGCTAACGGCGCCGGTGTGGATGGCGGGGCTGGTGGAACTACTACGCGATCGGGAGAAGCGCGGCTGGCGGGTGCTGGGGATCACGTACGTGGTGATCATGATCTGCATGTTGACCATGCACGGGCGGATGTATTACCCCGCGCCGGCGTACGGGATGTTGTTTGCCGGTGGTGGCGTGGCGTTTGAACGTTGGCTGACCGCGCTGCGAAGTGGGCGATGGTTGCGACCGGCTTATGTTCTGCTCATCGTCATCAGTGGCGTACTGTTCGCTCCATTCGCCTACTTTCCGATGCTTACGGTGGAACAGTACATCGCCTATGCGAAATTCTGGCATTACGAGCCGCCGAAATTGGAGACGCACCGCATGGGACCGCTCCCGCAGATTTATGCGGATCAGTTTGGATGGAAAGAGATGGCGCAGGTGGTGGCGGACGCGTATTACAAGTTACCTCCAGAGGAGCAGAAGACGTGCGCGATCTTCGGGCAGAATTACGGGCAGGCCGGCGCGATCGATTTTTTCGGGGCGAAGATGGGATTGCCGCCTGCGATTTCAGCGCACCAGAACTATTTTTATTGGGGGCCACGAGGGTATACGGGCGAGTGCATGATCATCATGGATGACCGGCCGGAGCGGATGCACGAGTTGTTTGAGAGCGTGGAGTTCGCGGGGCATGTGGAGCATCCGCTGTCGATGCCGTACCAGCATTTTGATGTGTATGTGTGCCGAAGGCCGAAGTTTGGGACACTGGAGAAGGTTTGGCCGGCGATAAAGAGGTGGAATTGAACGAAGAGAGCTACCAGGCGGAGAGGCAGGACTCTAACGCAGAGGGGGCGGGGCGCAGGGGGGCGGAGAGTTGAGCGGTGGTAGATCGCGCTGTTTGTCAAACACTGCGAAAAGGCCGCTCTGCTGAGTGGCGCTCCCTGGTTCGCAGAACGGACCTCGCTTGTCTTACGAAACGGCGTTAGATAGAATCGGCGTCCAGAAACACGTAGCACTCCCTAATATTCCGCCTAAATCTTCCACCCAACAGGTGGAAAGGACGCGAACATGCCCTTATCAAAGAAACTTGCAGCTGAATTTTTCGGTACATTTTGGCTGGTGTTTGGAGGATGCGGTTCGGCGGTTCTGGCGGCGGCATTTCCGCAACTGGGGATCGGTTTTGTGGGAGTGGCGCTGGCGTTCGGGTTGACGGTGGTCACGATGGCGTACGCGATCGGGCACATTTCGGGCTGCCACCTGAACCCGGCGATCTCGGTGGGTTTGGCGGTCGGCAAGCGCTTTCCCTTCAGCGAAGTGTTGCCGTACATCATCGCGCAGGTTGTTGGAGGAATTGCGGGCAGCGCGGTGCTCTATCTGATCGCGAGTGGCAAGGACGGTTTCTCGCTGGGCGGCGGATTCGCGTCGAACGGATATGGGGCGCACTCGCCGGGTGGGTACTCGCTGCTGGCGTGTTTTGTGGCGGAGGTGGTGCTGACGTTTTTCTTTGTGCTGGTGATTCATGGAGCGACGGACCATCGCGGCGTAACGGGATTCGCGGGCCTGGCGATCGGTTTAACGCTGACGTTGATCCATTTGATCGGGATACCGGTGACGAATCTTTCGGTGAACCCGGCCAGGAGCACGGCGCCGGCGATCTTTGTGGGCGGCTGGGCGGTGCAGCAGTTGTGGCTGTTCTGGGTGGCGCCGATTCTGGGTGCGACCATTGCAGGCGGGTTGTATAACGCGGTGTTCGAAGAAAACAAAAGGTAGCACGAATCTTTAGCGAGAAGTGAAGCAAGCTTGGCGCAGGTTGAGTGCGCAAACTCGCGAAGAGTTGGGGTGTCGGCGGAGCGTTCCTTGTCAGGGGCGAGGAGCGGGTGATATCGTGGAATATTCGCGTGTCATGTGCGGAACCGCAGGTGGTTATATCTAATCCCTGCAATTAGTTACAGTGAGCGGGCTGCACCGGGGCGAAATTGCCGCATTGCAAGGAAGCGGACCGCCTCCGAAGGCGGTCCTTACAGAGGCAAGCATGAGTCGTGTGCCGGATATTCGCGCGTATCGGGGAAAGTGGCCGCAGATTGCGGCGTCGGCATACATTGACCCGGCGGCGGTAGTGATTGGGGATGTGGTGATTGGGGAAGAGTCGAGCCTCTGGCCGATGACGGTGGTGCGCGGGGATGTGCACTACATCCGGATCGGAGCGCGAACGAATATTCAAGATGGCAGCGTGTGTCATGTCATGAAGGATCAGTATCCGCTGGTGCTGGGGGACGAGGTTACCGTGGGGCACGCGGTGACGCTGCACGGGTGCGTGATTGAGTCGAAAGTGCTGATTGGGATGGGATGTGTGGTGTTGAACGGGGCGGTGATTGGGAGCGGGAGCATTATTGCGGCGGGGACGTTGATTACCGAGAGGACCGTGATTCCTGCTGGAAGTTTGGTAATGGGATCGCCCGGAAAGGTGAAGCGGGAATTGAACGAAAAGGAATGGGCGTCGATAGGCGAGTATGCGAAGAGGTATGCGGGGTATCGGGAGATTTATCGCGGAGAGGCAGAGGAACGAACCGAGCGGATTGATTGGAGTGGCTTCAGGGGCTAAAGCCCTGGTTTGTGCGATGCAATTGCGTGGGGCTGAAGCCCCCACCTCCTAAAGAAGAGAGGATTCGAGATTTCGGGACATGGCGGAGAAGAAACGATTTCAAGCGATTAAGGGGACGCGGGATCTGTTGCCGCCGGAGACAGAGTTGTGGAACCGGGTAGAGGCGACGGCGCGGGAAGTGTTTGGGACGTTCGGGTTCGGGGAGATTCGGCCGCCGATATTTGAGCCGACGGAGTTGTTTGCTCGGGCTGTGGGCGGCGAGACGGACATTGTGTCGAAGGAGATGTATTCGTTCGAGGATCGGCAACGACCATTTCCTAGCCTTGATAATTTGACGAATCTTCAGCCATTTCTCGATGAGGTTGACCGCGCTTACCATACTCGCGAGATCCCGCACTCCACATGGAATGAGGGAATGATTGAGCGTGTGAAGCTGTCCCTTAGGGAATACAACGAGGTGAGCGAGAGAATCCTCAAGACAGAAAACCCTTCCATGGAATCGCTCCAAGCTACCGCGCACTACATCTTCGGCGCATCGTACTGGGCCCACCTTATAAAGCTCGGCGAGGACATAAGTTTGCGGCCGGAGGCGACAGCTTCGGTGTGCCGGGCATACATCGAGCACAACATGCACGCTTGGACGCAGCCGGTGAAGCTGTACTACACCGGGCCGATGTTCCGGCGGGAGCGTCCGCAGAAAGGTCGATACCGGCAGTTTTATCAGATTGGCGCTGAGGTGCTGGAGACGCTGCAGCAGGGGCAGGGTGGTGCGAAGGATATTGCAAAAGACGCGGCGGTGGATGCGGAAGTCATTGAGATGGTGATGACGTTCTTCGCGCGGCTGGAGCTGCCTGGCGTGCAGCTGGAGATTAATTCGATTGGGCATAGCGCGGCGGCGGTGGATGGCAATCCGGTTTGTCGACGCGCTTACGTTGAGAAACTTCGGGCGGCGCTGCTCGAGGTGAAAGACCAACTGGGAGCCGACAGCCAACGCCGGATTGAGACGAATCCGTTGCGGGTGCTGGATTCGAAGCTGGAACACGAGCAGGCAATCATCGAGAAACTGCCGCGAATCACCGATCATTTGTGCGAAGACTGCCGGAAGAATTTTGCGGAAGTGAAACGGCAACTGGATTTGCGCGGGGTGAAGTACAAAGAGAATTGGAGATTGGTGCGCGGGCTGGACTATTACATGCGCACGACGTTTGAGATTACCGCACAAGGGTTGGGTTCGCAGAATGCGGTGTGCGGTGGCGGGCGGTATGACGGACTGGTGGAATTGCTAGGCGGGCCGTCGACTAAAGGGATTGGCTTTGCGATTGGCGAAGACCGGTTGATTTTGTCCCTGCAGGAAGCCGGGAAGGGGAGCGTGGCGGCGGGGCGAGACGTGTACATTGCCTGGATGGGAGAAAAGGCGCAGGAGACCGCTATTAAAGCTGCGCAAGCGCTGCGTAAGGCGGGCCTGCGGGTGGAGTTGCCTCCGGCGGAGCAGAAGTTTGGGAAAGCGTTGGGGCAAGCGGATAAAGTGGGGGCTCGATTTGCGTTGATTTTGGGTGAGGATGAAGTGGCATCGGGCCAGTGGACGGTGAAGACGCTGGCAGACGGGACGCAGGAGAAAGTGGCGGCTGGCGAGATTGTAGAATGGGTGAAGAAGAAAGATTAACGCAGAGGGCGCGGAGAATTTGGAGGCAAGACGCGATGGTTGAGATCCCTCGTCGCCAAAGGCGCTCCTCAGGATGACAAATGATTTTGATTGACGGGAATCGAGAACACTTCTTCAGGGGCTAAAGCCCCTTTGGCGGAACGATATTACGCGGGGGCTGAAACCCCGGCCTCCTAAAGAGAGAGGACACGAACGTGCTGGATTTTTTGGGGAATTTGAAGAGGACACATTATTGCGGGACGTTGCGGGCCACGGATGCGGGACGCGACGCCACGGTGATGGGATGGGTGCATCGACGGCGCGACTTGGGAAATTTGTTATTTCTGGATGTCCGGGATCGCACCGGGTTGGTGCAGGTGGTGTTCAACAAGGAGACGCAGCCGGAGGCGCACGCGAAGGCCGAGCACGCCCGAAGCGAGTTTGTGGTGGCGGTGGAAGGGAAAGTGGTAAAGCGGGAGAAGGCGAACCCGGAGCTGCCGTCGGGCGAGATTGAGCTGGTAGCGACGAAGCTGCACATTTTGAACAACGCGAAAACGCCGCCATTTCCCATCGAAGAGGAAATCAATGCAGCGGAAGAGACCCGGCTGCGCTATCGCTATTTGGATTTGCGGCGGCCCAAACCGCATGCGAACCTGGCGCTGCGGCACAAAATTGTGCTGGAGATGCGGCATGCGATGGACGACATGGGGTTCATCGAAGTGGAAACGCCGATGCTGACGCGGTCGACGCCGGAAGGCGCGCGGGACTACCTGGTGCCGAGCCGCGTACATCATGGGCAGTTTTATGCGTTGCCGCAATCGCCGCAGATTTTCAAACAGATCCTGATGATTGGCGGGCTGGACCGCTATTTCCAGGTGGTGAAATGCTTCCGTGACGAGGATTTGCGCGCGGACCGGCAGCCGGAGTTTACGCAGTTGGATTTGGAGATGTCGTTCCCGCGGCAGGAAGACATTTTCGGCGTGATTGAGAACGTGATGGTGCGGGTGTGCAAGGTGGCAGGAATTGAAGCGACCGCGCCGTTTCCGCACATGCTGTACAAGGATGTGATCCGGAAGTATGGCAGCGACAAGCCGGACTTGCGGTTTGGGATGGTATTGCACGAGGTGACGGAGTGTTTCCCGCCGGAAGCCAAGCAGAAGCTGGGAATTGAAGGGAACGTTTTTGCACTGGCGGCGCCCGGGGCTTCGGGGTATTCGCGGAAGCAGTTGGATGAGTTGACGGAAAAGGCGAAAGGGCTTGGCGCGCGCGGAGCGTATTTTGTGAAACTGGCGGCGGAGGGAACGACGTCGACGGTCGAAAAGATCATCGGTGCGGAGAACGTGAAGAGACTGGCGGAGGCGTGTGGAGCGAAGACGGGAGACCTGGTGGTGGCCGTATCGGCGAAGGAACAGATCAAGGGTACGGAGGCGGCGGCCCTGGTCGCGGGACAATTGAGGCTGCAACTTGGTGAAGCGCTGGGGCAGATTGACAAAACACAATGGAAGTTTTTATGGATTACGGGATTCCCGTTGTTTGAATGGAGCGAGACGGACAAGACGTGGGTGAGCGCACAGCATCCGTTCACGGGAATTGTCGACGAAGATTTAGAGAAACTGGAGACGGCGCCGTGGGAAGTGCGGTCCAAGGGCTACGATCTGGTGTTGAATGGATATGAGCTGGGATCGGGGAGCATCCGAATTCATCGGCAAGATATTCAGGAGCGGCTGTTCAAGGCGCTGGGGCTGAGCGAAGAACAACTGCGCCGCCGATTTGGATTTTTCCTGGATGCGCTGACATATGGGACGCCTCCGCATGGCGGAATTGCGCTCGGGGTCGACCGAATTGTGATGCTGCTGGCAGGAGAGAAGTCGATCCGCGAGGTGATTGCGTTTGGGAAGACGACGGCGGCGCAGGATTTGATGGCGGATTCGCCGAGCGACGTGGATGAGGGACAGTTGGCGCAGCTGGGAATTGAAGTACGAAGCAAGCAAGTAGGGAAGTAAGGCTGGCGACAGACAATACAGATTATGCTGCACTTTAGATACTACAAGTTCGTTTGTGGCGTGTGCAGAGAGGTGTACAAGCGATCTCTGAGTCCTTTTCTGCTTAGCACGGGCCAGCGCAGGTGTCCCAAATGTGGTGCGGTGTTCAAGGACGGATTTCGCGAATGGCCTGAGCTGACGAAAATGCAAAAGTTTGAGTATGTCTTTCCGACTACGGTTCTAGGCTATTTTATTGGTGTGATTGTGGTGCTGCTCTTCGTCATCTTCATGGACGTTTCGTCTTCTCAGGAAAAGCTTTTTATGTCAGAGATGGTGATACTGCTCATGATGATGCCGTGGGTGCCGTATTTCAGTGGGCGTGTGAAGAGCATCCGCGAATCGGTTGCGCGGCTTGAACGACACAAAGTGTTCGGGGACACGGATGAGTTTATTTTGTCGGCGTAACGGGTGAGATCGCATGTCACGCATAAGGATATTGCCGGAGGCGGTGGCGAACAAGATTGCGGCGGGCGAGGTGGTGGAACGGCCTGCGTCGGTGGTGAAGGAGTTGCTGGAGAACGCGCTGGATGCGGGCGCGACGTCAGTACGGATCGAGACGGAGACGGGCGGGAAGCGAATGATCCGGGTGATCGACGACGGGCACGGCATGAGCCATGACGACGCGCTGCTGGCGTTCGAGCGGCATGCGACGAGCAAGCTGAGAAATGCGGATGATCTGCTGTCGATCGCAACGCTCGGATTTCGCGGGGAAGCGCTGCCGTCAATTGCAGCGGTGTCGCGGCTGCTGCTGGAAACGCGGGACGCGAACGAAGCGGACGGCACGCGGGTGGAGTTTGCGGGCGGGAAATTGGTGGGCGTAAAGCCGGCGGGATTGCCGCCGGGGACGACCATCAGCGTGGCGGACCTGTTTTATTGCGTGCCGGCGCGGCGGAAATTTCTGAAGTCGGACACGACGGAGCTGGGGCACATCGCGTCACTGGTAACCCACTACGCGCTAGCGAATCCGGAAAAGCAGTTCACGCTCACGACGCCTTCCCAAGAGATCATCAATTGCCCGCCGGCAGAAAAGCTAGCGGACAGGGTGTACCAGTTGTTTGGGAAACAGGCGCTCGACGAGTTGGTGGAGATTCCGGCGACGACGGCGGCGTTTCGCGCGGCAATTACTGAGCCGGAGATGGAAGCGGGAGAGGAGGCGAAGGCGCTAACCGTGTCGGGATTCACGTCGCGGCCCGCGGTGCAGCGGCTGAACCGGAACGGAATCTATGTGTTCGTGAACCGGCGGCTGGTGAGGGACCGGTTAATCCTGCACGCGATTCACGAGGCCTATCGAAATATTTTGCCGCCGAATGCGTTTCCGGCGACGCTGCTGTTTCTGGAGATGCCGTACGACGAGGTCGACGTGAATGTGCACCCTGCGAAAATCGAGGTTCGTTTCCGGCGGTCACAGTTTGTGCACGATTTTACACGCGATGCGATCCGGCGGGCCTTGATGGCGACGCGACCGATTGCCAGTTTCGCGGCGGCAGCGACGTTAGGAAACGCGGCGATGAATCCAGTGGCGCCGCCCGCGTCATTTGATAACGGCTATGTGGAACGGAATCCGGCGAGCGGAGTGCCGCGGGCGGTGATCCCGGCGATGGAAGAGATGGGCGTGGGGTCGGGCGTCGGATCGGATTACGCGTCAGCCGGATATGAGTTGAGCGGGGCGCCAACGCAGCCAGTGCCGCAGCGGTTTACGTTTGAACCCGGTGGTAGATTCAGTCCGGGCGCCATGCCGGAGACGAGCCTGGGTGCGACTACGACGCGGGAGCCGAATTGGGCAGAGAACTTTGCGCGGAATGGGGCGGATGCATCGGCGACGTTACCGCGACCGGAGCAGATTGCAGACTTGAAGCCGCTGGGGCAGGTGAGCGCGAGTTTTATCGTGGCGGTGAATGGCGACGGATTGTGGATCGTTGACCAGCACGTTGCCCATGAGCGAGTGCTGTTTGAGCAGCATCTGGAAGCGCGACGTGCGGGGAAGATCGAGTCGCAGCGGTTGTTGATGCCCATGGTGGTGGAGCTTTCGCCGCGGCAACTGGTGACATTCGAAAAGATCGCGGAAGAGTTAGCCGCGAACGGATTCGAAGTGGAGTTGATGGGGCCGAAGAGCGTGGCGATCCAGGCGGTGCCTGCAGGCGTGGCGGCGAACGACGCAGAGCATTTGTTGATGGAGATTCTGGACGGGCTGGAGCGGGAGAACGCGGCGATTTCCATCGATACGCTGCAGTCGAAGATTGCGGCGTCGACGGCGTGCCATGCGGCGATCAAGGTGAATATGCCACTGGATCAGACGAAGATGGAATGGCTGCTGGGGGCGCTGGCAAAGACGGACTGCCCGATGAGTTGCCCGCACGGGAGGCCGGTAGTGCTGCGGTATTCGGTCAGGGAGATTGAGAAGGCGTTTCATCGGATTTAACGGCCGGTAGGCGCCGTGGCATGAGATAACCAGACACCAGTTTCGGCTGAATCGAAGCGATCGGCGATCAGCGACCGAGAAAATCGTATAAAGTGCAATGTCTAAAGTGTAAGGTTCCAAGATAAAACTGATCTGTGGGGGGAACGTGAGCGAAGGACAGAAGACTGCGGTGATTTTTGGGCTGGCGAACAAGAGGAGCATCGCCTGGGCAATCGCGCAGAAGATGCATGCGGCGGGGTGGCAACTCGCGATCACCTACCAGAATGAACGGCTGGAACAGGAAGCGAAGGACTTGATTGCGGACTTACCGGGTGCAGAAGGATTCATGTGCGATGTGAGCTTCGACGAGCAGATTGCGGCACTGTTCGAGAAGTTGAAGAGCCGCTATGGCATTTTGCACGGGCTGGTGCATAGCGTCGCGTTTGCCCCGGCGGAAGACTTGAAAGGTGACTTTGTAAACACCTCGCGGGAGGGATTCCGGATTGCGCACGATGTGAGCGTGTATTCGCTGATTGCGGTGGCACGCGGCGCGGCGCCGCTGATGGCGGAAGGCGGTGGGATTGTTACGCTGACCTACTACGGCGCGGAGAAAGTCGTGCCGAAGTACAACGTGATGGGCGTGGCCAAGGCGGCACTGGAAGCAACCGTACGGTACCTGGCGAACGACCTCGGGCCGAAGGCGATCCGTGTGAACGCGATTTCGGCCGGCCCAATCAAGACGCTGGCCGCGCGCGGGATTTCCCAGTTGGGCGAGATGCTGAAGTCGCATGCGGAACGCGCACCGTTGAAGAGGAACGTGGACCCAGCGGAAGTGGGCGGAACGGCGGTGTTTTTGTTGTCGGAGGCGGGATCGGGGATTACGGGAGAGACGTTGTATGTGGATTGCGGCTACAACATTATGGGGTTTTAGAGACGGTCGGGGACAGAGAGAAGAGAAGAAAACAGAGTGGAACCGTGGAGTGGTTGAAAAGTAAATGTGTATAAGGTGAAAAGTGTCAGGTGCCAGGTGGTGGGTTGGTGCATGGACGGTTGGGCGGCAAGACACAGTGGTTGAGATCCTTCGTCGCCCGCCAGGGCGGGCTCCTCAGGATGACAAGGTTCTTGGGGTTCAGCATCAATGATAAACAAACTGACCATAGCGATTGATGGGCCGGCCGGGTCTGGGAAAAGCACGGTGGCGCGCCGGGTGGCGGCACTGCTGGGATATTTGTATTTGGATAGCGGGGCGATGTACCGAGCAGTGGCGCTGAAAGCCGTGGAGCGGAAAATTTCGCCGGGGGATGAAGAGGCGCTGGTGGCGCTGTCGCGGGAGACGCGGATCGAGTTAAAGGCACCGACCGCGGAACAGGAAGCGGCGGGACTGAAGAACCGCGTGTTTCTCGATGGTCGCGAAGTGACGCAGGAAATTCGAACAGCAGAAGTGGCGCAGGCGGCTTCGCGCCTGGCAACAATTGCGGGCGTCCGGGAAGTGCTGGTGGCGGAACAGCAGCGGGCCGGAGAAGGGGGCGGGGTGGTGATGGAAGGGCGGGACATCGGGACGGTGGTGTTTCCGCGGGCGGAGTTGAAGATTTTCCTGGAGGCGTCGCCGGAGACGCGGGCGGAGCGTCGATGGAAGGAGCACCAGGAGAAGGGAGAGGAGATGACCCTGCTGGAAGTGCTCGCCGAAGTGAAGGAACGGGATAAGCGGGACCGGGAAAGAAAAGTTTCGCCGCTGGTGAAAGCGGCGGACGCGGTGCTGGTCGATAACACGGCGATGGGAATTGAAGAGACGGCGCGGCTGATTGTGTTTTTGGCGCAAGAGCGGAGAAGCGAGGAGGTGAAGTAAAGAAGTAAAGAAAAAGCGAGCCAATCGGTCTGCACAGACTTCACGATGGGACTTCGAAAGTGCGGGCAGTTACAAAACGATATCAGGCGTTGTGGATCAGGCGTTGTGCCGTATGGCAGTCGAAAAGTAGGTACTTCAGAATTAACAAGTTATACGAAAAATGCGGGAAAAATGAAGTTTTCTGAAAATAGGCCTTGACAGTTTTTGGATCTCCGTTTACTTTGCAGATACCTCGGTACATTTCTGCGATTTTAGTTGCAGACCTCAACTGAGCGTAGAAAGCGGATGAATGAGACAGGATAAACCAAGTCAAGAAGCGAAGATGACAAGGCGAACCGGTCTCGTAGTCTGGCTTAATACGCGACCGTAAGAAGACTCCCTTAAGTCATTTCGAATCGAAGACATCGGCGGGAGAGATATTTCCCGGGATGGTGAAGTTCACGGTTACTTCATGGTAGGGCCGCAAGGCCGGGTTCGAATACCGAGACCCGTGAGCGCAACTTCCTCCCGGAAACGATCAGTCGATTGACGATTTACATGACTTAGGAGAGAGAACGCTACGGGTGTGCGAAGAAGAGGGAGACCCAAGGAGGGTAAAGAGGCAAGGAGAAATTCAACACGTTTGCGGCGTGGTGAAGGCACGAGTTACTTCGACTAAGCCATAGGTCGCAGGTTCGATTCCTGCCAGCGGCGAGAGCCAGCTGTAGCTCAGTGGTAGAGCACTGGACATACTCGGGCCGAGGATTCCCGCCGCAAGAAAATTTCCGGTGTGGTGCAGGAACGCGTTACTTCGGTAGAGCGTCGCGGTGAAACGCGAAGGTCGCGAGTTCGATTCTCGCTTGCCGAGGAGGCAATAGCTCAGTTCAAATACGCGGGCCGCGGGTTCCCACCGGAAGAGATGCCGGGATGGCGAAGGGCAGAGTTACTTCGTCTGTCAACGAAGCGAGGCCGTCAGCTTCGCGGCTGTGCTCAAGATTGTTCCTCCCGGTGAGTTTGTGGCCAGGCGGACCACCTGAGAAGGGTGGTCCGTACAAGGAGTTGGACGTGGTGTGGGGCGGGGTTACTTCGCTGGACACGCGGGTTGCGTGAGTTCGAGTCCCATCGTCGACGGCAGTCGACGGGGCAGAGAGGCTCAATGTACCTCATGTCCGTGACCGAAAGTTTCCGTCCAGCAGGTTTGCGATGGAAGAAAGGGGTGGCGCAGATGGAAGAGATGCAGGAACTGAGCGTGATCTCGCTGGAGGGGCCGGTAATCCGGAAAGACGGCCGGCTCATGCTGCTGATTCCGTTGGCGGCGGGTGGAGAAGAACTGAAGGACTGTTCGCGTGGCATTTCGGAGGTTGCTGGCGACTGCCTGAAGATCGTGCTGCCGGAGTGGCTTGCCGGGATGTTGCGGGTCGAGGAAGGCGACCTGGTAAACATCAATAATTTGAACGGGAAGTTCAATATTTCCGCGGTGAAATCGCGGCCGGTGCATTGAGCGGCAGAGGCGAACGAAAGAGCTCAATACGATTGGTCGTGCGCACATGAGACACCTTCGGTTTCTGAAGGAAACGAAAACCGTAAAAGGTGCAAGGTTCAAAGTGCAACGACGAAGAAGTGAAACAGTGAAATTAGTGGAACAGTACAAAATCCGCGGAAAGGAGTAGCAAATGGCGAAGATGAATGTGTGGAAGCGGATATTCCCGGAGGCGCGGACGCACGAAGGAGCGGTAGCGCAGCGGGTCAGCGCGAAGACGGAACTGCGGCGAACCGTGCTGACGTGCCTGCTCTGGGAAGACACGTTTTATGAGAAGGGATCGAACATCGCGGAACGAATCGCGAAGCTGGTGCGCGAGAACAAGACCAACGACGTCGCTGAATTGGCTCGCGAAGCGCGTTTGAAGATGCAGCTACGCCATGTGCCACTCTTCCTGACGCGCGAACTGGCTCGCCGCAAGGGGAGCGGACCGCTGGTGGCCGCCACGCTGGAGGAAATCCTCCAGCGCGCGGACGAGCCGGGCGAGTTTCTGGCGATGTACTGGAAGGACAAGAAGCAACCGCTGTCGGCGGGAGTGAAGCGCGGACTGGCGCAGGCGTTTGTGAAGTTCGACGCATACCAGCTCGCGAAGTATGACCGCCACGCGGCAGTTAAGCTGCGCGACGTGCTGTTTCTGTGCCACGCCAAGCCGAAGGATGAGGCGCAGGCGGAAGTGTGGAAGAAGCTCGTGGCGGGTGAACTGGAGTCGCCGGACACGTGGGAAGTTTCGCTTTCCGCGGGGAAGGACAAGAAGGCCACGTTCGAGCGGCTGCTCGTCGAGGGTAAGCTCGGAGGCATGGCGGTGCTGCGGAACTTGCGGCTGATGCTGGCCGCGGGAGTGGCGCCGAAGCTGATTCGGGAGCGTTTGAGCCAGGGAGTAGCGCGCGCGTTGCCGTTTCGTTTCGTGACTGCGGCGCGGCAGGCTCCGAAGCTTGAGGACGCGATCGAAGAAGCCATGCTGAAGGGCATCGCCGGACTCGCGAAGCTGAAGGGATCGACTGGACTGGTGGTAGACGTGTCCGGGTCGATGAACTACAAGCTGGCGAAGAAGGGCGAGACCACGAGGATGGACGCGGCCGCGGGGCTGGCGATTCTTCTGCGCGAGAAGGCGGAAGAGTTCGCGATTGCGACTTTTTCGGACTCTTGCGTGGAGCTGCCGGCGCGGCGCGGGTTCGCGTTGCGCGATGCGATCGTGAAGTCGCAGGCGCACAGCGGGACGTACCTGAAGCGGGCACTCGCGGAGCTCCGCGAGAAGACCGACTGGAGGAATCTCGAGCGACTGATCGTGGTAACCGACGAGCAGTCGCACGACGGGATTCTGCCGGCATGGACGAAGGAGGCGTACGTGGTAAACGTGGCGCCGTACAAGCACGGGATCAGCTATGGAAATGGCTGGACTCACGTGGATGGCTGGTCGGAGCGGATTCTGGACTACATCGCGGCGGTGGAGGTAGAGGCCGCGGAGTAGGGACGAAAACGAGACGATCGTAACGGGGCGCAGTGGCTGCGAGGCTGCTGCGCCACTTTTTTGTTTAAGGGTGTAGCGGCGCAAGGGAGGAAAGCCAGGTGATACACGGCCAATAGAAAGTCGAAAAGCTGTGCAAAGTGCGACGTACAAAGTCGAAAGTGAAAGACGCAAGCGCGTGTGCAAACTGTTGTAGCGAGGGCAGAGTTCTCGCGCTCCAAGTCAAGTGCCGAGGGCGGAGGCTTTTTGGACGGCGGCTTGGAAGGCGGAGGGGACGGCTTCTTCGGGGACGGCGAGGCGATCGACACAAGCGGACAGGCGTGGCCACTCGGCGCGTTCGAGGGCAAGAAGGAGTTCGTAGACGTCGTGAAAACGGTTAGAGCCGCCGCCGGTGAGCGCGGTCTTAATGGGCGGGGCAACTGGCAGCGAACGGAGGACGTTGGCGATAGGCTGGTCGAGTAGTGCATCGACGATGGAGAGGAGCCCCATGAAGAAGAGATTGGACCTTTCGTCGTCCATGTGAGCAGCGTAGGAGAACTCCTCGCAGAAGTAGGCACGCGTGAGGGCGGTGCGGATCAACTCAGGTGGCTTGCCGGTGGCAAGAGCGATCACGGCGAAGATGGAGACCCAGCGGCGAAATTCACGTTCACCGATGAGAGAAATGGCGTGGCGAACGCTGTGAACTTCAGAGCGGAGGCCGAGGAGAGGGGAATTTAGATAGCGGAGTAGGCGGTAGAGAAGAGAAGGCTCATGCTTAAGAAGATCTTCGACGGCGGGGTAATCCAGTTCGGGCGCGGCGACGAGATGAAGAAGTCGAAGGTGGAGGAGTTTGTTGCCGGGGATTTCGCGGGTTTCGATCATCGATGGCTTGCAGAAGAAATATCCCTGGAAACAGGTGAAGCCGAGATCGCGGGCTTCGGCGAGTTCTTCCTCGGTTTCCACTTTCTCGGCAAGCAAAGTGATGCCGGACTGGCCATATTTTTCGACTATGCCGCGGCGGCCTTCGGAGTCGAGAAGCTGAAAATCGATTTTGAGATAGTTGGCGCATTCAACGAGCGGAGCGAGACTAGGCCGGTCAATGAAGTCGTCGAGTGCGAGCGTGTAGCCGGCGCGGCAGAGGTCCCGGCAGATCCGGACGATTTCCTCAGTGGGAGAAACGGTTTCGAGAATTTCGATGATGACCTGGCGGGGCGGAAGCAGGCGCGGCGCGTCGAGGCGAAGGGCGAGTTCGTCTACATTGATGAAGGCCAGAGCGTTGCCAGCAAGTGTTTGCAGGTCAAAAAGAGTGATGGAATCCGCGATGACGCTGGAGGACGCGTTTTTGTTGGGGGCGAAGTAGTTCTGCGGGCCACCGCGGAAAAGAAGTTCGTAGGCAAAAACGCGAAGGCGTTTATCGAAGATGGGTTGGCGGGCAATGAACTTCTCGTGCATTGAGGTGGCCCGGAGATGCCAAGAACAGATTGGCACAGAAAAAGGACATGGCCAAGGAATGAGTAGCTGAATAGTAATGGTGAGAAAAGCAGAAACCAGAAGAGAAGATCCACCGTTTCCGCCTAAACCACGGAAAAGTTGGAGCGTCCTCAAGGTTAGTCGGCGAGTGGCTCGATAGACCGGCCCACAGCCACGAAGGGCGGTGCCACGAACAGCTAAGCTGGGGCGGACATGGAGCTGAGGAACTCGGCGTTGCTCTTGGTCTTGGTGAGACGGCTGAGCAGCAGTTCCATGGCTTCCACGGTGGAGAGCGGGCTCAGAACCTTGCGGAGGACCCAGACGCGGCTGAGTTCGTCGGCAGGAAGTAGCAGTTCGTCTTTACGAGTGCCGGAACGTTGAATATCGATCGCGGGGAACACGCGCTTATCAGCGAGGCGACGGTCGAGATAGATTTCCATGTTACCGGTGCCCTTGAATTCTTCGAAGATGACGTCGTCCATGCGGCTGCCGGTATCGATCAAGGCCGTGGCGATGATGGTGAGCGAACCACCTTCTTCGACGTGGCGAGCAGCGGCAAAGAAACGGCGCGGGCGCTGAAGAGCGTTTGCATCGATACCGCCGGAAAGGACTTTGCCGGAAGGCGGGGTCACGGCGTTGTAGGCGCGGGCAAGGCGCGTGATGGAGTCGAGGAGGATGACCACGTCGCGCTTGTGCTCGACGAGACGCTTGGCCTTTTCGAGAACCATTTCTGCGACCTGAATATGGCGTTGGGGCGGTTCGTCGAACGTGGAGCTGATGACTTCGCCCTTGACGGTGCGCTGCATGTCGGTAACTTCTTCCGGGCGCTCGTCGATGAGGAGAACGATCAACGCGACTTCCGGGTGATTGGTGGTGATGGAATTGGCGACCGACTGAAGCATGACGGTCTTACCGGTGCGTGGCGGCGCATTGATCAGGCCGCGCTGGCCCTTGCCGATGGGGCAGAGAAGATCGAGCACGCGACCAGTTAGATTGTCCTTGGTGGTTTCCTGTTTGAGGCGGCCCTGAGGATAGAGGGGCGTGAGGTTGTCGAAGAAAATTTTGTTGCGCGCGACTTCGGGATCCTCGAAGTTGACGGCTTCGACTTTAATCAACGCAAAGTAGCGTTCGCCGTCCTTGGGAGGGCGGACCTGGCCGGAGACGGTGTCGCCGGTGCGCAAGTCGAACTTTCGAATTTGCGAGGGCGAGACGTAGATATCGTCGGGGCCCGGGAGGTAGTTGTACTCCGGGGCGCGGAGAAAACCGAAGCCGTCGGGGAGGCACTCGAGGACGCCTTCCGAGAAGATGAGGCCAGACTTTTCCGTTTGCGCGCGAAGGATCTGGAAGATCAGTTCCTGCTTGCGCATGCCGCTGGCGCCAGGGATGTTGAGCTCCTTGGCGATCTTGGCGAGGTCGGTAATGTTCTTTTCTTTCAGCTCAGCAAGGCTGATGCTGATTTGGTTGTTGCCTTCAGTGCTTGTTTCTTTTGCCATATATCCTGACTTTAGTGATGGAGTGGTGATAAACCTTGACCGTGATGTTCCGGAACTGGACGATGTGGTGGTATACCTTCCGGCGGCGAGAAACACCGCCAGTGGGGTCAACCCAACTGCCTGCAACCGGAAGCAGCTCCCGAGAACCTTGCAGACCTGCGGGTGCAGGCCGACCTCTGAGAAGCTGCCTAGTTGGTCAAACTCGTGTCTTTATCGGCGCCCGTAACGAACGTCTCAGTAACTGCAGGCGCAACCCCAGTGTGTTCTACCGGCACAATCGGCCGTTCCAGCGCAATTTGCAACACTTCATCCATGGTTTCCACGAAGTGTATTTTCAGGCTGGAGAGTATCTCCTGAGGGATTTCCGCAAGGTCTTTCTCATTATCCTTCGGAAGGATGATGGTACGCAAGCCCATTCGGTGGGCGGCCAGGAGCTTCTCTTTGACGCCGCCGATGGGCAGGACTTTACCGCGAAGAGTGATTTCGCCGGTCATGGCGACATCGCAGCGCACCGGATTCTTGGTGAGCGCGCTGACGATCGAGGTGCAAATGGTGATGCCGGCGGAGGGACCGTCCTTGGGGATGGCGCCTTCGGGCACGTGCACGTGAATATCGATGGTGCGGTAAAAGTCCTTTTCGAGGCCGAGCGCCGAGGTGCGCGAGCGGACGTAGCTCATGGCGGCTTGGGCGGATTCCTGCATGACTTCGCCAAGCTTGCCGGTGGGAGTCATGCGGCCTTTGCCTTCCATGATGGTGGCTTCGACCGCGAGCACGGAGCCGCCGACTTCGGTCCAAGCCAGGCCAGTGGCGAGACCTACTTCGTTCTGTTTTTCAAGCCAGAGTTCGCGGTATTTGAGTACGCCGAGGAAGTCCTTGACATTGTCCGGAGTGATTTCGACGGTAGTGGCATTGCCTTCGGCCACTACGCGACGAGCCATCTTGCGAGCAATGTTTTGAATCTCGCGTTCGAGGTTGCGGACACCGGCTTCGTGCGTGTAGTGCCGGATTAGATGCAGGAGCCCGTCGTCCGTCAAAGTGAGATTCTTGTCGTTGAGGCCAGTGGTTTCGCGTGCGCGCTTCACCAGGAAACGCTTGGCAATTTCGAGTTTTTCTTGTTCGGTGTAGCCGGGCAGGCGCAGGATTTCCATGCGGTCCTGCAGGGGCTGCGGAATCGTGTGAAGGACGTTCGCGGTGCAGACGAACATGACCTTGGAGAGGTCATATTCGACGTCGAGATAGTGATCGGTGAAGGCGTGGTTCAGCTCGGGATCAAGCACTTCCATCAGCGCGGCCGACGGGTCTCCACGAAAATCGGTGGACATTTTATCGACTTCATCGAGGACGAAGATAGGGTTGGTGGTGCCGGCCTTCTTCATCATCTGAATAATCTGCCCGGGCAGCGCGCCGATGTAGGTGCGACGGTGGCCGCGAATTTCGGCTTCATCCCGCACGCCGCCAAGAGACACACGGACGAACTTGCGGCCGGTGGCATGACCGATGGACATGGCCAGTGAGGTCTTGCCGACGCCTGGAGGTCCGACGAAGCAGAGGATCGAACCCTTGGGATTCTTGACGAGTTGGCGGACGGCCAGGAATTCGAGGATGCGCTCTTTTACCTTTTCAAGGCCATAGTGCTCTTTGTTGAGGATATCTTCCGCAGCCTTGATGTCGCGAATTTCCTTGGAACGCTTCTTCCAGGGCACGGCGAGGAGCCAGTCGATGTAGTTGCGGCTGACGGTAGACTCGGCGGACATCGGGGGCATGAGCTCAAGGCGCTTGAGCTCGGTAATGGCCTTCTCGTGAACGTCCTTGGGCATGCCCGCGCCGTCGATTTTTTTCTTCAGTTCTTCGGATTCATTTTTCTCGCCACGGCCGAGTTCCTTCTGGATGGCCTTGAGCTTTTCGTTGAGGTAATACTCTTTTTGCGCGCGCTCCATCTGGCGCTTCACGCGCGTATTGATGTTGCGATCGACGTTGAGCTTTTCGAGTTCGATTTCGAGGATGTCGGCGACGCGATTGAGGCGCTCGAGCGGGTCGGCGGTTTCCAGAAGATCCTGCTTTTCGTCAACGGGAAGCTGAAGATTCGCGGCGATGGTGTCCGAGAGACGGGCGGGGTCGTCGACGCGAGCGGCGGCGATCATGGTGTCGTAATTCAGGCTCTGCGAAAGCTTGATGAACTGTTCGTAGAGATTGGTGACCTTCTGGACGAGTTGCTCAATCTGGGGGGTGGACTCGATGCGGCCGGTCAGGAGGCGAATGTTTGCGCGGAAGAAGCCTTCTTCGGCAGAGATGGAAATGGAACGGGCGCGTTCGACTCCTTCGACCAGGACTTTGATGTTGCCATCGGGAAGCTTGACGCTCTGGACGATGTTGGCGAGGGTGCCGACGGCGTAGATTTCCTCGGGCTTGGGGTCGTCGATGGAGGCGTCGTGTTGGGTGGACAGAAAGATCTTCTTGTCGCCAGCGAGCGCCTCTTCGAGCGCCCGGACACTGGCTTCGCGACCGACGATAAACGGAGTCATCTGCTGCGGGAAGATGACCATATCGCGCACCGGCATCATAGGCACGCGTTTCATTTCCTGTTTCTCTCGATTAAACATGCAGGCCCCTGAACCCCCGAAAGAAGCCGACCTGAAGGCGGCCTCCGAAAAACCTGCACAGGTTGAAGCCTATGCTGCGCGGGGGGCTAAATCCCAGCGCTACCAAGCCTGACCCCGAAGCGGCCGTCAACCAGCTTTTTCGAGCAAGCTCCAGTTGATTTCGCGGCCGCGGACCATGTCGGCGGTGACCACGAAATCGCGCACTCGCTTCTGCATCGGCAGGTGGTACATCAACTCCAGCATGAGGTCTTCGAGGATCATACGCAAGCCGCGAGCGCCGACTTTGCGCTGAAGAGCCAACTCCGCCACGGTTTCCAGGGCGTCGTCGGTAAAGCGCAGACGAACGTTTTCAAACTCGAAGAGCCGCTGGTACTGCTTGAGGAGGGCGTTTTTGGGTTCGGTCAGGATCTTCATCAGTGCGGCCTTGTCGAGGTCGCTCATGACACCGGCGACCGGGAGACGGCCGACAAACTCGGGGATCAAGCCGTAGCGGATTAAGTCGCTAGGCTGAACCTGTTCGAGAAGTTCTGTATTGCGACGTTGCGCGGAAACCGGCTGGGCATCCGTATGGAAGCCGAGCGAGCGGTGACCGACGCGACGCTCGATGATCTTTTCCAGGCCAACGAACGCGCCCCCACAGATAAATAAGATGTTCGTGGTGTCCACAGGGGTAAATTCCTGGTGTGGGTGCTTGCGGCCACCTTGGGGAGGCACGTTGGCGACAGTGCCTTCGAGAATCTTAAGTAGCGCCTGCTGAACGCCCTCGCCGCTGACGTCGCGGGTGATTGAGGGGTTCTCGTCCTTCTTGGCAATCTTGTCGATTTCGTCGATGTAGATGATGCCCTGCTGGGTCTTCTGGACGTCGCCGTCGGCGGCCTGGAGAAGCTTGAGAATGATGTTTTCGACGTCTTCGCCGACGTAGCCCGCTTCGGTGAGGGTGGTGGCATCGACGATGGCAAAAGGAACGTCGAGCATGCGGGAAAGGGTCTGGGCGAGGAGCGTTTTGCCGGTTCCGGTGGGACCGATCAAGAGAATGTTGGATTTGGAGAGCTCCACTTCGCCGGGCTGCTTATTGAGGAAGATCCTCTTGTAGTGATTATAGACGGCGACAGCGAGCTTTTTCTTGGTGCGATCCTGGCCAATGACATAGGAATCCAGGAATTGCTTGATTTCGGGGGGCCGGGGGAGCCGGCGAGCCGGAGCCGCAGCCTGTTCGCGCTTTTCGTCTTCAAGAATGGTCTGGCAGACGCCTACGCACTCGTTACAGATGTAGGCGCGGGGATAATCGGAAGGCGAAGAGATGAGCTTTTCGACCTGTTCCTGCGTCTTGTGGCAGAAAGAGCAACGTAACGGCTCGTCTGGACTATATTTTTTCACGTGTGAACAGGCCCCTTCTCCAGGCGGTGGCTGGAGTGAATCGGTATTCTCATTTTAGGCCGAAAGTATCCCTGAGAATAGAGAATATCATGCTTCATGATTACAAACAGGAACCGCTGTGGAAAGTAGGAGCAGGAACGGAAAAGGGGCAAGGAGAAGCTTGTCCTAGCGGGTAAATCCAAGAGCCCAGCAGAAGAGGGATTCCTCACTTCGCAGACTCCGTTCGGAATGGCGGTTCGTTTTTTTCCTCCAACCACAAATCCTATGCTACCGGTGCTTGAAAATGATCTCGTCGATCATGCCGTATTCTTTGGCTTGCTCCGGGTTCATGATGTAGTCGCGCTCGACATCCTTTTCGATGCGCTCGATGGACTGGCCGGTGTGCTTCGACAGAATGCCGTTGATCGTAGTGCGCATGCGGAGAATCTCTTTGGCATGGAGGTCGATGTCGGTGGCTTGTCCGCCAAGGCCGCTCATCCAGGGTTGGTGGATCAGGATGCGGGAATTCGGCAGCGCGAAGCGTTTCTTCGGTGCGCCACCGGCAAGCAAAACCGCGGCGATGGAAGCGGCCTGGCCAACGCAGGTGGTGACCACGTCGGGCTTGACGAACTGCATAGTGTCGTAGATGGCGAAACCCGCAGTGATGGAACCACCCGGGGAATTGATATAGAGCTGAATGTCTTTTTCGGGGTCTTCCGCCTGAAGGAAAAGCATCTGGGCAGTGGCGAGATTTGCGACGTGGTCGTCGATGGGTGTGCCGATAAAGACGATGTGCTCTTTGAGCAAGCGCGAGTAGATGTCGTAGGCACGTTCGCCCCTGCTGGTCTGTTCCACGACCATGGGAACGAGAGTGGTGGCGCGATACTGCGAATCGTCAAAGTTTTTCATGTGAGAATTTGCCTGTCGGAGCGAGGTTGGGTCACTTGGCACTGGCTGCAGCTACCGTCTTGACCCGGGCATTTTGAGCAAGCCAATCGACGGTTTTGTCACTGCGCAGCTTCGCTTTCATCCTATCGAGGGCCCCCTGCTTTGTCAAACGAGCGCGAATTGCCTCCGCGGATTCACCGGAATGACTGGCCATATGCTCAAGCTCGTGCTGGAGCTCTTCCTCGGTGGCATCGATCTTTTCTTCGGAAGCGATGCGATCGATCACTAACTCGGCCTTGACATCATCGCGGGCGCGCTCTTCCTGCCGCTTGCGGAGGCTGACCCAATCGACGTTGACGGCGCGAGGATCGACGCCCTGCTGGGCGAGAGAGCGAACGACGCGCTCAAGGCGAACGTCCATCTGGTGTTCCACGAGAGATTCCGGCACGGGGAAGTCGTGAAGTTTAACCAGTTCGGCGATGATTTTCTCGCGTTGAAGATCTTTCTGGCGATGGTCGCGCTCGTGCTCGAGACCTTCGCGGACCTTGTTTTTGAGTTCATCGAGCGAAGCTGAATCACTTACATCCTTGGCGAAGTCATCGTTCAGCTCAGGAAGTTTCTTGGTCTTGATACCGAGGACATCGACGGCATAGTGGAACTTCTTCCCGGCGAGCTTGGCGTCGGGATAGTCGGCGGGATAGTCGACGTCGAAGTTCTTGTGATCTCCGACGTTGGCGCCGCGAAGATTTTCGTTGAACGGCTCCATGGTTTCTTCGGCGCCGACATGGCACAGGACGCTTTCGGCTTGCAGCGGCTCACCACCTCCCTCGGGGGTGCCGAGAAGCTTCACCTGAACAAAGTCGTCGTTTTGAACGGGACGGCCCTCGACTGGAGCAAAGGTAGCGGCGCGCTGCTGCATTTCGGCGAGCGTATTGGCAACACTTTCGTCGGTGATCTTCATCTCGGGCATTTCGATCTCGAGGCTCTTGTATTCTCCGAGCGAGAAATCTGGGAGCACCTCAAACGAAGCGCGGAACTTGAGCGGTTGACCCTCCTGGAAATCGAGTTTGTCCACCTGGGGTTGAGAAACAGGCGTGAGCTTCTGCTCGGCGACAGCCTTTTCGACGTGCTCGGGGACGAGGGTCTGGAGAACTTCACCCTTAATATCATCGGCGAAGCGGCGCTTGATCAGGGAGATTGGAGCTTTGCCGGGACGAAAGCCCGGGACGCGCGCGACGCGGGCGAGTTCCTTCGCGACCTTTTCGGTGGCTTTGGAGATTTCCTCGGCGGGAATTTCCAGGTCGAGTTCCTTGCGGCAAGTAGCTTCAGCCATGTAACCATCTCCCTTTCAGGCGAACACAAAAGCAATGCAAGAAGCAGCGCTTCGCTGCACGCAAACAAATCCGATGCGAACGAACCTCG
Source organism: Dongiaceae bacterium (assembly GCA_035499255.1). GTDB lineage: Bacteria > Acidobacteriota > Terriglobia > Acidiferrales > UBA7541 > Acidiferrum. The sequence goes on along the minus strand of DATJZF010000023.1, from coordinate 14,808 downwards.
CGCCATCTACGGATTGTCAGGAATTACCCTGCGGCAATTCGGCGGTCAACGCAAAAACCTTCCTAAAAATTATAGGGTAGGCAAGGGGTGCGGTCAACGAATGGCAGCACGGACGAAGCCGGGGGGCCGATGCGCAATCTGCTCGAAATTTCTGGTATCCCTTTTGACTGGATTATTATCAAAGGTGGAATAGAGGTCTTGTCAGAAGGCAATTCGTTAGGTCTTCAAAAATGCTTACGCTAACCTTTTGGCAGACTCACTGGGTTAATTGACCAAGAAAAACTGAGAGGAAGGGTCCACAATGAAGAACGCGGTTCGACTGTTGGTTGTGTGCACATTGGCCATTTTTGCTGCTTACGCAGCGGACGACGTGGTTTCAGCCGTGCATGGCACTGTGACCAAAGTAGATTCTGCATCGAAGACTATGGTGGTTAAGACGAAGGACGGGACGGAACATACCGTGCATTACACGGAGAAGACCGCAGTGTGGGGAGCGGATAAGACCGCGGCTGGCGCCAAGGACTCTTACAAGGGAGTGGTGTCCGGATCGGAAGTCGTGGTGCACTATTCAGAGAAGGGCGGAGAGAAGACCGCGACCGAAGTCGATAAGGTGGGCAAGGATGGCCTGAAGTACGTCGATGGAACAGTGGAAAAGGTCGGCGCGGACGGGAAGACGATAGTGGTGAAGGCGGCGGATGGAACGGAACATACGTTCACGGTGGCTGGCAAAGACACAGCCGACGCGGCTAAAGCAGTGGGCAAGGGCACAGACAAGGGAGCAAAGGCGACGGTGTATTACACAGAAGAAGGCGGCAAGAAGGTGGCGCACTTCTTCGAGAGGCTGTAAGCGGATAGCAAGGGCAGAGCTTTGCCGGGCCGGCGAGGTGTTCGCCGGCTCTTTTTGTTTAAATAGCTCTTTTCGTAAGTGTCTCCGCTATAATGGCCGCCAATATGCCGCTCGCTCCAGGTACAAGGCTGGGGAATTACGAGATCGTGGGCCTGCTCGGCGCCGGAGGCATGGGCGAGGTGCACCGTGCCCGCGACCTGGCGCTGGGACGCGACGTGGCCGTAAAAGTCTTGCCGACATCGTTCACCAGTGATGCGGATCGGCTTCGCAGGTTCCGGCAGGAAGCGCAATCCACCGCCGCACTAAGCCACCCCAACATCGTTGCGATCCATTACATCGGTGAGGAAAACGGCACACCATTTTTGGTATACGAGTTGCTGGAAGGCGAGAGCCTGCGCGAGCGGCTCCGACGGGACGCGATTTCTGTGCGGAAGTGCCTCGACTATTGCGGACAAATCTTAGAAGGCTTGGCAGCGGCACACGAGCGAGGAATCATCCATCGCGATTTAAAGCCAGAGAATATTTTTCTGACGAAAGACGGCCGGGCGAAGATCCTGGACTTCGGTTTGGCGAAGCTTGCGGTAGACATGGGCGCAAGCGACGCAGCCGGCGCGGCGACGGTGACAATGGGTTCCGTGCCGGGGATGGTGGTCGGAACGATCGGGTATATGTCGCCAGAGCAAGTACGAGGACAAACGCTGGACACGCGCTCGGACGTTTTTTCGTTCGGTGTGCTGATGTATGAAATGTTGGCCCGGAGAAACGTGTTCCTGCGGCCAACCTCCGCGGACACGACGAGCGCGATTTTGAGAGAGGAGCCGGCGGAATTGAGTCAGGCGATTCCGGGGATATCTCCCGGACTGGACCGAATCGTTCGTCGATGCATGGAAAAGGAGCCGGGGGACCGTTTCCAGTCGGCGCGTGATCTTGGGTTCGCGCTGCAGGCAGTGTCGGGAAGCGGGAGTGTTTCAAGCGGGACGGAGATAACCGCAGGGCACGATGAAGGGCGACGCTCAGTAAAGGGGTTCGCCGCCGTGGCCGTGATGTTGCTGGCCCTGGCGGGAGCATTTTTCGGCGGGCGGTACTTGCGGGGTGCGGCGGCACCAGGCCAGCCGGAATTCCAACAATTGACGTTTCGCCGTGGAACCATATATACGGCGAGATTTGGCACCAACGGAGAAACCGTTCTCTACAGCGCCAGTATGGACGGGAAGCTGCCGCGGATCTATGAAACGAGGAGAGACAGTCCGGAATCCAGAGAGATAGGACCGGAAAATGCCAGCCTGTCGAGTGTGAGTACCACAGGAGAACTCGCGGTCTTGTTGGGGTGCTCGAACCTGACACAAGCGCTGTGCCAAGGAACTTTGGCAAGAGTACCTATTTCCGGAGGCGCGCCGCGCGAGGTGGCCCCGGATGTAGTGGCGGCGGAATGGACAAAAGACGGCGCAGATCTGGTGGTGGTAAAACGAAGTGGCGGGCGCTTCGTGCTGCAGTGGCCCATCGGCAAGACCATTTACGAGACGTCGGGGTGGATCATTGCGATGCGGATTTCGCCAGACGGAAAATATGTTGCGTTTGCCGACTGTCCATCGCCCGGGAACGACGCGGGAACTGTAACGATCCTGGACCCGACGGGAAAAGAGATCGTGAAGTCTGATATTTGGAACAGCCTGGAAGGACTCGCGTGGGCACCGGATGGAAGAGAAGTGTGGTTCGCAGCCAGCATTGGAAGGGAGGGGTTCGCGGACCAAATTAGAACGATGGATCTGTCGGGACGAGGAAGAATGCTGCTGCGATTGCCAGGAATTACCAGACTGCATGACGTCGGCCCGAATGGCCGGATTCTGCTAACCAAGGAGGAATGGCGCGCGATCATGCCATTTCACGGTCCAGGCGACACGAAGGATCGAGATTTGTCCTGGTTGGACATGTCGGGATTGACGGACCTTTCAACGGACGCGCGGACCTTGGTTTTTTCGGAGAACGGGCAGGCTGGACTGCAAGACTACTACGTCTATATGAGAAAGGCGGATGGCTCGCCGGCAGTTCGGCTTGGTCCCGGATTTGTGGGAGCGATTTCTCCCGATGGGAAATGGGTGTTAGCCCCCGGAGCCGAGAATCCGTCGAAATTGCGGGTGTTGCCTACTGGCGCAGGCGAGGCAAGAGTGATGGCGACCGAGGGATTGACGCAACACGGCGCTCCCAGTTGGGGGCCCGACAGCAAATGGGTGGGGTATGCATCCACCGACGGAAAAGACTGGAGATTCTATATACAGGACTTGGATGGAGGAAAACCTCGGCCGGTGTCAGAGCCGATGGGAGTGCCTCTGTATTTGGAGTCCCAGCTCATTTCGCCAGACGGTAAAACCGTGTTCGGCCGGGACAAAGACGCGAACGCGATTCTGTACTCAATCGATGGATCGGCGCCGCGGAGAGTCCCAGGCATACAACCGTCGGAGGTGTTCGGAGGCTGGGCCGAGGATGGTAAAAGCGTGTACGTGTTTCGGCCAAATGTTTATCCGGTGAGAATCGTGAAGCTGAACGTCGCCACAGGCGCGCGAAAGGGGATCCGTGAGATCAATCCCGAGGATCCGGTGGGTTTGGATGCGGTTTACACTGCCAGAGTCTCCCGCGATGAGAAAAGCATAGCGTATTGCTACCAGCGGACCTTGTCGGAACTGTATCTGGTTAGCGATTTACCTTAACGCAAGCGGAGTGTTGGCCCCCTCCCAGGTGGTGACCCCCTAACCAAAGAAGGATCGTTGTATGCGCGTCGCGCCGGGCCTCGCATACAATAGTCTGCCGAATGAAGAGGATTCGTGAAGGACACCGCGATCTTGCTGCGAAGCAAAGCATCGATCGTTTTTATGCTGCTGGTGCTCGGCGGCGCGTCAGCTGCCGCTCAATCGAATTCCACTGTGTCCGCGGCGGACTCATATCTCGAACATTATGTGGAAAGCGGCAATTTCTCGGGAGTCGTGTTGGTGGAGCGGAGAAAGGAAGTCGTGTTCCAGAAAGCGTTTGGATTCGCCGACCGGGAGGGGCACATCCCGAATCGCGTGGATACGCGATTCCACATCGCGTCGATGTCGATGCAATTCACCGCAGCCGCTATCCTGCGGCTGGCGGACCAAGGTGCAATCCGTCTTGATGAGCACGTCGGCGAGTACGTTCCAGGAATTGAAGGAGCAGACAAGATCACGATTCGGGATCTGTTACTGGAACGCTCCGGGTTGCCGGACATCAACGCTCAGCCCGACTATGACGACGTGCTGCAACATCACCAAACGGCAGAGAGCTTGATCGTCCACATTCAGGGCAAGCCGCTGCAATTCGAGCCAGGAACGAGGTTCGTCCGGGAAGAACACTCCGCATATAACTTGCTGGCGCTGATTATTCAGAAAAAGACCGGGCTGACCTTTAAGGATGCAATGCAGCGGCTTGTGTTTGAGCCGTTCGGCCTGAAGCATTCCGGCGTAGATGATGATTTCGTGAATGTCCGGAAGATGGCGAAGGGTTATGCCCCGGAGGGCACCTACGGATTGAAACCAGCCAAACCAATTCATTGGTCGGGAAAAACTGGGAACGCGTCGGCGTTCGCCACGGCGGGCGATGAAGCGTTGTGGGTGCGCGAGTTGTTTCACAGCGAAAAGCTCACCGCAACTTCACGCGAAGCGATCCTCGATACGCGGATGCGAGTTGGTTACGGGTGGATGCGAGGGGAAAACGAGCGGTTCGGCAGGACCGCGTACTACATGAATGGGAGGGCGCCGGGTTTCACGTCGTTTGTGTTGTACCTACCGGATGGCGAAACGACAGTGGCAGTGCTAAGCAATATTTATTCTTCTGCGACAACTACCATAGGCTACGACATCGCAGCCATTTTCTTGGCGCTGTCGTATGAACAACCTCGCTTTGCGACCGGCGCGATAAGCGCGGAGAGACTGAAAAGCAGCACTGGGGAGTTTCAGTTCGGTCCGGATTTCTACCAGGCCAATGCACGCGTGAACGTGTGCGCCCAGGGGAGCGAGCTGTTTCTGCAGTGGCCGTCGGGAGACAAGTCGGCGCTGATACCGCTAGGAGGAGACCGGTTTCTCGACCGGTCGTATTGGGAAGAGGTTCGATTCGAGCGAGGGGATGCGGGACAGCCTATCGCGCTGGTATACGACCGATTTCGCGGCGAGGTACTGCACTGAGGGACGCATAAGTTCGCGATAGGGTAAGGCTCACGTACAATGGTGGCTCCATCGGAGTAGCTCAGTGAAGAACAGCGCGATATTGCTGGTGCAGTGCCCGGACCGGAAGGGGTTGGACGCGACGATTGCGGAGTTCATCTACCGGTATGACGGGAACATTTTGCACTTTGAGCAGCACCAGGCGGGCGAGGAACGATACTACCTGGCGCGGGTGGAATGGGACCTGACGGATTTCCGGCTGGACTTGAAGGATTTCGACGGGGCGTTTGGGCCAATCGGGCACAAGTTCGGAATGAATTGGGTGCTGCGCCTGGGAAATTACCGGCCACGTGTGGCGCTCTTTGTGTCCAAGCACGATCACTGCCTGGTGGATTTGCTCTATCGTCAGAGAATTGGCGAACTGGCGTGCGAATTTCCGCTGATGATTAGCAATCATCCGGACGCGAAGCGCCACGCGGACTTTTATGGGATTCCGTTCTATTGCATACCCGTAACCAAAGAGAACAAACCGGAGGCGGAAGCGCAGCAGATCCGGCTGCTGCACGAGAACCGAATCGACCTGGCAGTGCTGGCGCGATATATGCAGGTATTGTCGACGGATTTCATCGTGCAGTATCCGCAGCCCATCATTAATATTCACCATTCGTTTTTGCCCGCGTTCATCGGAGGGAAGCCACATCATCAGGCGTACGAGCGCGGAGTGAAACTGATTGGAGCGACGGCGCATTACGTGACGGAAGTGCTGGACGACGGACCGATCATCGAGCAGGGAGTAGCACGGATTTCGCATCGGGATTCGCTGGACGACTTGGTGGAGAAGGGGCGCGATCTGGAGAAAGTCGTGCTTTCGCGGGCGGTGCGGTGGCATATCGAGAACAGAATCCTGCTTTACAACAATAAGACTATTATCTTTGAATAAATAGAGAAAACCGTATAAAGTGCAAGGTGTAAGGTCGAAGGTTCAAAACGGAACATGACAAACGGCGTCAAGAGCTTTGAGGATCTACGGGTCTTTCAAGAAGCGCGAGGTTTAACGGAGAGAATCTGGAAGGTTACTCGCAATCGGCCCTTTTATTCGGACAAGGTCATGATTGCCCAGCTCCGTCGTGCGGGGCTGTCGATTGTATCGAATATCGCTGAAGGCTTTGAACGAGGTTCGCGCGCAGAGTTTGGGCGATTCTTGAGGATCGCAAAAGGATCGTGCGGCGAGGTGAGAACCCAAGTCTTAGTCGCTGCAGACCTGAATTACATATCAAAACGAGAATGTGCTGAACTGTGCGATTCGGCACGGCATGTCGGCGCGGGATTGGCGAAGTTGGTAAACTATCTCAAGGTTTCACTGCCAGCGAGCACCTAAAATTCTGCTGCCGCAGTCCACGATACCTTTCACCTTACACCTTGCACTTTATACGGTCTTTCGGTGGGGAGCGTGCGACCACCGAAGGCAGTCCCAGCCAAGAGAAATTAGTCGGCGGCGGAGGCTCGGGCGTTGGCTCGCGTCAGGTCAGCGTAGAGGAGACGGTGAAAGAGATGCTCGCCGGCTTCGCGGCGGAGGCTTAGGCGGCCGGCGACATAGGCGCGCGAGCCCAGGCCGCGCTGCACAGAATCGCAGATAGCCATATCTTCATCCTGTACCTTTTCGCTGACGGCGATGCTGTTGCGATTGTGTGCGGCGGCAGCATCGGAAGTGTCTGCGAAATAGTAGTCGAAGATAACAGCGCACTTGTCGACGCCGAGCGGCAGGACGAGGTTCGTATCCATAACGCCGGAGTAGGCGTTGATCATGAAATTGGGGTAGATCCAGAGATAAAAGGCGTTGCCCTGGCGCGTGGAGCCGATGGTGGAATCGGCCGCAGTGGAAGAATCCAGCGGGCTCGACTGCAAGCAGGAACGCTCGTAATTCTCGACAGTGTACTTCGTATATTCGACGACGCTGCTGAGGCCCTTGTGCGCATGCGGGACGTGATAACCACCGTCGAGATAGTTGTCGACGTAGACCTTCCAGTTACATTTCAGCGTGTAGATCCGCCGGTCAAAATAGTGGAGTTTCTCTTTGAGTTGCAGCGGCGCGACGAGCGCGGGAACCCTACCCAGAAATTCGGCGAGCGGCGCGGCTTTGCCGTCGAGATTAACGAAGATGAAGTTTTCCCAAGTGTCGACGCGAATGGGAACGAGGCCATTGTCTTTGCGATCGAAATTGCAGACGCCTTCGAATTCGACCATGCCTTTGAGCGCCCCATCGTTGCCGTAAGTCCAGCCATGATAGGGGCAGCGGAACTGTTTGGTGGAGCCGCATTCACGGGGCTCGACGGCCGCGGCATGGTGCCGACAAACGTTGAAGAAAGCGCGAAGCTGTCCGTCGTCGGAACGCGCAATGAGAAGCGGCTCGTCGTTGACGTCGATGGTGAAAAATTGGCCGGGTTCTTTGACCTGATCGAGGCGGCCAACGACCTGCCAGTTACCGGCGAAGACGGTTTCGCGCTCCAGTTGGGCGATGCGGGTATCGAAGTACCACGGGGCGGGGATGGTGGAAGCTCTCTCGAGCGGGTCGGCAGCATTGTAGAGATTAAGGACGTCGCGGACGGTTCGTTCGGTCATTGAAGCTGCTCCGATGTAAGGGCGTGGGAGAACTGACGCTATTGTGGTGTAGGAGGCGCGGGAGGGCAAGTGGTTCGGCGGGGAACGACCGGGAGGCGATGGAGATTTTGCGCTGACAGGCCGTTACAGGGAGAGGCAGCGCGGCATCGAAATGGGCAGCCCGGCCGACCGGGCGAATCCTTGTCTAATTGAGGTGATGTTATGGCCGCGAACTATGGCGGGAAAGAGTTGGCTGAGGCGTTCCGCACAGTGAGGAAGAACACTCTTCAAGTGGCGCAGGATATCCCCGAAGAGAAATACGACCATGTGGCGGCGCCGGAGGCGCGGAGCGTCGGGCAGATGCTGACGCACATAGCGCTTTCGACGCGGGTTTGGGAGGAGCTATACAAGAAGGAAATGAAGACGCTGGCCGGATTCGATTTTTTGGGGCTGATCGAGGAGTTCAGGGCGGAGGAAGCCAAGAAGAGATCGAAATCGGAGATTCTGGAAATCCTCAAGACGCGGGGCGAAAAGTTTGCGTCATGGCTCGAGTCGATGACGCCGGAGTTTCTCGCAGAGAAGGTGACGGGCGGGGATGGGAAGGAAACGACGCGCTTTGAGCGGTTTTTGGGAGCGAAGGAGCACGAGATGCATCACCGCGCGCAACTGATGCTGATCGAGAGACAGCTGGGAATTGTGCCGCATTTGACGGGGCAGGCGCAGGAACGGCTGGCGCAGATGAAAGCGGCCAGGGCACAGGCGTAGACGAAGTGCCGGGCTAAAGCCACGGCGCTACGAATGTAGGAAAGGGCGGCGTGCAGCCGCCCTTTTTTGTTACGGCAGATGCTGCTGGACCATCTGGCCCAAGATGATGGATTTGCTGTCGGTTTCAATCACGAAGGCTTGTGACGTGGTCGCCTGATAGATCTCGACGTTAAGCGTCACCGGGGCGGTTGTGCCTGGAATATAAGAGTAAGGAGTCAGCGCTGCAGTGGGTACACCCACGGTGAGAGTTCCTGCATAGCGGCCTGTGTGGGAAGCATCGGCTGTAAATGTGCCAGAGAGAGGTGCACCAATCATAGGGTTAGCTGGCGCGCTGGTGTCGGTATAGTCGGCGAGACTGGCGCCGAAATTACCGGGGCTGCCGCTGACGAGGACGCCGACGAGATCGATCTCGTTGGGCGTGGGCGCGGCAATCGCGTTGAGAAGATTCACGGCATAGTTCAACGAGAAGACGCTTGGTGATCCTTGGGGAAGCAGAATGCCAGCGCCGTTGATGTTGGCATCGGTGTGCAGGAGCAGTGCTCCGCCGCCGCCGGAAGCGCTGCTGGGGTCGAGAATATTGATGGAAGAGTCGACAGGATAGGCGTTGAAGTTATTCACGCCAGCGGCATCGGTGAGCCCAATCTGATTCGGTGGTTGAGCCGGGTTCGCAGCAAGGCCATTTACGGTGATCGAGGTGGCTGGGGTGGTTGGTGACGCGGCGCCGGAGTTTGCATCGGAGATTCCAGCGAGCGCCGTTCCGCGCGTGGTGAACTGACCCGCAGCCACGGTGCGGCCAGCACTGCTCCAGCCGGAGTGTTGGTAGACGTAGTTTCCCGTGAGAGTCGCCGAGGGGCTGGAGCCTTGGGAGTACATGCTGCCACCCGTAAATGAAATATTGCTGTTCTCGAAGATTCGCAGGACCTTGGGGGAAACAACGTAGTAGGTCAAGGATTGCGTCGTCGAGGCACCCGGCAAAACGACGTGGAATGTGCCCCTGCCATTTGCATCCGGGGGATTGTCCATCTTGGATCCCATGCCCGCCGCTGAAGAGCTGACGACACCGCCCAACACGATATCGACATTTCCGGTGATAGCCGAGGGTGTCGTCAGGTCCAAAGTGCCTCCGAGTGATTCGGGAGGAAGAGTCTGCGCGAGGTCATTTTGCACCCCGACCAGGGTGAACGAATAAGCACCGGTTAGTTTGGAAGTGAGGAACGCGGTCGGGTCTTGCAAGTCCAGCATGCCGGAACCAGGGTTGCCGGCTTCGCCGCCGATGCCGTCCGCTTCAATGATCTCAGCGTGAGTGGCGACCCCAGAAGAGTTCGTGGAAGTAACGACGAAACTGATCGTCAGGGTCTCGCCTTGGACGGTGGTCATGACTATCTGGCCGTGGCCCGTGGCGTCGATGGAATATTTCGAAGCTGCGTTTGTGGTGGTGGGATAGATATTGTCGCCCTGATCGTTGCGTTCCTTTGAGACCACGTCTTCGACGCCGGCGAAGGTCGTTGTAGGGACGGTCGCCAAGTTGCCCGCCCCGTCGAGATTGACGCTGCCAACCCAAGCAGCAGTGCCGCGATTGCCGGTCGGCGAAAGAACGAGAAAGGCATACTGGCCTTTCAGCGTCGCGAGAGAAGCAGTGCCGGTGATCGCAATGGATGAAGATGTCGTGCTAACCGAAGTTTGCGCGACAGACTTGGCAGTGATGGTGATCGAGCCGCCAGATGGGACAGAAGAGGGTGCGTTGTAAGTGGCGGAGGTTGCGGTAGTGCTGGTAAAGGTGCCGCAGGAGCCAGTTGGTGCACAGGAGAAGGTAACGCCTGCGTTAGTGGTGTCATTCGTGAGGGATACGGTTACGGGGAGTATCGCGGACTTGGCCAGAGACGCGGGAATCGTGGAAGTGAAACTGATCGTAATGGCGGGGCCAGTGCTGCTGATGGTGATATTGGCTGTTGCGGACTTGGTGGTGTCTTTGACAGAGGTGGCGGTGATGGTCGCGCCACCGCCAGTGGGGGGAGTGGCGGGCGCGTTATAGGTGGCGGAAGTCGCAGTGACGCCCGTAAACGCTCCGCAAGCCCCGGAGGGAGCGCAGGCAAAGGTCACGCCGGAATTCGAGGAGTCATTGGAGACGGTGACCGCAACGGTAGCGGAGGCGCTCGTGTTCATGGAGGTGGGAGGGGGGGTGGAGAAGGAGACGGAGATAGCAGGTGGGGGAGGGGGGGGCGGGGGGCTGCTACCGCCACCGCCGCAAGCAATTAAGGTGAGGGATAAGCACAAAAGGATGAACAGGGGAGCGAATGGCCGGTTCATTGCGTCTCCGTACGAACACGAGATTTTTTGAAGCGCCTAGGGGGACAGGACTAGAATCAGCGAACTTTACCAGACTTTTACCAAACTGCAAAAATGCGGTGGTCAAAGAGTAACGAAAAGATTTGTGGAAAAGTTGTGGAAGAAGGCAGATTCGGGAATTGCGAGCCCGCGATGTCTCTAAGCGCGTAATCGCTCCGCAGTGGGTTGCGGCTTCGGTTTGAGCAGGGCGGAGGCGAGGCGGTAGAGGAGTAGAAGAGCGAGGAGGGAGGCATAAAGGAGGGGGAGGCGGTGGTCGGATTTGACGAGCCAGTAATAATGAATGACTCCACAGAACGCTGCGACGTAAATCAGTTTGTGGAGGGCTTGCCAATTCTTGCCGCCGAGCCGGCGGATCCAGCCTTTTGTTGAAGTTACCGCTAACGGAATCAAGAGGACGAAGCCGGCGAAGCCGACCGTGATGAACGGTCGCTTGGCAACATCCTTGAGCATGGCGGCGAGATCGAAGGCCTGATCCGGCCCGATATACGTAAGGAAATGGAGGCAGACGTAGAAGAAAGCGAAGAGACCGAGCATACGGCGGAAGCGGATTAGATCGGGAAGCGCGAGAAGTTTGCGAAGGGGGGTAATGGAGAGAGTGATGAGGAGAAAGCGAAGGGTCCAATCCCCGGTGAAGTGCTGCAGGAAAGCGACGGGATCGGCTCCCACATAAGAGGGGAGGGCGTGCTGTTGCAGGTAGGAGACAACGGCCCATGCAATGTAGCCGAAAGGGATGAGGCTGAGCAGGAAAACGACGACCTTCGCCCAGGGACTGAGCAAGATTTTACGGAGAGAATCGCGCACGTCAGTAATATTTCTTAAGGTCCATGCCGGTGTAGAGGCTGGCGACCTGGTCCGAGTATCCGTTGAACATCAAAGTTTTGCGCTTGAGGATTTCGCCAAGGCGGCGCTCGGTGGCCTGGCTCCAGCGCGGGTGATCGACGTTGGGGTTCACGTTCGAATAGAAACCGTACTCGGAGGGAGCGTAACGATTCCAGGTGCTGGGAGGCTCGCCTTTGACGAATTTGATTTTGACGATCGATTTAATACCTTTGAAACCGTATTTCCAGGGGATCACGAGGCGAACGGGCGCACCGTCCTGATTGGGAAGTGATTCACCGTACATGCCGACGCAGAGAAGCGTGAGTGGGTTCATGGCTTCGTCGAGACGAAGGCCTTCGAGGTAAGGGAGTTCGATCCCGGAGCTGGAGCCCCAAGGCATTTGGCCTGGCTCGTAGAAGGACTGGAACGCGACATACTTGGCTTTTTCGTTGGGCTCAGCGAGCTTCAGGATCGAGCTGAGCGAGTAGCCAACCCAGGGAACGACGATAGACCAACCTTCGACACAGCGATGGCGATAGATACGCTCCTCAAGCGGGGCAAGCTTGAGAATATCGTCCATGGAATATTTCGCGGGCTTTTTGCATTCGCCTTCGACGGAAACGGTCCAGGGAGAGGTGCGGAATTTACCGGCATTGCGCGAAGGGTCGCTCTTAGCGGTGCCGAATTCGTAGAAATTGTTGTAATGGGTGACGTCGTCGAACGTGTTTTGTTTTTCGGTGGTGCTGAAGGGGCTCTTGATGGAGACGTTGAGCTTGGCACCAGCGGCCACGTTAGCTGGAGGGAAAGCAAGCCGTTCGAAAACTTTCGCGCCAACGACGGTTGCGCCCGCGATGCCCATGGCACGGAGAATCTGGCGACGGTTGAAGTAGACTTTCTTCGGTGTCACGTCGGCGTAAGTCAAATCGGAATCGTGCTTGCCATCCATGGGATGCCTCGGAAACAGTATGCGCTGTCTTGCTATGAGATAGGAGAAGAAGCGCAAGGTTACAGCGAAAAGGGAACGGGCGCAGGAAGAGGTCCAGCGTGAAGAAAATGCGAGTCTTAGAAGTGAGCACAACTAAGCTGGTAGTCGCCGGGCGGGGCGAATGAACTTGACAATCGCGGGATACCCGTACATCTTAAAGGGCTTTGTGCTTCACTCCAGGTCAAACCGAGGGAAGGTGAGACGTACTCCGACTCTATGACAAAGGTCCGGCTGTGTTTTCACGATCGCTGCTTTGATGGGACGGCGTCCGCGGCGCTGTTCTATCGCTTCTACCGCGAACAGTTCGACCCGAAGGCCGAATTTCGATTGAGCGGAATGACGCACAAGGCGAAGCACCCTTGGGCGGAAGAGTTGTTTGACGGCGACGAAAACGCGATTGTGGATTTCAAATATTCGAATTCGCCGAAGGTGACCTGGTGGTTCGACCATCACCAGAGCGCGTTCTTGACGCCGGCCGACGCGGAGTACTTCAAGAGATTTCCTGGCAAGAACATGTATTACGAGCCAGACTACAAGTCGTGCACCAAGTTGATTGCGAATGTGACGCACGAAAAATTCGGATTCAACACCAAGGCGATGGCCGATCTGATTCACTGGGGCGACATCATCGACGGTGCGCAATTCCCCACAGCGGAATCGGCGACGCAATTGACAGAACCGGCCACCCAACTGGCGCTGGTGATCGAGGCGGCGCCGGACGACGGCGTGCCGGCACAATTGATCCCGGAGTTGGCGTACCGGCCGCTGGGCGAGATGGTGAAGCTGCCGGTGGTGGAAAAGTATCTGGGGCCGCTGCTGGAGCGGCACCGCAAGTCGGTGGAGATTTTGCGGGAAAGATGTGAATCGAAGGACGGCGTGGTGTTCTTTGACGTGAGCGATCTGGATATGGAGGGATACAACAAATTTGTGCCGTACTTGTTGCATCCCGAGGCGGTGTATTCGGTGAGCGTGAGCGCGTCGCCGGTGCGGGCGAAAGTGTCGCTGGGAACGAACCCGTGGAATCAGGCGAACGCGGATCAGAATTTGGCAACGCTGGCGGAGAAGTACGGCGGCGGAGGACACCAGCGGGTGTCGGCGATTTCCTTTGAGCCGGGAGATTTGGAGAGAGCGAAACAGGCGGCGCGGGATTTAGTGAGTGTGCTGCGCGGGCCGAAAAAGTAGCAAGAGAAGTATGTGATGGGCGCCCGGTTTCGAGCGTTAAAAGAGCTGAATGTGCTTCGCGGAAATTGCCGCGACTGGTTGGGTTGGTCGACAGAAAATTAGGAACTTTGTATAATTAAAAATTACCTGTGGACCGGTAGCTCAATGGTAGAGCAGCTGACTCTTAATCAGCGGGTTGGAGGTTCGAGTCCTCCCCGGTTCACCAAATCTTCAATAAAAACAAGGGTTTCCAGCGTCCAGCGGTAAGCTGTGCGCATGGCGGTGTACTTGCGGTATACCAGCGGCAGCGGTGCACTGGTGTCTTTGTGGCGGTATACCTTGGGCTGGGGGCCACCCCAGGGCCACCTTTTGGTGTAGGCCACTTGGAGTTTGCAAGCCTGTAATAAAACCCACTTTTCCGATTTCGGCGTTAACCAGGACGCACGAAATCGTTTCGGCGCTTGTGCAACCACCGGTCGATAGTCCAACCAACAAGATAAAACCAAGCGACGACAAATAAGGGCATCGAAGCGAAAAAACTCCACACTTCGTTCACGCCCAGATGTCCGAGACCGCTGACAGCTATAGCGCCGAGAGCAAATGCAGGAAGAGCTGCAAGCATGAGTGATTTCGTCAAGTATCCCGGTCAATCCAGATGTGTGTAGGCTCCCACCCACAATCTTCTTCGCCAGACTTACACGGTGCTGGAGTCCGCGGATTTTTGTTGAGTGGGTCTGTATCGAGCCGGATTGATGACCACCAGTAATACCTTTGCGGGGCCATTCCAAATTCCCGGTTCATACGCAAGGACAGATAGCTCTCCGCGCTAAAGGCAAGAAGGCCCAAAACTGGCAGCGCAAATCGCCAACGCATCCTCATGACAGAATAAGACACCAATTCGGCGAAGGGAGTGCCGCAAATCTAGGGAAGGTCGTCTAATCTGGTACCGGAACCCACTTCGGCGGTAAGCACTGCCGGCTCAGATGGTCGACGCAACACTTGCTTGGAGTTTATCTGCAGGCGTGGCGAATCCTAAAGTTTTTCTGGGGCGTTGATTCAAGAGCAGCTCGACCTGGTCGAGCTGCTCTTGCGTGATGGACGACAGATCGGCT
>DATJZF010000022.1:0-128577 GCA_035499255.1 Dongiaceae bacterium | reverse complement strand
CATCAACATTGCGTCGGTCGTAGCGCAGATGGGCAATGCCGGGCAGGCGAACTACGTGGCGGCGAAGGGCGGACTGATCGGCCTGACCAAGGCTATCGCGATGGAGATTGCTTCCCGGAATGTCACGGTGAATGCGGTCGCACCGGGCTTTATTGAGACGCCGATGACCGATGTGCTGCCCGACAAGGTCAAGGAAGAGCTGAAGACCCGCATTCCGCTTGGGCGGATGGGTAGCGGGCGCGATGTGGCGGCCGCCATCGTGTTTCTGGCGAGCGACGAAGCTAGCTATATCACCGGCCACGTCCTCGATGTAAATGGCGGCATGTATTTAGCATGAGACGAAGCAACGAAGCAGCGGAGTGAGAGATCAGATTCATTATGAATGACGGGTACCGTCATAGTATGTGCCGCAAATGTTGGACTAAGCGTAAACCGCGTTCTAGTTCTGTCGGCCATGAGATTCTATTCGGGCCGCGGCCATATGAAATTTGCTGCTTTTGCTTGGCGAAACATAAGTCGGGCATACACGTGGCAAAGAACGCATCCGATAAGGAACTGAAGTGCGGCGGGCGGCACGGCTCGAATAGAGTGAGAGCCAAGTCCACAAGTTGACCTTGGCGGGTCATGGTAACTAGAATGGGCAGGTTGCCATAGCAAGCCGATAAGAGTTTGTAGACCGGTGGAAAACCGGGTCAGGGTGTGGAGTCGAAACCGAAAGTGCGACGACAGGTCGCGGAGGAACGGAATGGCCAGTGTTGAAGAACGCGTAAAGCAGATTATCGTCGAACAGCTAGGCGTGGATGAGGCCGAAGTGACGCCGACGGCGTCGTTCGTGGACGATCTTGGAGCGGATTCGCTCGACCAGGTGGAATTGGTGATGGCCTTTGAAGAGGCCTTCGGCATTGAAGTGCCGGATGAAGATGCCGAGAAGATGACCACGGTGAAGGATGCCATCGAATACATCGACAAGCACTCCAAGGCCAAGTAAGGCCGCAGGACAAAATCCGCGCAAGAAGGAGCAAGTGATTTGACTCGCCGAGTCGTCGTTACGGGCGTTGGTCTGGTCTGTGCATTAGGCATCGGGACCGAAGAGAGCTGGAAGAATCTGGTCGCCGGTTGCAGCGGGATCCACACCATCACGCATTTCGATACCACCGATTTTGACTGCAAGATCGCGGGGGAAGTTAAAAACTTCGACCCGTTCCAGTGGATCGAGAAAAAAGAACTGAAAAAGATGGGCCGGTTCATTCAGATCGCGCTGGCAGGCGCGGACTTTGCCGTGAAGATGGCGGAGTGGAAGCCGGAGCAGTCCGACTTGGACGAAGTGGGCGTGTATGTGGCGTCGGGCATCGGCGGGTTCGATATCATCGAGCGCGAACATATCAAGCTGATGCAGGGCGGCCCGGGGAAAATCTCACCGTTCTTTATTCCGTCGGCGATTGTGAATTTGGCATCCGGCCACATTTCGATTCGCTACGGCGCACGCGGGCCGAATTCCGCGACCGCGACGGCCTGCTCGGCGTCGGCGCATGCGATTGGTGATTCGTTCAAGATCATTGAGCGGGGCGCGGCGGAAATGATGATTTGCGGCGGAACGGAAGCGACGATTACGCCGATGGGGATTGGCGGGTTTGCGTCGATGCGCGCGCTTTCTACCCGCAATGACGATCCCGAGAAGGCCAGCCGACCGTTTGACGCGGACCGCGACGGCTTTGTGGTCGGCGAAGGTACGGGCATCCTGATTCTCGAGTCACTTGAGCACGCGCAGAAGCGGAACGCGCCGATTCTTGCAGAGATCGTCGGCTACGGCATGAGCGGCGACGCGTTTCACATTACACAGCCGCAGGAAGATGGCGACGGCGCCTTTCGCGTAATGAAAGCGGCGCTGAAAGATGCGAAGCTTACGCCCGACGATATCGGCTACGTCAACGCACATGGCACGTCAACGCCGCTGGGCGATGTGATCGAAACAAAGGCGATGAAGCGGCTGTTTGGCGAACGCGCTACCAGCAAGAAGCTGGCGGTGAGTTCGACCAAGTCGATGACCGGGCACTTGCTCGGCGGTGCGGGTGGGCTCGAAGCCGGCATCAGCGTGCTAGCGCTGCGCGACCAGATTCTGCCACCGACCATCAATCAGACTACGCCCGATCCGCAATGCGATTTGGATTACGTGCCGAACGTGGCGCGCAAGGCCAGTGTGGATTATGCGCTCTCGAATTCGTTCGGGTTTGGCGGAACGAATGCAGCGCTGATTTTCAAGCGCTGGGCGGGCAAGTAGAGTTTTGGAGTGCGGCAGCCCAGCTGTCGCTTTTAAGGCCTCGGCGATTCATCAACCGCAAAAGCGGGAGCAGAGCTCCCGCACTCCATAAGCGGTCAAGGAAACTCCCGTGAACATTATCGTGTGCGTGAAACAGGTGCCGGCCAAAGACGCGCCTCTGTCGATTGCCGGAAACTGGATCAAGGAATCGGACATCGGCTTCGAGATGAACGAGCCGGACAGCTACGCGCTGGAAGAGGCTTTGCGGCTGAAGGAAAAGCACGGTGGGGAAGTGATCGCGTTGTCGCTCGGGCCAGAGCGCGTTAAACAAACGATAAAAGAAGCCTTGGCGAAGGGCGCCGATCGCGGAATCCACATCGCCGACGAAAATTTTGCGCAACTTGATCCGCTGGGAGCTGCGAAAGTGCTGGCCGCAGCGATCGGCAAAGAAAAGTACGACCTGGTGCTGACTGGATTACAGAGCGACGATCACGGATTCGGACAGACCGGTGTACTGTTGGCGGCGCTACTGAATCTGACGCACGCAACCATCATCATGCAAATCGAAGTGCAAGACGGAAAGATGAAGGTAAAGCGCGAGCTGGAAGCCGGGTGGTTCCAGTTTGTGGAATGCCCGCTGCCGGCCCTGCTGTCGATCCAATCGGGGATCAACAAGGTGCGCTATGCCACGCTGAAGGGCATCATGGCCGCGAAGAAAAAAGAGATTACGACGGTCACGCGCGAGTCGCTCGGTGTGAATGTGGAGCCGACGCAGAAGATCGAGAAGATTTATGTGCCGCAGAAAACGAAGAAGACGGAATTCCTGACGGGCACGCCGAAAGAAGTGGCGGCCAAGCTGGTGGAGAAGTTGAGATTTGAAGCGCGAGTAATCTGAAGGAAGCTTGTAGTCAATAGTAGTTAGTCGACAGTTTTTGATCGGAAGCGTGGTGCCGAGGCGGATCGGTTGAGATCCTTCACTTCGCTCAGGATGACAGGTTTTTGGTGGATGGGAGTGCGCGATGAAGATCCTGGTGGTTACGGAGCAGCGGCAGGGGAAGTGGAACAACACGAGCTTTGAGACGCTTGTGGCGGCGCAGCAGATCGCTGGCGTAAAGGACGGTACCGTCAGCGCAGCCGTAATCGGTCAAGGTAATGCGCCACTCGCCGGTGAGCTCGCCGGCAAAAATGTGACGGAAGTGCTGCTGGTTGAGCATGAACTGCTGGAAGACTACACACCCGATGGGTATTGCGTCGCGTTGAAACAGGTCATTGAGAATGCCAAGCCAGATCTGGTGTTGTTCCCCCACACCTATCAGGTGCGCGACTTTGCTCCGAAACTTGCGGCGATGCTGGGCAAAGGAATGATCGGCGATTGCGTGAGCTTCCGCGACGAAAGCGGCAAGCTGGTGTTTGTGCGGCAAATGTTCCAGGGCAAAACGGCCGCTGACGTAACATTTTCGGGCGAAGGTCCATGGTTCGCGTCGTTTCAATCCGGCGCGTTTCGGGCGGATTCGCTGACTGCCCACCCAAGCGGAAAAGCTTCAGTCAATTCTGTAAGCGTGCAGCTGAACACAAGCGACCTTCGCACCAAGCCACTCGAACTCTTCAAAGAAGCGAAGTCGTCCGTCGACCTGACGCAAGCTCCGTTGATTGTCGCGATCGGTCGTGGCATCAAGGCACCGGAAAATATTGCGCAGGCAGAGGCGCTGGCAAAATCGATGGGCGCGGAGATTGCGGCTTCTCGTCCCATATGCGACGAGGGTTGGCTGCCCATGGAGCGTCAGATCGGCAGTTCCGGGCAAACCGTCGCGCCAAAGCTTTACCTTGCGCTAGGCATCAGCGGAGCGATTCAGCACGTTGTGGGGATGAAGGGCGCGCGCACGATTGTTGCAGTGAACAAGGATCAGAACGCGCCGATTTTCGAGATCGCGGATTATGGGGTGGTTGGGGATATCTTCGAGATCATGCCCGCGTTAACCGAAGAGCTGCAAAAGGCGAAGTAGCGCAACCATCGCCAGGACTTTGTCGACGGCGCGCGATTAGAGCTGTGCCTTCCCGAAAAGCCTTCCTCAAACGGTTGTTTGGTATCATCTCGAAATGACCATACAACGCGAACAGCTTGAGGCGGACGTATTGATTGTGGGTGCGGGACCGGCAGGCTTGGCTTGCGCGCTGCACCTCGCGAATCTCATCAAGCAGCACAACGCTAACGGCGCCAAGCCCGAACTATCCGCCGAAAATATTTACGTCCTCGAGAAAGGCCGCGAACTCGGCGCGCACCAACTTTCCGGTGCGATCATGAATCCGAAAGCGCTCGCGGAGTTGGTGCCCGATTACCAGAATTCCGCGCCGCTCGACACGCCGGTCACCGAATCTGCGGCACTTCTTTTTACGAAAACTTCCTCCTGTCGCGCGCCGGTCACCCCTCCTCCCTTTAACAACGCGGGAAATTATGTGATTTCGCTTAGCAAAATCGTGAAATGGCTGGGCGGTTTGGTTGAAGCGGCAGGGGTCAATATTTTCAAGGAGTTTGCCGGCGCGGAATTGATTTACGAGGGCAATGGCATTGCCGGTGTCATCACGGAAGATAAGGGCGTCGATAAAAACGGCAAACCGAAGGACAACTACACGCCGGGGTACGAGTTGCGCGCGAAAGTGACCGTTTTGGCGGAAGGGCCGCGGGGCTCGCTGACCAAGAAGCTTGTTGGGAAAAAGTCGCTCGACAATATCAATCCGCAGACATACGGCATCGGCATAAAGGAGCTGTGGGAAGTGAAGCCGGGGAAAATCAAGCCTGGCTACGTGGCGCACACTTTGGGATGGCCATTGGACACCAAGACTTACGGCGGCGGATGGATTTATGGACTCAGCAACAATCGTGTGTCGCTCGGCCTGGTGGTCGCGCTCGAATACAAGAATCCTCGCTTCGATCCGCACGCTGCGTTTCAGACCTGGAAAACACATCCCTTCGTGCGAAATCTGCTCGAAGGCGGGAAGCTTGTGCGTTACGGCGCGAAGTCGCTGCCTTACGGTGGCTGGTATGCGATGCCGCGCAACTATCTCGACGGCGCGCTCATCGTCGGCGATTCAGGCAGCTTTCTCGACGCGCAACGGCTCAAGGGCGTACACCTGGCGATGAAGAGCGGCATGCTGGCCGCCGAAACCATTTTTGAAGCGCTCGTCGACGGCGATACAAGCGCGAAAACGCTGAAGCAATACAAAGACAACATCGACGCGAGTTACATCCGCGAAGAGTTGTTCCGGGTGCGCAATTTCCACCAGGCTTTTCACAACGGCTTGTTCGATGGCTTTTTCTATTCCGGTCTGCAGGAACTCACCGGCGGGCGGGGACTCATCGATCCGATGCGGACGCATCCGGGATACGAGAGCTACGAGAAGATTCATGGGCGCCCGGCGGCGGCGCGCTTTGCGGGTGATGGCAAGCTTACTTTCGATCGGTTAACGGATGTCTACCACTCTGGCACGCGCCACGAAGAAGATCAGCCCTGCCATTTGAAAATTCTTGAGCCGAATGTGTGCGTCTACCGTTGCATGGAGGAATACGGGAACCCGTGCCAGTATTTTTGTCCGGCGGCGGTCTATGAAATGGTCACGGAAGGGGCGACCCACCGGCTGAAAATCAATTTTGCGAATTGTGTGCACTGCAAGACCTGTGACATCGCCGATCCGTATCAGGTGATCGACTGGACCGTGCCCGAAGGCGGCGGAGGGCCGAATTACGAGGGGATGTGAGATAAGGAAGAGGTAACGAAGTAAGGAGGTAAGGAAACAAGGAAGTAAAGAAGTTCGGAAGCGCGGAGGACCCCGTGTCGTTGGTCAGTTCCTAAGTTGACGTTGAGATCCTTCGTTGCCCGCCGCGGCGGGCTCCTCAGGATGACAGTTATTGCTGGTTTGGACGAATCGCGGGGACTGCGTCGATAGAGGTTTTTCCTTACTTCTTTATCATTACTTCGTTACTTCGTGTTTCACGAACTGGGAGACCACAGCTTGTGGAAGAAGGTTCGCACGCGATTCCAGGTGGTGTCTTCGTCCTGCTTTTTCGCGTTGGAGTCCACCTTCGGCGGGGCAGGTGGCGGGGTAGTCTGAGCCACAATGGCATCGCCTTCCACCTTGCCCTGGAAGATCAGCGTAGGACGCACGCGGGCGCGGCGCACCAGCACGATGAGTTGCGGATCGTATTCCGGTTGGACTTTATGCTTCGCGTCATACACCAGCGGAGGCATAAAAACTTGATAGACCGGTTCGGAGGTGGGCGGATCGGCAGGTGCGGCCGGCTTCGGCGCTGCGGCTGTCTTCTTCAGCTCTTCCGACGAGGCCAGCGTGCTGACTTCCGTCACCACCGCAGGAGGTGTTGCGGTGAGCTGCAGCTCGCAGACGCAATGTCCGGTGGTGGTCTGTAGTGTCTCCAGTTGGCCATTCGCAATCGAAACGTCACCCGCCTGCGGAATCAGCAAGCTTTGGCCGGTAAGTTGCTGCTCGATGCGCACGGCGCCGCGATTCGCCCGCACGCACATCGTCCCCGTGGCGTCCAGACCGACTAACGTGTCCTGTGTGCCGCCGCCAATCGCCACTGGATGCGCCAGAATCTGCGCGGTGTAAATCGTCAGCGCGGTCTGGCCTTCCACGTGGGCGTGAATCGTACCGCTGTCGAGAGCGATAGTCAGCGCACCGCCGGATTTCAGCACCGAGAAATGCGCCGGGCCGCAAATGGTGATGTTGCCACCCTCGACAAGCTCGATGTGCGCTTGCCCGGATTTAACCTGCACGTCGCTGCCACTGCGGAGGACGGTGCGCGGCTGGCCATTAGTGAATTCCACGCTCATGGGCCCTTGCACCGAGATGGAATCCCCGACGATGGTGCCGACGGTATCGGCCGCAGGAGGATTGTCGGGAAGCCGCCGCGCTCCCGCCACACCTCCGCATGCGATCGAACACACCGCAGCCGCGAGGAAAATAGCGGCAGTTCTCCGCCATAGGGCCAATTTTGTGCGGGATGGGGTCAAGCCGGACGACTCCTTGAAAATCCGGGGGGACAGCAACCCTTCTATACTATATGAAGCCGGAAATCATGCAAAAGGTTGATGAAAATCGGCTAGGTCCCAGGAATTTCCCGTGTCGTTGAAGATGAAGATGCCTTCGTTCTCATCGGTCATTCAAGGCTAATGTGCTGCTGCTCGGCGAGTCTAGCGATCAGTCGTGCCGGCACGGCCAGAGAAATGCCGGAATTTTGCCAAAAGATCGCATCCTCCAAAACAGGTTGATTGTTGTTGTCGAATAGTGGGTTGCCGTTTTGGTCGAGCCTTTGTCTTTTGTATTTAAGAGCGACGCCCCGCTCGTCGCGAATAGGCGACGGGAGGTTTCCTTCCAGCAGACCTACGACATGACCCTCAGCGTCGAATACGGGCCCTCCACTATTTCCCGGGTTCGAGACGAGGGATAGAAATATTCGAAGCCCCCGTTCACCACGACGGACGAAATCCCCAGTTGGGGGGAAGTCCAGTCCCGTTGCTGCTCCGGTCTGCAGGATCAGCGTTCTGTTTTCGACGGGGTAGCCGGCCAAAGGATAGCCTGCCAGCAAGAGAGATTCGCCGAGCTTGGGAAACTCCGCCCTAAGCACGGATCCCTTTGGAGTCAGAGGGACCTGCGGTGTGACTTGACTACCTCCCAAAGGACTTCCGCTTACTAAATTGTTCGGCTGCGCCTGATCAGGGGTGACAGCGGCTTTCAGAATGGCGATGTCAGCATCCGGATCCGAAGCGACCAGATCGGCGGTCCAGATATTGAGTGCCGCCCCCATGTGGAGAGTAACGCCGCCACCTTCATTAACGAAGGCATTGCGGGCGAAACCGATCTTAAAGGGGCCATGCCAATCGTTGACTACGTGATAGCAGGTTACGACGTATCCGGCCTTGCCAATCCAGACACCAGATCCGACCGCTTCGCCTCGGGCGACAGGCAACGTTCCTGGCGCGCGGGGCGGGTCTGCTAAGAAGATCATCAGTGTCATGTTCCGAGCGTCTGCGAATGGGAGCTGTTCGGAGAAGCTGTGCGTCATCTCGGAGACTGCCTGTTTTGCTTCAAGCCGCTTATTCTGACCTGATACGATATCGGCGCTGAGCAGCATCGCGATGGTAATGCTGAGGAATTTCATTCGAAGCTCCTTTCTATCACTCTACTTCCTCAACAAGTACGCGTCGAGAATGTTACAAAGCTGAGCGACCGACGCACAGTGCGCGGCGTTGGTGTCAGGCAGCCGACGCTCGCATGAAGGTGACCCGCGAGGTTCGACAGCGGCAATGCTTAGTCTGGAGGAACTCGCTACTATAGAAATTATGGAGAGCGTGGAACGCGAACAGGGCGGGGCGGAGACGGAGAAGATTAGCGCGCATTATGACGTGCGGTTGCCAAAGCTGCCGTGGCACCGGCGCATCCAAATCCCGATCATCGCCGCGATTGTGTACAGCGTGATTCGTACGCTGGGACCGACGCTGAAGTACGAAGTGCTGGGGCAAAAACCGGTTAACGAGTTCTTGGCGGCAAAGCAACCAGTCGTCTGGGCATTCTGGCACCGCTGCATCATTCCCATTGCTTGGTATGGGCGCAATCGCGGCATCGTCATCATGAATACCACGGCGTTCGATGGCCAATGGACGCGCAAGGTCATCGAGTGGCTGGGGTTCGGCACCGCGCAGGGCAGTTCTTCGCGCGGCGGATTGCGGGGGTTGCACGTGATGGCGCAGCGCATCAAAGAAGGGCTCGATTGCGGATTCACGATCGATGGGCCGCGTGGGCCGCGCTATGTGGCGAAGGTGGGGCCGGTGCTCCTGGCGCGAATGACTGGCGCACCCATCATGGTGTTTCACGTGGGAGTGGACAAGGGGAAGACCATCGAGAAAACCTGGGACCATTTTTGTGTGCCGCATCTTTTTGCAAAAGCAATTCTGATTGGTGGAAGGCCGATTCACGTGCCGACGGATGCCGACTCCGAAATGATCAAGGCCAAGCACGCGGAGATGCAGAAGGAACTGGAGCGCGTGCGGGATTTGGCGGAAGGGTGGTTTGGGATGAGCGAAGGGGAACGGAATCGGATTCGCGCGGAGATTGGGAAGTGAAGAAGCATCGAAGTTAAAAAATGGAGAAAAGGCAACATCGAAGAGAAGACCCACACTTTCGCAAAGTGCGCGAAGGATGGGGCACCCTCAAGACTCGACGGTTGAAATTAGTTGCACGGCGCCAACTTGCTGGTTGGCGCTCCCGCCAAAGGCGGGCGGCGTAAGGCCGCCCCTACAAATGGCTGTTTGCTAGTTGCCGTCGCGTTCGCCTAGCTTGACGGGGACGTCGAGTTTTTTGCCGCCGCGGTAAATGGTGAGTGTGACGCTGTCGCCAGGGCGCTTGCGATTCAGGATGACGTTCACGTCGAACTGGTTCGATACCTTTTGACCATCGATGCCGACAATGACGTCGCCGCCGATCATGATGCGGCGCATGCCGGCCTGAGCAGCGCGATCTCCACCACGAATGCCGGCGGCCGCGGCGGGGCTGCCCTTCGGCATTGCCTCAACGAGCAGGCCTTCCTGCACCGGCAGATCCAGCGCTTCAGCAAGCCAGCCGGCAACGGGGATCGTCTGCACGCCAAGATAGGCGCGGCGCACTTTGCCTTCGGTCATCAGGTCGTTAGCAATGAGCTTGGCGGTGTTGATGGGAATGGCGAAGCCGATGCCTGCGGTAGTGCCGGAGGGCGTATAAATGGCGGAGTTGATGCCGATCACTTCGCCGTGCGTGTCGATGAGCGGACCGCCGGAATTGCCGCGGTTGATGGAGGCGTCGGTCTGGATAGCTTCATCGATGAAAGTGGTTTCACTGGTTTGCACGGTGCGGCCTAGCGCGCTGACGACACCGGTGGTGAGCGTAGACTGAAAACCGAAGGGATCACCGATCGCGAGAACCTTCTGGCCGACTTGCAATTGCGAGGAATCGCCAAGCGTGAGCGCGGCGAGCTGCTTGCCTTTGGGATCAATCTTCACAAGAGCGACGTCGTTGCGCTGGTCAGCACCAATGAACTTTGCGGGGAAGCGCGTTTTGTCGCCAAGAATCACTTCAATAGATTGGGCGCCAGCGACAACGTGATAGTTAGTGAGAATGTAGCCGTGCGGATCGATCACGAAGCCAGAGCCGGCCCCTTCGACCGGAACCGGATCCATAAAGAAGTCGTATTCAGTGGCTTTCGTGAGGATGTTCGCTACCGCGGGCGAGGCGGCCTTGTAGATGCGCACGTTGATGGACTCTTCGTCCGTCAGCGCATGTGGAGAGGCCGGCGTGCTAGTGGTCAGCAACGAAGAAGCCGGTTCGGGGGCTCGGCGAGCCTCAACGTCTTGAGCCTGGCGTGGACCGTAGCGAGAGCCAACCCAAAAGGCGCCCAGAACCAGAATCAATGCGATCAGAAGCAGCCGAAGGCTGCTCAATCCGTTTCCACGAGTCATTGGAGAAGTCCTCAAGAGCGGATGGCCTCGTAGGGGCCGTCCGTACATCAAACTAGTATAAGGAAAATCCGGCGAGACAGCATGTTAGACGGATAGAGGGGCGAAAGGGCTGTGGAGCGAGGCAGGGTAGTGGGAGCGAGTGGTTTTATCGCCTGCGTGTCTTGTGGACGCCAACACGGCGGTTGGCGTTCCCAGGAAGCTGATGTTGCAGTAGCGCCCGACTATTCCGAACTACGCTGCGATGGAGACAACTTTCTTGGGCTTGCGAGCGGGCTTCGCCGGTGTGACGGCCAATTCGCGCTCGGCCTGCAGCCAATCCTGCATCGGATCGCCGGGAGTATAGCCCCGTTCTTGATAAATCTGGTAAGCGCGGAACGCGATCTCGTTGTGAGTCGGCCCGGCTTTGGACTTACGCGACTTCTTCGCGGTCTCCGAGGTGGTCTTCGGCTTCGGCATACGTTTCTCCTTCAAGACTGCTCCCTTCCATTGTGAAAGTTGGTCCGGAATCGTTCTATTTCAATTGTGTAACAGTTGTTGTTTCAGGTACGGGCCAAAATTCAGATGAGATGAAGTGATGATTTCGATGCGAGGAGTTGCGGGAAGAAAAAACACAAAGACTTACCACAGAGGAAGCAGAAGATAAGGAGGAAACGAGGAGTGTGAGCCCTTCGTTTCGAGAGAAGAGGGATTCCTCGCTTCGCTCGGAATGACGGTAATAGGGTTGCAACAAAATGGGCAGAACCGTGGGAGGTTCCGCCCGGAGAACTGGAAAGAGTCAGGACTACGCGACGGTGACGTCCTTCGCGAGATAAACGTCCTGAATGGTGTTGAGGAGCTTGGCGCCTTCTGCCATTGGGCGCTGGAATGCCTTGCGTCCACTGATGAGGCCAGTGCCACCGGCGCGCTTGTTGATGACGGCTGTGGCTACGGCTTCTTCGAAGTCGTTGGCGCCGGAAGCGCCACCGGAATTGATCAAGCCCGCGCGGCCCATGTAGCAGTTGGCCACCTGGTAGCGGGTGAGGTCGATCGGGTGATCGCTGCAGAGGTCGGTGTAGATGCGCTTGTCGAACTTGCCGTAGCTGGAGTTGCCCATGTTGAGAGCTTCGTAGCCGCCGTTATTCTCGGGAAGCTTTTGCTTGATGATGTCGGCTTGAATGGTGACGCCGAGGTGGTTCGCCTGGCCGGTGAGGTCGGCGGACACGTGATAGTCCTTATCCTTTTTGAAGGCGGAGTTGCGGAGATAGCACCAGAGCACGGTGGCCATGCCGAGTTCGTGGGCTTCGGCGAACGCGCGGCTGATTTCGATGATCTGGCGGTCGCTCTGCTCGGAGCCGAAGTAGATGGTGGCTCCAACGGCGGCCGCGCCCATGTCATAGGCTTCCTGCACGGTGCCGAAGAGAATCTGGTTGAACTGATTGGGGAAGGTGAGCAATTCGTTGTGATTGAGTTTCACGATGAAGGGAATCTTGTGGGCGTACTTGCGAGCAACGGAGCCGAGGACGCCGAAAGTGGAAGCGACAGCGTTGCAGCCGCCTTCGATGGCGAGTTTCACGATGTTTCCGCCATCGAAATAATCGGGATTTTTCGCGAAGCTGGCGCCGCCGGAGTGCTCGATGCCCTGGTCGACAGGAAGAATCGAAAGATAACCGGTACCAGCGAGGCGGCCGGTGTTAAACAGGCGATGAAGATTATTGAGCACGCGGAGATTGCGGTCGGAGGCGGCGTAGACGCGGTCGATGAAATCCGGGCCGGGGATGTGGAGGCGCTCCTTGGCGATTTTGGGATTCTTGAAGCCGAGGAGGGATTCCGCCTTGGCGCCCAGATATTGTTCGATTGCAGAAGTTGTTGCGGTAGCCATGTTCTTCTCCTAGTAAGTTGCGATTTCTTGAGCGGACGGCCTCAGAAGGCCGTCCCTACAAAACTATTTTCCTGAAGCCAGCATGGAGCCGGCGGCCTGGTCCACCAGCCAGAGCAATTTGCCGGAGGCTGGTTGGATCAGCTGAGCCGGAAGTTGGTCCGGCTCGTAAGGACCTTCCAAAACAGCTTTCAAGGCCGAAGCCTTGTCGGCGCGAGTGACCATAAAAATCACGTGATTCGCTTGATTGGCCGCAGGGGCCGTAAGGGTGATGCGATCGGTGTAGAGCTTGCCGACCCAATTGCGAACCACGATGCGATTGGAGGCGTGTAACGCTGTGGTGCCGGGAAAGAGCGAAAGGGTGTGGCCTTCGTCACCCATGCCCAGGAGCACCAAGTCGAAGCGAGGATACTCGCCTTCCTTCATCTTAAAGTATGCGCGAAGAGCCTGTTCATATTCCAGTGCAGCTTTTTCTGCGTCGGTGTATTCAGCACGGATGCGGAAGATTTGGCCAGGCTGAACAGGAGCCTTGGAGAAAAGGGATTCGTTGGCCATGCGGAAGTTGCTTTGATCGTTGTCGGGAGGAACATGACGCTCGTCGCCGAAGAAAAAACTCATGCGTTCCCAGGGGAGCTTGTCGCGAAAGGAAGGATCGGTAACGAGGAGGGAATAAAGAGCTCTGGGAGTGGAGCCGCCGGCGAGAGCTACGGTGAAGGCGCCCTGTTTGGCAACGGATTCCGTTGCCGCTTTCAGAAATTCCTCGGCAGCGCGGCGAGCGATTGCATCCCCTGTGGGGAGCAGTTCGACCTGACGTTTCGGCGCGGGAATCGAGGAACTCATAAGAACGTCCCCGCTTTGGCAGGCGCGCCGGGAGCGGCGATGCGGCCCCGTTCGTCGAGGTCTTCTTCACCGATACGGCGCCAGGAGCGCCCGTCGCGCTCGAGCAATTCTTCCGCTTCGACGGGACCCCAGGAACCCGCGGCGTAGTTGGGAAAGCCACGCGGAGGGAGGGCGTGCCAAACGTCGAGGATGGGCTGGATGACGTTCCAGCCGGCCTCGACCATGTCGGCACGCTGGAAGAGCGTGGCGTCGCCAGCCATGCAATCGCGGAGCAGGCGCTCGTAACCGGTGCCATGCTCAACGCCAAAGTAGGTTTTGTAGTCGAAATCCATATTGACTAGGCCGAGGCGCATGACCGCGCCGGGAACCTTTGCGCCGAAACTCAGAGATATACCTTCGTCGGGTTGGATGTGGATCACGAGCCGGTTGGTTTCGACGTTGCGCACGCCGGTGTTGCGGAAAAGGACGAAGGGGGTGCGGCGGAACTGAATCACGATTTCGGTGGCGCGCATCGCGAGGCTCTTGCCCGTGCGGAGGTAGAAGGGAACGCCCGCCCAGCGCCAGTTATCGATCTGAAGCTTGAGGGCGACGAAGGTTTCCGTGTTGGAGGTGGGAGAAACGTCGGGTTCACCGCGATAGCCGGACACGCGTTGGCCGTCAATCACACCTTCGCCATATTGACCGCGAACCATGTTGGTGAGGACTTCCTCGGGAGAAAGCGGCTGAATGGCATGGAGGACTTCCGCCTGTTTGTTGCGGACTTCATCCGCGTCGAAGGAGATGGGCGGCTCCATGGCACTCATGGTGAGGAGCTGGAAGAGGTGGTTGGGCACCATATCGCGGAGCGCGCCAGCGGTCTCATAGAAACCGCCGCGATGCTCGACACCGACGGTTTCGGATGCGGTAATTTGCACGTGGTCGACGTAGTTGCGATTCCAAAGCGGCTCGATGATGTTGTTGGTGAAGCGGAAGACCATCACGTTCTGGACGGTTTCTTTGCCGAGGTAGTGATCGATGCGGTAGATCTGCTTTTCACTGAGCGTTTTCTTCAGGTCGGCATTGAGCTGCTTGGCGGACTCGAGGTCATGGCCGAAGGGCTTTTCGACGATGACGCGGGTCCAATGGTCGTTTTCTTCGGTGGTCAGGCCGGCAGCGCCGAGCTGATCGACAATCGGAGCAAAGAAACGCGGAGCGACAGCGAGATAGAAGAATTTATTGCCCGAGGTGTTGTGTTCTTTGTCGACGTCGGCAATCTGCGCTTTAAGACGCTGATAGAGGTCCTTGTCGGCGAAATCACCTTTAATGTAGTAGATGCGCTGGCTGAGCCAGTCCCACATTTTCAGGTCGATGGGGTCGGACGCGAATTTGGGGATTTCTTCGCTAAGCGTTTTACGAAAGGAATCGGTATCGAAATCGTTGACGGCGACGCCGATGATGGCGAATTGCTTGGAAAGAATCTGTTCCTGAGCGAGATTGAGAAGCGCAGGAATGAGTTTGCGTTTGGTGAGATCTCCGGTGGCTCCGAAGATCACCATGACGCAAGGTCCGGCTGCCGCGGTTTCAAGGTGGTTATTGCTCATGGCGATGTCCCTTTAGAGCCAGTGGGGGCGCGCAAGGTTTCAGTGAGCACCCGCTTTCTTTTCGACGTGGCCACCAAACTGGAAGCGCATCGCGGAAAGTAGCTTTGCCGCGAAATCATCTTCGCCGCGCGAGGTGAAGCGCTGATAAAGAGCGGCGGAGAGCACCGGAGCCGGGGTGGTGGACTCGATCGCGGCGAGGATGGTCCAGCGGCCCTCGCCGGAATCGGAGACCCGGCCGGAGTAGCGGTCGAGTTTGGGCTGCTCAAAGAGCGAAATCGCGGTGAGATCAAGGAGCCAGGAGGCTACGACACTGCCGCGGCGCCACACCTCGGCGACGTCGCCTAGATTGAAATCGTACTGGTAGTGCTCCGGATCGCGGAGAGGAGTGGTTTCGGCATCGGTTTCGCGCTGGGTGTGGCCGACATTGGCGTGTTTGAGAATGTTGAAGCCTTCAGCATACGCGGCCATCAAACCGTATTCGATGCCGTTGTGAACCATTTTTACGAAGTGGCCAGCGCCGTTGGGGCCGCAGTGGAGATAGCCTTCTTCCGCGGTGCCGGAGGCGGATTCGCGGCCGGGCGTGCGAGGAATATCGCCGCGACCGGGTGCGAGAGATTTGAAAATGGGATCGAGGTGCTTGACGATGTTGTTTTCGCCGCCGATCATCTGGCAGTATCCACGCTCGAGTCCCCAGACGCCGCCGCTGGTGCCGACGTCGACGTAATGGATTCCTTTGGCGCTTAATTCTTTCGCGCGGCGAATGTCGTCGATGTAATAAGAGTTACCACCGTCGATGAGGATGTCGTCTTTGGCGAGTTTTGGCAGGAGATCGGCAATAGTGGCGTCAACGACTCCTGCAGGAACCATGAGCCAGATAGCGCGAGGCTGTTGGAGCTTGGCCACGAAGTCGTCAAGGGAGGACGAGCCCATGGCGCCTTCGCCGGCGAGCTGCTTGACGCTGTCGGGAGAGCGATCGTACACGACGCACTTGTGGCCTGCTTTTTGAAGGCGGCGAACCATGTTCGCGCCCATACGACCTAAACCGATCATGCCGAGTTGCATGGAGAGCTCCTGCTAAGTTGAGAGTCGTACAGCAACCCGGAGAGAGTCGAGAACGCTCCGGGTTATACCACCAAAAAAATAGAGAACCGATTGCCGAAAAATCGTTGGGTGCCAGGTCAGCAGTGAAAAACAGATTCCTCGCTTCGCTCGGAATGACAATCTCACCCACTCACACAAACCAAAGTCTGTGCTGCTGAGCCGGCGAGATGCTGGACCCAGCTTGAGCCTATTTATGAACGCCGGCGGACTTGCCCGTGGCGTCGAGCAAGGTCTTGAACGCGTCGGCGAACAGCTTGACGCCGTCAACCAAAAGCTTATCGGTAACTTCCTTCATGGAGATTCCGGCTTTCGCGAGACTCTCCATCACTTTCGCGGCTCCGGGAACATCTTCGGTGAGGCTGGGGCGCAGCTTGCCGTGCTCGCGGAAGGCGTCGAAAGTGGCGGGAGGAATGGTGTCGACGGTCTCGGCGCCGATCAATTCCTCGACGTAAATAACATCGCGATACTTGGGATTCTTCGTGCTTGTGCTGGCCCAGAGTAGGCGTTGCGGCTGCGCGCCTTTCGCGGCGAGGGCTTTCCAGCGGGGTCCACCGTAGAGTTCCTGATACTTCTTGTAAGTAAGCTTGGCGTTGGCGATGGCGACCTTGCCCTCGATCTGGTCGAGCAGGTCGGCGGAAGCGCCCTTACCGGACTTGCGGATCTCTTCGACTTTGGAATCCACCAGGGTGTCGATGCGGCTGACGAAGAAGCTGGCAACGCTGGCCGAGTGGCTGAGCTCCAGGCCCTTCAGGGCCCGGGCTTCGAGAGCGGCAAAGAAGGCTTCTGCGACAGCCTCATAGGCAGACTGCGCAAAAAGAAGAGTTACGTTGATGTTGAGCCCTTCTTCCAGAAGCGTGCGGATCGCGGGCACTCCTTCGGGCGTGCCTGGAACCTTGATCATAAGATTTTCGCGAGCGACGGACTTCCAAAGGCGGCGCGCTTCTTCGAGGGTTCCCTTGGTGTCGTTGGCGAGATAGGGTGAGACTTCCAGGCTGACGTAACCGTCGCGGCGGCGCGTGTGCTGGTAGATAGGCTTGAATATGTCGCACGCATCTTGAACGTCGCGGATGGCGATCTTTTCGTAGATGCCCTTGGCGTCGAGCGACTTGGCTTCCGAGGAATTTAGAATGTCGGAATAGAGTTGGCTGCCAGTGATGGACTTCTCGAAGATGGCGGGATTGGAGGTCATGCCGCGGAGGCCGTCTTCATCGATCATCTTCTTCAAGCCGCCGCCGGTGAGCAGGTCGCGGCGAATGTAGTCCATCCACGGTGATTGGCCATACTCGAGGAGGCCCTTGAGCGGGTTGGTGCCGGCCGCGTTGGGGATGGTAACCGAGGTGGTCATAAAAGCTTCTCCTTAATGTGGTACTGGGGGCTTGAGTATCCCATTTTACGCTTCCGGGCGAGAAGCGCGAATTTTGAATCCTCAGGGCTTCCCGAACTTCTCTTCCAGGGCTTCTACCTTTGTCAACCGCCGCACGTGGCGTTCTTCGTGAGTGAAGTTTGCGGCAAGGTAGGCCCGAACAATGTCTTCGGCGAGTTTCTCGGCGATGACGCGCGAACCCATCACGAGGACGTTCATGTTGTCGTGCTCGACGCCCTGGTGGCCGGAGTAGGTGTCGTGGCAGACGCCGGCGCGAATCCCTTTGATCTTGTTGGCAGCGACGCTGACTCCAACGCCGCTGCCGCAGATGAGAACCCCGCGCTCGGCGCGTCCGTCCAGGACGGCGCGGCCGACCAGTTCCGCGAAATCGGGATAATCGGACGGATTTTCGTTGAAGGCGCCGACGTCGAGGACGGAGTGGCCGAGCGAGCGAATCACGTCGCCCATGGCGTTCTTGAGTTTGAATCCCGCGTGATCAGAGCCGATGACGATTTTCATAGAACGCTATTTCCCGAGAAGCTGTTTAGCGGCGGTGACGACCGCGTCGGTGTCAAAACCGAATTTTTTCAGCAGATCTTTCAGCGGAGCAGAGGCTCCAAAGGAGTGCATACCGATTATCTTGCCCTTCGGGCCAACGTAGCGGTCCCAGCCGAGAGTGGAGGCCATTTCGATGGAAACGCGGGCAGTGACGGAAGAAGGCAGGACCGATTCTTTGTAGGCAGCATCCTGCGCTTCGAAAAGCGCCCAGCAGGGCATGCTGACGACGCGAGCCTTAACGCCCTCGGCTGTGAGCTTCTCGTAGGCGGCGGCCGCCCATTGCAATTCCGTGCCGGTGGCCATGAGGATGACGTCGGGCTTGCCACCATCCGCGTCTGCTAAAACATAGGCACCCTTGGCGACGCCGGATGCCGCGGCGTACTTGGTGCGGTCGATCGTCGGCATGGCCTGGCGACTGAAAACAAGCGTCGATGGTCCGTGCACGTGCTGGAGCGCGGCCTTGTAGGTTTCCGTGACCTCGTTGGCGTCGCCGGGACGGAAGACGAGCATGTTGGGCATGGCGCGGAAGGCGGCGAGCTGCTCGACCGGCTGATGCGTGGGGCCGTCTTCACCGACGCCGATGGAGTCGTGGGTGAAGATGAAGAGAACTGGAATTTCCATGAGCGCGGCGAGACGCATGCTGGCGCGCATGTAGTCGCTGAAATTGAAGAAAGTGGCGCAGAAACCGCGAAGCAGCGTGAGGGTCATGCCGTTTGTGGCGGCGCCCATACCGTGCTCGCGCACGCCGAAATGCACGTTGCGACCTGCGAATTCATTGGTGAAGAACTCGCCCGCACCGTCGAAGGTAAGGTTCGTCTTATTAGACTTAGCCAGGTCGGCGGAGCCGCCCATGAGCCAGGGTATGTTCTGTGCGAGTGCGTTCAGGACCTTGCCGGAACTCTCGCGCGTGGCCATGCCCTTGGGGTCTGCGGGGAAAGTGGGAAGATTTTTGTCCCAGCCGTCAGGAAGCTGGCGCTTCTTCATGCGCACGAGGCGATCGGCCAACTCGGGATACTTCTGTTTGTACTGCGCGAACAGCGCCTGCCACTTTTCGCGATGCTGAGGTCCGCGCGAGCCAATACCTTGTTTCCAGTGATCATAGACGCCGTCGGGAACCAGGAACTTTGCGTCTTCGGGCCAGCCGTAACTTTTCTTGGCTAGCTTGACCTCGGCCTCGCCCAGCGGTTCACCGTGGGCTTCGTAGGAGTCTTGTTTATGGGGCGAACCGTAGCCGATGTGGGAATCGCCGACGATCAGCGTGGGCTGGTCGTTGTGCTTTTCCGCGTACTCGTAAGCGCGTGAAAGTTGGAGAAGATCATTGGCGTCGGCAACTCGGGTAACGTTCCAGCCGTAGCCGACGAAGCGCGTCATCACATCTTCGCCAAAGGACCAGCTGGCGGGACCGTCGAGGGTGACTCGGTTGTTATCGTAAATCCAGATGAGATTGCCGAGTTTCAAATGTCCGGCGAGGGAAGCGGCTTCACCCGCGACGCCTTCCATGATGTCGCCGTCGCCACAGACGGCATAGACACGGAAATTGAAAAGCTCGAAACCGGGTTTATTGAAATTGGCGGCAAGCCATTTTCCGGCGATGGCCATGCCGACGCTATTGCCTACGCCCTGGCCGAGCGGGCCAGTGGTGGTTTCCACGCCGGTGGTGAGATGGGATTCGGGATGACCGGGCGTGCGGGAGTCGAGTTGGCGGAAGCGCTTGATCTGATCGAGCGTGACGGAGAGTTCGTTCTGGACTTCCCCTTTGGCGTTGACGAGCTTTACGCCGGCGAGATGGAGTGTGGAATAAAGAAGCATGGAAGCGTGGCCGGCGGAGAGCACGAATCGGTCGCGATTGGGCCAGAGCGGGTCGTTGGGATCATAGTTGAGGAAATATTGCCAGAGGGAGTAAACGACGGGAGCAAGACCCATCGGCGCGCCGGGATGGCCGGAGTTGGCTTGCTGGACCGCGTCGATGGAAAGCGTGCGGATGGTGTTGATACAGAGTTCGTCGAGGTCGGCTCGTTTATCGAGGGTCGGCGTAGGTGCGTTCACGGTGGCTCCGGCGCGGGGGGAGGAATCCCGCAGAGATTCAGAGGTTAGATGACACCTCTGGCGAAAGGTTTCGGGCAAATTGTACTGCAAAGTGGGGATTGGCGTCTGCTGGGCTTCCATATTTAGGGCTATAATCGCGTTGTTTGTACCCCAGGTTTTTCACCCACGTACCGAATTTGAGATGGAGGAACCGCTCCATGAAAAGCTGGAGAAATTTGTTGGTGTTCTCAGTCATCGCGGTTGCGTTGGTCAGCTTGCCCGCAGTTTCACAGGACACGGCGAAAACTGCCATCGGCAGGTCGAATTCGACGGGAGACATGCCGAAGATTGAATTCGAGAAATACACCCTACCGAACGGACTGCAAGTGATTCTGCATGTCGACCGAAAGTTGCCGATGGTACATGTCAACAGCTGGTATCACGTTGGATCGAAAAACGAGCGCTTGGGGCGTACCGGCTTCGCGCACTTGTTCGAACACATGATGTTCGAAGGATCGAAAGACGCGAACGGCAAGTACTTCACGTTCATTGAAAAGGCCGGCGCCAATCTTTTTGAGGGAGGCGTGAATGGGACGACCAATGAGGATCGCACGAATTATTTCGAGTCAGTTCCGTCGGCAAACCTCGAGTATGCCCTTTGGATCGAGTCGGACCGGCTGGCCACCCTCACCGATGTTTTGACCAAGGAGAAACTCGACAACGAGCGCGAGATCGTCAAAAATGAGCGCCGCCAGGGGCTCGAGAACCAGCCATATGGGCGGGCATTCATGCTCATCACCGAGAATGTTTTCCCCTCCGGACATCCCTACGCGCATACGGTCATTGGAAGCCACGAAGACTTGACCGCGGCAAGCGTGGATGACGTGAAGGATTTTTTCCATACGTACTACACACCGAACAATCTGTCGCTGGCGGTTACCGGTGATTTCGATCCTGCGGAAGCCAAAAAGCTAATCGAGAAATACTATGGCTCAATCCCGGTGGGTCCGGCACTGGACCGGCCGAAGCACTGGGTCCCGAAGTTGAGCACAGTGAAGATTATTGAGGTGAACGATCATGTCGCGCAGGAGCGCACTTACTTTGCATGGCCATCACCGGCGTTTTTTGATCGTGATGATGCGCCGTTAGATTTGACCGCTCTCATCCTCACCGACGGACTTTCCTCCCGGCTGAACAAGTCGCTTGTGTACGACAAGCAGATCTGCTCGGACGTTGTGTCGTTTCAGAGCTCCTCGGAAATAGCGGGGAGTTTCATCGTTTGGGCAACCGCGAGACCCGGCGCTTCGCTTGCCGAAGCAGAGAGGATAACCGGAGAAGAAATCGCGCGGCTTGCCAAAGAAGGCCCGACGCCGGAGGAACTAAGTCGGGCGAAAAGCAAGTGGGAATTTCAATACATAACTGGGCTGGAGCGAATCGGAGGATTTGGAGGCAAAGCGGACCTGCTGAATACCTACAATGTATTCCTCGGCAACCCAGACAAATTTGCCGCAGATGTAGAACGGCACCGCACCGTTACCGAGGACGATCTCCGGGGCGCCGTGGCGAAATGGCTCGATACCCCGAATCGAGTAGTGATCCGCTTCCACCCGGAGAGTTTTCAAGCGGACACACGGGCGCAGATTGACAGAGCGAAAGTGCCGGAATTCGGCAGCGATCGGGCGTTCCTTGCGCCGAATGTGAAGACAGCCAAGCTAGAGAACGGAATGCAGGTGTTTGTAGTCGAGCGGAAGGACTTGCCTAAGGTGGCGGTGCGGTTGGCTACACGCGCCGGCACAATGGCGGACCCAGAAGGCAAGGAGGGGCTGTCGAGTCTTGCCGCCGGAGTTATGAAGCGAGGGACAAATTCGAAGAAAGCCATCCAGATCGACGACGCTCTAGGTGACCTCGGAACTTCGCTGGACGCAAGCGCGGACCGCGAAACCGCGGCACTCAATTTCGAAGTGTTGAAGAGAAATCTCGCGCCCGCCCTAGCGATCATGGCGGATGTCGCCATGAACCCGAGTTTCCCCTTAGACGAGCTGCAGCGAGAGAGAAAGATCCGCCTCGCGGAGCTTGCACAGGCAGAGACGGAACCCGGAGCAATCTCCGCGCGGGTCAGCGCGATGCTGGCGTTCGGTCGAAACCATCCATACGGACGGCCGAGTTCGGGCTATCCATCTACTATCGAGAAGATCGCACGAGAGGACTTGGCACATTTCCATCAAACCTATTGGAAGCCGGACGGCTCGGCCATGATTTTTGTCGGGGACATTTCGTTGGCCGAGGCAACCGATCTGGCGAAGCGTTCCTTCGGCGCTTGGAAGGGCACCCCGCCTGCACCGATCAGCGTGCCTCCGCCGCAGCCTGCAGGGCCGGGCAAGGTTTTTCTTGTAAATAGGCAGGACGCGGCCCAAACGGTGGTAGCCGAAATTCTGCCGGCGCCACCGCGCAGCAATACCGACTATTATCCGCTCGAGTTGGCGAACACCGTTTGGGGTGGCGCCGCCGGTGCGCGGTTGGGGATGAACATCCGGGAAGACAAAGGCTATTCCTACGGAGTGTTTTCCTTCCCTTCATATCACGAGAAATCGGGAATGTGGCGCGCTTCCGGTGGCGTGCAAACAAACAAGACAAAAGAGGCGTTGGTCGAATTTGAGAAAGAGCTGAAGTTCATTGCGGGTGAGAAGCCTATCACGGAGAAGGAACTCACGGACGCAAGACACACTCTCATACGGGGTTACGCACAACAGTTCGAGTCGATGGACAGAGTGGCCGGGCAGATCAAGGAACTGTGGACATTTGGTCTTCCGATGACCGACTTGCAGACCGAGCCGGAGGAACTCGAAAAGGCCACACTGAAGTCGGTCAATGCGACAGCCGAGAAATATGCGAAGCCGAGCGGCGCAACGCTGCTGCTGGTTGGCGACCTCGCGAAGATTGAAACCGGCGTCCGGGAACTTAATCTGGGAGATGTCGTTCTTCTGGATGCGGAAGGGAATCCCGTTCCGAAGAAATAAAGTGGCAAGCGGGACAGTCTGGCGGAGTCGCTAGTCTGAATAGAAAAACCGGTGCGGTGCCGCATGAGTGCATGTGGTGGCCGGATATTCCCTCTCGAACATGAGTTGGGGGGCATCCACAGAGAAAATGGTGCGGCTGGTCGGAGTCGAACCGACAACGGGGAAATCCCCAGCGGATTTTAAGCCCGCCGCGTATGCCAATTTCGCCACAGCCGCACCGGCTGCGTACGCGGCAAAATCAGTGTAACACGCGGAATCGGGCGGCGCGGGAGATGGAGCTCGATGCGATCCTTCGACATGTACGAGATTTAGATGCGTATTTACGAATCGGACTGCGACTGCCAATACGCGAGATAGCCTTCAGGCTACCCGACGAATCTGGGAGCGCTTTACGTTTCAGGAGCGGCATCGCTAGAGTTCAATTTGCTTAGGGAGGCTTATGGCCAAGAAGCGAACCAGTCGCAACCGCAAAGTGCGACCATATGATGTTCTTTTCAATATGGTGATCAGCGAGTGGATCCACCCAAGCCGTCGGAACAGCAGTTGAACTCGGTGTTCCGGACCAGCTCGCGAAAGGAGCGCGGCGGTGCAGTGACATGGCTCGTCAAGCTGCTATCGCAGAGGATGGGCTCTATCGCCTGCTGAGAGCACTCGCGAGCGCCGGCCTATTCGCGGAAAGTGCGGATCGCCGGTTCAGGCTCATCGGCATCGGCCAACTGCTTAGAAGCGATCACCCTGAGAGTCTTGCGGGGTTCGCGCGTTTTGTCACTCACGACAGCACCTGGCGGCCCGTGGGGACAGCTTGGCCACAACGTGAAAACAGGGATGCCCGCATTTGACTATGTTTTCAACGCTCCCATTTTCGAATACTACTCGCGAGATCCGGAAGCCGCCGCAGTCTTCCAAAGAGCGATGACCTCGATAAGTGCCAGGGAGGCCCGAGCAGCATCGGACGCCTACGACTTCAAAGGGGTTGGGACCCTGACGGACGTCGCGGGTGGACACGGTTTGTTGTTGGCTACCGTTCTAAGCCGTCACAAAAGGATGCGTGGCATACTTTTCGATCTTCTGCATGTTGTACCCGGCGCAGTCGCGACTTGCGCGCACACTGGGATCACCGAGAGAGTGCGAATCGAAAACGGTGATTTCTTTGGAGAACTGCCATCGGGCGCCGACGCGATCATCATGAAGCACATTCTTCACGATTGGGCCGACGACTCGGCGAAGAGTATTTTGCAAGCATGCCACCGTGCGCTTGGGCCACGCGGGAAAGTGCTGATCGTGGATCCGGTCCTACCTCCTGGCAACGCTCCCCAGTACGGCAAGCTACTCGATTTGGAAAAGCTAGTACTTACGCAGCGTGGTCGTGAACGGACGAAGGCTGAGTTTGCCAAGTTGCTGCACGGCGCGGGTTTCCGCTTGGCGCGGGTCATTGCGACAGAGAGCCCGTTATCGATCGTCGAAGCCGTCAAGGCATGACGATTCGGGAGTCACGGAACCTTGGCGCAAGGTTCTTCACGTGGAACTGGAACTGTGCAGGCCGATGCGGCGCAGGAGGTCTTGAAAGCGTGTGTGAGGGCGCAACGCGTCCATACCTGGATCAAGATGAAGGTAAATGAGCCAGTGGGAGTGTTCGTCGTGGGATTTTTCGAGAAGCTCGATGGCGCGATCTTCTTGAGCGAGGCCGGCGCAGATTCCGGCAAGGAAATACGAGGCGACATACTTTTCTTCTGTGAGTGTGGTTAGTTCATTGAAGATTTGGATCGCCTGGTCCCGTTGACCGGCGGTTGCCAGAGTCTGGGCCAAGGCCGCGCGCATGGTTGGACTTCCACCCGACAACTTGACGCCTTTCTCAGCTTCCGCAATAGCGACGTCGTATTGGTCCAACTTGCGGAGCGTCAGGCCAAGAATCCAATGGGTCATCGGGTAATTGGGTTCGAGTTCGAGGGTGCGGCGGAGTTGTTCGACGGCGTCGTCGTAGCGCCGGGCCATGTAGAGCGCCCAGCCAATCGCGACACTGATAATGAGGGAGAGCGGATCGAGTTCTTGACTCTTTTTCATTTTCTCGATGGCGTCGGCGTGCTGTCCCATGGTCATTAAATATTCAGCGTGATAATGATTGGCGGTTGGATAGCCGGGGTTCAGGGCTAAGCTCCGGCGAAATTCGTTTCCCGCTTCGTGCCACTGCCACTCGTAAAGCCACAAAACCGCGGCAAGAGATGTGTGAGCCTCACTTAAATCCGGGTCGATGCGGAGGGCACGCATGGCGGCCATTTTTGCTTTGGGAAACGCATCTTTCGGAGGCAGAAAACCGTTCCATCCGAGCAGCACGTAGGAATCGGCCACGCCGGCGTGGGCGAGCGCGTAGGTCGGGTCTTTCTCGACGGCTTGCAGAAAATATTCGATCGCTTTGTAGAAGCCATCTTCGGTCCAGCGGTCTGAGTGATGGCGGCCCTTCAGATAGAGTTTGTAGGCTTCGGCGTCCTGGGTCAGGCGTTTGGCCAGACGTTTCTTCTCGGCCGGTGTAAGCTTTAAGCGCAGTTTCTCGGCGATTTCAGCGGAGATTTCATCCTGAATGGCAAAGATATCGCCGACCTTGCGATTGAATTGGCCGCCCCACAATTGCGATCCCGTGACCACATCCACCATTTCGGCACCAATACGCAGAGATTCCCCGCTTTGCATGATTCTTCCGGTGAGGACGGCGCGCACATTCAGTTCACGGCCGGCGGTCAGAGGATCGACGATGCGGCCTTTGTAGCGAAAGACGGTGCTCTGCGCCATCACCCGTAATTTAGGGAGTGTCGCGAGAATATTGATAAGGCTGGCAGCGATACCATCGCTGAGATACTCGTGCTCGGGGTCGCGGCTGGTGTTCTCGAAGGGCAAAACGGCGATGGAGTCGATCGTTTTTGAAATCCGCCCTGTGCGCAGAGTACTTGTTTGTGTGGGCGGATCACTTTGTTGCTGTGGTTGGCTCGGGGAAGAAGGCGCTTGCGCGGGCACTCCCGAGGCAGTGGCATCGGGGCGCGGCGTATTCCAGACAACCTCAGGGCCGCGCTCCAACTGTTGCAGGTCGGCCCGGATGTCGGCGGCGTGCTGATAGCGCTGGTTGCTGTTCTTATGCAGTGCTTTGCCGATGATCTCCTCGAGGATCTGCGGAATTTGCGGATTGATGGCACCCACCGGATCGGGCGACTTCGTGAGAATGGCCTCGATGATGAAGCCGCCTTTGCCACTAAATGCCTGACGGCCTGTGGCCATTTCGTAGAGGAGCAGTCCGAGAGAAAACAGATCACTACGCGCGTCCAGATCGTCTCCACGGATTTGTTCGGGAGACATGTACGAGGGAGTGCCGCTGATAATTCCAACGATGGAAGTGGAGTCGGAGTCAGTTTCGCCGGAATCGGTGACCGAAGGCGCAATGCCCTTGGGAAGGAGTTTGGCGAGACCGAAATCGAGAACCTTGGCATTTCCGCGCTTGGTGACGAAGATATTCGCCGGCTTGATGTCGCGGTGAATGATGCCTTCGGCGTGGGCGGTATCCAATGCGTCGGCGATTTGGATACCAATTCGCAGGATCTCTTGCAAAGGGAGCGGCTTAGCGTTGATGTAACTGCGCAATGTCTGGCCCTCGATAAATTCCATGGCGATGAAAGCTTGGCCATCCTGCTCGCCTACGTCGTAAATCGTACAAATGCCGGGATGGTTCAGTGCGGAAGCGGCGCGTGCCTCGCGGCGAAAACGTTCCAATGCCGGGACTTGTTGCGCTGAGCGTTCCGGAAGGAATTTCAGAGCGACAAAACGACGAAGACGAACGTCCTCAGCCTTATACACCACTCCCATACCACCAGCACCGAGCTTCTCGATGACGCGGTAATGCGAGACGGTTTGGCCGATAAGCGAGTCGGAGGCGTCCATGAATCGGTCATGTTAGGTCGGGTGCAGGGACCCGTCAACACGCAGGGATGGAAATGCGAGCGAAGGTGTTTCTCTGAGAGATGGGGTTAACCGATCTTGTGAGTGCTATTAGGCGTTTGCGTGTTCATCACCGACAGCAAATGTCAGGTGGACAGGTGGAGAGGTGATTCTCATCACTTACGGCGCAGGGGAACAAGGTCCAAGCTGCTATGGATGAGGCTCACGGTGTAACGAGGATCGTGCCCATCGCGGCCAACCCTTCCTGCCTCGTTTGAGTCTCGCTCTCTCATTGATGAATCGTCGCTTTGTGAACTGCGGGTGCGCCCGGCGGCGAGCATCTCCGTTTTTCGCGCAGAACATGAAGCGAAGTGGTGTCGTCTCTCACTGGTGAGTCATGCGTGCGACCCGGTATTTCGTCCTTGGCAGCTTGTACTTTCTCCTGGCCGTTCCCTCTTCTTTTGCGCAATCCCGTCCGGCACGAAACCAGTCCAACCATGTTGACGATGATCTCGTCGACGTCGGCGACCTCCAGATGCCTGCAAAGGCGAAACAAGCTCTCGCCAAGGCTTATGCTTACCTGCGTAAAGGCGATCCTAAAGCAGCGCTCCCTTACGTTGAAAAGTCCATGGCGCTGGCACCCCGTTCGTTCTATCCCTACCACAATCTCGGATTAGCGCAGCTGCAGCTTGGGAATTTGGAAGCAGCGGAAGAGAACTTCAACAAGGCGGTCGCGCTATCCAAGGGGAAGACCGGCTATCCCTATTTCGGCCTGGCATTGGTGCACCTTCAGAGGCGTGAATTCTCTGAAGGGCAATCACTGGCTGAGCAGGGTATAGTGCTGTCGCCCAACGCCGCGGTCGGGAAATATTGTCTCGCGTTATTCCAATACTTCGCCGGCCGTTTGGCGGAAGCCGAGCGGAATGCGAACGAAGCTCTTCGTCTGGTGCCGAACTCGCCGGGTGTCCATCTGCTTCTCGCGTATATTCACGAACGCATCCAGAAGTCGGAGGCGGCGATGGCGGAGATCGAGTTGTGTTTGAAATCCAATCCGAGTGCGACGGTGAGAGCGGAAGCGCTGGTGCTTCTGCAGCGGGTACGGGAAGAAAATACCGGGTCAGCAGTTGGCGCTAACGGTATGGATTGAATTCGAGGGAAACGGTAGCGGTCGTAGATGCACCGGTGGCCGCA
Source organism: Dongiaceae bacterium (assembly GCA_035499255.1). Classification (GTDB taxonomy): domain Bacteria; phylum Acidobacteriota; class Terriglobia; order Acidiferrales; family UBA7541; genus Acidiferrum. The sequence goes on along the minus strand of DATJZF010000022.1, from coordinate 100,371 downwards.
TATTTCCATTTCTTGACGGCGCTCACGGCGGATTCCGCCAGGATGGGATTCCCGCCGAGGACTTTAGCGCTTTCCACGGCCCCGCTGGCGGCGATGGTGAGCTGGAGCTTTACGGTTCCGCCAATCTGGCGCATTCGCAATACGGGCGGATAATCGGGCTCAACGCGGGTGAGCAGCTTTCGATCGCTATCGGAATTCTGCGCCCGCGAAGAGACGGGAGACGCCGCGAGGATCGGCAGAAATAGAATTAGAACCCAGAATACTCGGGCTTTCATACGCACAGTCTCCCTCTCGCGCCACGCCATCGGACGCGCCCTAAGGCAACTCCACCTGCAGTTCGTAGATCTCACGGGTGCTCGCTTCGCGAACGAAGAGAACCGATCCGTCCGGCGCGCGGCCCGACCACAGCCCGAAGGGGCCAAGATATCGCTCGATTCCTTTCTGGAGAAATACATGCTCGTAGTGAGTGTCACCGATTCTCGCGCGGCAGTATGCGCCCTCGCCGCTGACGAGGTCGTCGAAGTAGATCGACTTGCTGTCTGTCGACCACACGGGATAATTCAGCGCTCCGGACTCCAAAGTCTGCCACTGCGACCACTTGCTCGATTCGGTATCGTACAACATGAGCCGGGTGAGATCGCCGGAAAGGGCCGCGACATAGCGGCCATCGGGAGACAAGCGCGGGCTGAAGAGCCCTTCGGAACCAGGCACCTTGGTGGCTTCGTGCGTCTTCAAATCGTAGCTTAGGATGGTCAGGCCCTCTGCGTTGTGCTGAGTGACTCGACCAAAGATGATCTTCTGCCCATCGCGTGTCCAGTTGATGTCGATCTGCGTGACTGGCTCTTCGAACAGAGGCTGCGAGGTTCCGCCCTCGGCGGGCACGATCTGGATCGCCCACGGTTTCCCCGGCTGGACATTCACATAGGCGATCTGTCTGCCATCCGGCGACCAGCGTGGAAGAGCGGCTCTTGAACTGGAAGACGTCAACTGGCGTCGCTCTGACCCGTCGATCTTGCAACGCCACAGGGTTCCTTCCGGTACGGACACAAAGGCTACCCACTGACCGTCAGCGGAGAAATCCAGGTCCGTGGCGGAAATCCCGGCGAGGTACGGCATATAGGTGGAGTTGGACGGGTTGTAGCTGACCACCGCAACTCGCGTATTCAGCCCCAGCGTCCACATGGTTTTGTTGTCAGCGGCGAAGACCGGTCTCGAAAAAGAGATGGACCCTTCGGTGAGTTTGACAGGCGGGTCGCTTTTCTTCTTGTCAGCTTTTCCGGCCGGTTCGGGTACCGCGTAGAGATCGCCGGCGTTTGTTGAGGAGTTGCCCGAGGCCTGGAAGAAGTAGTACCGCCCGTCGTTGCTCCAGTTTCCGCAGCATTTGGAGGTGACCGCGCGCCAGTCCGGCAACCATTCATGCAAGCCGGTGCCATCGCTATTGACTTCCCAGATTGAGGAGGTGTTAGCGAGTGTATCGCCAACACTAAATCGAACGCGCTTTCCGTCAGGAGAGTATTTCGGATAATAAGGGGTCCCCTTGACGGTCGCGAGTTCCTTGCTAGGTGTACCGGTCGCGTCCGTCACCCAGAGTGTTGAACTTTTCACCAGCAGCACATGCTGACCATCGGGCGACCACACGGCTTCGTGACCCGTCAGGTCCCCTAAGCGTTTTGCGGCCCCACCTGCGAGTGAGTAAACCCAAAACGGATATCCAGACGAGGATGCCGAGGAGAAGTCTGCCGCCAGCAACGAAGTGTGCTTCACGGAAACATCGAGAAGAGCAGCGTTCGAGAGATTGGCGTCAAATTTCGACACGTCTCCACCGGCGGCCGGCACCTTGGCGATGATGAAATTCTCCCCGGCGAGCTCGGTGAAATACAGGTTGGTGCCGTCGGTGCCGAGAGTGGTTTTCCCCAGGCCGTCGAAGGTCAGTTGCTTGCTGCCGCTGATTCTCGGGTGCAAGTTGGAGTCCGGGCGGTCCGCGGCGATTAACCACGACGCGATGACAAATAAGGGGGCCAGCGACACGAAAATCGCAGGCAATTTTTTTTGTCGCACTGGAATGTCTCCGTCTTCACTTCCAATATGCGCCGATTGGACGGCGCGTCAACGACAGTTCCTAAAACGCAATAGCCGAATCAGCACGAATGGGGCCCGTTGGTTGGAGCTTAGAAATAGCTTGCGCAAGCACGAGGGCGTTGGTACAACTCCGCAATGGCCGAAGCGGTTCGCTCCCGGCATTCGCTGCTCGTGCGCGTGACGCACTGGATCATGGCGCTGGCCTTCCTGGCCCTGCTGGTGACCGGATTGGAAATTGTGGTTTCGCATCCGCGTTTCTATTGGGGCGAGGTCGGGAACGTAAACACACCGGTTCTATTCAAAATACCGATTCCAGCTTCGAGAAGACTGGTGCCCACGGGTTACGGCTACCTGCTGCCAGATCAAAATGGCTGGAGCCGGTACCTGCACTTTCAGTCCGCGTGGATTTTGGTGTTGACGGGTTTGTTGTACGTGGGCGTTGGAACGTTCAACGGGCACTTCCGGCGAAATGTGTTTCCAGCGCGTTCTGAAATCACGGCGAAGAGTCTGCTGGGTTCTGTCATTCAACATCTGCGATTCGCCCGGCCGGGCCCCGATGAAGCGTGGTCGTATAACGTGCTGCAGCGTGTGGCGTACCTGGCGGTGATCTTCGTTTTGTTCCCGATGATTATCTGGACCGGGCTGGCGATGTCACCGTCGTTTGTTTCGGCGGTGCCCGCGGCGGTAAACCTGCTGGGCGGGCAGCAATCAGCGCGTACGCTGCACTTTGTCCTGACCTGGGTGCTGGTGCTATTTCTTGTGATTCACCTGCTGATGATTTTTCTTGCCGGATTTTGGGATCGCGTGCGCGCGATGATTACAGGGCGGGCCGCTGAGCCCCTGGAGCGAGTATGAGTACATTCTCTCGACGAAAACTGATCACGGGCGGCGTTGTGGCTGCCGCAGGAGCCACGGGATTGGCGGTTGCGGTTAAACTGGCCGACCATTACGGGCTGATTCCGCCGGACGCCGGCGGCATTTACGGGCCGGGCGAGGCCTTGACCTACGCCGCGCAGCGGTTGTTGACGCGGCATTCGATGGCGCGCGAGTTCTCGCGAAGTCAAATTTCCGCGAAACCGCTGATGAACGAAGTGGACCCGCTGGGTGACGAGTTTAAGCGGTTGCAGGATGGTCGATTTGCGGATTGGAAGCTGGCGGTCGACGGGATGGTGGCGCGTCCGAGATCGTTTTCGTTGGAGGAGTTGAAGAGCTATCCGCAGCGCAGCCACATCACGATGATTCAGTGTGAGGAAGGTTGGTCGTATATCGCGGAGTGGATCGGCGCGCCGCTTTCACGTGTTTTAGGCGTGGCAGGAGCGCTGCCGCAGGCGCGCTATGTGGTGTACCGTTCGATTCAGGCGGATTGGTGGGAGAGCATCGATATGGCGGATGCGTTGCACCCGCAAACGCTGCTGGCGTACGGGATGAATGGCGACGACATACCCGTAGGATTTGGTGGGCCGCTGCGGATGCGAGTTGCCCGGCAAGTTGGCTACAAAAGCGTGAAATACATCACGCGAATCACGGTGACGGACAGTCTCAAACAGTTCGGCAAAGGGCTCGGCTCAGCGTCACCTGAGGCCGGGTATGCGTGGTTCGCGGGGATCTGAAAGACAGATTTGATCCTGTCGAGAAGACGGGTGGCGGGAAAGAACTACCCGCCACCACGGAACGTGACGAGTTAATCTCTGCCCGACTCCTCTGAAGTGGAAGCGCGCATGATTTGGGCGTGCTCAGATCGGTCCGGAATAATCCTGAAGCCGTCATTGGCAGTTTGGACTTCCCTGAGAAAGTACGTCCCATCGATTTCATCGAATGTGGCACTGACGTTGTGGGGAAATGTGCCGCGCCCCGCGATCGTCAGAACCAGCACACTGATGTGATTTTTCGGATTGCTGAAGCTGAGAACTCTGGGATTGCCATCCTCAACCCGTTTCACCGTGTAGGAACCTGCCGGCAAGATCTTGCCCGCCACAACAAACGCGTGATCGACCTTGAGGGTGATCGGCTGCTGAGCCTGGGCCCCGGCTACCATGGCGGTTCCAGCCAAAGAACAGAGTGCAATCAAACTGCGCAGAAACTGCTTTTTCATCCGCTTCTCCTTTTACGTTTCCGACCGCAAGGCGACGACTGCCAAGCGTCGAGCGTCGGTCAGCTGTTTGACGCTTGCCGGAACTTCCCGTAATGGCAAGAGCGGTAAAGAGATTGTCACTCCCTGTGCGGGGACAGTGGGAGGTTCTGTTACAGAGGCTGGACAGGTAGGGTTGAAAGGGAGATTAAGTGGCGGAGAGAGTCGTGACATAAGTCACTTACGGATGTGACGAGGTACCGTAGGCTGGAGTTAAGGCTGGTACCCATGGGGATGCAGACGGAACTTCCGAGCAGACTGCAGGTGAAAGTGACTATCGAGCCAGCGGGGGAGAGTACCGCGAAGATCGAAGTTGCGGAGCTAGAGATAGCCCGGCCTGCTCCTCAGAGCGCGGCGAAACCCAAGAAAAAGCTGATTCGACGCACGGGCGTGGACCGCTCGCAATTGTACCGGCGAAGCTTTCAGGGTGCGTTTTTGCTGTTGAATGTGGCGTTGGGTGCAAAGTTCTATTTTTGGGTGCGGCAGCTTGAACTAGGCGGGATGGATGAAAGGCTGACGCGGCCAGCGGGAGTAGAGGGCTGGCTGCCGATAGCGGGCCTGATGAATTTGAAGTATTGGATCCTCAGTGGCGAGATTCCGAGTGTCCATCCCGCGGCGATGTTTTTGCTGATGACCTTTCTGGGAATGGCGTTCTTGTTCCGGAAGGCCTTTTGCAGCTGGCTCTGCCCGGTGGGCACAATTTCGGAATATTTGTGGCGTGCGGGAAAGAAACTCTTCAAGAAGAACTTCGTTTTGCCACGATGGCTGGATCTGCCGTTGCGCGGGTTGAAATATTTTCTGCTGGGTTTCTTCGCGTGGGCGATTTCGACGATGTCTGCAGTCGGCATTAAGGACTTCATGCAGAGTCCTTACGGATTGATTGCCGATGTGAAGATGCTGAATTTCTTCCGGCACATTGGCGAGACCGGGTTGATCGTGCTTGGCGTGTTGGTCGTAGCGTCGGTGTTCGTACAGAACTTTTGGTGCCGGTTCTTGTGCCCGTATGGAGCTTTGTTGGGGTTGGCCGCATGGTTTAGCCCGTCGCGCATCCGCCGAAACACAGAGACGTGCATCGACTGTGCGAAGTGCGCGAAGGCATGCCCATCGGCGCTACCGGTAGACAAGTTGGTGCAAATCCGATCGGTGGAGTGCACGGGCTGCCTGGAATGCGTGGCGGTGTGCCCGGCACAAGACACGCTGATGATGGGCTTGCCGAAATTGGTGGCACCGCAGCCGAAGCGTGTGGAGGTTCCGTTGTGGGCGATGGCCGCGGGCATCACGATGATGTTTTTTGGCGTAGTGGGATTCGCAAAAGTGACCGGGCATTGGAATTCGCCGATTCCGACGGGCGCGTACCAGAGGCTGGTGCCGAACGCGGATCAGGCGGCGCATCCCATGCCGGGGAGGTAAGGCGATGGCTACCGTAGGGCATGCAGATGCGAAGCAGATGCCTGGCGCGAAAATTGTGCGGCTCGCAGATACGGTGAATTATCAGGATGGCGCGGTCGTGAGCCGGACCGTGGTGAAGCGCGCGACGTCAACGATTACAATCTTCGCCTTCGACGCCGGGCAAGGATTAAGTGAGCACACCGCATCGTTTGATGCGCTGGTACAGATACTGGAAGGCCGGGCGGAGATAACAATTTCCGGCCAGAGATTCCAGTTACAAAGTGGCGACGCGATTGTTTTACCCGCGCACCAGCCGCATGCTGTCAACGCCGACAGTGCCTTCAAAATGCTGCTGACGATGATTCGGTCGTAGCTGCAGCGCTCGCTTGAGGGGCGGAATTGCAACCGCAAGAGGGATTCTTCACTTCGCGAACTCCGTTTGGAATGACGGCTTTGGGCTTCCTCGTAAGAACAGTGCAACTTGGCGGTTGTCACAGCCCGCCCGCGTTGTAATCACAAGCGGTTCACAATATCGGCGTGATATAAATTCGGCTGGAGTGTGAGGGGCCGTCCTGTGAATCGAATTCTCCGTGAAGTCTTCTTCCTCAGTTTCTTTGGGTCGAGTTGGGTGTTCTCGCCGTTCCCTGCGGTAGCTCAAGTGGCAAGCGGCAATGGGTCAGGAGCAACTGTGGTACGGGTGTGGCAAGACACGATCGAGTTGCCGACGTATGAACAGGGCATGCCGAACGAGAATCCGCCGTTCGATCAATTCGTGACCAATGACCGCTACAACTATCCGTACACATTGCTGGACAACTTGACGGGGCGGGTGGCGCCGCGGAAGTGGCGAGCCTTGAATCTGGAGAACGAGTATTTGAAGTGCGTTGTGCTGCCGGATTTAGGCGGGCACCTGTACCGGTGCATCGACAAGCGAAATGGCGCGGACCTGTTTTATTCAAATCCATCGCTAAAATTTGCGCGGATTGCGTATCGCGGAGCGTGGGCGGCGTATGGAATCGAATTCAATTTCCCGGTTTCGCATAACTGGATGACTGCTTCGCCGGTGGACTTCGCGACGTCTACGGCGGCGGATGGCAGCGCGAGCGTGTGGGTGCGGAATATCGACCGGCCTTACGGGATGGAGTGGTGCGTGGAATTGAGGCTGCGGCCGGGACGGGCGGTGCTGGAGCAGAAGACTACGCTCTACAACCCGGGAGCAGCTCGACACCGGTTCTACTGGTGGACGAATGCGGGAGTGCAAGTTTGGGGCGACACGAAGATTTCCTATCCAACGCAATACACGATATTTCACGGGTTCACAGACCTGGATACTTGGCCGGTCAATCGCGACGGAGTGGATTTGAGCGTGGTGGGGAATCACAAGTATGGGCCGGTGTCGCGGTTCAGTTTCGCGAGCAATGAGCCATGGATGGCGGTGTATCACCCGAAGACGGATGCGGGCGTGGTGCACTATTCCACGCGGACGAATCTGCCGTCGAAGAAGTTTTGGTCTTGGGGAAGCGATCCGGACGGGCTGAAGTGGAGGGAGGCACTCTCGGACGACCACAGCGCGTACGTGGAAGTGCAGGCGGGATTGTATCGGGATCAGGAGACGTATGGGTTTCTGGGGCCGCAGCAGAAGATTGAGTTTGTGGAGTATTGGATGCCGGTGCGGGAGATCGGCGGCGTAACGCGAGCGAATCCGGATGCAGCCGTAAATATTGTGAGAGAAGGCGGAACGGTGGGCGTTGCGTTGGACGTATTCCGCGAAGTGCAAAAGGCGAAGCTGGAGCTACGTGATCGGGACAACGTGATTGCGACGGAGAACGTGTCACTGACGCCGAGCAAAACGTATCGGAAGGAGTTTGCGAACGCTCCGGAAGGGAAGCCGTACACCATCACGTTGACGGACGAGAGCGGGAAGATTGTGCTGACACACACGGATGGAAAGTACGACTACACGCCGAAGGCTGAGGTGCCGAAGGAACTGCCGCCAGCGTACGTGTATCCGTCAGTGGAGAAGCGGAGCGAGAGCGACTTTTTGCAGTTGGGAGACGACCAGGAACGAAATGGCATGGTGCTGGACGCGCTGAGCACGTATCGAGAAGGGTTGAGGCGCTTCAGTGGCAGCGTGGGGCTGCACAAGTCGGCGGGACGGTTGGCGGTGGCGTTGAAGCAATACGAGCCAGCGATCACGGACTTAACGGCGGTGATGGTGCGAGTGAGCAACGACCAGGAAGCGTCGTATTACCTTGGGTTGGCGTATGGGGCGACAGGAGAAACCCAGAAAGCTCGACGGGCGTTTGAGGTGAGCGAGCAGTTTGGGACGTTTCGTGCGGCGTCGTTGTATGAGTTAGCGGCGCTGGATGCATTGCAGGGCGACCTGTTCAAGGCACATGAGAAGTTGCTGAGGGCGTACACCGAATTTCCGGATGCATCGCGGGAGGCGGATGTCGACGTGGCGCTCTTGCGGGTGCTCGGCGATACCGTGAAGGCCAAGACGCATTTGACCAGCCTGCGGGAGACTGATCCGACAAATTCCTTCTTGCGGTATGAGGCGACTCGACTCGGCGAGACCGACGCAGCACTTTGGGAGCATCTGGCTGGCGATCCGTCCAGGATTCTCGAGATTGCGGCTCCATATATGCACTTTGGTTTGTGGGCCGAAGCGGCGGAGTTGTTGGGGACCAAGTACCCAAGCGATAGCCCGGGCGTGGTACGGGAACCGGGAATGCCAAAACCGGAAGAGGATCCGATGGTTGCATACTACCGCGCGTACTGCCGCGAGCAAGCGAAACAGGATGGGAGTGCGGACTATGCGAGGGCGGCGAAGATGTCGACGATGTATGTGTTTCCGAACCGGGCGGAATCGTTGGCCGTATTGAAGCGAGCGATTGCGGTGAATGGCAGGGACGCGAACGCTCATGCGCTGTTGGGCGATCTTTATATGTCCGGCGGGATGGCAGATGAGGCGATGAAGGAGTGGGGTGTAGGCCGCGAGCAGAATCCGGCCTTGCCGGCATTGTTGCGGAATATGGGTTATACGGCGCTATACATGAAACAGCCGCCGGAGAAGGCGATTCAGTATTTCACCGATGGGGTGAAATACGATCCGCAGAATGCAGAAAACTATCTGGGATTGGAGCGCGCGCTAAAGGAAGCGGGACGTGCGTCACAGGAGCAGGCCGCGGCTTTGCAGAAGTTTCCTGGAGAGCATCCCCCGGCGGTACTGGTGTTTCAGCTGGCGCGGGATTTGGCGGAAGCAGGGCAATATGACGCCGCGGTGAAGGAGTTGGCCGACCACTTCGTTTCGATGGAAGAAGGCGGAGCGAGCCGGTTGAGCGTATATCTAGAGATTCGGTTGATTGAGGCAAAGTCGCTGGCACGGAAGAAGAAATGCGGAGAGGCAAAGCGAATCGTGGGCGATTTGGGCGAGCCGGTGCCGCAGTTGTCGTTGACGGCGGAGGAATTGTCGCAGGGCTTGCAAGCGAAGCGGGTGAAGGATGGGATTGCGGATGCTACAAGCATCTGCAAGAAATAGTCGATTGGACCGCAGGGGCTAGGCCCATTCTATGCCGGCCGTTTTCGGCACGGCTGAAGCCGTGCCCTCCTTTTTTCGACAAATCGAACAAGGCTTGCGGTGCAAAACCCTTACGGTTGGGATCGATGCGCGGGAGCACTTCGCAACGATCGCTCAGGACAAGCCGCGCTCCCGCTGAACGGGGAGATGCCGCTACTGGCGGCGCAAAGCGAGAGCCGAGCCTTCGCGCACCAAGAAAAAGGCGGTGCTGCTCGGCTGGGGGGAGGATGCAGCACCGCCTTGTTGTCTAAGGATACGGATCCGAGGGGAAGGGATTCCGTTCCTTATTGAGAAAAACCTAGCCGCGCACGGTGAGCACCGGGCAAGTTGCCTTGGTGACCACATTGTACGCGATGGTCAGAGGCACATGGCCAGCCAAACTGCGGCGAGCTTTGGCACCCATGACGATAAGATCGGCCTTCGATTCACGAGCGGCGATCAGGATTTCTTCGACCGCATTTCCGAAGGTCACACGGAATTCGGGTTTGCACCAGTTTTCCGAGCCCGCCGGCATGATCTTCTTCATGCGGACGATATTAATTTCCTTTTGGCGCGCCACAGTCTCTTCGGTGTATGCCGCGGCGCTTTCGATGACGTGCAGGAAGGTGAGGTGCGCATTGTGTTCCTGCGCAAGCGATAAAGCGTGAGCAGCAGCCTTATCTGCACCGGGGCCGAAGTCGGTGGCGAACAGCACATTCGAGAGTTCAATTTCCTTGCGCGCGTCGCCTTTCACGGCAGGACCAACGGTGAGAACGGCGGTATCGGCCTGGCGGAAGATCTCCTCAGCAACGGAGCCGATAAGAATCTTCTGAACTTTTCCGCGACCATGTGTGCCGCAGACGACGAGATCGATTTCGTGTTCGACGATCAGTTTTTCCAGTGTCGGCCAGACGGTTCCTTCCTCCATCAGGACCTCATGAGGAACGCCGCGCAATTTTCCAGAGATGAGAATGTCGGTGATGCCTTCTTCGGCAGCCTGGCGGACTTTCTCGTAAGTAGCTTGGGCGAGTTGGGGTTCGGCAAATTGGAACGGATCCGGCGTAATGACATGGGCTAGGTAAATGCGCGCGTCGTAACGGCGCGCTAGAGCAATGGCGTAGTCGAGGGCACGATCGGAGACTTCCGAGAAATCGGTCGTGACCAGGATTTTGGTGAGAGACACCCTTTTGGTAGCGTCAATATGGGCCTTAGGTTCGGCAACCTGCGGCATAACTTCCTCCTCAAGCAACATCAACCTCCACGCACTGGAGAGACACGTTTAACTCAAAGTAAAGAGTGCACGTGCGGTACCAGAGAGAGCGATTCGCCTTTTCGCTACAAATAAGGCACTTGCAATGACTTAGAAGCATGCGGTGAGGAAAGTTGCGCAGAATCGTGCGTCGAATGACGAAGAAGGTGAGTGTAAACAATTACGACAGAAAAAATGGGAAATTCGAGAATACCGCAGTTAATCACCAAGGGGCTTCGAAGCGATCGGAGAGGAAACAGGCAAAAAAATTGTGGGCGTCCCTTTTTCCGACGTATCCTTTCGAGCCTTCACCGCAAGCCCGACCGTCGAAAAAGGAACGCCCACTGATCAGCCTTTCGACAATCGCTCCATTGCCTAATTGCTGAACGTTTGAAAGAAATGCAACTGAGGTGCCTTTCTGAAGAAATCCACAGGCCTTCGGAAGTCATTGCAAATGTTGGGTTTGAAGGATGGCGAGCAAGTGGGTCATTTTTACGGTGCAGAGTTGCGTGCGAGTTTTCACGCGTATAAGGCGAGTTCTCACGCACTCTGACGAGATTGGAAGTGGAAAAAGTCAGCTACCGGAGCCGGCAGGGGCCGCGGGTTCTTCTTCTTCGGTATGCGACAAACCAAACTTCTTCATCTTGTACCGAAGGGCGTCGCGGCTGATGTTGAGCAGCTTCGCAGCTTTGATTTGATTGCCGTGCGAGTGTTGCAGAGCCAGCTCGACGAGTGCGTGCTCGACATCTTCGAGGGAGGTCCCGCCTTCCGGAATAGAGAGGGGAGGGAGCCTGCGCTTTCCTGGCGCGGGCGGAGCATCGGCCGGAGCAGCCATCGGGCTATCCGGAGCAATGGCGCCGGAACGGCCACTTGCCACGGAAAAGGGCAGATCATCGGGTTTGAGTTGGTTGCCTTCTTCAAGAATCATGGCGCGTTCGAGGGCATTTTTCAGTTCACGGACGTTGCCTGGCCAGTCGTAATTCATGAGCAGCCGGCGTGTTTCTTCGGCGATACCCTGGACTTGTTTGCGGAACTTTCGATTGTAATGGGCGACGAAAAAGTCGATGAGGGGGGCGATGTCGTCCTTGCGCTCGCGGAGGGCGGGGAGATAGATGGCGATGATGGCAAGGCGATAAAAAAGGTCCTGACGGAAGCGGCCTTCGCGAACTTCGCGCTCAAGGTCGCGGTTGGAAGCGGCAATGACGCGGACGTCAACCTGGATATCGCGGACGCCGCCGACGCGGCGAATGACCTGGTCCTCGAGGACGCGAAGGAGTTTGGCCTGGAGAAGCGGAGAAAGTTCACCAATTTCATCCAGGAACAAGGTGCCGCCATCGGCGACTTCGAACAGGCCCTTCTTCATAGCCTTTGCGTCGGTAAACGCGCCCTTTTCGTGGCCGAAAAGTTCTGCTTCCATCAGAGTTTCGGGAATCGCAGAGCAGTTGATGGCGACGAAAGGGCGTTCGGCGCGAGAACTGTGGTAGTGGATTGCCTTGGCAACCAGATCTTTACCGGTGCCGCTCTCGCCCTGGATGAGGATGGTAGTGGCTTCGCTGGCCGCGACCTTATAGACGAACTTCATTAATTCCGTAATTTTGCGGGAGACGCCGATAACGTCGTGATAGCCCGCGCGACGGCGCACTTCCCCGCGAAGGGATTCGACTTCGGTGCGAAGGGAGCCTGCTTCGAGCGCGTTCTGCAGAGTGACGTTCAGTTCTTCGAAGTTGATGGGTTTGCTTACGAAATCATAGGCGCCGAGGCGAAGTGCAGCTTTCACGTCATCGAGCTGCGGGTCAGCGGTCATCATGATAACACTGCGGGTTTCGCCGGCTTGCTTCAGTTTTTCGAGGACTTCGATGCCGGTCAGATCGGGAAGATGGACGTCGAGAAGGACGGCGTCAACGGTGTCGTTCTGCAGGGCGCGGATCGCTTCTTCGCCATTCTCGGCTTCGAGAGTTTGATAGCCAAACTCTGCACACTTCTGGGTGAGGGCCCAGCGCACGAGTTTCTCGTCGTCGACAATCAGAATCCGCTTTTGGGGCATCCCGACACTTTATCACTTTTTTGATACAGAAGGCCTGGGGGCGGGCTTCGGACGGGCGTAAGGCAAAGAGATCTTGAAGGTGGTGCCCTTGCCGAGGGCGCTGGTTACGTCGATGCGGCCGCCATGGGAATGAACAATGCCATTGGCAAGAGAGAGACCGAGGCCGGTACCTTCGCTGCGCGTGGTGAAAAAGGGTTTAAAGATGCGTGGCAATGCTTCCGAAGAAATACCCCGGCCGGTATCGGAAATGGTTATGGTGGCGTTGTCGTGATTCTGCAGGACTGCCAGGGTCACCTGGCCGGTGCCAGAAATGGCTTGAATGCCATTCAGGGTGATGTTGAGCACAACCTGTTGAATGAGGGCCGGGTCGTGATCGACAGACGGAAGGGAAGGATTCGGCTCGAAGAGCACTTTGATGGGCTTGGTCAAAACCTGTTGACGGGCGAGAACGACGGCTTGTTCCACGGTGGTGTTGAGGTCGGTGGGGTGGAAATCGGGAGGGCGCGGGCGCGAGTAGGAGAGCAGGTCATTCAGGATGGCCTGAATGTGCAAGACTTCGCGATGTACGTCACCAATCACGGCGCGGCTGGAGCTGTTGGGAGGTAATTCGCGGCCCATGATGTCGACGACACCAGCGATGCCTGCCAGGGGATTGCGGATCTCGTGGGCGAGACCCGCGGCGAGTTCGCCGAGGGTGGCGAGATGCTCGGCGCGAGCCATTTCTCCTTTATGGAGTTCCTCGATCTCGGCGCGATTCTGATCGAGTTTCTCGACCATTTCGTTGAACTGTTTGCCCAGGCGACCGACATCATCATCGCGCCTCGAGAATTCGACGCGCGCGGTCAAATCGCCGCGACGCACGCGTTCGATGGTGGACATGAGTTCTTCAAGGGGATGTTCGACGAGCACGAGAAGAACGGCGAGCAGGACGATACAGAGAAGAATGGCGAAGGCGAAAATGCCGATCACGATCCACTGAAGCTCGCGGAGCTGGCGGGAAGTCAGAGCGAGCAAAATCGCAGAGATGCCGAGGACCAGAATCGCGAGGACGGGGATGAAAACTTTCCACTGCCAGCGGATGCGCGTGGCCCTACGCAGGAATGGCGGTGGCTGCATAGCTGTATCACATCAGAGGAATGTTCGGGAAGCAAGCGAGCGTAGCATGCCTCCTATCGACGGAGCGTGCAAGACATAATTCGTCACAGGGCCGGGAGATTTATTTGGCAGGCGGGCAGCGTCTCCTAAAATCGAGAGAAGTCTGCGATGTGACCGTGAAACCGGTCGGATGACTGTACGGGAGGCTTGTGTGGGAATTGCCGAGCAATTTGATCTCGTCGTGATCGGCTGCGGGCCAGCCGGAGAGAAAGCGGCCGCCCAGGCGGCCTATTTTGGCAAAAAGGTGGCGGTAATCGAGCGCGCAGCGGTAGTAGGCGGAAGCTGCATTAACACGGGGACGGTACCGAGCAAAACGTTGCGGGAATCGGCCTTGTATTTCTCCGGACTGAAGCAGCGCGGACTGTATGGAATCGATTATTCGCTGAAAGAGAATCTGACGGTGCACGACTTCATGCATCACGAGCGCGAGGTGGTGGAGCTGGAGAGGCAGCGGATTCTGAAGAATCTGGAGCTGCACAAGATAAAATTGGTACGCGGGCAGGCCGCGTTCGAAGACCCGCACACCGTGACGGTTACAGACGCGGGAGGAACCCGAAACTTGTGCGGCGAAGTGATCCTGATTGCCACGGGATCGAAGCCGCACCGTCCCGCAGAGATCGCTTTTGATGACGTGCATACGTTTGATTCGGACACGTTTTTGAGAATCGAAAGGATCCCGAAGAGCCTGGCGGTGATTGGCGGGGGCGTCATCGGATGCGAGTATGCCTCGATTTTTATGGCGCTGGGCGTCAATGTGACGCTGGTGGACGGGCGCGACCGCTTGCTGCCGTTCCTGGACAGCGAAATTTCGGAGCGGCTGCGCGACCGCTTTATTGGCCTGGGGATGCATCTGTGGTTTAACGAACGGCCGGTGAAAGTGGAGAACTGCGGCGGCGGCGCACATCTGCACATGAAGAGCGGGAAGACCCTGGAAGTGGAGGCGGCGTTATTTGCGGCGGGACGGCGAGCTGCGGTGGATGGATTGGGTCTGGAGAAGTCTGGATTAGCAATTAACGAGCGTGGATACCTCAGCGTGGATGAAAATTACCGGACGGCGGTGACGAATATTTATGCCGCCGGGGATGTGATCGGTTTTCCCGCACTCGCGTCGACTTCGATGGAACAAGGACGCGTGGCTGCGTGCCATGCTTTTGGATCGAAGTACAAGGAGCGGGTGGCGTCTCTGCTGCCGATGGGGATTTATACCATTCCGGAGATTTCGGCGGCGGGCGAAACGGAAGAGTCATGCAAGGAAAAGGGCGTCGACTATTGCGTGGGTCGAGCAAAATACGAGAACAACGCGCGCGGGCATATTACGGGCGATACGGCGGGCATGTTGAAACTGATTTTCGGACGACAGGACCGGAAACTGCTCGGCGTAAGCATGATTGGGGAGTCTGCCACGGAACTGATTCACGTCGGGATGATGGTGTTGGATAAAGGGCTGACGATCGACGAATTTATTGAGGCGGTGTTCAACTATCCGACGTTGAGCGAGACGTACAAATATGCGGCGTATGACGGGCTGGGGAATTTGTCGGGGCATAAGGTGAGGGAAGGGTAGCGAACAGTAGCAAAGAGAGACTCCTCACTCCGCAGACTCCGTTCGGAATGACGCCTTCGGGCTACGCAATCAGTGCCAACGTGGTGCCAGGGGCGGAGGTGTGCGCATCGAACCGGCGGGAGGGAACATGCCGCTAGTGAGGATTGATCTGTTGGAGGGGCGGACGGCGGAGTACCGGAAAGCGATCGCGGATGGAGTGCATCGCGCTCTGGTGGAGACGATTGGGATACCGGCAGACGATCATTTTCAGGTGGTGAGGGAGCACGCGCCGGGTGCGTTGATCTACGATCCGCGGTATCTGGACGTGAAGCGCAGCGATCGCGTGGTGTTCGTGCAGATCACCATGAGTGTTGGGCGCAAGCCTCAGCAGAAGCGCCAACTATACAAAAGGATGGCCGAGCTTCTGGCTGAAAATCCAGGACTCCGGAAAGAAGACCTGCTGATTAACCTTGTTGAAGTGGCGTGGGAAAATTGGTCGTTCGGAAATGGCGCGGCACAGTATATGGATGCGTGATTCGAGCACCGGGAATTTGTTGTACAGTTGGCGCATGGTTTGGCAAAAAATTCTCTTCAGGATTGCGCTGAGCGCGGGGCTGGTCCTCAGTTTCGCTGGAAAATCCCGCGAACAACTACGGAAGGACAGCGGATCGTATCTCGGATTTGACCGGAATGACTATCCGGGAGATGCGGTCATGGCAGTGCTGCGAAAGCAGTTTGCGTTTGCGGGTTACTGGTTGAGCCCGCCGCCGGGAGGACAGACCAACGGCTGGACCGGAAAGCGCGAAGTACTGGTCAAGCAGGGATTTGGATTTGCGTTGTTATATGCGGGGCGGCCG
This sequence comes from Dongiaceae bacterium, assembly GCA_035499255.1. Taxonomy (GTDB): domain Bacteria; phylum Acidobacteriota; class Terriglobia; order Acidiferrales; family UBA7541; genus Acidiferrum. The sequence continues at coordinate 84,368 of DATJZF010000022.1, read as the reverse complement.
GGGAGTTCGTTGAAGACTGCCGCGGCGGGAAAAGCAGCAGGAGAAGCCGACGCCAAGAAGGCGGCGGAGAGGGCGCGGAAGGAAGGATTCGCGGGAGAGTGGACGATTTTCCTGGACGTGGAAGAGGGCGGCCGGTTTAACGATGCCGGACATGCATACTTTCGGGCGTGGGCCGAAGGATTAGAGCGTGAGCACTACCGACCGGGGTTCTACTGTTCGGGGATTGTCGTCAACGAAGGCGGTGGCGCGAAGATCATCAGTGCAGACGATATTCGGGCGAACCTCGCAGCAAGCGAGGCGGCGTATTGGGTGTTTAACGATGCGTGTCCGCCGTCGCCCGGCTGCGTCAATCCGAACGAAGTGCCGGCGCCACGAGCAAGTGGAGTAGGGTACGCGGCAGTCTGGCAGATTTCCCGTTCACCGCGGGAGAACGTGGCGAAGAGATGCGCGGGATACGCAAAAGACAAGTCGTGTTACGCGGCGGTCGACACTTCGAAGAGGTGGTTCCTGGATTTGGATGTGGCGAGTTCGGCGAATCCCTCGGCTCCGAAGTAAAAAGGGCGGAGTGACAGGTTCCGCCCTTCTCCCGGCAAATGCGCTGGGCTTACAACTGGCCGAGCCCGCCGTCGACGTTGAGTTCGACACCTGTGATATAAGAAGCGTCGGGCGACGCCAGGAACGCGACAGCGCCGGCGACTTCTTCAGGCTGGCCGAAGCGCTTCAACGGAACTTTCTGTACCACCTCTTTGGCAAAGTTGTCGATAGCCTCTTGCGGCAGGCCAGTGCGGCCGAAGATCGGTGTGACGATCGGGCCGGGCGCGACGGCGTTGACGCGGATATTGCGCGGGGCAAGCTCGGCGGCGGCGGTGCGAGCCAGCGAACGCAAGGCTGCCTTGGTGGCGGAATACGCGCTGGTGTTCGGCTGGCCGATGCTGCCAGCAACGCTGGTGTTGAGAATGATAGAAGCGCCATCGTTCAGGTAGGGCACTGCCTTCTGAACGGCGAAGTAGGCGCCGCGGATATTGATGTCGAATTGCTCATCGAAGAGCGCTTCGGGAGTATCGGTAAGAGGAGCGAACTTGGCGACCCCCGCGTTAATGAAGAGGATATCGATCTTGCCGAAGTGCTCGCTCACTGCCTTGAGCAAACGCTCGGTTTCGGAGAGTTGAGCGGTATCGGCCTTGACGACGAGCGCGTCTTTGCCGAGGGTGCGGGTGGCCTCATCCAGAGTTGGTTTGCTTCTGCCAGAAATGGCGACCTTGGCGCCTTCGTCGAGAAGACGCTTGGCGGTGGCCAAGCCAATGCCGCTGCTGCCGCCGGTAACGACGGCGACCTTTCCTTCGAGTCTTTTCATAAGAACCTCCACAAATTAGGGCTTTTGCCTGTCAACTTCGATACTTCGATGAATATCTAAATATTCGGTTACACAGGACTTTGTTAAAAGGCCTAAACACTGGCGGCGCAAGCGAGTGTCGGATAGACTGCGGGTATGAAACGCGAGCGGATCGAGCAAATCTCGAAGGCGCTGGGTGACGAGACGCGGCTGCGGATCTTCGAGGCCATCAGTTCAGCGGGAGAGATGAATTGCGGGCAGCTGGTGTCGATGCGAGACGTGACGCCGGCGACAGTTTCACACCATTTGAAGATTTTGCACGACGCGGGCCTCATTCGCTGCCGCAAGGAAGGGCAGTTCGTGTATAGTGAGCCGAATCCGACGACCTTGGCAGAATATGCGCGGGCGGTGACGAGGCTGTCGAAGAGGGCGAAGAAGAAGGCGATGCGGTGATAAGGTTTTTCGGTGGTCCGAGGCAAGATGCGGCGGAAGGCGCGGGTCTGAAGACCCGCCACAACAAAGCCGCAGGGCTCGCGGACTCGCCCTGCGCTACAACGTCACAGGCTAAAGCCTATCCTACAAAGTCGGGTTGGCGGGAAATTTGAGATAGGGCAGGCGGACGTTCTGGATTGAGAGTTGGTCGGCACGGATCTCAGTAGGAGATTCGAAACCCACCGAACCGCCGTTGGTGACGAAGTCGTCCTGATCGACGCCGTCGCCGGAGACACCGAGTCCGCCCACTAAGACGCCGTTGCGATAGAGACCGACACTACCTGGAAAAAAAATAATTCCACTTTTGTTCGAGTCGGGCGGGCCGCTCTGGAAACCCTGCGTGCATGGATTCGCCAGGTCTTGTTGATAGAGATTAAAGAACGGGCCGGCGGAGGAGCCGTCGATGCCGGGAGGGAAGAACGGCTGCGCGCCGAAGCCGATCGTGCGACTGGTGACGGCGGTGCCCGAGGGCACCTGGGTGAGGTCAGCGGCAGTGCGGGAAGAGCTGTTGAAGTACACCATGTTGCGCGCTTTGGTGACGGCGACGTCGACGCTGAAAACCGTGGAATCGCTCATGCGACGCAGGCCGATGATGGTGCCGTCGAGATCGGCGACGGCAATGACCATGCGCGCGCGCGAGCCAAGAGGAAGACGAATCGCGGCGCGTGTTTGGTTGGCGGTGTGCTCGGCATTCGTGAGAATTTGCTGAACGTCGGAGGAGGTGAGTCCGCCAATAGGACCGGCCACTGGCGAGACGAGATCGCCTTCAGCAGGCTGACCCGCACTAGGCGATGGGCCTTGAAAGAAAGTGCCCGTGAAACTGCCAGGATTTGTTCCAGAGGGAGCGGTTGTTTGGTTCACAAACGGAAGAGAGATGCCATTGATAACGACGACGCCGGGTGGGGCGGGGGTGGGGCCGAAACCGTTCGAAGTAGCTGCTTTGAATGCAGCATATTCGGCAAGATCTGGAGCGACGCCGGTGACCCCTACACCGCCCACGACAACTCCATTGCGAAAAATCGGAACGCCGCCGGGATTGACGGCATGGGGATCGCTGTCGTTGAGGTCGGCTTTGCCGGTGATGATACCGAGTCCGGTGCCGCCGGACAGCGAGAGGGAAGGTTGGAGGGCTTGGCCGGGAAGGAAATTGGTGGAGAGAGTACAGCCGCGATTGGTGTTCTCGATGCCGTAGAGCGCAGCGTTGGAAGTATTGGTTACGCCGGGCGGAAAATGGATGCCCGAGATAAAGCGGACGGTGCGGGAGGAGAGGGGGGCCTGGTTGTTGCTGAAATAGGCGGCGGTGCGGGCGAGGGCGACCGCGAGATCGTTACTGTCGACGGTGGCGCCGAAATTTCCGGTGGCGGAGGAGGCGGCGGAGGGCTTGCGGAAGACGGCGAGAACGGCGCCGCCGCGATCGACCACAGCGATCACCATGCTGGGAGAATCAGAAGTCTCGGCGGCGACTTGGACGATATTCTGAACGTCGGAAATGCTAAGCGGAGCGGCGTTCGGCGCCGGGAGGGGAGGCGGAGCGACGGTGGGAGAGACGCCGCCGCAGCCGACCATGAGCACGACAATTGCGAGAGCTAGTCCAAGAGCGACGATCATGCTGACAATGAGTGTCTTGCGGCGCTCGGTAAGAGCGCGTCTAGCGGAGATCTGTTTTCGGAATGCCAGGGGCATAAGCTGAAGAACCGGCTGTTTCAGTAGACACGGCAGGCGGGGAGGCAACAATTAACAATCTGGACACAGGTGCGTAAGGAGGAACGCTCTTTACGAAGAAGGCATCCGTGCGCGCAAAAGAGTTGCGAGGACGGTCTGAATCCGTTGTAGTTGACGGAGACTGCGCGAACTTCGAGTCGCCATAATTCCCTGAGCCGCATGTACTTCTTCGCTCCGAGCCAGCTGCGGAAAGCCATTCCCGGGTTCATTGTCCTTTTGGTGGCGATTTGCGCAGATGCTCGAGAGCAGCGAGCACAAACGCCAATCACTTCCACCTACACCAGCACAAAAGAAGCGGGCCCGGCAAAGCGCATACCGAGTGAACAGACGGCTACGAGCGCGGCGATCGATGGCGTAATACGGGGAAAAGAGGCGGGAGAAAGGCGAGAGGGGAAACCACTTCCCGGAGCGCGGGTGGTTGCGAGAAACGCTGCAACTCAGCAAGAAATCGGAGCGATTACGTCGGGCGATGGGGTATTTCGGCTGTTTCCATTGGCGCCTGCCGAATACGAAATCCGGGTAGAGGCGACGGGTTATCAGGCATTGACGATTCCGGCCTCAGCGGTGCATTCGAATGAGGTGCTGACATTCGAAATTTCTCTGGCGGCTGCCGAGATTGCGGCGACTATGAAATCGCGGCTGCCCCGCCAACCAGAGCTGGGACCGCCCTTGCCCGCGGCTAGCGAAGCGGGGAGTGGAAGTTATCGAGTGCTGCGGCACCGTCTGGACGCCGATCCTGACTACATTGTGGAGTTGGCGCCAGACTATCTGCCGCCGGCAGCGGATGTTTTTAACGTAACTCCGAACCGGTGGGAACTGGCTCAGCCGAATTATCGAAGATACGCGACGCAGGGTGACGTCGTGTACGTAAAGCCGCACTGGTATGACCCGTACAACCGCAATCGGTGGAAGGGAGACGAGCCGATCTGGCCGGAGGTGTTGGGGCAGCAGGTGTTTCTGAATTTTACAGGGACGGCGCAGACATTTTTGGATGGGAGCCGGGTGCCGGTGCCCAGCGGTGTGAGTGCGGTACGACCGGGAACTGCTGATTTTTTCGGCAATGGAAACCAGCTGTTTCTGGATCAGACCTTCCGGTTCAGCTTCGATTTGTTTCACGGGGACACGTCGTTTAAGCCAGTGGACTGGCGAGTGCGGGTCACGCCGGAGGTTAGCCTCAATTATCTGAGTGTGGGCGAGTTGGGAATTGTCAGCCCAGATGTGCGGAAGGGAACGACGCGGTTTGACGATCACATTGGGCTGCAGGAAGCGTTCTTTGAATACAAGTTGCACGATTTGAGCGCGAATTACGATTTCGTTTCGGCGCGGGTAGGAATTCAGGAATTCAACACGGACTTCCGGGGATTCTTATTCGTGGACGAACAACCTGGGCTGCGCGTGTTTGGGGATTCGAAGAGCGACAGGATCGAGTACAACGCGGCGTACTTCAATTTTCTGGAGAAGAACACCAACAGCGGGCTGAATACGTTTGAGCTACGCGGGCAGCAAGTGGTGCTCGCGAACGTGTACCTGCAGGACTTTTTCTTTCCGGGATATACGGCAGAATTCGTGGGAGCGTTCAACAAAGATGACGGCGGAGTGCATTACGACGATAACGGATTTCTGGTGCGCCCGGCGCCGATTGGAACGGTGATTGACCAGGGTGTTGGGCCAATACCACATGGTATTCGAGTTGGATACTTCGGGTGGCTGGGCAGCGGGCACATCCGGCGACTGAACCTGACGCACGCTTTTTACCAGGCGGCGGGGAAAGACACGTTTAATCCGATAGCGGGCCGTAGCGTCACCGTGAATGCGCAGATGGCCGCGGCGGAAGTGTCCCTGGATCGCGACTGGATCCGGTACCGCGTGTCCGTTTTCTACGCGTCGGGGGATGCGAATCCGCGAGACGGGCGCGCGCGGGGATTCGACTCGATCGTCGACTTACCCAATTTTGCGGGCGGGATTTTCAGCTTCTGGAACCAGCAAGCAATCCGGCTGACGGGAACAGGAGTGGCGCTGACGCAGGAGGGAAGCTTGCTGCCGAATATGCGTTCTAACAAGGAAGAAGGGCAGGCAAATTTTGTAAACCCGGGAGTTTTTATCGTGAATGCAGGAGCGGATTTCGATTTGACCCCGAAACTGCGAGCATTTGCGAACTTCAACTATTTGCGATTCATGCGCACGGAACCGATTGAGAACTCGCTGTTTCAGGCGGGAATACGACATTCGATCGGTGAAGACGTGGGAGTGGGAGTGCAGTACCGGCCATCGCTTTCGGAAAATCTGGTGCTGACGGGTGGAGCGTCGCTGCTGCAGCCGGGAGAAGGTTTTCAGGACATTTATACGGGGCGGACTCAGTTTTCTGTGTTTGGATCGGCGAAGTTTACCTTTTGAAAAGGGCGGAACAGGTGGAGCACGCAAGGAATTCCAGCAGAGTGCGGCGCGGGGCGGGTCGTCGGTATCGCCGATTGCTGACGATCCTGTTTTGTAGCGTCACGGCGATTTTGCTGCTGTGCGCCGAGCGGTCGTCTTATTCGAATGCTTTTGCTCAGGAGCAGAGCGGGTTGCGCGGACAGTCGCAAGAGGAGGCAGAAAGGAAGTCGGCGGGATGCGTGACGTGCCATACGGCCACAGATGAGCCAACAATGCATCCGTCCGGCGGGGTGCATTTGGGTTGCACGGATTGCCACGGAGGAAACTCGGGTAGTGCTGTCGCAGCAGGTGTTCCAGCGACGTCAGCAGAGTACCAAGAGGCAAAAGCGAAGGCACACGTGCAGCCGAGGGATGCGGCGTTTCGAAACCAGTCGACAATTCCGGAGCGGGCGTATACGGAATGGCTGAGAGAGTCGGCGGAGTTCATCCAGTTTGTAAATCCGGGGGATTTGCGTGTGGCGCCGCAAACCTGCGGGAGCGCGGGGTGCCATCCGACGGAGACGCGAGCGGTTTCGACGAGCATGATGACGCACGGGGGCTTTTTATGGGGCGCGGCGCTTTATAACAATGGGGGAATTCCGTACAAGAACACGCGTTTCGGGGAAAGCTACGACCGCGAGGGACTGCCTCAAGCGGTCAAGACGGAGCCAGCGCCGACGGCCGACGAGACGCGTACGAAAGGCGTGATGCCGGAATTGTCGCCCTTGTACCGCTGGGAAGTGTCGCAGCCGGGAAATCTTTTGCGGGTGTTCGAACGCGGCGGGGAAAAGAAAGCGGAAATCGGGAATCCGGGCCGATTGGAGGAGCCAGGCAAACCGGACGACAAACTGAGCGATCGGGGGCTAGGGACGGAGTTACGTACGGACCCGGTATTTCTGGGACTGCAGAAGACGCGGCTGCTCGATCCGATCCTGTCGATGCCCGGGACGAACGATCATCCCGGAGATTACCGAGCGAGCGGGTGCTCGGCCTGTCATGTGATTTATGCGAACGACCACGACGCGTCGCATGCGGGGCCGTACGCGCAATTCGGGCATTCCGGATTGAGCGCAAGCGCCGATCCAACGATTGCGAAGAACGAATCGGGACATCCGATCAAGCACGCGTTCACGAGGGCCATTCCGTCAAGCCAATGCATGGTATGCCACATCCATCCGGGCACAAACATGGTGACGACGTATTTTGGACTGACGTGGTGGGACAACGAGATCGATGGCGACAAGATGTATCCGGCGGAGCAGCACGATCCTACGAAAGAAGAACGGTATCAGTCGGGAATGCGGAACCCAGAAGCAGCGGCAGCGCGCGGATTGTGGGGCGAGGAGAAATTCCTGGAGCAGACGGGTAGTGCGGAGTTCAACTCGAAGTTAAAGACCACGCAGTTTGCGGATTTTCACGGACACGGGTGGGTATTTCGCGCCGTGTACAAGCACGACCGGAAGGGGAACTGGCTGGACAAGGATGGAAGAGAGATCGCGTTCGAGGACCCCAAGCGGTTCGAGAAGGCGGTCCATCTGGCCGACATTCACCTGGAAAAAGGAATGCAATGCGTGGATTGCCATTTTGCCCAGGACAATCACGGGACGGGGAAAATTTACGGGGAACCAAGAGCGGCTGTGGAGATTGATTGCGTGGACTGCCATGGAACGATCCGGCAGAAAGCGACACTGATCACCAGCGGTCCTGCGGCGCCGGAGGCGTTAAGACCGGGCGAGCCGCGGGGGCGACATTTGGAAACGCTGCGCACGCCATGGGGATTGCGGCGATTTGAGTGGCGCGGAGACCAGTTGGTCCAGAGGTCGATGACCGAGGAAAAGACGGAATGGGAAGTGGTGCAGACGAAGGATACGGTGACGCCGGGGAATGTGCACTTCAGCATGAAATCGCTCCGGGCAAAGCTGATGGGGCGCGACGGACAAGAGTTGACGGTGATTCCCGCCGGAGATGAAGGGCTCGCGCATGGGAATTCGTCGATGACTTGCTACGCGTGCCACACATCTTGGACGCCGACTTGCTTTGGATGCCATTTGCAGATGACGGCGAATGCGAAGCGGCCGATGCTGCACAACGAAGGGCTGACGACGCGGAATTACACGAGCTACAACTTCCAGGTGCTGCGGGATGATGCGTACTTCCTGGGAATCGACGGCACGGTGACGGGGCACCGCGTGGCGCCGGCGCGGTCGTCGTGCGCAGTGCTGGTGAGTTCACAGAATGCGAACCGGGAGTGGCTGTACTACACGCAACAGACTATTTCCGCGGAAGGATTTTCGGGGCAGGCATTTTCGACATTTGTGCCGCATACGGTTCGTGCGAAAGAGACGAAGGAGTGCAGCGACTGCCATGTTTCTGCGGCTGGCGATAACAACGCGTGGATGGCGCAATTGCTGCTGCAGGGCACGAATTTCATGAATTTCGTGGGACGATACGTGTATGTGGCCACGGGTGCGAAGGGATTTGAGGCGATCGCTGTAGCGGAGCACGACGAACCGGAAGCGATTTATGGAAGCGATTTGCAGCGGATCGCGTATCCGAAAGACTCTGCGCAGTTCGCCGCGCGGGGCCGGCAGTTATCGGCGGTAGCGAGACATGAGGGGAATGTGCTGGATATTCAGGCGCGCGGAGAATACGCGTACGCGGCAACCGGCAAAGGCGGACTGCGGATCTTCGACATCGCGAATGTGGACAACAAGGGATTTTCAGAGCGAGTCAGCACCGCGCCGGTGTCGCCGTTGGGGCAGAAGTTCTATTTGCCGACGAAAAATGCGGTGGCGGTCGCAACCCCGACGACGCTGGGAGTTGATCCGCTGCGGGCGCGCGTGCCGGAAAATGAAGAGCAGCCCATTCATCTGATGTATGGGTTCTTGTATGTGGCGGACAAAGAAGAGGGATTGGTCATTGTGGGGAATCCGGACTTAAAGGCGACGAGTCCCGGAGTAGGAACGCTGCTGGACGGCGATCCGACGAATAACTTTTTGAAGCGAGCGCTGGCGTTCAATCCGGAGGGAAAGTTGACCGGCGCGCGGCGAATCACGATTGCTGGGACCTTTGCGTATGTGCTGACCGACAAGTTGTTGGTGGTGGTCGATTTGGATAATCCTCTGGCGCCAAAGGTAACGGCGACCGTGGAGTTGAATGATCCGCGGGCGGTTGCGGTGCAGTTCCGGTACGCGTTTGCGGTGGATCGCGACGGGATGAAGGTGCTAGACGTGACGGACTTGGCGCACCCGCGATTGGTGAGTGGAGCGCTCGTGCCGTTCAGCGATGCGCGGAATGTTTATATCGCGAGGACGTATGCGTATGTGTCGGCGGGCAAAGACGGCTTGGCGATTGTGGATGTGGAGCGGCCGGAAGCGCCGAAGCTGGACCAGATGTTCACGGCGGACGGGCAGATGAACGATGTGAACGACGTGAAGATCGGGATGGTGGCGGGGAGCGCGTTTGCGTTCGTAGCGGATGGGAAGAATGGAATGAGAGTGCTGCAAATCGTGTCCCCGTGGGACGATCCGGCTCATTTTTCGGGATTCAGCCCGCGGCCGAAGCCGAAGTTGATTGCTACGGGAAAGACGAAGGGCCCTGCGCTGGCGGTTTCAAAGGGTATTGACCGGGATCGCGCGGTGGACGAGTCGGGAAATCAGTTGGCGGTGTTCGGCAGGCGTGGAGCGCGGCCGCTGAACCGCGTGGAGATGGAGCGGCTATATCTGAGGAATGGAAAGACGTATACAGTCGAGGACAGAGAGCGCCATGAGTCAGCGGAACGCTAGAACCGTTGGGCAGCGCGCGGCGTAGGTTCACTTTTCCAGTGACGAACCACAGATAACGCAGAGGCGCAGAGAACGCCGAGGTAAGAAAGGGAACGCTGGCGGGTGCGGCCGGGCTCTCCCAGCTGATATTTATCGCTTTTTCTTCGCACAAAAATTTCAGTTTGTTGCAACGGGTAAGTCTCTGATTCAAGGGTATTTGTATTGAGTAAGTCCTTTTCATTGAACCATTTACCGTTTCGGCGCATCTCATATGCAACTAACGAAACATTCACGGATTCCGCGCATAGCAACCATCAGAATAATTCGTGGGGCGCGAGCACCGAACGCAGTTAAGGTGTATCCGTGAGAAGGTTGTGAGCCATCCAGCCGGCTCAAGCCCCCAAAAAGGGCAGAAAGAGGAGTATTTCTTGATTACGAAGCAGTATCTCTTGGCCAGCGACTTCGACCAGACGCTCAGCTTCAACGATTCGGGCGTGGCATTGGCTGAGCTCATCGGCTTTCACGACTTCCATAACAAGGTGAAAGGCCTCGCGAATTTGAACCTGGTGCAGCAGGGAGCGGAACTCTCCTATTTGATCCTGCACGATCCGGGATTCCGGAAGGTGCGGCGGGAAGACCTGATAGCGACCGGGAAGCGTATCCGGCTGAAGCATGATGTGGGCTTATTTGCGCGCTCGCTGGAAAATCTGAAGGACGGATACAAGTTTTCGTTTTATGTGATTTCAGCGGGGCCGCAGGAGATTATCGAGTCGGCGCTCGAGGGAATTGTGCCGCCCGACCACATCTTCGGAACGCGGTTCCGTTTCAACGAGCAGACCGGGGAAGTGGATTCGATCATCCGGGCGTCCGCCGGATGGGGAAAAATCACGGTGCTCGAGGAACTGCGGGCGTCGCTGGGGATCAGCCACGACCAGATCATCTACATGGGCGACGGCAGTTCGGACTTGCCGGTGATGATGCACGTCAATCAGTATGACGGGCTGACCATCGCCGTGTCGGAGGCGAAGTTCATCACGCGCGTGGCACGGAGAACGGTGCTGAGCGACAACGCCATGAGCGTGCTGGTGCCGTTGATGGAAGAAGTGCTGCGCTGGGACTCAGTGCAGATCCGTCGATTCTTTGCGCAGCGCGGATTGACCTTGCGCGAATGGGACAAGATGCGCACGGACATGCTGACGATCGACGAAAGCACAAATCCAGCGGCGACACAGCAGCATCTGGTGTAAATCCATCGAGAGGCGGGCACGATGTATCGTGCCCCTACCAACTAAAGATAAGCAACGCCCGCGTTCACATGAGGACGCGGGCATTTTTGTTATGCTGTGGGCCGAATTTGGAGGAAAGCGATGCCGAGTAAGAAGATTCTGATGCTGGTTGGGGATTACGTTGAAGATTACGAGGTGATGGTGCCGTTCCAGGCGCTGTTGATGGTGGGGCATAAGGTGGATGCGGTATGCCCTGGGAAAAAAGCGGGAGAAGTGGTGCGGACGGCGATCCACGATTTTGAAGGAGATCAGACGTACTCGGAGAAGCGGGGGCACAATTTTGGGCTGAATGCGAATTTCGAAGAAGTGAAGGCGGAAACTTACGACGCGCTGGTAATTCCGGGAGGGCGGGCGCCGGAGTATATCCGGCTGAATCCGAGAGTGCTGGAGACTGTGCGGCATTTCGCGGATACGAAAAAGCCTATCGCGGCGCTGTGTCATGGCGCGCAGGTGTTGGCAGCGGCAGGGGTGCTGGAAGGGCGGAAATGCAGCTGCTATCCGGCGGTGTCACCGGAAGTGACGCGCGCAGGCGGGACGTTTGTGGATGTGCCGATGACGGAGGCGGTCGCGGACGGGAATTTGGTGACGGGACCGGCGTGGCCGGCGCACCCAGCTTGGCTGGCAAAGTTCCTGGAAGTGTTGGGAACGCGAATTGAACTGTAAGAGTCCGATTTAGGCCAGGCAGAACGAAGAGAGATTCATCGCGCGAACGCGCGCGATGGGTGGAGGCCCTCGCTTCCCTCGGAATGACAGGATTGGAGTTAAACGCGATTCGCCAAGGGCGCGTGCGGTCTTAGCAGGTTTTTCGATAGGAAAATTCGGAAATTTTGATGTTTGGTTATCACTTCCGAAAAAGGGTGTGTCGTCGGATAATCGTCTGTTTGGAACTCCACACAGAGGCGAGTGTAGCGACATGGCAAATATCAATGTGAAGAAGGGTGTGATTGGAATCCTGACGGGGGGAGGGGACGTGCCGGGCCTCAATCCCGCGATTCGCGCGGTAACGTTCCGCGCGCTCCGCGAAGGGTACGAAGTGATCGGGTTTCGTCGCGGCTGGGCGGGTCTTGTAGACATGATCCGCGACGAGAAGCACGACAATTCGAATAACTTCCAGCGGCTGACGGAGGACGTGGTGAACCGCGCAGGACGGACCGGCGGCACGTTTCTGCACTCGTCGCGAACGAACCCGGGAAAAGTCAGCAAGAACAGCGTGCCGGACCATTTGAAAGAACAGTTCAAGGAAGAGAAGAACGACCTTACGGCAGAGGTACTGAAAAACCTGGCATGGCTAGGCGTGGATTACATGATTCCGATCGGCGGAGATGACACGCTGAGCTATGGCGTGCGGCTATACCAGGAAGGGATGCGGGTGGTGGCGATTCCCAAGACGATGGACAACGACGTGCCGGGAACGGACTACTGCATCGGTTTCAGCACGTGTATTACGCGGACCATTCAGATGACGAATTCGCTGCGGACGTCGGCGGGCTCGCACGAACGGTTCATGGTGCTGGAAGTATTCGGCCGGTACGCGGGTTTCACGGCGATGCTGCCGACGATGGCGGGGGCAGCGAATCGGTGCGTGATTCCGGAGCACAAATTCAATATTGAGCAGCTGACAGATTTGCTGGTGCATGACCGGAACCGGAATCCGAGCCGGTATTCGATTGTGCTGGTGTCGGAAGGGGCGATGTTCGAGGGCGGCGAGATGGTGTTCCAGAATGCCGCCGCGGACGCGTTTGGCCACAAGAAGTTGGGAGGGATCGGGGACCTGGTCTCGGAAGAGTTGACGATGCTCTCGCCGAAATTCAATGGCGGGAAGAAAATTGAGTGCATCAACCAGAAGCTGGGATACCTGGTGCGCTGCGGCGATCCGGACGCGATCGATTCGGTGGTGCCAATGGCCTACGGAAACCTGGCGTTGGATCTGATTCTGAACCGAATTCATGGACGGCTAGTGGTGCTGAAGAACGGGCGCTACGACAACATGCCGATCGACACGGTCACGTCGACGAAGAAGGTCGTGAACGTGAAAGAACACTACAGCATCGAGCGTTTGCGGCCGGTGTATCAGAGCTTCGAGATGAAGCCGCTGTTCCTGATGACCAGCGAACTGGGATAGAACCCAAGTCCCACCCTCACCAGCCGAGGGTGGGCACCCGGCACACCCCAAAACGGTGTGCGGCGGCTGATCTTAGACATTCACGTGCAATTCTCTGTGAGGGAGCGCCTCTTGCGTGCTCCCTCTTTTTTTTGCATCCTAGCTTCGGCTTAATGTGCGGACACGGGAGGACCTGATGGCAACCGCTCCTCCAAAACCCAACGAGACGGCGGCACGGCACAAAGCGCTGCTTGTGGATTCGAGCGCAGAAATCAATCAACTGCTTGCTAACCTGTTCGATCATCGCGAATGGGACGTTGCGATCGTGAAAAACAACCAAGAGGCGTTGGAATCCGCGAGGCGGCAGGCTTTTGATCTAATCATCACTAGCGAGAGGACTTCCGGCCAGGAAGACGTACAGCTACTACGGCGGCTCCGCATAGTGCGGCCACACACCCGGCTGATCATTCTGACCGACGAGTTCGTTCCCGGCGACGTGCTGGCGGCGATTCGCGAGCGGGCGTTCAGTTATTTTGCACAGCCTTTTTCCACGGAGAAGTTCGAAGAGATTATTCGAACGGCGATGGAAGAGCCGTACTGGGATGACGGGATCGAGATTCTTTCGGCGACGCCGAACTGGGTGCGGCTGGCAGTGCGTTGTGAGGTAGCGACAGCAAACCGGCTGATTCAGTTTTACCGGGAGGCCTCGGACTTGCCGGACGCAGAAACGGAGGAAGTGGCGACGGCTTTCCGGGAGATTCTGTTAAACGCCATAGAGCACGGGGGTAAATTCGATCCGAGACAACACGTGGAAGTGTCGTATGTGCGTACGAAGCGCATGATTTTGTGCAAAGTGAAAGATCCCGGGAAAGGCTTTTCTCTGGAAGAATTGCGGCATGCGGCGCTGGATAATCCGCCGGAAGAGCCGTTCCGGCATATGGAGGAGCGAGAAGCGAAAGGGTTAAGGCCCGGCGGTTTCGGAATTCTGATGAGCCAAAAGCTGGTGGACGATTTACTCTACAGCGAAAAGGGCAATGAGGTGATGCTGATCAAGTATTTGGATAGAAAAGAGTCCGAAGAATGAAAGCACGGGTCTGAAGGCCGGCCACTAAACAGTCGGACCGTAGTGCCAAGACGCCGGGGTTGAGATCCTCCGTCGCCCGCCGCGGCAGGCTCCTCAGGATGACAGCTGTTTTTTGGGGTTCGGGGAATCGCCACCTCTTACGATGCGCTGGCCGACTAGTGATTCCTAAACCCGGCAAACAGGAAGCAGGCCACGACCGAGGCCGCCAGGACGACGGGGGCGACTGCGCGGAAAACCTGGATTTCGCGCTTGCCCTCGATGAGCTCGCCGATCGAAGAACTCAGGAGATAGACTTCGATCATGGTAACGAGGCTCGAGGCGACCTCCACGAGCGCAAACTGGCGGTAAAGGGCGAACAGAAAAGTTGCGCCGCAGACGAGAGCGCAAAGAAGAACAAGGGCGATGGTGAGTTTTAGATTGATCATGCGAGTTCCCAAGACACAATGCTTCTATCATGTATCGGGCGAACGCAGGGAGACATCCTAGAAACTGGAAGTGAAACTGAATGAGGTGATCGGGATGGAATTGCGGGAATTGGGAAAGAACGGAACGAAGGTATCGGCGCTGGGATTAGGCTGCATGGGGATGTCGTTTGCCTACGGGCCGGTGAACGACGTCGAATCGCTGAAGGTGTTGCACCGATACGTGGAGCTGGGCGGGAATTTTCTGGATACGGCGGAGATTTACGGCCCATACAAGAATGAGGAATTAGTGGGCAAGTTCTTGCGAGAGACGAAGCGGGAACGGCTAGTGGTGGCAACAAAGTTCGGATTTCGTTTCGTGAATGGCCAACGGATGGGGCTGGACGGTTCACCGGAGAATGTGGCGAAGGCGTGTGAAGGGAGTCTGAGACGGCTGGGAATTGAGACGATCGATCTGTTTTACCAGCACCGCATCGACACGAAAGTACCGATTGAAGATACGGTGGGGGCAATGGCGAAGCTGGTGAAAGAAGGAAAGGTGAAGCAGTTGGGATTGTCGGAAGCTTCGCCGGCGACCATTCGGAAAGCGCATAGGGTACATCCGATTGCGGCGCTGCAGAGCGAATACTCGCTCTGGTCAAGGGAGGTGGAGACCAACGGAGTGCTGGAGACGTGCCGGGAACTGGGGACAACGTTTGTGCCGTACAGCCCGTTGGGGCGAGGATTTTTGACGGGAGCGATCCAAAAGCCGGAGGATTTGGACGAGACGGATTGGAGACGGACAAATCCGCGATTCGGGGAAGAGGCGTTAAGAGCGAATCTGAAGCTGGCGGATGCGGTGAAGGGAATTGCGAAGAAGAAGGGATGCACGCCGGCACAGTTGGCATTGGCATGGGTTTTGGCACAAGGGAAAGACATGGTGCCAATCCCAGGAACGAAGCGGCTGAAGTATCTGGAAGACAATATGGGCGCGTTGCGGGTGGAGTTAGGCGCAGAGGATTTGCGGGAGATCCGGGAGTTGGTGCAGAAAATTCCGGTGGCGGGCGAGCGGTATACGCCGGAAATGATGGCGATGCTGAATGGATAAGGGTGGAACTCACGATGGACCACGGAATTCAGAATTCCTCCCTAGTCATCGATTTGGCCTCCGAAGCCGCAAAGGCCAAGGGCTACGACAACCACTCGATTGCCACAGTCAACGATCATGAGGTCCGCATCAGCACGATGACGGAGGATTATCATTGGCACTGTCATCCGGATTCGGATGAGAGTTTCCTCGCAATTGAAGGTGGCCTGTTCATCGATTTTGACGATCGAACCGTCGAGTTACGGCCACGCCAGATGATCACGGTCCATCGAGGTGTGCGCCACCGGACGCGCCCTATCGGCGCACGGTCCGTCAATCTGACGTTCGAGCGAGTAGGAGCGCGGAGCGAAACGCTAGCAGCCCCTCGAGAATAAATGGTTGCGGACATGGGACGCAGCAGTGCTGCGCCCCCACAAGGTTCGACGCTGCGACTAAAGTGCGAGCTTAGGATCGGTTGAGATCCTTCGTCGCAAAAAGCGCTCGTCAGGATGACAAGCTGCTTAAAAACATGGGCAAGATTCGGAGTTAGTGGCCCTCGCGTAAATGATCGGTCAGCGCGGGGAGGGTGAAGGTGCTGTGAACTTCCTTGCGTTTGGACCAGTCGTGGTAGGTGTGGCATTCGAAGCAGCGGGATTCGGCGTGATCGGGGCCGGGAGCGTGGCAGGTTTTGCAGTTGGCAACGCCGGGGACGAGGATGTCGGCGGTTTCCGTGCTGGTCAGGGCTTTCTGGTGGCAACCCGTACAGCTGAAGCCGCGATGGGCGTCATGATCAAACTTGGAGTGGGGGAACCATTCCTCAGTGATTCCCGCGGGTGCAATTTCGGGTAGCGAGGCATCGATGTTAGGCAAATCGGAACCTGAGTTGGCGATACGATGCTGCCGTGGAGACGTTCGGTAGGCGTGACATTGTTTGCAGGTCTTGCGCCACAGTAATTCTTCCGCGGCCGCGGTGCGCTCCGCGACCCATTGCCCGGGAGTGAGAACGCGGACTTCGGGCGGAAGCGGTTTGCCGGTTAGATCTCGTTCGGGATCGCGAGTGATGCGGACGTCCGCCGGATGCGCCGCGATGTATTCCTGAAATTTCTTCCCAAGAAACGCGTGGACGACTTCCGGCTTGTCGTGGGGCACGCCTTCGTCGAAATGTCTGTCGAAGGTGAGCAAATGGCAACGGGCGCATGCGGTCGCGAACTTGGGAGGCAGCATGGTTTCGCGTCCAGAGGGCGGCTTGGGCGTCAGAAGAGTGTGTTGGGCGACAGCCGGACGAAGCTCCGCTAAATAAGATGGAGTGGTGTGGCTGTATTGCTGGTCGTCGTACGGCCACGCGAGATTCACGCCCGCAGGCCGGTGACAATCGGAGCATTGCAGCTGAACGACAGGCCCATTGGGCCCCTCGCGAATGGGCTTCATGTGAACAGCATGGTTGAGCCGGATCGTGCCAGGATCTTTCACGCTGTTGCGAAGCGCCGCGAATTCCAGATGGCCGTCTTCCAAGCTAAAAATGTGTCCCCACTCCTCGGCACGCACGCGCGAGTGGCAGGAGGCGCAGACTTCATTGCTGGCGGCGGACAAGGCGACTCGTCCTCGGTGCTCGGTGTGGCAAGTGGCACAACCTGGTGCGGAAACTTCGGTGAAAGGATGGTGTTGCGGGCCGTCGTGGCAGGAGAGACACGCGGAGTCAGCGGCGGCAGACGAAAATTCGCCGGGTTTGGCGAGGTGGCAGGTGGAACATTGTTTTTCGAGGACGGCGTGGGGAGCGCTCATACGTCCGCTGGAGTAGACACGGGAGTCGCGGGTCAGGCCGCGCCAGGCGATCCATGCGATAGCCAGTACGGGGATGAGGATGGTGAGCCAGAGCTTGACGCGTTTGAAGGGCGTAGGGCGCTTGAAATAGTTCAAGTCGATGCGCTGGGCGAGTTTTTTAGTTGTGCGCGTGCGTGGCACTGGTTCCTCGGTGCTGCAAAACAAAAGCTAAGAGAGATTCCTCACTCCGTGCGGAATGACGAATCACCGTTTTGTGGGCTACACAGCCGACGCTGTGCGCCTACAAAGGGCTCACCCCTGAATGAGTGAGCTACAGCGGTGGGCAGGCTGAAGCCTACGCCACCAAAACCTATCCCCGATAATCCATCTTGCGGACATGGGGCACAGCATGTTGTGCCCCTACAAATTCAATAGCGCAGGGCCATCACGGCGTGGACTGCGCTCAAAACCATTAGTGCGAGCGAGAGCGGGATGTGAACCAGCAGCCAGCCATGAAGCCAGAGGTGCAGGCGCTCCTGGAGCACGAGCTGGCGCGCTTCGTCGCAAATGTCTTCGAGGTCGCGCAGGGTGGAATGCGCGTGGGCGGGGAGGAAAGTCTTGAGGGCAGCGAAAGCCATGCGGGATTTCTCGGTACTGGAGAGGCGCTGGCCTCGTTTTTGGGGATTGGCGAGATAGGGGCGGAGTTCCTGAAAGTAGAAACGCTTCAGCGGGGCCGACTCTTCTTCTGTCAGCAAAATCGTTTCGACTGCCGGTGCCACCGCGGCACTCGCACCTGCACTGACGGAGGCTGAGGTGCGCAACGGCGCGGCGCTGGCGGCGACGGGACGGAGCGCGGTGAAGCCGCCAGCGCGCTGCTCACGTGTCAAGTCGGTGCTTGGCGCTCCCGGAACAACATCGGAATTAAGGTTGCCGCAGAGCGATGCGACGATGGCGCCGGCTTCTTCGCGGAGGGCGCGACGAACGTTGCCGATTTCGTCGTAGATGGTTTCGAGGGCAACGTCGGCGGTCATGAGGCGCGGGAGGTAATTTTGCAATGCGGCGCCGAAAATACCGCTAGCAACAGTGATGATGAGGAGCCACATGATCACGCGCGTGAGCGTGCCGCCGAAGTGGAAGCCGCCGTGAAAGAGAATTAGTGGAAGACTGAGAAAGCCGAGCCAGAGATGACCACGCATCCAGGCTTGTGCGCGGCCAAGCCGCCAGGTGGGGACGCGCTTCCGCGCCCCGAGCGCTGCGGCGAAAATCATAAAAGCGAAACCGAGGATGCCAAAGAGCAGACCGGTGGTGCTGCCGCCTCGCGGTCCGGCGGGTGACGCGTGAACATAGGCGACATAAACGATTGCGCTCAGCACAAGAATCACAAGGGAGATGAAAAGCCATGCGCGCTGGGTGTGATCCATTCTCATGCGCGCGGCTCCTGGCCATTCAATCCGGCAAAGAATTTGCGCGGATCGACGCGATGGGCGGCGTCGTGCGGGCAAGCGTAGACGCAACTTGGCTCTTTGAGATGAGTGCAGAGATCGCAGGAGGTAGCTTTTTGCTGGATGACGGCTTTTTTGCGGCCGTGATTCTCGAGATCGTCGACACGCAAATGGAAGGGATGAAGATTGATGTTGCCGTAAGGACAATTCCGGGCACAGAGGCCGCAGCCAATGCACCAATCTTCGATAATGACTTCGAGCGAGTTGCGGCGGCGAATGGCGCCGACGGGACAGCCAACCATGCAGAGAGGATCGCGGCACTGGCGGCAGGAAGTGGCGACCAGAAAATTTTCGAAACGGAGGCCGTCGCGGACGAGGCGCGTGACGCCGTCGTGAGCGTCGGCGCAGGCGTTCACGCAAGCATCGCAACGCGTGCACTTCTGAAGATCGAGAATGAGCAGGCTTTGCGCTTCCATCAGGCCCTGCGAAAGAAATTGATCGATGGGAACGCTCTGAACCATTTGCAGGCGCTGGGCGTTGGCGGACTGGCGCTCGGTGACAACAGCTTGCAGTCCTGTGCGCACACTGGGGAAACGCACAACCATTTCGCGGAAGTCGTCGCCGGAGATTTTTACGAGCTCGACATGGTCGAGTGCGGTGCAAGTGGCGGTGCGGACGCCTCCGCCAAGAAGGCCGATTTCGCCGAAGTAGTCGCCGCGGGAGACGTAAGCGAGGACCAGTTCGCCGCCGGGATAGTCTTCGGCAATTTTTACGAAGCCGATGCGGACGAGGTAGAAAGAGTCGGCGGGATCTCCCTGGCGGGCGATGACTTGGCCAGGGGCATAGCGGACGAGTTCGACGCTGTTTTTGAGGTGATCGATGAAGTCTGGGGAAAGTTCCGCGAACATGGGAACGCCGCGAAGATGAGTTTCGAGGGCGCGGCGACGATAATTCTCATCGAGCTGCGCGCGAAAGGTTTTGTTCTTCATCATGATGTCGAGCACGTTGCGCAGCATTTCGAACGCGACGACATCGGTCTTGGCGCGGACGGTGGCGGAGCGCGGATAAAAATTCATGCAGGTCATTTCGCCGAAGAGGTCGCCGGGGCTGAGTTCAGCGACGGGATTGCCGTAGGAGAGGTCGACGGAAGCGTCGATGGGAATGGTGCGATCGCGAGCTTCTTCGTCGCGCTTGTCATCCTCGCGGCCGACGAGAACGCTGGTGAACCGCTTGAAGAAGCCTTGTGCGCCGCCGTGAGACTTCACGTGGGCGATGGGAGTGGCGATGGCAACCTGGGCCTGGCCTTCGACGATATAGAAAGCAGTCGAGCCAAAGTCACCTTCGCGGCAGATGACTTCGCCGGCGCGGAAACGGCGTTTGACGATAGCCCCGCGATTAAGCTCCAGGAAGGTGCCAGACACTCCAGCGAAGACGGGCATGCGGTGGAGTTCTTCCGCGGTGAGGGATTGGGTGGTCTGGCAGTCGGCGATTGCGGTGCCGACCGCAATTTTGTTGGTCAGCGCGCCGGTGGGACAGGAGACCATGCACTCCCCGCAGGAGATGCAGGTGGAATCACCCATGGGGGAGTTGAGGTCGAAGGCGATGCCGGCCGAGTAGCCCTTACCCATGCGGCCGAGGACGAAATTGTTCTTGATTTCATCGCAGCCGCGGATACAGCGATCGCAGAGGATGCAGGCGTCGTGATCGACGGCGATGGCGAGAGAGGAATCATCAGCACCGCGAGAGGTAATGCGGCGCGGGAAGCGTGCGGTTGTGATGCCGGCTTGCTTGGCGAGGGTTTCGAGTTCGCAATCGGCGGAGCGCTGCTGGCGTGCGCAGGGGGAAGGATGATCGGCGATCAACAATTCGAGAAGCGTTTTACGCGCGGCCAGTACTTTTTCTGAGTCGGTGCTGACCTTCATTCCCGGCTCGACGGGGCGGACACAGGAGGCGCTGAGGACGCGCGCGCCGGTATCGACGACACAAAGACGGCAGACGCCGACGGGAGTCTGCGATTGGAGATGGCAGAGAGTGGGAATGGAAATGCCGTTTACGCGCGCGGCATCGAAAACGGTGGTGCCCGCGGGAACCTGGACGCGCTTGCCGTCGATGGTGAGTTCGACGAGTTGGGATGGAGCGCTCATTTATGGACGAATCCCCACACGCGCGAGTTCCGGCATTTTCGCCGAAGCAGAAAAACAGATTCCGCTGGGACACTGGCCGCGGAGAACATGCGCGTCGATTTCAGAGCGGAAATGTTTCAGGACGGACTGAATGGGCGCGGGCGCGATCTGGCCGAGTCCACAGATGGAAGTGAGGCTCATGGCTTGCGAGAGTTCATCGATGAGGGCGAGGTCGGTGCGATACGCGGAGTCGGAGAGATTGCCCTGGGTCCAGCGGGTGAGGAGATCGACCATTTTTTGCGAACCCATCCGGCAGGGGACACACTTGCCGCAGGATTCATTGCGATAGAACTTCACGGCGGTGAGAGCCATGTCGAGCATGCAGGTGGTGTCGTCACAAACGACGATAGCGCCGGAGCCGAGCATAGAGCCGGCATCGGCGAGCGCCTTGAAGTCGAGACGGACGTCGGCCATGGAAGCGGGAAGATAGCCGGAGGAGGGGCCGGACGGAGCGAAGGCTTTGAGTTGGCGTCCGCCGCGAATGCCGCCGGCATTGCCAAAGATGACGTCACGCATTGAAACGCCCAGGGGAACTTCGAACACACCGGGATTGTTGACGTGGCCGGAGACGCCGACGAACTTCAGGCCGCGAGAGCCATTGGCGCCGGCGGATTTGTACCAGTCGACGCCACGAGCGAGGATTTGCGGCACGTTGGCGAAAGTTTCGACGTTGTTGATGACGGTGGGCTTCTGGAAGAGTCCGGCCTGGCCGGGAAAGGGAGGCTTATTGCGCGGCTCGGCGCGATGGCCTTCAATGGCTTCGAGGAGCGCGGATTCTTCGCCGCAGATATAGCCACCCGGGCTAACAAAGACTTCGAGATCGAAGTCGAAATCGCTGCCGAGAATTTTCTTTCCGATGAGGCCGGCTTTGGTGCAGCGGCGAATTTCTTCGCCGAAGATTTCTTCCTGCAGCGGGTATTCATGGCGGATATAGAGGATACCTTTTTTTGCGCCAGTGACGAGTCCGGCGATGATCATGCCTTCGGCAACGAGATGCGGGAGATGGGAGAGGATGAAGCGATCTTTAATGGTGCCGGGTTCGCTCTCGTCGGCGTTGCAGACGATGTATTTGTTAGGATCGGACTGCTTGCGGACAAGGTCCCACTTCATCCAGGTGGGAAAACCGGCGCCGCCCATGCCGCGGAGCTCTGCTTCCTTGAGAGTGGCGAGGATAGAGTCGAAATCGCGCGAGGCGATCAGTTTGCGCAAGACGCCGTATTTCTCGTTGTCGGAGTAGGGGTCGGAGCTGCAGCGGACGCGCGTGGTTTGGGGATGATTGGGATGGGGCTGCTCGCCGCGGGCGGCACGGCGCGTGAGTTGTTCGACCTGATCGGCATCGACGGCGTCGAAAATCGCATCGTTGATCGAGACGGCTGGTGCGCGATCACAACGGCCGAGACAGCTTACGTCCTTCAGCTGGACTTCATTTGGACTCGAATTGGTGAAGCGGCGAGAAAGTTCGGCGCGAAGATCACAGGCGCCATTCAGCCTGCAGCTCATGTCGGCGCAAATCAAGACTTCGGCGTTGGCCGGTGGCGCGAGATGGAAGTGAGGATAGAAACTGGCGACGCTGTGGAGCTGGTAGAGAGGGGTTTGCGTGCGTTGGGACAGGGCTTCGAGTTCGGCCTTCGGCAGATAGCCGCACCGCAACTGGATAGCGCGCAGTTCGTCGAAGATCACAGGTCAGTGGGCTCGCGAATCCGCGCACCGGCCGTCAAGCACGGCCGCGGAAAGGGTCTAGGATATTTGCGCACAGGCGGGCGGGGAAACGTGGCGAAAATCGCGGGGCGTTGTCTTTTCGCGCAACGGGCGGAAAAAGGACCACAGCGGCACAAGGATTTGCGTGGAAACTGGACGCTATACGTTAGCTGAACTTTTGTACCTCACTGCCGATCGCTCCGAATGATGAGACTTCACTCGCTCTGCGCACTGTATCTCTGCACGGCAATTTTGAGTTTGGCGGCGGCTGCTTCGCCCGCTACGGATACAAAGGAACCGGTAAAGTACATTGGGCCGGGGTCGTGCGCGGCAACGAGTTGCCACGGAAGCGTGAAGCCTGTAGCCGGCAGCAGAATCTTGCAGAACGAATATTCGACGTGGATCCTGCAGGACAAACACAGCAAGGCGTACCAGGCGCTGACCGGCGAAGTGGGCGAGCGGATGGCGCGGATTTTAAAGCTCGGGGCAAAGGCGGAGGAAGCGCCGAAGTGTTTGGAGTGTCACGCGCTGTATACGACCGCGGAACAGAAGGGGCGGGCGTTTGAAATTTCGGAAGGCGTGTCCTGCGAATCGTGCCACGGACCGGCGTCGGCGTGGCTGGGGCCGCACACGACGCGAGATTGGCCGCACGAGAAGTCGGTGGCGATGGGGATGCGGGATACGCGAGGCGTAATTGGCCGAACGAAATTGTGTCTGGAGTGCCACCTGGGGACGCGCGAGAAGTTCGTAGATCACGAGATGATTGCGGCAGGCCATCCGGATTTGTATTTCGAGCTGGATTCGTTCTCGGCAGTGATGCCCCGACACTGGAAGTCGCCACGGGAGACGGCTCCTGGAAGACCAGTGGAAGACGCGGCGTGGGCCGGTGTGCGGGATTGGGCTGCGGGACAAGCGGTGCAATTGAGCGCGGCCATGGAACGGCTGACATGGCGGGTGAAGGGCGAGCGCGGAGATAAAAAGGATGTGTGGCCGGAATATGCGGAGCTTTCCTGCTTTGCGTGCCATCACTCACTTGGTCCGGCGAAGGATAGTTGGCGGCAAGAGCATGGATACGAGGGCAGGCGGCCGGGCGATCCGGGGTGGAACGCATCACGGTATGCGGTATTCCGGTATTTCGTGGCGCAGGTGGACGCGGGCGCGTCGCAGGAATTAGACAAGCAGATGCAAGCGGTGTCGAGCGAGATGAGCAAGCTGAATCCGGATCGCGGGTCAGTTGCGAGCGCTGCGGTCGCGGCGGAAGCGACCGCGCACAAGTTGTCGGAGCGGCTGGCGACCATGCCTTACGACCGCGGGGTCACGCTGCGGGCGATGCAGTCGATCGCAGAGAGCGCGGAAACGATCGCGCTCGGCGATGAACGCGCCGCAGAGCAGGCGACCATGGCGATGGATTCGCTGTATATCGCGTACAGCAAAGATGCAAAGCCCGGGAACGACGCGGAGATCCGCGGAGCGGTTAACGCATTGTTTCAGCAATTGGAGAATCCCTCGGCCTACAACGCGGATCAGTTTGCGGCGGGGCTGCGGCGAATCGGGCCGCTACTGCGCTAATCCTCGATTCTTCTGTTTCCACAAGCCGTGAACCAAGAAATAGCTGGCGAGAGCGGACAAGGCAAGAATTAGAAGGAGCCACAGCGTCGGCTGCACCGAAGGCTCAACAAGCCGCTGAAACGGGTTCCGGCTGGCTAGAGCCCACAATTGCCAATTAAAGAATTCCTGAGCGTTGGACGAATTTGCGGCGCGGTAGCGGTCCAAGGCGCTCGCGAACGGGCGAAAGCTCAGAAGGAATGCCGTCGCCATGAAGGGAAGAACTACCGGACCCCAATCTGAGATGAAGCAGGCCAAACGGCGAAGCGATCGGGCTGCTGGCCAAGAGAATCTGGAGCTGAGCTCAAGCCACAGCAGAGCGAAGCTCGTTAGAAATACGACAAAGAGAGTTGCGATCGCGGAGGCCTGAACCCGATCAGCCTTTCGCCGGAAGTCTTCCACAGTCTGGTCGATCGCATGGCGATCGCCACCGGCCAGTTTGTCTGAACGCGCTTTTACTTTGCGAAGTTCCGCCATGGCGGCGTCGGCGTCACGCTGGCGGCCATTCTGAGAGTAGAGGCTGGACGTCTCCTCGAGTCCCAGGCGCGTGATCTCCAGGCCGACCAGTCGCTCAATATCGGTCTCGCTGCCCTTGGTCATGGTTCGGCCAAAGTCCACTACTTCGTTAACAATGGCCTGGGAATCGGACGGGTGGCCGGCAGTAGCGGCGGCGCGAGCATCGCGAAGTCGCCAGCGCGCATAGGATCGAATCTGCAGCAGGTTGGGTATATGGTGCGACCACACGCTATATGCCACCAAAGTGGCCGGTACTTCCGGTGCCCTGCGCCAACCTTCGCGAGTCAAATCCAGATGGCGATTCAGATAGCTGTCATAGCGCGGCGCCTGGAACGCCAAGCTCATGTACTTGGCCCACTGCGATTTGCGGAGAGCGGTGGTTGCAAGGTTGTCATTTTCTCGATACGCAGTTTCCATCCAACTTCGGACTTGCGGGTCGACAAACCCTGCTGCGGCGAGCAAATAGACGAAGGCGTTGTCAGGATCCGAGCTGCGAAGCCGGCTGAGCCATTCCTTGTTGGTGGTCGTGTCGTCCGGACGACGGAATCGGCTGGCATAAATCCAAATCAGACTCGGGTCGATGCCCACGGCTCGATCGGCCAAAACGGAAGCCCGGTCAGGATCGGGATGCGCGATGGCGGCGAAGGCCATCATGCCAGCATCTTTCTGTCGATCCGCACGGGCTGCCAGTTTATCCATCACGCGCGAATCGCGTGCGGTGGCGTCAAAGCCGTTCCAGCTGGACGCAACGATGGATGTCGCCTCTCGCGTGGAAGGTAGAAAACAAAAAACAATGAACGCAAGCAGAACGAGCGCGGTAAGTAGCCGAGAGTGTCGAGGAAAGACAGGGCCGCCGCTGCCGGGACGGACGGAGAGCGGAGCGTTAGTGCGCCCGGGAGGAAGCTTGAGAATAGCGAGCAGATGAGACAGGAAGGAGCGCAGGAACACGGTGACACCTCCCAACGCCCAGAAGATGGCTTCGACGGGATCCGCGATTCCGTAAATTTCAGCAAGCAGGGCCTGCCCCCAGTGACGGGAGTCGGCAGGCCAGCAGCGAACGGCGAGTTGAAGGGATTTTACTGCGAGAGACTTGGCGAGGGGTTGTGGTGGGGAAGGCATCTCATACCTTTCCATGCGCGGGCTTCCAGAATTTGGTTTGATGCGCGGCGCGAAGTTCTTCACGCGCCCATTCGCGGCCGGTGGGGGAAAGGCGATAGAGATGGCGCGGGGGTCGGCCGGGGGTGGGGGCATCTTCCCAGCGGGTTTCAAGCCATCCGGATTTGTCGAGACGCATGAGGATGGGATAAAGGGTGCCGGAAGCCAGGCCGGTGGACTGGCTGAGAGCGTAGCCGTGATGCCAGTGAGAGGGTTGAATGAGGAGCGCGTCGAGAAGAGCGAGGGACTGGCGAGAGAGGCGTAGGTGGATGCCCATGTGATAAGTCTACCTAGGTAGAGATACGTTGTCAACGATGTTTTAAGCACCTGGGTGGCACGCCCTATTCTTGATGTGGTGTGGGCATGGGGCGCAGCCGAACTGAGCCCGTAGAACACTTGCGTACGGCCCACAGTGGCGGAGGCCTCAGAAGGCCGTTCCTACAAAACAAAAGCCGCGCGCGGGAAGCGTTGGTATTCGCTAGCGGCTAGTAAAGGCGGCGCCGAGTTCGCTGCGGGTCTGGATGACGCGAAGAATGGCGTCGCGAGTGATCATGCCGATGATGTGGGCGGCGCTATCGTCTGTGTGGCGGACGACGGGCATTTGATTCACGTCGGCGGCGATGAGGCGCTCGAGAACGCGTTGAAGAGGTTCCTCGGGGGAGGCCCAAAGAATTTTCTCGCGCGGGACCATGACCGCCTGGACGGAGTTCATGTCCCATTCATCGCGAGGAACAGTGTTGAGCGCGGCGACGTTCATGAGGCCGACCAGGCGATCGTCCATGGTGACGATGTGGATGCGGCGGCCAGTACGAAGTACCTCGGCACTGTATTCAGGCAGGCTCATACTGCCCGGGATCGTGGGAACTTCCTGGCTCATGACATCGGCAGCGGTAAGACCGACGAGGGTTTCGCGAATGGTGACCTGGGTGACGCTGGCTTGAGCAGCGACCAGGAGAAACCAGCCGATGAAAGCGAGCCAAGGGCCGCCATAACGAGACACCCATTCGAAGGAACTGCCGGGCTCGCGTCCAGCGATGAAAGAAAGAATGCCCAGCGCGATCATGATGTAAGCAATGAGTTTTCCGCTGGCGCCAGCTACGCGCGTGGCGCGGCTGAAATCCTTGGTGGCACCCCAAACGAGAGCGCGGAAAACGCGGCCGCCATCGAGAGGGAAGCCCGGCAGAAGATTGAACAGGGCCAGGGTGCCGTTCATGTAATAGAGAATCTCAGCGGAACCACGAAGCATTTCGAAGGGGGAAAGAGTAGCGAGGCTCCAGAAAACCCCGGCCAGAAAACCGCTGGCGATGGGCCCAGCGATGGCGATATTGAATTCCTGGAGCGGCTGAGAGGGCTCGCGAGCGATGCGTGCGAGCCCGCCGAAAAGAAATAGCGTGATAGAGAGGACTTTAATTTTGTAGCGCTGCGCTACGACACTATGGGCGAGCTCATGGAAGACCACAGAGGCGAAGAAAAGGAAGCTGGTGATTAGCGCCAATCCCCAGCGCTCTGTGGAGTTCCAGGAAGAATGTTGTGCCGAGGAAAATTGGCCGTAGAGAGACCAGGTGAAGAGCGCAAAGACCAAGATCCAACTGACATCGAGAAAGATGGGAATGCCAAGGATCCGGCCGATGCGGATGCCTTGCGATTGAGACATGACGGATGGTCTCTCCTGTAGGTTCTAGAGTAGCGCGGCAGGGCCACGTGGGCAAAAGTCGGGATAGAAGATATGGGTTCGGCTGTGCGGCCGGAGAAGGCCTGAAGGCACGGCGCTACTCCGGCGTGCGCGCGCGTCTTAGGCGACACGGCGTGTCTGATCGCACACGTTTTCGACCCCCGTATGTGCTGCTAAGTTGTTTATTTACTAAGAATTGAAAATGGCTTGTGGTGTGCGATTCCATTTGGCGACGGTCGGAAGGAGCGCAAGCCATGAACCAGTCCAGCGTAGCAAGCCTCCGAAATCAAGCCGCAATGCTGATCGCCGCCTTCGCGTTCGGCGGAATCAGCGCGGTTGCGCAGCAGACCGCTCCGCGAGTTGCAACTCCTTCCACCAGTCCGGCGCGGCGAATCGTGGTGAGCATTCCCGACCGAAAGCTGGCGCTGCTGGAAGGCGACCGAGTCGTGAAGATCTACAACGTAGCGGTTGGCGCAAGGGTGAGCCCGAGGCCGAACGGCGAGTACCGGATCGCGGAGCGTCTTGAAAATCCCACCTATTACAAGCCGGGCGTGGTGATTGCACCCGGCAAAGACAATCCGCTAGGGCCACGGTGGATTGGTCTAGACGTGAAGGGATTCGGGATTCATGGAACGAACCGGCCGGAGTCGATCGGGGAAAACGCCTCGCACGGCTGCATCCGGCTTCGCAATCACGACATTGAGGATTTGTTCGCGCGGATACAAGTGGGCGATCGAGTTTCGCTGGTTGGAGAGCGGACGGAAGAAGTGGCGCGGCTGTTTGGCGGTAAGCCAGAAATGGTTGTGGCGAACAAGGAGATGAGTGAAGCGAAGGGCGGCGAGGAACGCGGCGAACGGTAGAGAGATTTTTCAGCGGCAAGAAAAAGCGCGGGTCTGAAGACCCGCCCCTATGGGAGAACGACGATGGAAACGATGTTTGGATTTGCGGCGGTGGTGCTGGCAACGCTGGTTTCGCTGTTTTCGGCGTTGGTTCTGCAAGGACTGTTGATGAAGCTGGCGTTTCAGTTGATGCAGCCGGCGACAGCGGGCCGGAAAGCAGTCGCTCCGATAGAGCGCGGAACGCGAATGGTGGCTCGGGTGTATGCGAGGGCCGCGAGGTAGAAAAGGCACGGGTCTAAAGACTCGCCACTACACACGGTTTCCCGGAATTGCGAGCCGTGCCGGATCGCAGGACGGCAGCTCAACCGGGAATGGAGAGAAAGGAAGAGACCATGCTTGCTCTGAAGTTTTTGTTGATGGTGACGGGCATCGGGCTGTTCGGAAGTGCCCTGGTGGTGGTTGCGTACGATATGTATATGGCCGCGCGGCTGCGCTGGCTGCTGGAGCAGTCGGGAACGGAAGGAGGGGCGGAGGCGATAACGCAGGCGGAGAAACGCCCTTTCGGACCAGTGCGGTGGCGGTTCGCGTTGCAGTTGGCGGCCGCGGGAGTTGTTCCGGTGCTACTGGCGCTGAGCATCGCCGTAGTGCCCGATGGGTACGCCGGCATTCGCGTCAGCCAGTTCAGCGGCGCGCGCCCCGGTACGTTGCATCCGGGCGTGCACTTTGTAACGCCGCTCGTTGACGAAATCGTCTTGTATGACACGCGGGAACAGGTGTACACGACGGCGGCGAGCGCGGCACCTGCCGGCGGAGCGAAGACCAGCGCGAATGATGTGCTCACCGTACAAGCGCGCGAGGGACTGAACCTCGGGCTGGCGGTGACAGTGCGCTACCGGCTGGACCCAAGCAAGCTGACTACGATTCATCAGAATCTGCCACAGCCGGTGGGAGAAGAAGTGGTAGGGCCGGTGGTGTCGTCCACGTATCGCCAACTGGCGCCGAATTACATCACACGGGAAATCTTTGCAGTGAAGCGCGAGGAGTTGCGTAGCCAAGCGGCGGAACAGATCAAGACCCGGCTGGCAAGCGACGGAATCGTGGTGCGCGAAGTGTTACTGCGCGACATTCAGTTACCGGCGGAGTATGCGCGCGGGCTGGAAGGGCTGCTGCTGAAGGAGCAGGAGAACGAGCGGCTTGGGACGGAGCAGGAGATCAAGTCGAAGGAAGTGAAGATCGCGGAACTGGAAGCGGAGGCACAGAAGTCGCGCGACGTGAAACAGGCCGAAGCGCAAGCGCAAGTGCGGGTGTTACAGGCCAAAGGGGAAGCAGACGCGATGCAGTACACGCTGCCGCTGAAGCAGAAGCAGATCGAACAGACCAAACTGGAAGCGGAAGCTCGGAAGGAAGCGACACTGCAGAACGCGGAAGCAGCAGCGCAAGCGAAGATCATCGACAGCAAAGCGGAGGTGGAACGGCAGAAGAACCTGGCGGATGCCGAAGCAAACCGGATTCGGGTGACTGCTGCGGCGGACTCCGAGCGGATGAAGTACGAAGCGAGTGTACTGAAACAGAATCCGATGCTGATCCAGAAGATCATCGCGGAGCGGCTATCGGACAAGCTGCAAATCATGATGGTGCCGATGGACGGGAAGAACTTTTTTGCCACGGATGTGATGCGGTCGGCGTTCCAGCAGAACCAGAACGGCAACAACGGGAACGGCAGTAGTGCTTCGCCGGACACTCCCGACGACCCGGACGATTCGACGACGCCGGTACCAACGGCAACAGCGCAGCGCACCGCCAAGAAGCGGCCGTAAACAACGATTTCGGAGAGGCCGGTAGAGCAAGGCCGGCTTCACTGGGACGCCGATCATCACCCCTGTGGGTGGCTCGGTTCGTCCCGCGGAAGGAGGAAGGCCATGAGGAACAAGAAGGCAAGCACCGCCGCGCTTGGCTCGGTTCACGAGGGGCTTTGCTCCGGTTTGCGAGACGTTCCGGGCCACCCGTCCGGCGCAAGGCAGGAGGGGCAGCGACGTTCTAAGGAGAAGAACCAGGAGGACGCGACCATGAGCGGACAGTCTGGAAAGCAACCGGCGGGCAGTGCGGGAGTGATGTTGGCGATGATGCTGCGGGTGGCGTTCAGTTTAGTTTTGTGGACTTTTGGCGGAGCAGCGATGACGATCGGAGGCGAGCCGCCAAAAGAGCATCGCGTCGTGTATACGTTCGCTGTGGACCGGGCACAGACAGAGAGCCTGCAGCGCTGGGTGAATTCCGGGCACGACAGTTGGTGCCGCGATGCGCAGTTGGTGGCGGTAGCGTCGATGCGGAGAATATCGGAAGAGTTTGAAGAAGTGGAGGGAGTCTCGCTGCCTCTGGAGTTGGAGCATCGCGAAAAGACCGAGGCGGTATATACATTTCATTCGCTGGATGGGCTGAGAATTTATCGGATGACCTTGAAGAGGCACGAATGGCTGTTGCCAACGGCGGGCTCGATGCACCGGATGATTTGGGTGCCGGAGAAGGTGGAGATCGTGACGAGGAAGACTCTGGATTGAACGGCGCACAGCCAGGAATGGCTGTCCGCGGATACAAGAAAAGGAGTTTCACCAAGCGACCAAAAGTAAAAATGACTCCCTGACCGAGCCGGGCGGCCCTAACCAAGCTGCCCGGCAACTTTGTTGCGGTAGTGATAGCATTCGATGGGTTCCGGAGAGGTGAGGATTGCGGCGGATTTTGCTGGCGACACTTGTGTGCGCGGTAATGCGGGGGAGCGTGGTTTATGGATCTCCTGTCTGCGAAGAGATACGCAGCGCGAAAGCAAAGGTTTACGGATATCACTTGGCGGAGTTGAACGAGACCCAGATTGAGTTGAAGAGCAGAGAGCTGGATGCGTTCTGGAAACAGGTCCAGGCTGCGGGGCCAGAGGGCGCGACGTGCATCCGTGGGATGCTGGAAGAAGAAAAGACAGACCACATTTTTCAGTTCGATGCGGCGCAGATGTTGTTTCCCGCGGACAAGTCGCCGGAAACTCTCCAGCTGATTCGGGATGCGCTCGCGCAAGCGGATTTCCAGGAGTCCGACCCCGCGAATTACCTGGAGCTGGGATTGGAATTGAGCCAAGCAGGAGTGGATGCCGGTCCCTTGGGAGCGAAGTTGCTGTTGTATCCAAATGCGACAATTCACATTTCGGAGCACTCGCTGGATCTAGACGAGGATTCCGCGGCGCTGTTTTTGTACGGGAGCATGGAGCCGTCGCGAGCGAGCAATGCTTTAGCGGAATTATTAAAAGCGCCGGAGTCATTTGTGCGGTCGGCAGCGGCGCATTTGCTTGCAGAGCAGATGACTGAAGAGAGTTTCCGTGCTTTGAGCAAGTGGAAGGGGACGGGAGAGGTTGAGGAAGAATTCCGGCGGAACGATATTGAGGCGATCATGAGGTACAAGCCCGTGAACACGGCGGACTACGCCAATCCGAAGTTCACGCGCGAGCAAGTGTTGCAGGCGATTGCTGCTCTGCCCCACACGCGCAAGGAATTCGATGAGGTGATGGCGACGAAAGGTGCGGCATTCGACAAACAAATCCGCAACACGAAGGCGACGCAACAGCAGATCACGCAGGCGGTGGCCGACAGTTTGCCTATATATGGCGTTGCGGACCACGTGGCGTTTATAAGCAGTGCGGTAGCGACGCTGCAGGCGGAGGATTTTGGGACCATCCGGGAGGCGCGGCGAAAGGCGCTGTCCAACGTCTCGGATGAAAGTTTCTCGGAGTATCTGGCGTACACACAGATCATGATCGGGATGCTGAACCGGTTGGATTTATATAAGGAGTATAGGGTTCATTAGACGCATTCGTCCCGGTATCGTTGAGAAGCGGACCGTGTCAGAAGGCGGTCCCTACAAGCGCACAACCCGCGTGCTATTATCGAGACAGACTGCCGTGCGACGCGATTTCGATTGCCCTCCGCTTTTCCTAGTGTATTTCCTACTCCTGATTTCTCTTGTGATTCCGAATTTGTGTGCACAGGTGCCGGTTAGTGGGCAGATTGAGACGATGGACGACGCTCTACAGCAACTGGCGGAACGCGTGTCAGCGATTCCGAACATGCGCGGGCCCCTGCGGATGCAGTTTTTCCAGGATGCGGCGTTTGCAGCCGAGACCGGCAAGGATTGGCAAGAGACGTTTCGAAAGGATCTGGAAAAAGTTCAAATCAACGTGACGGAAGATGCGAGCGCGAACCTGCTGCGGGTGGGGTTGGCGGAAACGCCGACGGAACTGATGCTTTCGGCGAGTGTGCGGGTAAATGAGAAGGAGGAAGCCCGATTTGTGGCGCTGCCACGTGCAATGTTTCATGGAGCGAACCTGCCAGTTGTTCCGGTGCGGATAGAAAAGCAGTTGGTGTTTCAGAGTGCGGACCGGATTTTGGATGCCGCGGCGTTTGGCGACGGGAGCGACAGCGGTTTGTTGCTGCTCGCCTTTCGAGGCACAGAGCTATCGGCAATAAGGACCGATCGCTCAGGTACCAGCAAGCAGTTCGCTTCGCTAGGTGCCGCTGGGGCTCGGACGGCGCGGGACCTGCGCGGAGAGATTGCCGCAACGGGCAGCGAAGCGCAGGTCACTCTGCCGGGGAAAAACTGCCGGGTGAGATGGGGGACGGCCGACGATGTAAAATGCGGCGGAGCGAAGGTGACATGGCGAGCGCCGGTGGTGCTGACTCCCACATGCGACGGTGGCGGATGGAAACTGACGGCGGACGGATCGGATTGGTCGTCACCGGATTTGCTTCAGGTTGTGCCGGACTGGGCGGGACGAAAGAGCAGCGCGGCGCTAATGAGCGATTTTCCAGGTCCGATCCTGAGTATTGCGGCTGCGGAGGTTCCGTCGGCGGCATCGGTAGTGACGCGGAATCTGCGAACAGGGAACTATGAAGTGTATCGAGTTACGTTGGCTTGCGGCAATTAGCGCCGTGGCGGTGCCATTCGTGGCATTGCTCCTTGCGCCGGGTCGAGTTTTGGCGACGAAGCACCCGCGCTATGGCGGTACGCTGCGAGTCGAGTTGCATGTGGCGTCCTTGCCGCTAGATCCGCGGGAATGGAAGCCGGGATCGTCTGCGACTGCCGATAGCGAGCGCCTGGCGGGGCTGGTGTATGACCGCCTGGTCACACTGGACGAGTACGGGCGTTTTCAGCCCGCGCTAGCGACTGAATGGTCCCACGATGTGCCCGGAAAAAATTGGCAATTCAAGATTCGAAGCGGAGTGAAGTTTTCGGACGGCTCGGCACTGGCCGCGAAAGATGTGGTGGCTGCTCTGCTGCCGCTTTTGCCTGCGGGCCTAACCATTAGCAGTGGTGAGAATACCATTGCGATTCAAGCGCAACGGCCGGCTCCCGATTTACTGGAACAACTCGCGTCGGGGCGCTATTTCGTGTATCGAGCGCAGCCCGGTGGTGGGTTGACCGGCACCGGACCGTTCGTTGTGGCGGAAACGATTCCGGCGGCTCAGGCAGAAGGAAGTCCTTCCGTGCTCAAGCCGGCGCGCGTGAAATTGCGGGCGAATGAAGAGTGCTGGGCGGGTCGGCCGTTTGTGGACGCGATTGACCTGATGCTGGGCGATCCGGCACTGAGACAGATCCTGAATTTGCAAGTGGGGCGAGCGGATTTGATCGATATCCCGCCGGACCTGGTGCGCAAAGCGCGGCAGGAAAACCTGCGGGTGTGGAGTTCGCCACCGGATACGTTGCTGGCGCTGCGATTTGAGGAGGCGCAAGCAGCGGCAGGAAATGCGCAGTTGCGTGAAGCATTGGACCTTGCCCTGGACCGAGAGACCATGGCGAACGTGTTGCTACAAAGGCAAGCGTTGCCCGCAACGGGTCTTTTGCCGCAGTGGCTCTCGGGATATGCTTTTCTTTTTGGTGGCGGAATGAACCTGGAACGCGCAAAGCAACTGCGGGCGGACCTGCCGGTGAACACGGCTGGGGGCAGCGAGCCGCTGCGGATGCGCATGGATGCTGTGGGAGATCTGATGAAGTTGCTGGGGGAACGCGTAGCAGTGAATGCGCGGCAAGCAAACCTGACGGTACAACTGGCGTCGCATGCCACGGGTGGCGGGGGTGCTGGCCCGCAGGCGGCAGGGCTGCACCTGTTTGTCTGGCATTACGATTCGCTTTCGCCTCGCGCAGAGTTGCAAGAGATGGCGCGGCATCTTCACGCCGAGCAAGGCACGGAGTTCGAATCGAACGATCCGGAGAGGCTCTTTGCCGAGGAACAGCAGTTGCTGGAAACGCGGCGCGTGCTGCCGTTGCTGGTCCTGCCGGAGTACGTGGGAATCGCGGGGAACGTGAGGAATTGGTCGGTGGCGCCAAACGGGGAATGGCGGCTGGCGGATGTTTGGTTAGAGACGGAGCAGGGAGCATCGAGCGACGGCGAGGCGGGAGGGGGACGGGGAGTGCATCCATGAGCTTTCGGAACAAATTATTTCTGATTTTCCTGGTGACGGTGCTGGCGTCGGTGTCGCTGGTGACCTATGGCGTGACCTACTACACGGAGAAGTCGTTCGAGCAGATGGATGCGCAACGCACCGAAGCGCTGGTAGCGCAGTTCAAGAAAGAATACGTGCAGCGAGGCGAGATGGTGGTTCAGCAGGTCGAAGACGTGCTGAACAGCGATCAAACGGTGCGAATGGCGATAGATTTGGCACGCCCGAACACGGACACATCGCTGTGGGTGCATGATGCAACTGGAGCGGCACAAACGCACAATCTGGAATTCGTGGAATTCGTGAATTCAGACGGGGTGCTGATTTCGTCGGCGCAATATCCTGCGCGGGTGGGATACAAGGATGAGTGGGTGACGGCGACGAAGAATTGGGATGGCACGCCCGCATTCTTGCGGAAGGAAGAATTGCCCGACGCCATGGCGCTGTCGTTGACCGCGGTGCGCACACAGTCGGTGGGAGAGAAAGTTCTGTATGTGGCCGGAGGGCGGCGGCTGGATCAGAATTTCCTGGCGTCACTGGTGCTGCCAACGGGGATGCGCGCGCTTTTGTATCGAAACCTGGAGCCGAATTTTGTGCCGAGTTCGCTGACGGACGCGACGGGCGCGGTGCAGCAAGCGGATCAATTTCAGCCGCTGATTGAGCAGGTGCAGAAGCAAGGGCCGGCGGCGGAGCTGGTGAAGACCATTCAGTGGACGAGCGATCCGGCGAGCGCAGAGACGTTCCACGCGATACCACTGCCGGGCCGGCATGGCGAATTGCTCGGGGTGCTGCTGCTGGGTAGTCCGCAGCGGGAGCTGGTTTTATTGCGGCGGCA
Source organism: Dongiaceae bacterium (assembly GCA_035499255.1). Lineage (GTDB taxonomy): Bacteria > Acidobacteriota > Terriglobia > Acidiferrales > UBA7541 > Acidiferrum. Next base: position 48,507 of record DATJZF010000022.1, on the reverse strand, counting down.
GATCTTGCAGACGGCCGGGGCTGTAGCGCTGGCAGCGATTTTGATCGGACTGCTGGTGAGTTGGTGGGTGTCGAAGCGGATCACGCGGCCAGTGGAAGAGCTGGCGAATGGCGCGCGAGATGTGGCGTCGGGACGTTGGGACACGCAGATTGATGTGCAGGGGAAGGATGAGGTGGGACAACTGGCGGGAGCGTTCAATGACATGACGCGAACGCTGGCATCGCAAAAGGAAAAGCTGGTGCAAACGGAACGCGTGGCAGCGTGGAGAGAATTGGCGCGGCGGCTGGCACACGAGTTAAGGAATCCGCTGTTCCCGATGCAAATCACACTGGAGAATTTGCAGAGGGCGCGGCAGCTGGGGCCGACGCAATTCCAGGAAGTATTTAACGAGGCGACGGCCACCTTGAAGGCCGAGCTTGCAAATTTGAACAGCATCGTTGGTCGGTTCAGCGATTTTTCGAAGATGCCGGCGCCTCATTTTGAGCAAGTGAACGTGAATGAGAGTCTACGCAATGCGGTGCGCTTGTTTGAGCCGCAATTCACGGCGGTGGGGAAACCAGCGATTACCACGGAGTATTTCTTGACCGAGTCGCTGGCGGAGGTTGACGCTGATCCGGACTTGTTGCATAGGGCGTTTCAAAACCTGGTGCTGAACGCGCTGGATGCGATGCCGGGTGGAGGCACGCTGACGCTGCGCACGGCGGATGGTGGCGACGCGGTCCGGATTGAAGTTTCGGATACGGGCAAAGGGCTGACGCCGGAAGAGTGCTCGAGGCTGTTTACGCCGTACTACACGACGAAGCAATTGGGAACGGGACTGGGCCTGGCGATTGTGCAGTCCGTGATCGCGGATCACCACGGGACGATTGCGGTGTCGAGCGAGGAAGGGCGCGGGGCTACCTTCAAGATTCAGTTGCCGAAGAAGCAAGCCGGTGTCGTGGCGAAAGCGCAGCCTACCGCGGCTGAGAGTGCCGCGGAATCGGAACGCGCCACAGCCGCAAGGGATTAAGCACGGCCGAGTGACCAACCCAAAATTGCGCCTGAAGTCGCGGCGCTACACGAGGATGCGTGGCTCGCAAAGCTCACCTTCTATTAATTGACGATGATCCGAACACCTTGGCGTCGCTGGCGCGAGCTTTTCGCATGGCGGGGCATGAAGCCAGCGTGTGCGATAACGCGACGCGCGCGGTGGAGATGATTCGCAGCGAGGCGTTTGACTTGATTCTCTCCGATGTTGTGATGCCAGGGAAAACGGGGATGCAGTTGCTGGAGGAGGTGAAGCAGGCGGGAGTGAAGACCCCAATTGTATTGATTTCCGGGCAGGCGAATATCGAGATGGCAGTGAAGGCTACGAGGTTGGGCGCGCTGGATTTCCTGGAGAAGCCGCTGTCGACGGACAAGCTCCTGCTGACGGTGGAGAATGCGCTGAAATTATCGCGATTGGAAGATGAGAACCGCGAACTGCGCGGCCGGCTGGGTAAGCACGAACTCGTGGGCTCGGGTCCGGCGATGAGCAAATTGCTGGCGCAAATCGAACGGGTGGCGGCCAGCGAGACGCGCGTGTGCCTTCTGGGAGAGACCGGAACAGGCAAGGAGTTGGTGGCGCGGGCGATCCATGAAAAATCGCCGCGGCACGAGAATGCGTTTGTAACGCTCAATTGCGCGGCGGTGCCGGCGGAGCTGATTGAGTCGGAACTGTTTGGCCATGAGAAGGGCGCGTTTACAGGCGCGGCGGGGCGGCACGTCGGCAAATTCGAGCAGGCCGAGGGTGGGACGTTGTTTCTGGACGAAATTGGGGATATGCCGATCGCCATGCAGGCGAAGCTGTTGCGAGTGCTGGAAGAAGGGGAAGTGGAACGGGTCGGCGGAGACAAGCCGGTGAAGGTAAATGTGCGGGTGATTGTGGCGACGCACCGGAACCTGGAAGAACTGGTGAAGAAGAATGAGTTTCGACGGGATTTATTTCATCGTGTGTATGTGTTCCCGTTGCTCTTGCCGACTCTGCGGGAGCGGCTGGAGGATTTTCCGGCACTTGGGGCGCATTTTGCGCAGCAGGTGGCAAAGCAGAATGGATGGAAAGAAAAGATTTTTTCGGCGGAGGCGATTGAGGAGTTGCGGCGATACAGCTGGCCCGGCAACGTGCGCGAACTGCGGAATATTGTGGAGCGCCTGGCGTTACTCTCGAGTGAAGATAGCGTGAGCTTAGAAGACGTGCGACTGGCATTACCAGGGAGCGATTTGTCAGTTTCCGTGTCCACGATGGGCAGTGACGCGAGCGTCGCTCCCGGGCAGGGAACATTGGAGGAACGCATGCAAGTCTTCGAGCGCGAAGTGCTGCTGGCCGAGATTCGGCGCAATAATTTTCATATGACCAACGTGGCGAAGGCGCTGGGGCTGGAGCGCAGCCACCTCTACAAGAAGTGCCAGCAGTTGGGAATTGATCTGCAATCTCTGCGTAAGCCCGAGTAAGATATTCTCGAGATCGTTTGTCCTGACAATTCCGTCAACAAGTAAAGTATTATTTATCAATTACTTGAGCGTGATATTCGATTTGGCTTGACAAATTACATATTGCTATGTAGTATTTGCATATCGCAATATAGCGAAGCGAGGTACGGCCATGACACTCGGTGACAAGCTTCGGTCCCTTCGCTCGATCGAGGGGCAAATGCGTGGCTTGGGGCGGCCGATGACCCAATCCGAAGTGGTTGCGGCGATGAAGAAGGAATTGGGTCGCGGGCTCAGCCAGGCGTATCTATCGCAGATCGAAAGCGGCGCACGGCCGCATATGACGAGTACGTCGCGCGACATGTTGGCGCGATTCTTCAAGGTGTATCCGGGATTCCTAGTGGATGACCCGCCGGGATATTCCCGCGAACTGCAATCGGAGCTGCGCATGGCGGATGCCACCATCGATTCGTGGCTCTATGCCGGCGCGGAACATTTTCAAGGCGATTCGGAGCTGGCGAGCGCGATTCGCACGATAGCGGAAGTGCCGGATTCGCGTGGGGCGCTGCTGCTGTTAAGCGAGATTCTGCGCACATCGGGGTTGGCGGAACGATTGAACGAAGTGTTGCGGCCACGGATTGGTTCCGGGCATCCGCCGCCGGCGAATAATTAACGAGCTTCCTGGTTTCAGCCTCACGGATCGAATGCCGGGCTAAAGCCACGGCGCTACATGGTCCGGAAAGACTGACGCCAACGCGGTACGGTCCAACGAAGTAGGCATGTCGAGCGACGGGGTGTCGCTATGCGAGGTGCCGTATGTCCTGGTCTGACTTTTATCTCCTTTGCTTCTTAATCGGGTTTTCGTTGAGCGCCATTTCGTTTCTGGCGGGGGCGATGCACCTGCACCTTCCCTTTAGACTGCACCTGCCATTTCATCACGCGCACGCCGGTATTCATTTTGGCGGACAGCACGGCGGAGCCATGGCGAAAGGTGGTGGCGCTCGCGGAGGAGCGCAATTGTCCTGGTTCAATGCGTCAACGCTGTTAGCGTTTCTCGCATGGTTTGGCGGGACGGGCTACATCCTGACGAGACATTCGAAGCTGGTGGCAATCGCGAGCCTGTCGATCGCGATCTTCGCCGGGCTGGTGGCCGGGTGGATGGTGTTTCGGTTCATGGCGCGTCTGCTGCGAGACAGCGAGGCGCAGATGAACGAATGGGACTACCGGCATGAAGGCGCGGTCGGCACAGTGAGCATCTCGATCGGCATGAATGGCACGGGCGAAGTGATCTTTGAGCAGCACGGGATACGGCGCAGCTTGGGTGCGCGCAGCGAAGATGGCACGCCGATACCAAAGGGCACGGAAGTGGTAATCAGCAAGTACGAACGGGGAATCGCGTTCGTGCGGAGATGGGAAGAGTTTGCAGGTGAAAAGGTTTGAGGAACTGAGGAACGCAGCGAACAGTTCCGCATCGAGCAACACGGGAGGATTGTATGTTGGACTTTTCAAGTGTTTGGGTCATCGCCGGCCTTTCGGTGCTGGCGTTGATACTCATCATGGGCCTGCTGGCCCGGATGTATCGCAAAGCGGGTCCGCATGAAGCGTTGATTGTGTACGGCTTCCGTGGAACCCGAATCATCAAGGGCGGCGGCACGATCATCTTTCCAATGGTGGAGCAATGTAAGGAGCTGTCGTTGGAATTGATGTCGTTTGACGTGGCGCCGCAGCAGAGCCTATACACCAACCAGGGCGTCGCGGTGACGGTGGAAGCGGTCGCGCAATTGAAAGTGAAGTCGGATCCGGTATCGATCCGAACCGCTGCCGAGCAGTTCCTGACGAAGCGGCCAGAGCAGCGCGAAGGGCTGATCCGGCTGGTGATGGAAGGGCACCTGCGCGGCATCATCGGGCAGCTCACGGTGGAGCAGATCGTGAAGGAGCCCGAAATGGTCGGCGGGCGGATGCGTTCCACTTGCGCGGACGACATGAGCAAGATGGGGCTGGAAGTGGTTAGTTTCACTATCAAGGAAGTACGCGACAAGAACGAGTACATCACCAACATGGGCCGGCCGGATATCGCGAGGATCAAGCGCGACGCGGAAGTGGCCGCGGCGGAAGCAGAACGAGATATAGCCATCAAGCGCGCGGAAGCCACACGGGCTTCGGCGATCGCGAAGGCACAGGCGGACCAGGAACGTGTGGCGGCGGAGACGGCTTCGCTGGCGAAGCAGGCCGAGGCCGAACGCGACCTGGATATCAAGAAGGCCAGCTTTCTGGAGATGACCAAGAAGGCGCAGGCCCAAGCAGACAAGTCGTACGAAATCGAAACCAACCGTCAGCAGCAGTCGGTGGTGGCGGAACAGGTGCGCGTGCAGCAAGTGGAACGCGAGGCGCAGGTGAAAGTACAGGAGGCGGAAATCGCGCGCCGCGAACGCGAGCTGATCGCCACGGTGCTGAAGCAGGCGGAAATCGAACGCCAGCGGATTGAAACGTTAGCGAACGCGGAGCGGCAGCGGTTGATGAGCGAAGCGGAGGGCCGGGCTGCGTCGATTCGCGCGCAGGGTGAAGCCGAGGCCGAGATCATCTTCAAGAAGGGCGAGGCCGAAGCAAAAGCGATGAACGTGAAGGCGGAAGCGTTCCAGGAATACAACCAGGCGGCGATTGTGGACAAGCTGTTCACGGGCCTGCCGGATGTAGTGCGGGCGCTGAGTGAGCCGTTGAGCAAGGTCGACAAGGTGACCATCGTGTCGACGGGTAACGGCGATGCGGCGGGAGCGTACAAGCTCACCGGGGACATAACGAAGATAGCTGCGCAGGTGCCGGCGCTGTTTGAGGCACTAAGCGGCATGCAAATGTCAGATCTGCTGGGCAAAGTGCGGATATTGGGCGACAAATCGCCGAAATCGGACGCGCAATTACCAGCTAAATCGTAAGCACCTTCCGCAGGGGCCGGTCGATGAGATCGGCCCCTGCGCTTCTGGACGGGGGAGAAACGGTCATGCCGGCGACGGTACAGCCAAAGAGAATGCTGGTCCTGGGGTTGGGGGTGTTGGTCGCGCTGGTGCTCATGAACATCGCGTGGGCACAGATTGCGGCCGCGTTGGGGCAGTGCTTCAAGTAGGTTTGCGTGCGAGGAAGGATTCCAACAGAGATTCCTCGCTCTGCTCGGAATGACGGAGTTTGAGATTTCGGAATGACGAGTTTTGGAGTTGACGGGACTTGGATTTGGAAAGGAGAAAGACCATGGGACTTCTGGAACGCGTGAGCACGTTAATTCGGGCGAATTTGAACGACATGATTGACCGCGCTGAGGATCCGGAGAAGATGATCAAGCAGGTGATTCTCGACATGGAGAATCAGTATTTGCAGGTGAAGACACAGGTGGCGGTGTCGATTGCCGACCAGCATATTTTGGAGAAGAAGCTGGCGGAGCAGGCGGACGCGGCGAAGGACTGGATGCGCAAGGCGGAGATCGCGGTGGACAAGACGCAGGACGATCTAGCACGAGCGGCGCTGGATCGGCACCAAACGGCGCAGCGGCTGTCACAAAGCTTCCAAGAACAGGTAAACGATCAAAGAGCGCAGGTCGAGACGCTGAAGTCTGCCTTGTTCAAGCTCGAGCAAAAGCTGGACGAGGCGAAGTCGAAGAGGGAAGTGCTGCTGGCGCGGCACCGGAGGAGCATCGCGATGGATAAGGCGGCGAAGGCGCAGGTGGCGCTGGGAGACAATTCGAAGAGCGGGTCGTTCGACCGGCTGAAGGACCGCGTCACGGATACGGAAGCGACAGCGTCGGCCGAGATCGAGCTGTTGAACGATGATGTGGCGGAGAAGCTGAACCGGCTGGACCGCGACGCAGAGGTCGAGCGTCTGCTGCTGGACCTCAAGACGCGGCGGGGATTGCCGGAGCGAGTAGGTTGAGAAAGCGGCTGACAGCCGCCAGTCTACAGCCCACAGCAAACGCAGATTCCACGCTTCGGTCGAGATGACAATTGTTTTAGCGCTAGTCAGCGCTGGCATGACACCCCGGCGGCGGCGTGGCAGAATACACCTGCGATGGATCCGTGGCTGATTGGTGTCCCCATAGGAATTGCCGCGGGATTGGCGGGAGTGACGGCGTATGGCGCTGTCAATTCTCGCGCACAACTCTTTGGCCATACGATTTGGCATACCGACAAGCCGAAGAAACTCGCCATCACGTTTGACGACGGACCGAACCCGGCGATCACACCGAAATTACTGAAGCTCCTCGAAAAGCACGGCGTCAAAGCGACATTTTTCCTGGTAGGGAAATATGTGCGGGCATCGCCTTCGCTGGCGAAAGAAATCGTGGAGCGAGGCCACACGGTGGGGAATCACACGGAGACGCATCCCAACCTGTTTTTTTGCGGACCGGAAGAGACGCGTAACGAATTGTTACGCTGCAGCGAGGCGATCGGGCAGGCGACGTGGGAAGAACCGAGGTGGTTCCGGCCGCCCTTTGGGTATCGGAGCCCGTGGCTGGGAAGCATCGCGTTACGGTATCGGATGCGTATGGTGATGTGGACACTGATTCCGGGCGACTGGAAGGTGAAACCCGAGGCATGGCTGGTTGAAAAGATGAAACCGATTGCGGAGCGTGTGAAGGAAGCGGACGGCTCTGGGAGCGGGGCGAACGCCCGAGTTTATGGGGATGTGCTCTGTATTCACGATGGCGACTATGCTCACCCGAATGCCGATCGACGCCGTACGCTGGCAGCGCTGGAGTATTGGCTGCCGCGTTGGCGCGACCTGGGGCTGGAGTTTGCTACAATCGGGCAAAGTTTAGGGAAGGCGGTCGAGGGCTGAATGGACGAACGGACGTTTTACAACGAGAAGGAAGAGATACGCAAAGTCAAGCTGGTATGTCCGAGCTGCAGGGGCGAATTTGAAGCGCCGGTACGGTGGAAAGTTTGCCGGAAGAAGAGAGAATTGCCACGTGGCTCGAGCGAAGAAGATCGTCGTAAATTTGCCAAAGCGAGTTCTTATATGGTGCGGCTGGATGACCTGGTGGCGTGTTACAAGTGCCGGAAGCGTTTTGAACTAACGGGACAATCGACCGTGCTGATTAACGATAATTTGGGCGATCCGAATGAGGATCCGGAGAATTTCGGGAACCGGTAGAGAGTAATCAGTAATCAGCGATCGGTCATCAGCCTTGGATTCGAATCGACGAGCAGTTCGCCAAGACGCATAGGGTGAGATCCTTCGTCGCATACGGCGCTCCTCAGGATGACACGTCTCTTTCATGTGGGAATGATGCTCACCTGAATCTAAGCGGCCGCCTAAATCTCCGGATACATCTCGAAGAAGGCGTCGATGGACTGGCGGAACGTGTCTTCGATTTCTTCCTTGGAGCCTTCGATAAGGTGCATGGCCACGCGGGCGGTTCGGCCATTTTTAAGTACGACAGTAGCTTCCTTCACTTCACCCAGATCTTCCACGGGCAACAGGCGCATCCCATAGACCAAAGCCAGTTTTGCCATTGCCTTCCCCTGTTATCGCGTGACCTCGTTTTGACCGTTTTCAGCGTATAAGCTGACAGGTTCAGAGTCAATTTGGCGGTAAACTCGAAGGGAATGCGGGCATCCGATGCGGGTTGGTCGAGCATCGGACGATGCAAGGAGTCTGTGATGGTCTTCAAACAGGGTTTGGTGTTTTGCTGTGGCGCAGTTTTGAGCTTGGGAGTGGCTTCGATTGCGGCGGGACAGGCCCCAGAGGGACCGCAGACAGAAGCACCACCGCCGGCCACCACACGAGCAGCTGCAGCGCCAAGAGCGGCAACCACGGGCGAGAAAATTCTGGTGCCGTCGGGAACGCGTATCGGCGTGATTCTGGAGAATGGCGTGTCTACGGCGACAGCCAAGCCAGGGGATTCGGTCTACTTCCGAACTTCGTTTCCGATCACAATCAACAACAAAGTAGTGGTGCCGGTTGGGACCTATTTACGCGGCGAAGTGACGGATTCGAAGCGGCCTGGGCACGTGAAAGGGAAAGGCGAGTTGCGGATCCGCCTGCACTCGATGGTTTTCCCGAATGGCTACACCGTGGAAATGAATGCGGAACCTCACAGCAGCGACTCGGCGAACGTGACGACCGATTCGGAAGGGAAAATGACTGGGCCGGGGGGGAAGGGCAAAGACGCGACGACGATTGCCACCACTACAGCGACCGGAGCAGGCATCGGCGCCATTGCGGGTGGCGGAAAAGGTGCGGGGATTGGCGCAGGGATTGGAGGGGTAGCTGGTTTGGCGGCGGTGCTACTCTCGCGCGGGCCGGATGCGCAATTGCCGCGTGGGTCGTCGATGGACTTGCAGCTCGAGCACGACTTGGAACTGGAGGCGAATCAGATTCAGTACAAGGACGTGGGGCAGCCAAGCCAGACCGTGGTGGTGCAGCCGCAGGCCTCGAATTAGCCGACAGCTTCCAGCCGATAGCCGCGAGCCAAACCCTTCGACGCCCGCAAACTGTTAGCTGTTGACTGGCGGCTGTCGACTGTTCCTCTTCAGGCTTTGGTGTGCAGTGCGCGATGACTCTCGAGGAAACGCATGGGGCTCAGGCGCGACCAATCGACGCTGACTTTGTGAGTGGTGACCCAATCGCGAATCAGACGCGCAGTCACCGGGGCAAGCAGAATGCCACTGCGAAAATGGCCGGTGGCAATCAGCAGTCCCTCCAGATCCGTGGGCCCGATGATGGGAAGATGATCCGGTGAATCCGGACGCAAGCCTGCCCAGGTTTCTTCAACGCGCGCGGATGCCAGGCCTGGCACCATGCGCAGTACTTCGCGAAGAATCAGCTCCACGCCACCAGCGGTGACATCGTGATCGAAGCCGCTGTGTTCGATGGTCGAGCCGGCGATGATGCGCCCGTCGAGTTGCGGAACCAAATATTTGTGCTCGAGCCAGAGGATGCGTTCGATTTTCATGGATTCGCAGCGCAGCGCGATCATCTGACCCTTGGCGGGCGTTACCGGAGCATAAGGAGCGGCGCCTTCGATCTTGGCCGAAAAGCAGCCCGCAGAGACGATGGTCCACTGGGCCTCGACCTGCCCGTTTTCTAGAATCAAGCCTTTGCAATGGCCGCGTTCCTTCCAGAGCGCTATTGCAGGACAGTGCGTGTGGACTTCGACGCCTTTGCGTTGCGCCGCCTTCAGCGTGGCCTCCGTGAAAGCTCGGGTATTGAGGCAGGCCTCATCGGGGCGGAAGATGGCAGCTTGCGTGTCCTCCGTGAGCGAAGGCTCCATGGAACGGACGCGTTCGGCGGTTAGGGCTTCGGCTTTCAGGCCGACACCATGCTGTAGCGCGATAACAGTCGTCACTTCTTCGCGGACGTTGCCATCAAGGAGTACGTCAATCGCTCCCCGCTGGCGATAGCCGACATCGATACCGGACAAATCTTCAACGCGGCGGATGAAATCGGGGTACAGAGCTACGCTACCGAGGCTCAGGGGCATGAAAGGAATCATCGCTGCGCTTTCCGGAGCGGGAGAGATCATGCCGCCGCTGGCCCAGGAGGCTTCGCGCCCCGGTTCGCGAGCATCGAAGAGAGCGACGCGAAGACCGGCTTCCGCCAATTCAAGAGCGATCGAGGCCCCGATGATGCCGCCACCGGCGATGATTGCGTCGAAGGTTTTCATGGCGACATTTTAATACGAGTGCAGCCACGCAGATGTGATGCGCAAACGTAAAATCAGAGGTTCCTCGTTTCGCTCGGAACGACGGGTTTCCACGACGACGGCAACTATGAATCGGCAGCAGAGCTGCCTGAGCCAGGTAAAGCGGCAATCGCGTTAAAGCGAGAGCAGGGCTCTCGCAATCCAAATTCACAGGCTCGAAGCGAGTTGCGCAGAGAGAACTTCAGCCTTCTTGGAAAGATTCTTGGCGCGGATCCAATCGCCGGCTTTCATGGCCTCGCGAGCGCTATCGGCGAAGCCGTGCACTTTCGAGACCAGGTCCTGCTGCGTGGCATTCAAATTCTTCCCCGAGGTCAGCGAGAGATTCCTCTCGGCCACATTCAAACTTTGCTCACTGTCATTTTTTGCGGCTTGCATTTCCTGCGTTGGAACTTCCGGCGCGATGATGGGCTCGGGAGCTTTTTCGGAACGGGACGGCTCTGGTGCCGGATTAGACGTTACCCGCGGACGTGCTGGCGCGTTGTGCCCTATGGCGAGTTGCGGCAATTGCGAAGAATTTTCATGGGGAATGTCAGGGGGATTGTCAGCCAGGCTTTCGACGTTAGAAGCGGGAACATTTGGTGCGCCAAGATGAAGCGCAGCGAAATGAGAAGCAGGCGGTCTCTTGGAGAAGCAACCGGCGGCGGAAAGGACACAAACACAGGCGAGCGCGAAGAGGAGCTTTGGATGCATCGGAATCCCGGAATCGGTATAAGTGATGCGCATGTCAGGCTGCAAGGGGGAGTTCAATGCGAAATGTCGTGCCCCGGCCAACCTCCGAAGTGAAATCAATAGATCCGTTATGAAGCTGGACGATGCGAAAGGTGCTCGCTAGTCCGATGCCGCTGCCGCCGGGTCGTGTTGTAAAGAAAAGCTGAAAAACTTTTTGGCGATGTTCGAGGGGAATTCCTTTTCCCGTGTCACCCACAGTGATCTCCGCCATTTCACCGCGGCGGCTGAGAGTGAGTTGAAGTTGTCCGCCGCCGGGCATGGCGTCTACCGCATTCAGAACGAGATTCAAGACCGCCTGCTTCAGCAACGCGCGATCGACAAATACTTCGGGAATGCCGATGGGAAGGAGTTGGGCCACCTGAACTTTCGCCTTCTCCAGTTGCGGTGCCGCTACTTCCAACACTTCCCGAAGAAGATCAGCCAGTTGCGTCGGCTCGAGACGCACCTCCATGGGGCGAGAGAAATCGAGGAACCGCTTAACAACAGCATCGAGACGATCGATTTCGCTGTCGAGAACGTGAACGGCCTGACGAGCGGAGTCGTCGGCATCGTGCGGCAAAGCTTCCTTCAGGTTTTCGAGCCAGAGGCGCATGGAGTTAAGTGGGTTCTTCACCTCGTGCGCGACACCTGCGGTGATGCGGCCGAGAGCCGCGAGACGCTCACTGACCTGGAGTTGCGTGTTGATGCTTTCGAGAGAATCGAGATCGCGAAGAGTGACCAACGCCCCCATGCGTTCGCCTTCTTCCCGAATCTCCTGGACGTTGATGCCGACGCGTTTGCTGCCTTCAACGGTTTCGAGTTCAGTCTCCGTGGCGATTTCGCGTAGCTCATCTCCGTCCATTTGCAGGACCGCATACAAGGGATGACCGGGAGGGAATATATCCGCGACACGCCGGCCAAGGAATTGGGACGAAGGAGCGCCGAGGAATTTCTCCGCGGCGGGGCTGACCATGACGGCGCGCGAATCACGTGTGAAGAGAATGAGGCCATCTTCAAGCCCGGCCATGACGGAGTTCATGTTCTCGCGAAGAGAGCTGAAGATCTCGTGTACACCCCGGAGTTGCTGTCCAACCTGCTTAATTTTTCTGCGAACTTGGCCAAGCTCGTCGCTGCTTTCCGGAGCCTCTTTGAGGGTGACGGAGCCGGTGTCGTATTCGCCGGCGGAGATGCGATCCAGTTGCAAGCTGATGTCCCGGATGGGAGCGAGAGCTGCGCCGCTAACGACAGCAGCCAGGATCGTGGAAAGAACCAGGGCGACCAGCGCGATGGAGAGCCAGCGGATCAGCTGGGATTTGATTTCATTCAACAGCAATGCCGTGGAGACTACGACGCGCACTTCCCCGAAGGGATTGCCTCGGACGTTAAAGGGGAATTCGGTCTCGTAGACCTGCGGAGGTCCAGCAAGGATGCGAGCCTGGCGAACAATGGGGCTCTGCACCAGACGCGATAGGGGCGGCTTTCGCGTTTCGATTTTCCCTGGCGCATTGGGGTCGCTGGATACGAGTACGAGGCCATCGGTATCGACGATAGAGACTTCATAGATTGACGGCAGTTCGGCAGCGGCGCCAAGTTGCGAGTTCAAAGCGTCGCTGGTTTCAAATACACGGCGGACGAAATCGTGAATTTCCTGAGGGTCATCCGAAGCGGGGCGCTGGCCGAAGGATTTTGCGTCAGATTCCGCGTGGCTGGCTTCGTTGAATACCGTTTTAGCGAGTTCGCCAGCGCGCTTGTCAGTGTCGTTGAGGACCTGTTGCATCAGGAGTTGCAGGAAAACGAGAGAGAGAACCGCGGTGGTAAGCAGGACCATCGCGGTCATCAGCATGGTTAGTTTTGCGCGCAGCCCAAGCTGCATAGGCGATCAGGACTCCGCTGCTTCGGTTTTCTCGCTGCCGTATTCTTTGAGTTTGTTGTGAAGCGTTTTCAGGCTCACGCCCAGAAGTTCGGCCGCTCGCGTCTTGTTGTTGCCGGTGGCCTGGAGCGTTTGCAGGATGAGTTCTTTCTCCATGGCGTCGACGGTGGTGCCGACCGGAAAGCGAATGCCGGACAAATCGCTCGGGCTCTTGCTGGAGATCTTGCCGAACTCGCCGGGAAGCGAGGAGCGCATGATCAAGTCTCTTTCGGTCATGATCGCGGCCCGCTCGAGAACGTTGCGAAGTTCGCGGATGTTCCCTGGCCAAGTGTGGCTCATAAAAATGTCAAGGACCTCGGCGCCGATTCCGCGTACGTTCTTGCCATGTTTCGTGTTGATGTCGCGGAGAATGTGCTCGGCGAGCAACGGGATGTCTTCCTTGTGATCGCGTAGGGGCGGCAGGTGGATGTGAAAAACGTTCAGGCGAAAATAGAGATCCTGGCGAAGGCCCCCGCTGGCGACGGACTGTTCGGGATCCTTGTTCGTGGCAGCGACGACGCGAACGTCCACCGGAGTTTCGGATTTGCTGCCGAGGCGGCGGACCTTGCGATCTTCAAGAACACGCAGCAACTTTGCCTGAGTCGGCGCGGGCATTTCGCCGATTTCGTCAAGGAGTAGCGTCCCGCCGTCAGCGAGTTCGAAGCAGCCAATGCGGCGTTCGGCCGCGCCGGTGAAAGCGCCGCGTTCATGGCCGAATATCTCGCTCTCCATCAAGGTCTCGGGAATCGCGGAGCAGTTGATTGCAACGAAGGGCGAATTGGCGCGCGGGGACAGCTTATGAATGGTGCGCGCAACGATCTCTTTACCGGAGCCGGTTTCCCCGGTGATAAGCACGGAGGCGGAACTGGGAGCCGCCATCTCGATGACGCGCATGACTTCTTGCATGGGCTTTGAGGCGCCGACGAGATCGCCGAGGCGTCCCGCGTCGCGCAGCTGCTTCTGCAGGACCGCAAGATTCTGAGCGTCACGCGCTTTGCTGAGCGCACGATCGAGAAGAGCGCGTAGGACCGGCCCTTTCAGGGGCTTTTCTATGTACCAGAACGCGCCCGCTTCAATCGCAGCTACGGCTCGTTCTTCGCTTCCTTTACCGGTGATGATGATCGCGGGGACATGCCGGAGTTCGTCTCCCAGCTGTTGCAGCAGGTCCAGGCCATTCATTCCAGGCAGTTCGACGTCGGCAATCAGGGTGTCGGGTTGATAAGTGGAAAAGCGGGCAAGCGCTTCTTCGGCGCTCGGGACGCCAACAACGTCGTAACCCCAGCGTTGGAGTAACTGTTCGTAACCTTTGCGGGCGTTGTCTTCGTCTTCGACGATCAGGATCCGGTCTTTGCGTTCTCCGGTTTCCACCGTGCGAACTGCTCTGCTCTCGTCTGCCATGTGGACCCACCTAGCTGGAATGAATGGAGCTATTCCAATTGATTCCGCAGCTGGGTGTTAATGACTGTAGCAGGGGAGATGGGAGTTGCCAAGCCGCTGAGTAGATTTTACACGGGCGCCAAAGAGTAGTGGGTTCAGTAAGTTCACGGCGCTGAGCGCTGGAGAACCTGACGGGCGGAGCCGGTTTCTGCTACGCTGTGCAGTTCAAATTCCTCAACCGGGAGTTGCCATGGATGTTGTCGCGGGAGTCGACCTAGGCGGAACGGCGGTCAATTACACGCTGATCAATCAGCAGGAGGAATTCCTGATTGATGGATTATGCGAGCATCCTTCACTTTCCAAGCAGGGACCGGAAATTTGCTTGCAGCAGATCGCGGATGGGTTGGCGATCGCGGCGTCGCGAGCTGGCGTGGCGGTGGCCGATGTTGTGGCGATTGGACTGGACACGCCGGGGCCGGCAAGCGCGGCCGGTCAATTGAGCGCGCGGGGCTCAACTAATTTCGTTCACAAAGACTGGGCGGGTTTTGACATTCGCGATGGGCTGGCGAAGAAGCTGGGGAAACCGGTCTGTTACTTGAATGACGCGAACGCCGCAGCGCTGTGGGGGCATTACGCCATCTTCGGAGCGAACAGCAAGGAGACGTCGATCTCGATCGTGATTGGAACGGGCAACGGCGGCGGCATCATTCTCGATGGGAGAGTCGTGAAAGGGAAAAACGGATTCGGCGGAGAGTTGGGACACGTATTGATTCCATACCAGAGCATTGCCGACTCGGCGGGAATCAAGCCGCTCTGCAATTGTGGCCGCGTGGGCGACTTGGAATCGCTATGTTCGTTGACGGCGATCGAGCGGAACATCTTGCCCTATCTGTTGCCGAAATACCCCGGGCACGAGTTGGCCAAGTTCGATTTGCATCAAGCGGCGAAGTCAGTCCGTGGATTGGCAGATAAGGGGGACGGATTGTCGAAAGAGGTCTTTCGGATTCAGGCGCACGCGCTGGGATTGTTCTTCGACGAGATGATTAATACGTTCGATCCGGATGCGCTGATTGTGGGCGGCGGCGCAATTGAGGCCAGCCCGGAATTCCAGAAATGGTTCGTCCAGGAAATCCGCGCGGGAATGCCGGCGCAGCGGGAAGAGCAGGCTGGCATACCAATTCACATCATGCCGAACGGAGATACCGCGGGTGCGCGTGGGGCGGCGATCGAGGCGCTGGCGTTGGCGCGCAGCGGAGGGCTGGCTTAGTGGCTACGGCCATTCCGGGGTATGCGCTTTTCAGGCATGTGATGATGCACAGGCAAGAATGCCTGTGCCACTTACTCCTTGACCAGATACAAGGAGCGCTCGAGCTCTAACTCGAGCTTGCAACCGCGTGGAAGGTTGAGTTCTTCGCCCCTTCCAGCTTCCATAAGATAGGCTTCCAACGCGCCGAGAGCTGCTCCTTCGGCTGCTTCCTTTTTGTTGTGATCTTTAACGCCTTTAACAGCGCCTTTGGCTGCGCCAGCTGCTGCAGCTTGGGCCGCGTCTTTCTGGTTTCCGCTACGACCCTCTATGACACCTTCCTGAATCTGCGCAGCCTTGACACTGTGGTCGCCGGGGATGGCGGTGACCTCGGCGACAATGGGGAGCTTGCCGAAGCGCGTGGCGACGTCATCGAAGGTAAGGCAGAGTTTGGCGCGACCGGTTGTTCCGGCGGGTTCGACTCTACTCACATGACCAACGATGAGTGCGCCTGCGGGAAGATAAAAGCCTTGGCTGGCTTCGAGAGGCTCCAGTGTGCGTACGCGGAATGTCTGAGAGCGATGTAGATCTTTCGTGCTCATGTCGTCTTCGAGGCGCACCAGGAATTTGGTGCCCGGAGCGACCGCGAGGACTTCGAGGGGTAAGCCATGGCGCTGCCCGTCCGCGATACGCGCCGGATAGGGAACCGGCGTAGGCGGAGCCGCCTCGACATCGCGAGCATCCGGGGTTGCTTCCGGCGGCGGCTCCTGTGCGTCTGAGATAGCAGCGAAAAGCGAACAGAGGCCCAAGAGGAAGGTGAGCAACAGCGTCACTGTAATGTTTCTCGAGAGCCCAGGCATTATGATCTCCGGTTACCGGGGAGCAACTCTCGAGCCAGTTGCGTTGGAACGGGGTTCATAGCAAATTACTGAAATCCCGTCACTTGGTCGAGCAGCAGGCTATTAAGACGAACGACGATGCAGGGAGTGGACTGCAAGGTGGTGGGTTTAACCGACACTGAGGAGGATGGCATGAGATCGACGATACTGGCAGTTGTCGCACTACTCCTAGGCGCCGGGGCGGCTGCGCAGCAACCACAGACGAAGACACCAGCCGAAACATCCCAGGATTCAGGCGGACCAGCCGAACACGATCACGCGAAAATGATGGAGCGAGGCGAAAAGGGAATGGCGTTCTCGCAGACCGCGACCACACATCACTTTTTGCTGAAGTCGAATGGCGGCGTGATTCAGGTGACCGTAAACGATCCGAAGGACACGGCCAAACGGGATGAAATTCGCATGCACCTGCAACCCATTGCGCATCTGTTTTCGGCAGGCGACTTCGATATTCCTATGTTCATTCACGACCAAGTGCCTCCAGGCGTGCCGGAAATGAAGAAGCTCAATAGCAAAATTCACTACGACTACGGGGATATCGCCGACGGCGGAAAGATGGTGATCAGTAGCGCAGATGCCGCCGCGGTCTCGGCAATCCAGAAATTTCTGCGCTTTCAGATTTCGGAACACGAGACTGGGGATCCTACAACCGTCAAGTAACGCTCACTCGCTTTTCAGGTAATTCCGTACACGGGCGAGGACCTTGGCGTACATAGCTTCGGTGACGCGGCCTGTTTGCGTGTTTTGTTGCGAAGGATGAAAGACGCCGAAGAGCCGGGGAAGGTCCGGAGCGATGGCGGCTTCTGCGCCATGCGAGAACCGATAAGCAGAACGGGATTTAATTGCGCGATGCTGTTTGAGCAGATCCAGGTAGGCGTCCCAAGCGATGCGGCCCAACGCGAGTATGGCCTTGGGTCGGAGGACTGCGAGTTCGCGCTCAAGGTATGCACGGCAGTTGGTAATTTCCGTGGGTAGGGGCTTGTTTTCGGGAGGAGCGCAACGGACGGCGGCGGCGATGTAGACGTTCTTCAGTTGAAGCCCGTCGTCGCGGCTTACAGAAGTCGGTTGGTTAGCGAAACCGGCTTTGTAGAGGGCGTTATAGAGGAAGTCGCCAGAGCGGTCGCCGGTGAAGACTCGGCCGGTGCGATTGCCCCCGTGAGCGGCAGGTGCGAGGCCGAGGATGAACAGCTTTGCGGTGGGGTCGCCAAAACCAGGCACGCCGCGTCCCCAATATTCCCAAGCACGGTAAGCGCGGCGTTTTTCGCGGGCAACATGTTCGCGGTGGTTGACTAGGCGATGACATTTCCGGCAGGCGGAGACTTCCTCATCGATGACTTTCAGCTCCGAAGCGGCGTTCACTTCTTACCTTTGAGAATTTCCGCGAGAATGACAGCCTGATTTTGTTTTTCGTCTTTGCGGCCGAAGAGCAGTGTGATTCTTTTGTGTTCCTTTTCGAGCTTCTTGATTTCAGCAAGTTGCGCAGTCTTATCCTTCAGCTCTTTCCGGTAGCGCTTCTCGAACTCACGCCAGTCTTCAGAAGCATGGAAATGTTTTCGTAGCGCGTCGCTGGGGGCGATTTCCTTAAGCCACAGATCCACGTGAGCGCGTTCCTTTGTCAAGCCGCGCGGCCAAAGGCGGTCGACGAGAATGCGGAAGCCGTCTGTTTTTTCGGGCTCGTCGTAGACGCGCTTGGTTTGAATCATGACGCT
The DNA here is from genome assembly GCA_035499255.1 of Dongiaceae bacterium. Lineage (GTDB taxonomy): Bacteria > Acidobacteriota > Terriglobia > Acidiferrales > UBA7541 > Acidiferrum. The sequence goes on along the minus strand of DATJZF010000022.1, from coordinate 30,524 downwards.
TCATCTCCACGGAGCAAGCGGAGAACCTGCTCGTGCAGGAGGCCATTAGTGCTGACGAAGCGGCCTTTATAGATGGTATGTTCGCCGTCAATGGTGGTCGACCTGCCGCCTGCTTCCTGAACAATGATAGGCAAAGGAGCTAGGTCCCAGGGCTTGGAGACCCAGTCAACTGCCGCTTCGACCGCGCCTTCCGCCACGAGCATGTGTTGCCAGAAACCGCCGATCGACCGGCTGCTGCGCGCGGCGTCGGCCATGCGGCGCATCGATTTGCGCGCTTCCATGTTTTTGGCCCAGCCGGTGCCGGTGGTGAAGAACATCGCATCTTCCAGGAATTTGCGCTGCGAAACGTGGATGCGCTTGCCGGAACGATATGCGCCCTCGCCCTTATAGGCCCACCAACGCGTGCCCTGCGAAAGAGCCGGGGCGCTAACGATTCCGGCGACAATTTCGCCATCTTCTTCGATGCCAATGAGGGTGCCAAACGTGGGAATGCCGCGAGAGAATTCTTCGGTGCCGTCGATGGGGTCAATGATCATACGAGGGCGGCCGTCGCGCGCCGGTTCGGTGGGGGGAGCTTTACTGGTTTCTTCGCCGACAACGTCGATGGCGAGGCCGCTTTCGGCCACCTTTTGCAGGGCCATATTTTCGACGGCTTTGTCCGCGATGGTGACCACGCTGCCGTCGAGCTTTTTCTCGGCGCCAATCGCGTCGCTGCGAAAATACCTCATCGCGATCTTGTCTGCTTCATCGACGATCGCCTGCAACAACGGCTCGTACTTCACTCGAAAACTCATCTCTTCTCCGCTCGCTTCCGCATTTGACACGATTCTTTGCTCTCCCTAGCATACAAGTTCGGCGCGATGAACGCTTCTTTCAACACGGGAACGGTGCTGGACCGCATTCTGGAAGCGCGGCGTGCGGAAGTGGATCACCGCAAGCGCGTGCTCCCGGAGACGGCGCTGAAGTATGGCGTCCAGGCTGCGGAACCGGTGCGCGATTTTGCGGCGGCGCTCACGCGCGACGGGTTGAACGTGATCGCAGAGCTGAAGCCGGCATCGCCTTCGCGTGGCGTGATTCGCGAGCCGTTCGATGCTCCAGTATTGGCGAAAACTCTGGAAGCGGCCGGGGCAGCAGCGCTGTCGGTGTTGACCGAGGGCGAATTCTTTCGTGGTTCCCTCAAGAACCTGCGGGATGCACGGAAGCAGGTGGCGCTGCCGGTGCTCCGCAAGGACTTCATCTTCGACCCATGGCAGGTCTGGGAAGCGCGGGCGAATGATGCGGACAGTTTTCTGCTGATTGTGGCCGCGCTGGAGGACGCAGTGCTGCGCGACCTGATTTCGCTCGGACGCGAGTTGAAGATGGAGCCGGTGGTTGAAGTGCATACCCAGTACGAACTGGACAGAGCGCTAGGCGCTTCGGCACAGATTGTTGGAGTGAATAATCGAGACCTGAAGACGCTCACCGTGCGCATGGGGACTTCGTTTGAGTTGATTCAGCAAATTCCGGAGGACTGTGTGGCAGTGGCGGAATCTGGTTTGCGCAACCACGCGGACTTGACCGCACTGCGCAGCGCTGGGTTCGATGCGTTTCTGATCGGTGAACACCTGATGGCTGCGGCGGACCCCGCGGCAGCGCTTTTCCTCCTGCTTAGTCCTGCAAAGTAATCCGCCACAGCCCCTGTTTCCGGTAAGATGCTTCCATGGTTCGGGTGAAAATCTGCGGCATTACGAAATGGGAAGACGCCAAGCTGGCAGCGGAGCTGGGCGCGCATGCAATTGGGTTGAACTTCTACGAGCAGAGCCCACGATGTGTCACGCCGTTTGCCGCGACCGAGATTGTGCGACGCCTTCCCCCTTTCGTGGCACCCGTCGGAGTGTTCGTGAACTGGGAAGCGGCTGCGGTGGTCGCACTGGCGAAAGCCTTGCGTTTGGCAATAGCGCAACTACACGGGGACGAATCACCGCAGATTACAGAAGTCGTGGCGGAGCATTTGCCCGTAATCAAGGCGTTACGATTGGGGCAGGGGTCGGAAGCGCCGGACTTTGCGAAGTACCGGGCTGCAAGCGCGTTTTTGCTGGATTCGGCGGCTTCGGGGCAGTATGGTGGGACGGGGACGACAGGAAATTGGCATGCGGCGCGGACAGCGGCAAAATCGCATCGCGTGCTGCTCGCCGGAGGGCTGACGCCGGAAAATGTGGGTGAAGCGGTGAGGATCGTGCGGCCGTATGCGGTAGACGTGGCGAGTGGGGTAGAGGCGCGGCCCGGCAAGAAAGATCCGGCGAAGATGCGGGCGTTTTTTGAGGAAGTGGAACGGGCCAGCCGGGAAATTTCCTAAGCTTTGATTGAAGGGACCGCGTTCTGAGGCGATCCGCAGCCGGTCCCATGCTGGACTCCCGTCGACGTCACTCGATTGCGGGAATCTTGGTGCGGCAAGGTACAATGGACCACTTCGATCATGAGCATCCAACTGACTGTACCGGCGGCAGTGCCGGGGCGCTTCGGTCCCTATGGTGGCCGGTACGTGCCCGAAACGCTGATGGTGCCGCTATTCGAACTGGAACGCGTGTACGAACAAGCGGTAAATGATCCAGCGTTTCAGGCGCAGTTTCAGGGACTGCTGAAGAATTTCGCAGGGCGACCTACGCCCCTTCAGTTCGCGGAGCGGCTGACGGCAAAACTGGGCGGGCCGCGAATTTACCTGAAGCGCGAAGACCTGCTGCACACCGGCGCGCACAAGATCAACAATGCCATCGGGCAGGGGCTACTCGCGGTGAAGATGGGCAAGCCGCGAATTATTGCCGAGACCGGCGCCGGGCAACATGGCGTCGCGTCAGCGACTGTAGCTGCGCAGCTGGGATTACAGTGCACCGTGTACATGGGCACGGAAGATATGGCTCGACAGGCGCTGAACGTGGCGCGGATGCGCATGCTCGGTGCGGAAGTGGTGGGCGTAGAGTCGGGCAGCAAGACGCTGAAAGACGCGATCAATGAGGCGATGCGCGACTGGGTGACGAATGTACGCTCGTCGCATTACTTGCTCGGGTCCGTGCTCGGCGCTCATCCGTATCCCACGATGGTGCGTGACTTCCAGGCGATCATTGGACGCGAGGCGCGCGCGCAGATTCTGAGTACGGAGAATCGCCTGCCGACACATTTGTATGCGTGTGTTGGAGGAGGCTCGAATTCGATTGGGTTGTTCTACGAATTCCTGAAAGACAGCGACGTTAAGATGGTGGGAATTGAGGCGGGCGGGCGCGGGAATGAACTCGGCGAACACGCCGCGCGCCTGGCGGCGCACCAGGGGTTCACGGGCGCGCGGCCGGGAGTGTTGCAGGGCACGTACACCTACGTTCTGCAGAACGAGGACGGACAGATCGCGTCGACGCATTCGATTTCCGCGGGTCTCGACTATCCCGCGATCGGGCCGGAGCACGCCTGGCTCGCGGATCAGCGGCGCGCGGAGTATGCAGCGGTGTCGGATGCGGCCGCATTGGAAGCGGCGAAATTGCTCTCGCGCACCGAGGGAATCATTCCCGCGCTCGAATCCGCGCACGCGCTGGCAGGTTTGCTTGAACGCTTGCCGCATATAAAGCCGAGCGATCTGGTAATCGTGAATCTCTCGGGCCGCGGCGACAAGGACATGGACACGTACAAACGCCTGCTGTAATCCGGGTCAAAACGATGACTGCTGCGTCCGCCAATTCGACCCGCATTGGAAAACGATTTGCCGAGTTGCGCGCGGATGGAGAATTGGGACTGATTCCGTACATCACCGCAGGCGATCCGACACTCGACGCGACTCTGCAATTTGTCCTGGCGCTGGCGGAGGCTGGCGCGGACGTGATTGAGCTGGGCGTGCCATTCAGCGATCCACTGGCAGACGGGCCGACGATCCAGCGAGCGTCCGAGCGGGCACTGAAATCCGGAACGACGCTGGCAGGGGTGTTGGAACTCGTGCGGCAGATCCGAAAAGCCAGCCAAGTGCCGCTCGTGCTCTTCAGCTACTACAATCCGATCTTGCAAATGGGGTTGGAAAAATTCGCCACCGGCGCCGCTAACGCGGGAGCCGACGGCGTCCTCGCAACAGATTTGACACCAGAAGAGTCCGAGGAGTACCGGGGGATTTTGCACACCCACGGGTTGGATACAGTGTTTCTTGCTGCGCCGACTTCCAGCGACGACCGACTCAAAATTATTTCGGCGGCGTCAAGCGGATTTGTGTATCTGATTTCGCGAACTGGCGTAACCGGAGCGAAGGATTCACTGTCGGATGAATTGCCTGCCTTGCTGCGGCGCGTGCATCAATTCACCGAATTGCCAGTAGCGGTAGGATTCGGAATTTCGTTGCCGGGCCATGTGAGCGTGTTGGGTGGCTTGGCTGACGCGGCGGTTGTGGGCTCGGCGCTGGTTTCGGAAATAGAGAAGGCGACATCGGTGGACATGGCGGTGGCGGCGTTGCGCGAGCGCGTGCGTGCTTTGAAAGAAGCCGCTCGGTACGGCCTCTCAAAGCGGGAGGCCACGCGATGAACATCGCGGATTGGCGCCGCAAAATGGATGAAATTGATAAGCAACTGGTCGAGTTGTTGAACGAGCGGTGCAAATGCGCACTGGAGATCGGCCACTTGAAGCTGCGGTCGAAGATTCCGTTGTACCAACCCGCGCGTGAAAGAGAAGTGCTGGACAACGCGGAAACGAATAATCACGGGCCACTGTCACACGACGCGATCCGGCGCTTGTTTGAGCGCATTATCGACGAAGCGCGTTCCGCCGAGCGTGTGGCGATGCACGGAGAGAGTTCGATTACCGATGACGGCAAGAAATGAAACGGCGAGAGTATAGAGGCGGACCATGGTCATAGTAATGCAGGAAGGCGCGACGGACGAGCAGATACAGCGGGTAATCGACCGGATTGTGGCGAGCGGATTCGATGTGCACCGTTCAACCGGCGCCGCGCATACCGTGCTCGGCGCGGTGGGCGTACACCGTGATTTCGACCATCGCGATTTTGAAATCATGGAAGGTGTGCGCGAAGTGGTGCGCATCACGCAGCCATTCAAGCTCGCGAGCCGGCAGTTCAAACCACACGGAACTGTGGTGGATCTCGGCCGCGGCGTGACGATCGGGGGAACGGAGATTGCTGTAGCCGCAGGGCCCTGCTCGGTCGAGTCGGACGAGCAGATTAATGCGGTAGCGGAAGCGGTGGCCAAGGCGGGCGCGAAGATTATGCGAGCAGGCGCGTTCAAGCCACGGACTTCACCTTACGCGTTTCAGGGCTTGGGCGAAAAGGGATTGCAGATGATGCGGAAGGCCGCGGACAAGTATGGCTTGTTTGTAGTCAGCGAAGTGATGGACCCATCGCAGATTCCGATGATGAGCGGCTACGTGGATATTTTCCAGGTGGGGGCGCGGAATATGCAGAATTACTTTCTGCTGCGCGCACTTGGCGAAGTGCAAAAGCCCGTGCTACTGAAGCGTGGAATGTCTGCGACCATCGAAGAGTTGCTACTCAGCTCGGAATACATCTTAGCGGGTGGAAACTACAACGTGATTCTGTGCGAGCGCGGCATCCGTACGTTTGAGACGTATTTGCGGAACACCCTCGACATCGCTGCGATTCCGGTGATCAAGAAGCTGTCGCACCTGCCGATCGTGGCTGATCCTTCCCATGGCACGGGCCGGCGCGATAAGGTGCCTCCGATGGCGCGTGCGGCGGTTGCAGCTGGCGCTGACGGGCTGCTGATCGAGGTGCATAACGATCCGGACCACGCGCTTTCCGACGGCGCGCAATCGCTGACGCCCGGCGAGTTCAACCAGCTCATGAGCGAAGTTCGCATTATCGCTCCAGCCGTGAATCGCCATCTCGCCTAAACAATGGCACATCTGATTCAACGCGTGAGCATCCTGGGTACGGGGCTGATTGGCGCGTCGTTTGCCCGCGCCCTGCGGAAATACACGCCGGACATGCAGATTTTCGGATGGGACAAGCCCGAAGTCATTCTGGAAGCGCGGGAAAACGGAATTATCGATGAGGGGTTCTTCGAATCGCTGGAACCGGCGATTCGGCGGGCAGATTTGATCTACGTGGCGCTGCCGATTGGCACTACGCTGGACCTGCTCCCGGAGTTGGCGCACCATGCGCCGCCCCATGCGCTGGTCACCGATTCCTGCAGCACCAAGATGCGCATCTGGCAGGCCGCGAGCGAGTTGTTCGTGGAAGAGGTCGGACCGATTTTCCTGGCAGGGCATCCGATGGCGGGGCGGGAATTGGCGGGTCAGGCGCATTCGGACGCGGAGTTATTTCAGAACGCAACGTACGCCCTGGTTGGTCAGGCGGATGACACGCACGACCCGCGAATTGTGGCGTTCGTGAAAATTCTCGAGAAGATCGGCGCGCGGCCGTTGTGGATCGGCGCGCAGCAGCATGACTACGGTGTCGGCTTAGCTTCCCATTTGCCGCAACTGGCCGCGGTGGCGCTGGCCTCTTTCTTGTATGACCGGCTAGATGAAAAGGGACTGCCGATTACGCTTGCGGGGCCGGGCCTGCGCGACACACTGCGGTTGGCGGGAAGTCCCTACGGGATGTGGCGCGACATCGTGCTGACGAACCGCGAGGTGTTGTCGGCGGCGTTGGATCTGCTCGCCCGGCGCATTGATGACGTAAAGGACCGGCTTGGTTCACGGGATCTGGAAGCGGATTTTGAGGCGGCGAACGAGTTGTATAAGCTGCTCAAGAGTATGTAGCGTGCGAGGGTTGCGAAGAGAGATTCCTCGCTTCGCTCGGAATGACGGAAGGTTTAGCAGTTGAGAAAACCATCCACCGCGTTGGCGGCCTCTGGCGTAGGGCGTTGCGACCTACAGAAGACCCGGCCGAACGGATCCACCTGACACAAGCTAAAGCCTATGCTACAAAGAGGCCATGGATAAGCGGATTGCGAATCCGGATGACGGGATTGCGAAGCTGCGCGATGGCATGACGATTTTGTGCGGCGGCTTCGGGTTGTGCGGGATTCCCGAGAATCTGATTGCAGCGGTGCGGCGCAAGGGAACGAAAGATCTAATCATCGTCAGCAACAATGCAGGTGTCGACGATTTCGGACTCGGCTTGCTCCTGCAAAACAAGCAGGTCAAGAAAATGATCTCGAGCTACGTGGGCGAGAACAAGTTGTTCGAGCAACTGGTTCTCAGCGGTGAGTTACAGGTGGAGTTGAACCCGCAGGGCACTCTGGCGGAGCGGTTGCGCGCAGGTGGGGCAGGAATTCCAGCGTTTTACACGCCAACTGGCTACGGAACCATGGTCGCTGAGGGAAAAGAAACGCGTGAGTTTGCGGGGCGGCATTGTGTGCTCGAGAAGGCGCTGCGTGGCGACTTTGCGTTTGTCAAGGCCTGGCGAGGCGACCGCTGGGGGAATCTCCTCTATCGGAAAACCGCGAGAAATTTCAATCCGATGATAGCGACAGCGGCGGATTATGTCATTGCGGAAGTGGAAGAACTGATCGAACTGGGACAGTTGTCTGCCGATCAGGTACATACTCCAGGAATTTTTGTGAACGCCATCTTCCAGGGCGCCAACTACGCGAAGCGGATTGAGAAGCGGACCATCCGCAAGGCGGGCTAGATTGGGAACATGCCTCTAAACGATGAACAGAAACGGGAACGGATCGCGCGGCGAATCGCCCGGGAATTGCACGATGGCTATTACGTGAATCTGGGCATTGGGATGCCGACGGCGATTGCGAATCACGTGCCGCCCGGGATGGATGTGATTCTGCAGTCAGAGAATGGGATGTTGGGCGTCGGCCCTTACCCGCTGGAATCGGATGTCGATCCGGATTTAATCAACGCGGGAAAGGAAACGGTCACCGAGTTGCCGGGCAGCGTCTATTTTTCATCGGCGGATTCGTTCGCAATGATTCGCGGCGGACACGTGGATTTGACGGTGCTGGGCGCGCTGCAAGTGGATGAGAAGGGAACGCTGGCGAACTGGGCGATTCCAGGAAAGATGCTGAAGGGGATGGGCGGAGCAATGGATCTGGTAGCCGGGGCGAAACGCGTGTTCGTTGCGATGGAACACGCCACCAAGGACGGCAAGCCCAAGATCCTGAGGAAATGTACATTGCCGCTGACAGGTGTAGAAGTGGTGGATCACATCGTTACGGAACTGGCATTCATCGATGTGACGCCGGAGGGGCTGCTGCTGCGAGAGATCGCGCCGGATACAACCACGGAGCAGGTGCAATCGTTGACCGAACCGAAATTGCTACTGCCGCCGAATGGCCCTGTCCCCATGCCCATCTAAATGGTGGCCCCTTGCAGAGAACAAGAAAGAACGTGACCCGCCGCAGGCCGCCCCCTACTTTCCCGCGCATTTCCGAGGAGATGAAGGAGTGGTCAGCAATGTTGGTGGGCGAATTGAACTCCTGGCCACAAATTTCAACGCGGAAGATGTTTGGGTTTCTATTCTTCTATCGAAAGCGAGCCGTTTTCGCGGCACTACCGCAGACGCGAGGATTTGATTCACCGGCGAGCCTGATCCTGAAATTCAATCCCATGCCGCCGAAATTGTTGACACGAGCGGAAGCGGATGACCGCATGGACACGAGCACGCGGGTGCCCGGCCACAGCTGGTTTTCGTTTCAGGTGCGTTCGGAAACGGATTTGCGGGATGTATTGTGGTGGTTGAGCCAGGCCTACGAAGCAGTTGGGCGTTGATGAACAGGAAAACGCAAGCGTGTTCGCGACTGGTGGCCGCGAGGGCTGCGGTAAACTGAAGTTAGCGAAACCGTGGCCATGAAACCCAATTCGATCGTCATTGTCAGCCTGCACACGCCCAAGGAAAAGATCTGGGGCATTTTAGTGGATATCAGTGTCGCCGGCGTGACCATGCGCGGGATCGACTTGAACTCCTTCGATCATTTTGTCAGCGAAATCAACCAGTTGGACGCGGAACGCATCGGTTTGCCCACGATTTTCTTTCCCATGAACCGTGTGGAGCGGATTTCGTTGGACGAAGCTTCGGGCTCGATTCCGAGCATGGCGGAGATTTTCGAGCGGAAAATCGGCCGCAGTTTGTTTGACTATCTGGCTCAGTTCGCCTGACCTGCGATATTCTTTTCCTAGATGAAAGCCCGGATCTGGACGGTACCCAACCAAATCACGTTGTTGCGCCTGGGCTTCCTGCCCTTTTTCCTCATTCTGATTCTGTACGAGCAATACCAATGGGCGCTATTTGTGCTGGTGTTTGTGGCGTTGACCGACGCCGTGGACGGGTACCTGGCGAGAACACTGCACCAGAAGTCGGCTTTGGGAGCGTATCTCGATCCAATTGCAGACAAACTGCTGTTGTCGTCGTCTTTCATCGTGTTGGCGATGACAAAGAAGATCGCGTGGTGGTTGACGGTGCTGGTGCTGAGCCGCGACGTGCTGCTGCTGGTTGTGGCCGGGGTGATTCTGATTGTGCAAGGGTACCGGCCGTTTCCGCCGAGTTTACTGGGGAAGGCCACGACCTTTTTTGAGATTGCTCTGGTGTTCTTCGTGGTGTTCGCGGCGGCGTATCCGAACGACCGCGCCGACGGAATCATTCAATATTTGGGATATGTCGTGGCGGCGTTCGTGACGGTTTCCGGCTTTCACTATGCAGTGACGACGGCGCGCCGGCTGCACCTCTCCCAATGAACATTCCGCTCAGTTGGCCCAGGGTATGCGATCGCGGTAGTGCAGGAACATGAAAATGAAACTGGCGAGTGTAACGAGGCCGGCCAGCCATCCCAGCGCATAGGCGCGGTTGCGTTCACTCGCGTTCACGGGCTGCCGGTCGGTCATAACCTTCCCCAAGACGAAACCGGTAGCGAGGCCGCCGAAATGGGCAACATTATCGGCGCCGATAAAAAAGCCGAGAAGAAATACGGAAACAGCCCAGGAGATAAGTCGAGATCGTAAAGCTCTAGCTTCGATGCTGCCCCGTTTGCCGCTGACGGCGATCAGAATGCCAATCAAGCCCATCAGTGCTCCGCTGGCACCGACAGCAGGATGAAACCACATGCTGAGCGCAAATCCGGCCGCACCGGTCAGAACGTAGATGAACAGATAGCGAGAAGAGCCGTAGAGCTCTTCGACCACTGGGCCGATGTCGAGGAGTACCATCATGTTGAAGCCGATGTGGATCAGACCGCCGTGCAGAAACATCGCGGTGACCAGCCGATACCATTGGTTGAATACAGAGGCGGCGATGTTGCTCGCACCGAGTCGGTACAGTGTTTCTCCATCCATGGACCAGAGAATGCTCAGGCCGCCCATTTTTCCGGCGTGCATAGTGCCCATGAGTTCGGCCGCAAACATGATGACATTGATGATGAGCAGAACGGTTGTGACCGGCGCATGCCCGCCGAAGAACTCGGAGAGACCTTTGCTCCAGGCCGCAAGGCCGAAGCGAAGATTGGCGCCGCACTGGTGGCAGCGGTTCGCGTTGATGCCGACGAGAGCACCGCAGGAAGGGCAGAGCTGCGGGCGGCGCTCTCCAGAGCCAAACATGCCGGAGAAAAGGCTTTTCCAGCGCTGTACACGCATCTGCCACTGATAGGGAAGGGGCAACACTCCTCCTTGCACGGGGTTTTGACCGTTCTATAATACCGAAAACGTTGCAAAAGTACGGTGAGCGAGGGACTCATGGACAAATTTGAAGAACTAGGCAAGCGGCTGGACGAGGAATTGGGCCGGTTGCGGCGCTGGGTGGAAGACGAAGTCGCTCCGGAGACGGAAAAGCGCAGCGCCCAATTTTTGCGCGAGGTATCGGAGAAGCTGGCGGAAGCCTCACGAAAGTTGGAAGCGAGGATGGAAGCGCGCAAGGCCCAGGGGACGCCGCAAACTCCGCCGGAACCGCCCCAATCGTGAAGCGGCCCCGGCCTCTCTTTTGCGCTGCGGCAATCTGTTTCAGTCTGCTCGTGGCGGGCTGCGGAGCGAAAAGGCCCGCGGCGAGCCACCGGCAACCGTCCCCAACCCAGCCCTCAAACACTCCTGAATCCACCGAGGAAGCCGCGAAGCGAGACACGACCGTTGCGCCCCCAGCTAGCGGAAGGCATGCAAAAACGCCGCCTACACCGGCTCCCGTCGGGTACAACGAAGAAGGGAATGCGTCGTGGTATGGCAATCCGTTTCACGGACGGCACGCGTCGAACGGCGAAATCTACGACATGTACAAGTTGACGGCCGCGCACCGCACGTTGCCTTTTGAGACCATGGTGCGGGTGACAAATCTGAACAATGGAAAATCGACCACGGTGCGGATTACGGATCGCGGCCCTTTTGTGGCCGGGCGGATCATCGATCTATCGCTGGCGGCGGCGCGGGAGATCGAGTCGGTCGGGCCAGGAGTCGTGCCGGTGCGCTTGGAGGTGCTGGGCAATGTAGACGTGACGGTTGGTTTTTTCACCGTGCAGGTGGGAGCGTTTCGGGAACGCGCGAACGCAGAGCGACTGCGCGACCGCCTGAGCGCGAGTTATTCGCCGATCTTCATTCAGCAGTATGATGGCCCCGACGGGACGTTCTACCGTGTGCGCGTCGGAAAGGTCTCAGGAGAAGACGCCGCGGGCGATTTCGCGGCGCAATTGCGGGATAAGGAAGGATTCACGCCGATGGTAGTGCGGCTGGACGAGAATAAGCCTGCGGGAGTGAACTGATGGACGAGAACTGCCTGTTCTGTAAAATTGGCGCGAAGAAGATTCCGTCGAAGATCGTCTACGAAGATGACGACGTATTCGCGTTTGAGGACATTAGCCCGCAGGCGCCGACGCATATTCTAATCTGTCCGAAAAAACATTTTGCAGCGCTGCACGATGCTTCCCACGCGGATGAGGTGTTGCTGGGGAAACTGCAGATGATCGCGGCAAAGATCGCCAAGGAAAGGAATCTGCTCGCGGGCTATCGAACTGTGTTCAACAATGGTGGCGGGGCGGGGCAGTCGGTGTTTCATTTGCATTTGCACCTGTTGGGCGGACGGAATTTTCGTTGGCCTCCGGGCTAGGAAAATTTTCCAAGTGCAAGAGTACAGCCAAGAATGGCCACGCTGCGGTTGCACGATTTATCGTGCCCCCTATAGGTTTGCGATCATCGCGGACAAAAAATTCTGAGGAGGAGTGATGGCTCACTTAGCTCGCCGGATGATATGGTTTGTCGCTTTGACGATTCTGGGAGCTTTCACGGCCTCGCCTTTCGCATTGGCTCAGCAGAACACGAAGGCCGGCGAATTAACGGTGGAGCGGATCTACGGACAACCGAGCCTGAGCGGGCGGCCGACCCGCGGCGTGGTCTGGATGCCGGACGGAAAGAAGGTCAGTTTTTTTGAGCCAAACACGCAAGGAAAGACGGAACTCTGGACGATGGATGCGGCGTCGGGAGAGCGGAGCCTATTGGTTTCGGCCGACAAACTCGAGTCGATACTGCCGGCCCCCGCGGGGAATGCATCGCAGGCCACCGGCGCGGGACGGCGCGGGCCAGCGCAGTATCAATGGGCCACGAGCGGAGATGCGATCCTATTCGAAGGTGCGAATTCGCTCGCATGGTTTGACCTGAAGGCTCGGAGCGGGCGCGCTCTCGTGACCGGAAAAGAGGAGCTGACCGACGTCAAAATCTCACCGAACGGCCAATATGTGAGCTTTGTGCGCCAGCACAATTTGTGGTTGGTGAGTGTGGCGGACGGCAAGGAGCGGGCCTTCACGACCGGAGGAACGGAAGAAATTCGCAAGGGCGAGCTGGACTGGGTATATCCCGAGGAACTGGATTTGTTCACCGCGTACTGGTGGGCGCCGGATTCAAAGTCAATTGCTTATCTGGAGATGAACGAGAGCAAGGTGACGAAATTCCCGCTGGTGAATTTCGAATCGTACACGGGCGAAGCGGAGGAGCAGCGGTATCCAGTGGCAGGTGGAGTGAATCCCGTCGTGCGTGTGTTGGTCGCGCCGGTTAGCGGCGGTGAGGCGCGCGCGCTGGATATAGGGGCCGAGACCGATATTTATATTGCGCGAGTGAGTTGGCTTCCGGATTCGCAACGGATTGCGATTCAGCGGCTGAACCGCGCGCAGGATCAACTGGATATGTTGATTGCGGATGCGTCCAGTGGGAAGAGTTCTGTCCTGTTCAGCGAAAAGGACGCGGCGTGGATCAATGTCAGCGATGATGTGCATTTCCTGAAAGATGGAAAGAGATTTCTGTGGACCAGCGAGCGCTCGGGTTACCGGCACATTTATTTGTATGGGATGGATGGGAAAGAAGTCTCGCAACTGACCAAAGGAACCTGGGAAGTCAGCCACATTTCGGCCGTGGATGAAGCGAAAGGTGTCGTTTATTTCATGGCGAAAGAAAAATCGCCGACGGAAAGCCATTTGTATAGCGTGGGATTGACTGGCAACGATTTCGGACGGATCACTAAGGATGATGGAACACACTCGGTCCAGATGTCGCCAGACGCATCGTTCTATATGGATTCGTATTCGAATACGTCGGCTCCAGCCCGACAGGATCTTTACCGAGTCGATGGAACAAAGATAGCGACACTCAACGAGAACAAGGTGGCGGAGTTGGCGCAATTTCACCTGTCGCCGGTGGAGTTTTCGACGGTCCCGGCGAAAGATGGAACGGCATTGAATTGTCTTCTGATCAAGCCGCCACAATTTGATCCCGCAAAGAAGTATCCGGTGATTGTGTTCACCTATGGCGGACCGCATGCTCAGGTGGTAATAAATGCGTGGACTGGGCCAACACTCTTGTGGCATCAGATGATGGCGCAAAAGGGATATGTGATTTTTTCGCTGGACAATCGCGGAGCCGGTGGCCACGGGCACGTGTTCGAGGCGCCGATTCATTACCGGTTCGGAATCGATGCGCTTTCGGATCAACGCGATGGAGTGGCGTGGCTGAAGAAACAGCCATGGGTGGACGCGAATCGCATCGGCATTTGGGGCTGGAGCTTCGGTGGATTCATGACCACCACCGCGATGCTAGAAGCTGCGGACGATTTCAAAGTGGGATTCGCGGGCGGGCCAGTGACCGATTGGCATTTCTACGACTCGATTTATACCGAGCGCTATATGGGTTTGCCGAAGGATCACGAGAAGGATTACCAGGACTGCTCGCCCGTGAAATACGCCTCAGGATTGAATGGGAAATTGCTAATCGCGCATGGGACGGGCGATGACAACGTGCATTACTCAAATACGCTGGCGCTCATCAATGACCTGATCAGTCAGGGTAAGTATGTTGAGGTGATTGCGGCACCGGGACGAGGGCATGGGGTGAGTGACGCGGCAGCGCGGAGGATCGTATGGAATCGGGTGACGCAATTCTTTTTGGATAACCTTTAGCTGTGAGGCCGGGAACTAGAAACAAACAATAGATTGTCATGCTGAGCAGCGCCAGTTGCGACCAAGCATCTCAGCTCGTGCGTCTTGGTACTTTTTTCGCGCGATGAGGCGTGGTCAGGGTAATTACTTTGAGTCCAGGTCGAGGTCTTTGATGGGGAGATCCCAGTGGGCATCGAGGATTTCGAAACGGCGCTGCTCCTCTTTTTTGTAGGTGTCCTGATCGGGATAGAGTTGCTTAATGAGTGAAGCGGAATCGAAATTGTCGTGGGCGACGGCGGCGTTCTTGTAGACGATGGTGACGCGATAATCCCAGCGGCCGTCTTCAGTGGTGTGGTAGACAGGTGCGACGGCAGAGACTCGCAGCATGCGGCCCATCTCCACTTCCTTCTTCAGCACGGGATAGTGATTCTTCTTGAACAGCGTGATGAATTCATCGGCGTGGCCCCACTTCGTTTTGTAGTAGTACTCGACGACGAAAGGCTTGTCGCTAGACGGCGTCGTCTGTGCGCGTAGGTGACCCATCACGCCAAAAACAAGGATACAAACCGCGACGAACAGAACGAAGAGCAGGGTGGTGCGAAGCCAGGAATTCTGCATGCGGGTCTCTCCCTAAGGAAATGGAAGCACGGATTGTAACCTGTTTGACGGCGCGAAACCGTGACGAACAACAAGGAATAGAAGTCTCGTGAGTCTTAGTACGCGGCCCTGGCCAGGCGGTCGCGAATCGCCGCCCACTCCGGCGAATCGGGCGGAAATTCCACGGCAATCCAATCGAGGGCCTCACGATCAAAGTCGTGCAAGCGGCGATAGAGCTGCGCAGCGTAGGCTTCCGGCTGGTCCGGCATACGAAGGGAACGAGTGGAGGGGCAGGGGTGGGAGAGCCAGAGATAGGCGCCGTGGCCGGAGGGGGGTAGGTGCCCCTCGGTCACGAGGAGAACGCGCGTGCGTGGGCTGTAATGTTTCTTGTGCTGGCCAGGGGACCGGTGGGCCTCCTGGGTGGGCTCGGTGCTGGCAAGGGCGTCATCAACGAAAGCCATCCCTGGGCGGAGAACTTCGAGCCCTTCTCCGGTGACGGCGATGACAGTGGATTCCAGGCCAACTTCGCAGGGACCTCCATCGAGGAGAAATGGCGTCTCGGAGCCGAAGGCGTCGCGGACATGTTGTGCAGTGGTGGGGGACAGGTGGGTGAAGCGATTGGCGCTGGGAGCGGCAATGGGGAGGTTGGCGGCGTTGAGGAGGGCCAAGGCGATGGGGTGGCGGGGGATGCGTAGGCCTACGGTGGGGAGCCCAGCGGTCACCTCGTCGGGGACGATCGGTTTTTTGGGAAGGACAAGAGTCAATGGACCGGGCCAATATTCGCGGGCAAGGCGGTTCGCGACATCAGGCCAGTCTTCTACGAGTTCGCGGGCATGGCCGACGGAAGAGACATGGACGATCAAAGGGCTGGTAGCCGGCCGCTGTTTGAGGGCGTAGATCTTACGGACAGCGTTCGCATCGAGGGCGTTGGCGCCCAAGCCGTAGACCGTTTCGGTGGGGAAAACGACAAGCCCACCATTTTTAATGATTTCCGCGGCCTTTTGGACTTGAGCGGGATCGACCATAGGTTAGGACCTTATTATTGTCGCAGATTCTCGCTGACAGCGTTAAGGAGAGCGTAGAAGGGTGGGGGTTTGGGGGAGGGTAAAGGAAGGGGTAAACACGCCTTCAGGAGCGTTAATCGGGCCGGAAGCAGCGAAAACTTGCCAAAGAGGCCCGTCCCGACAGGCGTTTTGACCCGAAATAAGCGTCTAAAATCGGGTCAAAAAGAGGTACTAAGGCTAAAATTCCGGAAACAATCCCGGGTTAAGGGTCGTATTATTGAACAACTCAAGGGGGAGGTGTGCTAATGAAGCGTCTCGTCCTAGCCATTGCCCTGATAAGCCTCGCGATCCCAACGCTAAGTGGAAATACGAAATCTGAGATTGTCCTATCCGGCAAGCCGCACATGGAATTCGAATGCCCGGCGAACATGCCCTTGCGGCTGCACGTACGTTCCGGCGAGATTCTGATTGTCGGCAGCGATGACAACAAGATGATCGTGGATTTAGCCGGGAAGAACGTCGACAAAATCCAGGATGTGAAGGGGAGATTCCTGGTGGCGAATAATGTGGCGGAGTTTCACCTGACCGGCGGGCCGAAGAACGACCTGCAGATCATCATTCATGTGCCGAAGAACTCCGATTTAACGGCTCGAATATTCGCGGGCGATGTGAGCGTACATGACGTGGTGGGGAATAAGGATTTGGAATTGAAAGCCGGGCAACTGACGATCGGGGTGGATAAGCCCGAGGAGTATGGGGACGTAGATATGTCCGTGAACGCGGGAGATTTGGACGCGGAGGTTTTTGGAGATTCGAGGGGCGGTTTGTTCCGCACGGTTTCGCGCAAAGGCGAAGGAAAATACCGGTTGCGTGCGCATGTAGGAACAGGGCAACTAACCGCACGGTAGCAGAGAGACTCTAACCCGCATTAAAAGTCAGGAGCAGCAAGCTTTGCGCCTGCACGGGCGGAAAGAGGGGGTCCTTCGCACAGGCTAAAGCCCATGCTACTAGTCGATGCCTTGGATGCGGAGGCTGACCAGCTGATCGATGGAGAGATCCTTGATGCCGCGGGATTTCATGGCGGTAATGTATTCAGGAGTAACGCCATGGATGCGCATAGCGATGAGTTGGTTGGGGTCGGGATGTTTGTAGCCTAGAGTTTGAACTTTCTCGATAAATTCCGGAGTAACACCGTGAATGCGGAAAGCGATGAGCTTGTCGATGTCGAGCTTGTCGTAACCCAGCTTTTGTAGCTGAGCCATCCATTCGGGAGTGGCGCCATGAATGCGCATGGCGATGAGCTGGTCCTCGGTGGGTTGATAGCCGGAGTTGTGGAGCGCGCGAACCATTTCCGGCGTGACACCGTGGATCCGGAAGGCGACAAGCTTGTCGCAATCGGTGACGTTAATGCCGGCATCGCGGAGCTCCTGAATGAACTTGGAATTGACGTTGAAGATGCGGAAGGCAATGAGTTTGTCCGTGTTGAGCCCTTGCAGGTGCTGGCCCTTCATTTCATGTGCGAAATCGAGGCTAACATCCATCACCGCCATACTGAACTGCTTCTCCTCATCGATGCCGGTGAAGCCCATGGACTTCATTTCGCTTCCGTATTTGGAATCGGCTAAAAAATGGAAGACTCCGGCTCCTTCTCCGTTGTCGAGGTAGCCTTCACAGTCAAAGCGGCCGGCGTCGCGAGTGATGGTGAATTTGACCTCCTGCTTGCCGGGCTTGGTGACGTCCAGTCCGACGAAAGCACTGGGAGACCAATCGGACTCGTAGGAGGAGTTGTTCCCGTGCTGGCGATGGATCAGCGCGAAGTGAATCTTTCCCGGTTCGTCGGATCGCTGCAGGGTCCAGCTGCCGGTGAAGGATTCCGTAGCGCGAGAGACGAGTGCACTCAGGAGTGCGCAGACAACAAGAACGTAAGCGACGATTCCATCACGTCGATTCATGATTTCCTCCGAAATGTATTTACGTTACCGGGTTAGTTTTCTGGCTCGAGTACACCGCTGTGCTTCAGGGCGATCAGTTTGTCGAGAGTAAGGTCTTTGAAGCCGTGCTTGCGGGCGGTGGCGATGAATTCAGGAGTGATGCCCTGAATTTTTGCGGCGATGGCTTCTTCGGTATCAACCTTGAAGCCCGCATCTTTGAGTTCTTTCAGGTACGCGGGAGTGACGCCCTGGATCTTCATGCTGATGAGCGTGTCGGAATCAAGATTCTCGCCGGTGGCAGCGCGCGTCTGTTTCACGTAATCAGGGGTCACACCCTGAATTTTCATCGCAATGAGATCATCGGTGTCCGCCTTGAGGCCGAGATCGCGCATTTCCTTGACGTATTGCGGAGTGACGCCCTGGATTTTCATGCCGACCAGGTCGTCGGCATCGGTCTTCAGGCCGAGGTCGTGCATTTGCTTCACGTAGTCGGGCGAGACGCCTTGAATCTTCATACCTATGAGGGAGTCGGCGTCCAGATTCTGGCCGGTGGCGGCGCGCATTTCTTTGACGTACTCCGGAGTAACGCCTTGAATTTTCATGCCGACCAGTTCGTCGGGATCGGACTTTATGCCGAGTTCTTTCATGGAGCGCACGTAATCGGCGGTGACGCCCTGAATCTTGAGACTGATCAGCTCGTCGACGGTGAGATCGGTAAGCCCAACGTCTTTGAGAGAGTCGATGTAGCTCTGTTTGGGCTGTTGGGGATTCGCTTGGGGGGCGAGGGCCGGCTGAGCGTACGGAGCAGGCGTCACCACCGGAGTTGCGGGGGACGCCATCGCGATGGCTGGCGCAGCCGGGGCGGCTGGATCAGTCGCGGGTTCCGTTGGACGGACAAGTATCGCTCCATCTCGTGTCATGGCTGGGGGCGCAGGGCGGGAAGGAGCAGACGCCAGTGCGGGAGCCGCAGGGGCCGATGGCGGAGTCTGCGCATGCAGTTTATGAGCAGTGCTGACGGAAGCAGTGCCGGCGAGCAAGGCCACGGAAAGGCAGAAGACGCCCGCGGAGAGATTCGCGGCACGAAGAGCGCGAGCATCGCGAGCCGAGCCAAGCAAACGAGCTACGCGATCGACGAGAGGGCTGCCGTTGAGAGCCATCGCGAGTTGTGGAGACGGCTTCATCTCGGCTAAGCGAGCAAGGGCTCGAGCGTAAGTGACGGCACTTCCGCAGATGGCGACGGCGGCGTCATCACAACAATGCTCGCGTTCCGCGCGGATGCGCTTGCCGATCCACCAGACCGCGGGATGATAGAAGAGCAGGGTTTCGACAGCGACCTGGAAGAGATTGACGAAGGCGTCGTAACGGCGGATGTGCGCGAGTTCGTGAGCAATGACGGCTTCCAGTTGTGCCTGGCTCAATCCAGTAATGGCGGAAATGGGGAGCAGAACGACGGGCCTCAGCCAACCGAGGACCACGGGAGCCTCTAGTTGGAGGCTTTGGCAATAGCGCACCATGCGCGAGATGCCCATGCGGTCTTGCAGCTCCAGGCAAATCTCGAGAACGCTATCACTGAGACCCGCGGATTCGCGGCGGCGAATGCGCTGGAGAAGGACGAAGCCGCCAATGGAACGAATGGAGAGGAGAACAACGCCGGCGAACCATGCTTCGACGAGAAGAAGATAATAGCCGGAGAATTGCAGTTGCGAAGGACTGTGCGATGTCGCTTTGAAGGGAAGAACCGCGACAGCGCTGGCTACCGGAGGAGGCACTTCTCCCCTGGAAGAAAGCGACGAGGCAGGGCTTGCGACTTGCGCGCGGAATATGAGGAGAGTCGCGACCGGAGAGACCAGCATCACCGCCAGGGTGACCACCGCGACGGCGTAGCGTGTGGAGGCCTTGCGGCATAGGGCGAGTACGACGTAGGCCAGTGCGGCGAGGGCCGCTCCCTGCCAAACGAAATGGAGCAAAGCGAGGCCAAGCATGCGGAGGGCGCTGGGAGATATCCAGCCGGTGAGGAGCGTCATCGAATTTTCCTTTCGCAATCGTCGAGCAGGCGGCGGAGTTCTTCGACTTCTTCCTTGGAGGTTTTGCGGCCGGCGAGAGCGTGCATCATGAGCTCGCTGGCGGAGCCATCGAAAACGCGTTGCAGGACGTCGGCGGCGAGTTGGCGCTTGGTTTTTTCGGCGGGTTGCACAGCTTCATAGACGTGGGCGCGCTGCTGTTCGTCGCGCCGGACCGTGCCCTTGGCGGTCATGATCTGCATGAGTTTCAAGACGCTCGTGTAGCCGATGGGTTTATGCGCGCTGAGGGCCTCGTGGACTTCGCGGACCGTGGAGGGACCACGTTCCCAGAGAACATGGAGGATTTCGAGTTCGGAGGCCGTAGGTTTGGGATGAGAGAGAGTAGCCATGAGCGGAGACTACTACGAAGAGATTCGTAGTGTCAACGAAAATCTTCGTAGTTGGAGAACCAACCGAAGAAGGATTGCACGCTGAGTTTAGGCGCTGGCTCCTTTTCCTAGCTCCAAGCAAGGGCTCTTATGGAAAGGAGAGATTCCTCGCTCCGCTGACTCCTCTCGGAATGACAGCCGTTGGCCAAAAAGTCGGCACAGGCTAAAGCCTATGCTAGGAGTTACGGGGTGACCAGGTCTTTGAGTTGAGGCTTGACGTGGACGGCGTTGAGGCTGGCGGCATCCCATCCGCCGCCGAGGGCTTTGACGAGGAGGACAGAGGTCACCAGGCGCTGGCCCTGGATTACCGCGGCTTCCTGTTCATTGCTCAGTAGGTTTTGCTGGGCGCTGACAACATCGAGGTAGCTGACGAGGCCGCCGACGTAACGCGAGTTCGCGAGATCGAGTTGCCGGCGCGCGGCAGCAACGGCGTCGGCCTGTGACTGGCGAGCGGAGTCGAGGACCTGCAGACCGGTGACATTGTCTTGCACCTCGCGAAAAGCATTCAAAACCGTGCCACGGTATTGTGCGACGGAGCCGTCATAGCCCGCTTGCGAATAGTGCACACCGGCACGCACGGCGCCGCCACTGAAGATGTCTTGAGCGAAATCGCCGCCGATCGCCCAAAAGGCGCTGGACGCATTGAAAAGCTTGGAGATGTCCGCAGAATTCCAGCCGCCTCCACCAAACAGAACGAGGGAAGGATAGTAAGCGGCTTTTGCGATGCCGATTTGGGCGTTAGCGACGGCCATGCGGCGCTCCGCCTCGGCGATGTCGGGACGGCGCTCGAGCACGTCTGAAGGAACAGTCGTATCGACGTTCGGAGGCTCTGCGTTCAACTCGCGGGCGGCGAGATGAAATTCGGGAGCAGGCTTGCCAACGAGAACGGCAATGGCGTCTTCGAACTGTTTGCGTTGCTGCATAAGCAGAGTGGCCTGGGTCCGGGTGGTATTGAGCAGAGTTTCTTCCTGCGCGACATCGAGACCAGAGGCGAGACCGCCGGTGTGGCGGGAATTGACGAGATCGAGGCCCTTCTGAAGAGCCTGAACGGTGCGCGTGAGAATCGCGATCTCGGTGTCGAGTTGGCGGACGGTGAAGTAGTCCGCAGCAAGCTCGGAAGTCAGCAGTAGCCGAACATTTTCCAGGTCAGCCGCGTTTGCTTGATAGGCAGCCTGAGCGGCCTCGATGGTGCGACGGCGCTTGCCGACAAGATCGACTTCGTAG
This sequence comes from Dongiaceae bacterium, assembly GCA_035499255.1. Taxonomy (GTDB): domain Bacteria; phylum Acidobacteriota; class Terriglobia; order Acidiferrales; family UBA7541; genus Acidiferrum. Next base: position 8,989 of record DATJZF010000022.1, on the reverse strand, counting down.
CTGACCGTAAAAGGAATGGTGTAACTGGCTTGCGTGACGGGGCCGGTGAGGAGAATGTTCGAGCCGGTAGCGCGATTTCCGGAATAACGCTGGCCACCAATGGTGGGCGCGACACCCAGCGAAGGAAACAGAGTCGCGTTTTGAATCTGCGCCGCGGCGCGAGCCTGCTCGAGAGTGGCGACGGAAACGGCCAAAGTCTGGTTCGAAGCAAGGAGATCGGTCTCCAGGGCGTTCAAATCGCCATCGTGGAACAGTGACCACCATTCGGTCTTGGGAACGGCGTCCTTCGGTTCCGCCTCGCGCCACGGTGGCGTGATATCCCATTTTGCAGCAACTGGCGCCGCGGGCCGCTTGTAATTCGGCCCGACGGTGCATCCAGCGAGAAGGCCTGCGAGGAGCCCTAAAGACACTGGCAGGGAGATGCGCTTCGCCGGTTCGCGGAGAAGAGACATCAGGGCTTTTTCTCCTGAGGCTGTTGCGGGCCTGGCTGCTTGGCGGCGCCACCTTGAGACGAAGGGGCAGCGGCCGGTTGAGTTATGGGATTGTTGACTTGCTTGATGTTAACTTTTTGATTGTCATCGAGCGAATCCGCGGGGTTGAGAACGATCCAGTCGTCGGCTTTAAGGCCGCTGAGCACCTCGAGAGTATTGCCATAGTCGCGGCCAATGACGAGAGGTTGCAAATGGGTTTTGTGCTCCGCGGTGATGATAACGGCGCGAAGGCCTTCGGAGCGGAAGAGGAGCGCGTTAACCGGAACCTGCATCGGTTGGCCGACAGCTTTGACTTCCAAGTGGACTTGGGCAAAGCCTCCGGGCAATAGCTGGCCAGACCTGTTGGGCACGTCGACCTCGGTGAGGAGCGTGCGCGTGGCCAGATCGATGGCCTCTGCGGAACGAACGACTTTTCCCTGGAATTTCTGGCCGGGGAACTGAGTGAGCTCAAGATAGGCGCCGAGTCCAGGGCGGATGGACGAGGCGTAAGCTTCGGGGACATTGACGAAGACGCGAATGGGATCGGTTTGCGCAAGGTAAAAGAGCTGCGCGGCAGAACCGCCATTACCGGCGTTTATCAACGTGCCAATGTCGACATTCCGCCGAGTGATTACCCCGCTGAACGGCGCGTAAACGTGCTTGAACGATTCGAGTTCTTCGAGGCGGCGCACGTTGGCTTCGCCCGATTGCACGATGGCACGTTTGGCTTCGAGGTCACCGTTGGCGTTATCGACTTCCTGCTTGGAGACGCCATCAGTCTTGAGCAATTCCGAGTAGCGCGTGGAGGTGATCTGGGAGAGATTCGCGTTAGCTTTGGACGTATTCAGGTCCGCGCGGGATTGAGAGAGCTCCTGATCGACTTCAGGCGTGTCGATGTCTGCCAACAGATCGCCCTTGTTCACACGCGAACCGATGTCGTGGTACCACGTTTTCAAATAGCCGTTGGTGCGGGCGTAGATGGGGGATTCAACGTAAGCCTGCATGGTGCCGGGGAGGACAAGGTTTTCGTCGCCGGGTTCGGCGATGGGATGGATGATCGCAACGGTAGGCACGGCGAGCGCGTCGGTGGTGTTGGCAAGGGTTTTGTATTCGCCACGGCGCAAGAGCAAAAGCATGACGCCCGCGATCAGAAGGAGCACCACCACCGAGAAAAACACGATGAACAGAGATTTGCCGGCTTTCGGGGGCGAATGCTCGCCGTGGGCGCTTCCGTGAGAAGTTGGAACTTCAGTCATTTTCGAGTGCTCCGCAAACTGCTGAAATCTCGTTTAGGCGCTCAAGGCGCGATGGCGTCGGCGTTCCAGGCGGCCGTGGATGATCGAGAAGACGCAAGGAACGAAGAATAGGGTGGCGACGGTGGCGAACAGCAGGCCGCCAATGACCGCGCGGCCTAGTGGCGCGTTCTGCTCGCCGCCTTCGCCGAGGCCGATGGCCATGGGAACCATGCCGATCATCATCGCCAGTGCCGTCATGATGACGGGCCGCATACGCACAAAGCCGGCTTCCAAGGCAGCGTCGAACGCGGATTTGCCTTCGTTCAATTGTTCGCGCGCGAACGACACCATCAGGATGCTGTTGGCCGTGGCCACGCCCATGCACATGATAGCGCCAGTAAGGGAGGGAACGCTCAAGGTTGTATGGGTGAACAGAAGTATCCAGCAGATGCCGGCCAGAGCGCCCGGAAGAGCGGTAATGATGATGAAGGGGTCGAGCCAGGATTGGAAATTCACCACGATGAGCAAATACGCGAGGACGATCGCGCCGATCAGGCCGATGCCGAGCCCGAAGAAGGAGGTGGACATGGTCTGGACCTGGCCGCGGATAAAGGTGCGGCTACCGCGCGGCAGCTCTTTTTGCACATCTTCGACGAGTTTCTGGATCTTCGTGGAGACCGAGCCGAGATCGGTGCCGGAGACGGAAGCGTAGACATTGATCATCGGCTGGGCGTCGTAGTGAGAAATAGAGGCGGGACGCGCAACCGTGCTGGTGGCGACGAGATTGCCGAGGATTTGAGAGGCCGCGTTGGAGCCGTTGGGATTGATGGGAGTATTTTGCAGCGCCTGGAAGGTGTCGACGCGATATTGGGGCGCCTGCACGGCGACCTGATAGCTGACGCCGTTGCGCGGGTCGAGCCAGAAGTTCGGCGAGGTCTGAAAGCTGGAGGAGAGGGCGACGAGGACGTTCTGGGCGATGTCGCGAGCCTGCATGCCGACATATTGTGCGCGGGTGCGATCGATGTTCATAAAGAGAGTAGGGGAATCAAAGGCCTGCTGAACATGGACGTCGACGGCGCCGGGGATGTGGCGGATTTGGTTGGCTAGTTTGAGGCCGATGGCATAGTTGGCGGGTTGATTGGTACCGGTGATTTCGATGTCGATCGGAGCGGGAGTGCCGAAATTGAGGATTTGCGTGACGATGTCGGCGGGCTGGAAGAAAAACTGGGTGCCGGGAAATTCGGCGGGGAGCTTGCGGCGAAGCTCGTTGACGTAGTAAGCGGTGGGACGGCTGGGGTCCGGCTTGAGCTGGACCAGAATTTCTCCGTCACCGGTACCGATGGTGCCGGAGTTGCTGTAAGTGAGATTGATGCCGGAGTAGGGAAGGCCGACGTTGTCGAGAACAGTTTGGAGATCACGCTCGGGAATCGTCTGGCGAATGAGGGCGTTGATCTGATCGGCCAGACGCGCTGATTCTTCGATACGCAGGCCGGTGCGGGCGCGCATGTGCAGGCGAATCTGTCCGGCGTCGACGCTGGGGAAGAAGTCACGGCCCAGAACGAGACTCAAACTTGCGGAGAGTACGCAGAAAATCAGGAAGCACGCGGCGAAAAACTTGGAGTGCTCGAGGGCGGTAGTCAGCGCAGCGCGATATTTCTCGCGCAGCCATTCGAAGCCGTGCTCGAATTTCTGCTGATAGCGCCGGAAGAAGCCCATCCTCTCGCCTTTGTGATGTTCGGGGTTGTACTCGTCTTCGGCGGTCAGAAGGTACATGGCCATGGTCGGCACGATGGTACGCGACCACATGTAGGAAGCCAGCATGGCGAAAATCACAGCTTCAGCAAGAGGAACGAAGAGATACCGGGCAACGCCGGAAAGGAAAAACATTGGAATGAAAACGATGCAGATACAAAGGGTCGAGACAAACGCGGGCAGAGCGATCTGCTGGGCGCCGTCCAGAATGGCCTGAACGGTCTCTTTGCCCATGGCGAGGTTACGGTTGATGTTTTCGATTTCGACGGTGGCGTCGTCGACAAGGATACCGACGGCGAGAGCAAGTCCACCCAGGGTCATGATGTTTATCGTTTCGCCGAGCGCGCTGAGACAAAGGATGCTGACCAGGATCGAGAGTGGAATGGAAATGGCGATGATCAAGGTGCTCTTCCAGTTGCCGAGGAAGAGAAGAATCATGATGGCGGTGAGACAGGCAGCGATGAGGGCTTCCCGCAGCACGCCCTGAATTGCGGCGCGCACGAAGAGCGACTGATCGAAGAAGGTCGAGATTTTCAGACCTTCGGGAAGCGAAGGCTGGTAATCCTTAAGAGTTTGTTTGACGCGATCGACGATGGAAAGAGTAGAGGCGCTGCCGGTCTTGTACACGCTCATGAGGACGCCGCGTTCGCCGTTGGCGAGCACGACATTGGTTTGTGGAGCAAATCCGTCGCGGACATGAGCAACGTCGCGCAAGTAGATGGTGGAACCGTTGACGGTTTTCACCGGAAGATTGTTGAGTTCAGCGAGTACGCGCGGGCTGCCGTTCAGTTCTACGTTGTATTCGAGCGAGCCGAGCTTGGCGGTGCCGGTCGGCAAAATAAGGTTCTGCGCGTTGACAGCGCTGACGATATCGACGGGAGAGAGGCCGCGGGCCTGAAGCGCGGGGAAGTCGATGTCGACGGAGACGAGGCGCTGCTTTCCGCCGTAGGGAAAAGGCATGGAGGCGCCCTGCACGGTGGCCAACTGCGTGCGGATGAAGTTGTTGCCGTAATCGAAAAGCTGCTGCTCGCTCAGGCGATCGCTGGTCAGCCCGATCTGCAGCACGGGCACAGTGGACGCCGAGTAGATGATCACGAGAGGCGGAGTGGTGCCCGGAGGGAGGGAACGCAGAAAGGTCTGCGAGATCGCCGTCGTCTGCGCGAGAGCGGTCTGAATATTCGCGCCGGGGTGGAAGAAAATCTTGACGATGGCGATGCCGTTGAGCGATTGCGATTCGATGTGCTCGACGTCGTTGACCAGCACGGTGATTCCGCGCTCCACGTTCGTGGTGATACGCTGCTCCATCTCCTGGGGCATGAGACCGGCGTAAGTCCACACCGTCGCAATGACGGGGATGTTGATCTCCGGGAAAATGTCCGTGGGCGTGCGCGGAACCACCACCGCCGTGAGAAGCACGATGACGATAGCCATAACGATGAACGTATATGGCCTGGAGAGAGCGAGTCGAACAATCCACATAGAAAGCGGTCGTTACCTTCAGTAATAGTCCGGAGAGCGCAGAGCCGCCAACCGCATTGCGCCGAAGCTTCCGATAGGGTTCATGTCATTAGACTACGAAACGGGACCGTTTAGGTACATCACCGGACGAAAGGACCGGAAGGAACAGAGAGGCAGGTTGGTGAGACATTTTGGCCCGTGGTATAAGGCATACTAATCGACAACGTCATGCCGACCTTATCGAGTCCAGGCAAATCTGAGGAACTAATCGGGCTGGCTGGAGACCGCTTCCAGGCATTGCGCGACGCGGAACTGAGGTTGCTGCGCGCGGTGACGGTAGGGGACGTGGCATGGTGCGGGACGAGCCAGAAAGATTTCGATCCGTCAAACGACGCGGCGAAGGCCAGTTCATGGGGGGAAGAGCGGAGCATTCGAGCAGCGCTGATTCGCTGGCTGTGCATTGATCGTGAGGCGCGGAATTTTGTGGACCCTCGCGGCGTGCAGGTGCATGGAGCGCGGATTGAGGGAGCGCTGGATTTATCCTTTGTGCGCGTGCGATTTCCTCTGGCATTGATCTGCTGCGGATGCAAGGAAGAACTCCGGCTGCGATTTCTGCGAATTCCCACCATTAATCTCAATGGCAGCGGAGTGCGCGGGGTCAACTTGGAGCGCGCCAAAGTGCAGGGCACCGTGTCGCTCGCGAACGGGTTCTGTTGCGAGGGAGAGATTCAACTGGTCGGAGCACGCATCGGAAACAACCTGGACTGCATGGCTGGAAGGTTCCGGAATTTTCCAGGGAAAGCGCTGCGCGCAGACAGAATTCGGGTGCGAGGCAGCGTATTCCTTCGCAACGCATTTTCGGCGGAAGGGGAAGTGCGGCTGTTCGGAGCGGATATCGGCGGCAATCTGGAGTGCAATGACGGAGCGTTTCTGAACGTAACGGGAAGCGCGCTGAGCGCCGACCGCGCCAGCGTGCGAGGCAGCGCTTTTCTGCGGGACGGATTTGTGGCTGAAGGAGAAGTACGGCTGGTGGGGATGCAAGTCGGCGGGAACCTGGAGTGCGGCGGCGGGAACTTCAAGAAAGGTCCCGGAATGGCGCTAAATGCGGACCGAATCGATGTGAGAGGAAACGTGCTGTTGCAGAAGGGTTTTGTAGCCGACGGCGAGGTACATCTGCTGGGAGCGCAAATTGGGAACAACCTCACCTGCGATGGAGGCGCGTTTAAGAATTCGGGAGGGACTGCGCTGAATGCGGACAGCGTAAACGTCGGCGGGTTTGTGTTCATGCGGAATGGATTTTCGGCGGAAGGGGAAGTGAATCTGCTCAGCGCACAGGTTGGGGATAACTTCGAGTGTGACGGCGGAACGTTCCGGAATCCGGGCGGGAAGGCGCTGAATGCGGACCGCATCAGTGTGCAGGGAGATGTGCTGCTCCGAAATGGCTTCCGAGCTGAGGGGGAAGTGAGCCTGGCGAGTGCCGTGACGAAGGGGACCGTTGCGTGGACGGACGTCGCGAATGCGGAGCGCGCTTCGCTGAATTTGAACTACGCGACGGCGGGGGCGATTTGCGACGACAAAGCAAGTTGGCCAGGAACGGGGAAGCTGTCGATCGATGGCTTTGTGTATCAGCACGTCTTGTCGGGATTGACTGATCCCAGAAGCCGGCTGGCGTGGCTGGCGCTGCAGTCTCCGTTCACGCCACAACCGTACCGGCAACTGGCGCAGGTGATGCGAAATGCGGGTGTGGACCGCGCGGCACGGCGCGTGCTGTTCACGATGGAGGACCGGCTTTGGAAAGAAGAGGGGAATTTTCCAGTAGGGTGGGTACGCTGGCCACTGGGCCTGGTGGTGGGATTCGGATATTACCCGCTGCGTGCGCTGGTTGGGCTGTTGATTCTCGTGCTGTTAGGATGGGGCGTTTTTGCCGGCGCGAACGCGGCTGGCGCGCTGGCGCCGAAGGATCAAAAAGCGTACGACTATTTTGTGGCCAATGGACATGCGCCGGCGTATTACGAGCCGTTGAGCCCACTGGCGTTTTCGATCGAGAACTCCCTGCCGCTCGTGAAACTCGGGCAGATTGATTATTGGCAGCCGAACCCGCAGGCGCTGGAACGAGGGTCGTTTTTTGCGTCCACTCGGTTACTGTTCGGATTCCAGCGGCTGCAAGTGCTGTTGGGATGGATTTTGGCGACATTATTTGTCGCGGGAGTGACCGGCATCGTACAGAAAAATTGAGTGCTTCTGCGGCGGTTATTTGTGGGTCATGGTGAAGACGCCGTCCCATTCGGGGAGCGGCTCCTCGGCGAGATAGTCCTGGCAGCGCTTCAGGTAAATGACCGACGGGCCGTCATCGGGCCAGCGGCCGAGGATTGTCTGGAAGATGTGTTGAGCATCCGCCCAATGACGACCGCGGTAGAGGTGGCGCGCTTCTTCAAATCTTTCGATGCGCGATTCGGCGTCGGAAAGCTGGCCCGACTGCTGAAGATCGAGGAGATGGCCGTAGAGTTCATAAATCGTCACCGGCTGCGACTTGCCCTTCACACGAATGAGGTCGAGTTCGCGGAATAGGAAGCCGGCGTTCTGTGCAGCGGTGAACGTCGATTCGTTGACGATGATGTGCGTGCCATACTCCTTGTTGAGACCCTCGAGACGCGACGAGAGATTCACGACGTCTCCAAGTGCAGTGTACCCATATTGGCGCGCCGAGCCCATGTTGCCGACGCTCGCGACGCCGGAGTTGAGACCGATACCAATCTCGAGAGCCGGTTTGCCTTCGGCAGCCCACTGACGCTGGAGTTCGCGTACACGCTTGATCATTGTGACCGCTGCGGTGCAAGCCTGAATGGCGTGGGCATCGTCGGAGGCTGGCGCACCCCAGAAGGCCATGACCGCGTCACCAATGTATTTATCGAGCGTGCCGCTGGTGTCGAAGACGATGCCAGTCATATCGGAAAGATAGCCATTAAGGAACACTGCCAGTTCTTGCGCGTCGAGTTTCTCGGAGATCGTGGTGAAGCCGCGAATATCACTGAACATCACGGTGATTTCCTGTTTGCGAGGCTCGACGAGTTTCGGATTCAACAGCACGAGGCGAATCACTTCGGCGTTTACGTAACGGCTGAAGGCGCTACGCACTTTGCGTTTTTCCTTCTCTTCGACCAAGGCGCGATACAGGGAAACAGCCATCGCATTGGCAGTCAGAGTTCCGGCAGGAACGGTGAAATTGAGCCAGTAGTTGTTGAGGAACGCGACGTAAACGATCGCGGTAAATGGAATCAGAAGCGCCAGGCCGAACCACATCCAACGCGTGGAGACGAGCGCCAGCGCAAAACCGAGCGGGAGCCCGAAGAGGAGAATAAGTGAGAGATCGGTAAGAACCTGGTACGGCCCGTGGATGAGGAAGCCACCGTTTAGCATGTTGTCGATGACGTTGGCGTGGACTTCCAGGCCGGGATAGTCGATGCCGCCATAAGGTGGAGTGCGCAGGTCGCCAATGCCAGTGGCGGAGGCACCCACGAGGACGATTTTGCCTTTGAAGGCGCCGGGCACGAACTTGTGTTGAACGACGTCAGCAAGGGAGTAATACGGATAAGTGCCCCGCGGGCCGCGGTAGTTGATGAACATGCGCCCAAGATAGTCCGGGTGAATGGTGAGCTTGTCGGCGAACTGCACGCTGGCGATACCCGCAGGGCCGTAGTTCACGGTAACTTGATCGGTTTTCAAGCCGAAGTACGCACGAAGCGTCTGCACCTCGAGCGAGCCATACAGGTCGAGATCGTCGGGATTGTTCGAGCGTCCAAACGGAAGCACCAGGAGCGACCGACGCAGTACGCCATCGGCGTCGGAGGAAATGTTGAAAAAACCGATGGAGGTCTTCTCGTCATTTTCCGGGGGAGCGAGCTCGGGAATATTCGCGATAGTGGCGGTGAAGATTGTGCCCTCGAATTGATAACTGTTGAGGAGAGAGGCGAAGTCTATTTTGCCGGTGGCGGGATTCAGCGAAGCGCGATTGAGGGCGTACCACTGCACCATTTCGGCGTATTTGTCGAGAGCGGCGGAATCGATGCCGCGAAC